>DATKVV010000070.1:0-201761 GCA_035529895.1 Sedimentisphaerales bacterium
TAAGAACGCTTCGCGTACAAGACCGCGATGATCGATGGCTGTCGAGAACACCTGCAATGGTCGCGGGTTTGACCGATCATGTTTGGTCTTTGCGTGAATGGCTGAGTTATCCGGCCGTTCAATTAACATAAGACACAAGGAAGCACTATTGTTTTCGCGAAAAAGCGATTTCTTAAATGGTATCAAGTCTGCAGTTTTGCCGGTTTGCTTATAAGTTTATCAGTCCGGCTAATTCAGCAATTCGAAAGCGAAAAGTTTCACATCCTCAAGTTCGAACCGCAACCGGACAACTTCTACGGGTAGTCTGCTCAGGTCGCTGTTTCCCGCCCAGGTAACCACGCGTCTGACCGAGTCGCCTCTAATCGGATCGCAGTCTTCGGCACGGAAGCCGGCAATGGGACTGTAATCACAATTTACCATGCCAACGCGGACGGACCTGTGGGCACTGACATTGAGCTCCAAGCGGGTACCTTCGACGACCAATGGGCGGGTGACAGCCCAGCCGGGTTCTTCACCGGCATCCAATGAAACAAATCCGTCGAGCCTTTGCGCCAGCCGACAGAGTATATCCGCCTGGCGGCGGCGCAGGTGCGCATACTGCCAGATTTCGTCACCGCGTCTGACAAGACCGTTGCAGGATAAGGCCTCAATCACTTTACCGCCGTCGATTTCCCAGCCGTTGGGAATATAAAAAGGTTCGCCATAGTTTTTCCAGTTCAGGCCGTCCCGGCTGACCGCCAGTTCCGTCCTTCGCGTGGTATGGTCGTCGCCGATAATCCTCCAGACAAAGGCGAGATAGGTATCCGGAGCCCAGCGATACTTGGTCGCCCGCGTGCGATAAGGCTGGCCGGCCCGAGTCGGGTAAAAGGGAATGGGAAGCTCACCTGCGCTTGCCGGCATCGGGAGAGTATCTTTTCGGGACGGGCTTTGCAGTTTTTTGAACGGCCAGGGCTTTGTAACCTCACGAGTGACTGCCATTGCTACGGCCCGGCCGCCGGGGTCGGCCGGACCCGCTTTGGCTTTTGTAGACATCGCTTCGTGGCGAATATAGCACACATATCGTCCGTGCTGGTCGTCCCAGAAGGCTTCCACGCCGCCGCCACAATCGAAAGGCAGCATTATCGTTTCGTTCCGCCGCCAGTGGAGGCCGTCCGGAGACACAAAAAGATAAATCCCTCTGGTCATAAAATAAGCCGTGAACTTGAATCGCTCCTCAGGCGGTATGTTTGGGTTGGCGTCCTCAAAAATATTGCCCTGAATGGGGCCTCCCAGGACAATGTTGTTATTGGCCGAGCCGTTCCACTGGACTTCGCCTATTTTAGGTTTTTCAACAAAATACAGGCCGTCGTGCGAAAACACGACATAGTTGAAGTTTCTCTCACCCTTCCTGCTCCACATGTGGCTGTTGGTATATTCCAAGACAATTTTACCGTTGGCTTCGAAAACATTCCGGGGCCCCATCACCCTGCCTGGCTCACCTTCCCACGCTTCGCTGGCGGCAAACGTCACCACCTGCCGGTCCTGTGGGGGATTGACGGTAAACTTAAGGTTCTCGTACTCCTCGAGAATAGCGTCGTCGATAAACAGGTGTTTGCGGGCGCCGAACGGCAGAACTCCGGGCGTGGAGCCCTCTCCAAAAAGCGGCACGGGACCCGTTGCGGCCGCTGGTTTCGGAGGAACCGTCGGACCACGCCTGCGATAATTTCGTGAAAAGCTGTCGGGGGGTGTGAAGGAGTCTTTGTAGCGGACGACATCTGAAACACGCAGTTCATCAAGATAGACGTTGAAAGGTTTGCCGCCCGGTCCGGTCAAACCCAGCGCAAAATTATCCGGGTCATAGGCAATCCCGGCATTTTTCAGGTCTTCGTCCGTATGCCAAAAGGCTGTGCTCGGAACGAGCTCTCTGTCGGCGCCGAGCCGGGTCCAGAATAATCGCAGGTAGTTGTTGCCTATGCCCTCGGCACTATATTCCAAAACAAAAGGGTACATTCGGCCTTTTACCATTTGCATACTGCCGCCGTGACTCTGCAAATCCTGCGAGGTATCTATGACTCTATGACCCGCAATTTTCAACTGTACCTGGGCCTCGGATTCGGCGGAGAACGACACTTGCCCGCTGAAGGACGCCTGGATAAACCCGTGCCACCGTTCGGACCAGCTTCTGCCCCTGACGGCCCCCCATTGAAAATTGATTTCCGTGCACTCTTCCGAACCGCCTCTATCTTTGAATCGATAGCTTCCATAGTAGATGCCAACAAACCCCGGTTTAAAGCGAGCATTGTCACCAGAGGCAGGAACGGCCAAAGTCCCCGGCTCACACTGCAAAACGCCATCCAGATAATGTCTTACATTCTCACGGCATCGAGTTAAAGCCAGATGATGCCAGCAACCGTCCCCCAGTTTTTCTGCGTCTGTGGGGCAAGATAGGAAAAGATTGGCAAGTGTGCTGCAAAGCGTCAGAGCTTTTGCTCCTTCAGCCAGGTCTAATTGAAAATCAGGGACCTCGCCAGGGCCAATCCGGATAATTACAGCATCGGCGAGGGGCAGGGCATCTATCTTCAGCCAGAACTCAAGCGTCCAGTCCTGCCCTGCCAGAGTCGACAGCAGCTTCTCAGGAGGCCCTACAGGGTCCAATGCGTGGCTGGCAAAAACCGCGGCGGCCTTCTTTTCGGCTGCAAGGCTTAAGGCGTTGCCGAACTTGCCGGGTACGAGGGCTCCTTCTGACAACCGAAGGTCGTACCAATTGGTGCCGGCATCGGTGAGGGTCATGTTAAGATAATGCGGTTCATCAAAAAGCCATAAAGCTGCCGTATGCTTGTCAGCGAAACTGGGGAATAAGTTCTCTTGCGAGAATGCCGGGCACGCTGCAAGGGTTATCACGGATGCGGTTATGACACTGAAAGAACGAATCCACACGGAATTTGCACCCCTTCTGTACAGACTGCCATGCCGGTAGTTCCCAACTTAAACCTGCTCAGATATACCGACCGGTAACAATCGAACTTCACTCCGATTACTATATCAAATCCATCTTGAAACTCAATCCTCATCAGCAAGCATTGCGGTGTGAACGATTAGGGAAACTGTTCAAAGTCAAGAATCCCGGGTGTAAGCAGGATTTACAGCACGATAATTATCTCGCAGACGGCCTCAAGGTGGATGCCCGACTTGCGACAACTATCCCCGCGAAAGACCATTACGAATAGGCGTACCTCCTGCGCCGCCAAAGGCATTATTATCTGAATCAGCGTACCAATGTTTTGGGCTAATAAAAGTCCTGATATTATCAGACAGCATAGCAGCATCAAAGCAGCTATAAACCGCACAGTCTGTACGATTCCTACCTTACTCACGCTTGTACCTGGAGAGGCTGAAATCCCGACAATCAGTGGGGAACTGTGGCGTAGGCCGATAAGTCATCAGAACGTTTTGTTTATTATATTTTATCCGGGGGGACTTCCAAAGCAGTGCGCAAAGATGCGGCATGAAGCAAAGTAGTGTTTGGAACGATTAAACTCGACCTAAAGTGGGGGATGAAATATTACGAAAAACTATTGTGTAATTTGCTGACACAGGAGGAGTGTAATTTCCCGGGCCGCAGGGGCATCAGGCAGCTAATGGGAAATAACACCTGCAGAATCGGGGGTAAGATACGGCAGAGAGGGTTTTAAAAAGACAGCGAGAAACAGATCAATCTGCTATCGGTCCAGGGCAAGGGTCTCGAGTATCGCAATTTTGACAAGCACAGGTCGGGAAATTCTATATGACGAAAACAAAATTGTCATCCTCACGATTGTGGAACATTAAACGTCTGGTCCTTATCGTAGTGTGTGTCTCAACTCTGCTCGACGGGGGCACGGTCGGCGGGAGTGCAGATACGGCCGAAAGCGGACGCGCATCCAGAACGCTGCGATCGATGGCAAGGGTGTACATGGCTTACGGGGACTATGCCAAGGCGCGGCCGCTTGTGGAACAGGCGCTAAGTCTGGCCAGAACAAAAAAGACTTCCGATGCGGAGCTGTGTTCGTGCCTGATTGACACGGCCTGGCTTTATATGAATCAGGGCATGCTGACCGATGCCGAAAACATGTGCCGGCAGGGGCTGGAACTGCAACAGAAAGTCTACTACAAGGAGCACCCGTACATAGCGTATACACTCAGAACCTTGAGTTCAATTTATCAGGCACAGAGCAGGTATCGGGAAGCCAAGCCTGTTCTGGACCGGGCGCTGGCTATTATGCTTAAGAGTCATCAGGCTAATGACCCGCTGGTAGCTCCGTTTCAGGTTGACACTGCCAAACTGCTGGTTGCCCAGGGTGATTTTGCGGAAGCCGAAACTTATTACCTGGGTGCGCTCGAAATAATCAATAACAGCTACGGACCGGAGCACCCGTATACAGCAGGGGTGCTTGGGGATCTTGCAAGACTTTATACTCTGCAGCAGAGGTACCTCGAAGCAGAATCGCTCATTAACCGAACGCTGGCCGTACAGGGCAAGATTTACGGGGCTGACAACCATCTTCTGGTTCCCGCATGGGTGACAATGGCCAAGATTTGTCAGGCAAAGAAAGACTATGACCAGGCGGAAAGGCTGCTCCGGAAAGCCCTGGCGGCGGTCGAAAACAAACGTGGAGCCTCGCACCCGCTTACAGGGAAGGTTTTGAACGCACTGGGCGAACTGTATGTCGTCAGTGCCAGATATGCCGAGGCCGAAAGCGTCTGTCAAAAAGCCGTGGAGGTGCTGGAAACCTCGTTGGGGACAGACAATGACTATACAGCAATGGCTTTCAACAATCTGGCAAGGCTGTATATACAGCAGGGAAAGTACCCGCAGGCCCGGGCCCTGTGTCAAAAGGCCCTGAACACGCTCCAAAACATATTTGGCCGGAATCACCCCAACATAGCGGATGTGCTCGATACGATGGCTCAATTGTACCAAAAGACCGCGAATCTCAGAGAGGTCGCAAAGCTGGGACAGCACATAGAGGAAATCAACGCGAGCAAACAGGTCGCTTATGGGCCCATTCTCAGGCCCATTGAATAAGTGAAGAATTCATCTGATAGTACCATTACAATCAAAAAGCCTGCCCCCTTTCAAAGGGGCAGGCTTTTTATATTCTGTAATGCCTCGCTTGTGCGAACTCGGTCTAACGCGTTCCATCAGCCGCCCATAGCAGCCAGGCGAGCCTGAACGTACGCAATCAGACTCTCGTTGCCGGTTTCGGTTACCGCTGCAACATACTTGTTCGCCGCCGCTGCGGAATCAGCTATCGACATTCCCATTTCGGTGTTCAGGATGCCGACGTATGCCACAAGAGCATCAATCCACTGTGCAGCCGAGGCATAACTGGTGCCGGCCTCGGGGCCTGCCAGTGCCGCAGCAATTGAAGCCATCTGTTCCTCTGAAGGCGGTGCGGGCGTCGTGATAAACTCATTGACAACCTGGGCCAGAGAAGCTATCAGCGTATCATCAGCTAAAACCGTAGCCGCGTCCTTGAGTCTTGCACACATCTCGCAGGGCTGTATATCAGTGGAGTAGGCGAAAGTATCGGCTACATACACCTCAATGGCCTCTTCCGCGACGCCAAGCTCGTCAGCCAGCCACGCCATCAAAGCCGGGCAGCCGCCTTCTCCGAACTCCTGCGGTTCGGTTCTTTCACCCGCTTCCCGATAAAGAGGCGCTGGCGGCGTCGGGTTTTCAAGGACCCAGGCTCTGCCGTCGGTTATGGCGGGATTGCCAAGGCCTGCGCCGCGAAGCACATAGTTATAACCAGTTGGGAACGGCCCGCCGCCTCCGGCATACGGCAGTGTGCCGCCGAGGACAGCCTGGAACAGCCATTCGGTTATGCGAGAAGCCACCTCCAGCCTGTCACCGACCTGGCCGTTTGCCAGAGAGTTCTGGAACAAGGTATCCAGAGGAGTTGCAGCGTTAAAGAGCACGCCGTTATCAAAGGTTACCGTATCATATGCGTCGATGACCATGGCTCCCATGGGCTCACCAATTGGTTCAGTGTCACCATCAGGAACCTGTGCGGACTCAGAGGACAGAATGCTGACCGGCGAACTGACATCAACATCACCCGTTGTACTGGCCAGGTAAATGGCCGCGTCGAACGGGTCGCCTGCTTTCCGGGGAACGCCGCCTATAACAGTACCTTCAACATCCAGGAACTTAATGGCAGCCCGGTCATCAACCTCGCCGGTAGTGTCGTAGATGCCATCGGCCCAAAGCTCGGCGTCTGGACCCAGCTTCAAAGTGTCGGCACTGATAATGACGATGGCCGCCTTCTGGTCGGGGTCTTGTGGCAGCTCGACGCCGATATCCTCAGCCTGATTGGAATAGCCGGCTATGATGGCACTTAGCGTGTCATTGTCGCCGCCAGGCGTGAATATCTTTCCGTTGTCGGCGATAAGCGATACCCCGCCGTTCAGCCCCCTCTCAACATAGCCGGCTATCAGCTCATAGGGCTCAACGACAGCGACGTCACCGCCGATGCTGATGTCGCCATTCAACGCATGCAGGCGGATGTCACCGTAAAAAGACTCTGTCCGATCGGGCTCGGCCCACTGACCAGGATTGGTGGCGTTGGTGCGAAGCGTAATGTTACCGCCAGCGGTCATTGTTATATCATCTCCTGCCTGTGCCATCTTAAGTGAAATATCGCCGTCTTCAGATAATGCAGATAATGTGATCGTTCCGTTCCCCGCATACAGACGTCCGCCCTTGTCAAATTCGGCAGTGCCATACTCGCCTTCATCAATCGCTACGGCGTGAGGAGCCGGGCCGCCGATAAGGATGTCGCCACGCTCTGCAGTCATGAGCAAATCTCCACCAGAGCTCTGCGCAGTTTTCACCTTGATGTCGTTACCGGCAAGCAGGGTCATGTCTTCGCCCGAACCTGCGTATCCACCTTTGTGGACGTTGAGCACGTCCTCCTGGGTGTCGCCAAGGACCTGGGTGCCAACATTCTTTCCATCGCTGTCATACACATTCGCCTTGAGAGTGGGCAGGACTTCACCAATCACGATATCATGACCTGCCTCTATCCACACGCTGCCGCCGGACCAGGTGTCCCAATTCACGTATTTGGCCTTCACGTCGTTGTCGGCAAGCAAGGTCATATCTTCGTTGGCCCCTATATGTCCGCCCTGGGTGACGGTGACAACCTCGCTCAGGGGCGGCCCTCCGGCCCAAATGGTCGGAGCGACGACACCGGCGGTTATGTCGCCGGCTTCTGCGGTCATAGTCATGTTTCCACCTTCATACGCGGTGCCTGTCCACTTACTGTATGATTTTGCATTCCTAAAGGAGATACTGCCCGCTGCCGTCAGTGCCATATTATGCCCTGCTGCTGTCGACAGCACGTCCAGGTCTCCGCCCTTGAAGACAAGGTCGCCGTCAACCGGGTCAAGGTCGTAGATGCGGAAGAGTCGTCCGGCGGTGATGTTGCCGGTGGTCGCGGTCATATCCATATCTCCGTCGGCAGACGCACTACCGACCGAGATGTTGTCTCCTGCAGTCACGAGCATGGCCCCGTCGGTACTCAGCTCTCCGCCGACAATGACATCGCTGCCGGCTTCAACCGTCAATGCGCCGTAACCTTCCAGATACGTGTCGGTATATACTCCCGGTAATAGTCCCGGAATTCCCGGATAATCCGCCGGGTTGACCGTCTCTGTCTCTACTCCGACAATCACATCGCCTTCGACGGCGTGAATCAGGATGCCGTCGGCGGCCTCGGTATTATTATTGAGGTTGACGTTGCCGGTGGCCTCGACCAGGTCGGTAATCAGATACGTGGTAGAGTCTGAGGAAGAAATCGTGATATCGCCGCCGGCTTTAAGCTGACCGTAGGCCCAAACGTCTTCTCCGGCGTCCAGTACGAGGTCCCCGACCGCCGAGACATTGCCGGGCGAGCCGCCGTCCTCGGGATTCCACTGGTCATCAACGCCGAGCAGGATGTTTTCACCGGCCTCGACGGTCAGCGTGCCGTCGCCGGTTAAGCTCTTTCCGCTATCCAGCAACACATCCCAGTCAGCATGGAGCTTGACACCCGGCTCGGCCACGGTATTGTTCCATAGCCTGATATCCTCGTCGGAATAAACGTCCGCATCAGGGGCAGGGTCAGCAGTAGATTTATGGATGTTTATGGTATAATCCGAAGCATAGATGTCGATAGTGCCACCTGCGTCCAGCCCATGAACAACTATGGAGCCGGTATCATCGCCGGCACTATCAGCCTGCAGATACATATAATCTTCACTACTGGCGGGTGCTTCAAATGTGATATCGTCACCGTAAGCCTCCAAGTAGTCGCCGCTGGTTATAGTGCCCTTGGCCAACAAATCGCCTTCGCCGCTATAGGTACTATCCGCTTCCAGATACATATATTTGTCAGCCGCCCCTGCGTCTGTACCCGATTGTGCGGCGCCGTTGATTGTAATGTTATCACCGTAAGCTTCCAAGCTGGCGCCGCTGGTAAGACCCTGCGTCGTCAGGTCGCCGCTGTTATTCGAGGTACTATCCGCTAGCAGATACATATATTCACCGGATTGCGCCAAAGCATTGATGGTAATGTTATTGCCATAAGCTTCCATCCAGGTGCCGCTGGTAAGACTGTTGGTCGTCAGGTCGCCGCTGCCATCGCCGACACTATCAGCCCGCAGATACATCGAAGTTGTGCTGCTGGCCGGAGCTTCGAATGTGATATCGTCACCGTAAGCCTCCAGGTAGTCGCCGCTGGTTAGAGTGCCCTTGGCCAACAAATCGCCTTCGCCGCTATAGGTACTATCAGCATTCAGCAGCATCGTAGTTGCACTGCTGACGGGACCTTGCAAGGTGACATTGTCACCGTAAGCTTCCAGGGAGCTGCCGCTGGTAAGACCCTGCGTCGTCAGGTCGCCGCTGTTATTCCAGGTACTATCAGCTTCCAGATACATATATCCACCGGATTGCGCCAGAGCATTGATGGTAATGTTATTGCCATAAGCTTCCATCCAGGTGCCGCTGGTAAGGCTGTTGGTCGTCAGGTCGCCGCTGCCCTCGTCGACACTGTCAGCCTTCAGATACATCGAAGTTGCACTGCTGGCCGGAGCTTCGAATGTGATATCGTCACCGTAAGCTTCAAGCCAGTCGCCACTGGTTACAGTGCCCTTGGCCAACAAATCGCCCTCGCCGTTATTGGCACGATCAGCTATCAACTCCATCCACTTGTCAGCCGCCCCTGCGTCTGTACCTGATTGTGCGGCACCGTTGATAGTAATGTTATCTCCCCAAGCTCTTAACCAGCCGCCGCTGGTTAAGTCGTCCTTGGCCAGCAAATCGCCATCGTTGTCCGGTGCCGGGTCATCATCGGCCTTGAGAGTCAAGTTTCCGGCCGCTTCGGTGGCGCCGCCGAGCGTGATATGCCGGTCGGCTTCAATCGTCAGGTCGCTTAGGCCTTTCAGGGTCTCGCCGTCCGCCAGGATTACATCGCGAGCGGCATCCAGTGTCTCAGCATTTGTTACTTCAGTATCGTCATTTAGCAAAATGTCCTCTCCGGCCTGAACATAGGGAGCAGGAGCACCGCTGCCCCTGAGCTCTATCTTGTTATCTATTGCCGAGAGGGAAACTGTGCCGTTCTCGCTTTTGATGGTCCCATTGGTGTGCACCAGGTTGCCGCTGCCGCTGGCATTGTTATTAGCGACTATGGTCATGTTATCGGAAGAATAAAGACTTCCACCCAGCCTAACACCGGAATTACCTTTGATTTCCAATTCGCCGGTATCCACTGTCACGGTACCATCGACGTCCGGCGTCCAAACGGAGTCGCCGCTGTCCACACCGCCAAATATGCTCAGGTTGCCGGGCTCGGTCTTATGAATGGACCCATTGGCATAGACCATACCATTCTCGGCCCTTATCTGCTGGTTAACCGAGCCGTCAAGCGTGGCATTTACTACATTCGACTTGGTAGCATCGGTAAAGTAAACGCTGCCCTGTGCCAGCAGGTCGGCGGCGGCAGTGAAACTATCTTCAATAATCAGGCTGCCGTTGCCGCCCGCTTCCGGCAGGCTTCCTCCGCCGGTCGTCTGAACATCTACTGTGCCGTCAAGGTTGATACCGTTGATACCTGCACCGCCGCCCAGAGTGAGGTCGCCCTCACCATCTTTCTTGGTGACCGTGTTCATGGCCCACAACGTGCCGGTTTCGGCGTCTATCCTCTGGTGAGTGGAGCCGTTGAGCACGGTGTTGTCCCACAATGTAATGTCAAGCCAGGCTTCAACCCAATCGCTAGCAAGGTTTATGGTATCGTCATCAGCGCGAAGCTCTATGCTGCCGTCAGTGGACTCAATGTTGCCCAGGACGGTCAGGTCGCCGCTGCCGTTTTCATAGCCGGGGCCCGGTACATCCCAATCAGCAAACAGGGCGATATCGCCGGTCGCCGTTACATTATCCTCCAGCGTGGCGTTGTCTGATGCATACATCTCCATCTTTGCAGACGAATCAGCGGGACCTTCAACTCGAATGTTCTGGCCTTCAACAAGCATATCACTATTGACACCCGTGGTCGTCAGCGAGCTCATTGCCCACATGTTGCCGCCGTCCTCAGCCGGAGGAACAGGCAGATAGTCGGCATCCGCCCTCAGAGTGAGCGGTCCTGCTGCTTTCACGGCGCCGCCGAGGGTGATATGGCGGTCGGCTTCAACGGTCAAGGCGCCTTCGCCGGTGAGAGTCTTGGATTCATACTGGCCGAGCTTGGGGTCGAAGGGACCCTGGTCGCCCTGCCAGCCGACCCTCACGTCCTGTCCGGCCTTGAGGCTGACACCGTCAGCCGCCAACGTGTTGTTGGCCAGCCAGATATCCCGGCCGGCTTCAACGGCCGGGTCAGTCGCGTTGTACCTGAGGAATATCGCATCATCCGACCCATCAGGCCCTTCGTCCAGCGCGGCAATCTTGACATCCTGGCCGGCGTCGATGGGCCCGTAGGCCTCCACCTTGCCAAGGTCGGATTTGACTAAGATATCACCGATTACGGCCGTCAGCGTCTTGGTTGTTATGGTACCGGGGGTATCACTGTCATCAAGGCTGATAAATGTCTCAGCGCGCGCTTCGATGGAGAGCCATCTCTCGGCCAATTGCTCCGTAACCGAACCGGCCGTGCTTTGTGCCACAAGGTTTGTGTTATCCGCATTGCCCACGGTGAGAACATTCTCCTGCATGTTCAAGTCATCATTCTGCCGGAGCGTCAGAGTGTGCCGATCAGGGGGAGCTGGAGGAGTAGTGGCTTGCGGCATATCGATGCCAACCAAGGCCTGTATCTTTCCGTTCTCATTAGTATTTGTCAGGTCACCGGCCTCGATGGTCAGGTCGCCCAGGGCGGTCATCAGGGCCTCAATGGTTACGTTCCTGCCCGCCTTGAGCGTCACGTCTTCAGAAACTTGACTTCTGTTATGAACGAATATATCACCGCCATCACCAACGTCAGCGGTTACGTCGCCGAACAGGTGGGTGGTATTATCGGATGAGTAAAGGTGAATATCGGCCGCTCCGGCCACCGCTCCGCCCGGGTCGGTAGTAATTGTGCCATGGGCATAAATCGACTCGTGGGCGTTCAGTGTCAGAGGGCCAGCCGCCGTCAGGTTGCCGGCAGAGCCTGTCCCGGGATTAAACTGGTCGGTGCCGCCAAGCAGAATCAGCTCGTCTGCTTCGATGGTCAAGGCGCCTTCACCCTCCATATTCTCGCCGGAGGCCAGCATTACGCTGCCGCCGAAGGAAAACAGTTTCTTACCATCTGCAACCACGGTGTCGCTCATAAGCGTCAGGTCTCCACCGATGGTAACGTCGCCATCGAGGTCGATGGTGCCGTCCGGACCGGTATCCAACGTCAGACCGTGCTCCCCAACATCCCCCGTGGAAGCACCGGGGTCACTGTTGAGCGTAAGAGTCGTGTTACCCGGGGAGAAGGACACGTCCCACGTCATCTGGTCGACGGACACGCCCAGAGTCATGATATCCAGAGTGCCTTCGTCCCAGTTGTCGTCTGTGTTGCTCAATGTGACATTGCCGGCGATTGCCGAATCGGGCTTTGCTACGGCGTCTCCTACGAAGTTGAGGCCCGCCAGCCCCTTATCCACATCTATGCTTTCATTGTAAGTTTTTGCAGCGGCAAAGATGGTATCGCCCGGGCTGGCCAGATCTATCGTATGCTGCAGCGAACCCATGGTCCACCAGTGCATGGGGCTTACTGGCTGGAACCCATTGGTGGGGTCGGAATCAGCATCATCGCCGAAGCCCAGCCACGGATTGTAATCGACCTTATCGCTCACCGAGTCACCGTTAGTGATTAAGTTAAACGGATTACTTAAGTGTTTCGGCCCTAACATGTGGCCCCACCAGTTGGCCTCGGCATCGAGCATGGCCAAGGTACCGGCGTTTTCAACAGCGTAGGTCGTGTTTCCACTGAAGCTGTTGTAACCAATGGCAGCCGATTCTGATGCATGCAGGCTTTGGACGCCTTTATCGTTGTTGGTAAAGAAGTTGTTGGTAACCGAAATGAAGAAGTCGCCGGGAGCCGGAGTAGAATCGACGCCGACGTTCTGTATAACCAGCCCGGTGCCTGTATTGTCGTGGATGTTGTTAGCCTGCACCGTCACGTTTTTCATCAACCCGAAGCCGGTGTCACCCAGCACGATGCCGTCTGTGCCGTTCATAATCTCGTTGCGCAGGATGTCCAACCCCTCGGTGGGCGTCGCAGCGGTACCGCTTCCGACGCTGATGCCTATGCCGAAGCCGTCGATGGTATTATCCTGGATTGATGAAGGGCTGGCCTCGGCGACGCCATACAAGTCCATGGCCGTCGCCCCTGTCCCGCCCGTGAATTCGTTGTCGCTGACCAGCAGATTGGTAATCGGCGCTTCGCCCAATATGCTTGTGTCAGAACCGTCCGCGAAGAACTCGTTGTTGGTGATCGTCAAATCGCGGGTGCCGGCGGCATCCACCTTTATGCCAAGGGTTGTGCTGCTGCCGGTGGTGTTCAGTGTATTGTAGGAGATGTCGACGTTCTCGGGACCGTTGGTAAGCAGCACGAGGTCGGCTCCGCCTTCCCCACCTGCGCCGTGGATGGTAAAGCCTTCGCCGTTCGCCCCGCCCAGCACGAAGTTGTCGCCGTCATCATCAATTGTGACTACCCAACCGCCGTCGGCAGTCAGGGTAGTTACGCTCTTTCCCTCATCTGATTTCAAAGTGATATCGGGCTTGTCCACGTAGAGGTTTTGCTGGTAGGTACCGTCAAAAACGGTAATGGTCGCGTCACCTGCTGGCCGCACAATGTCGATGGCGTCCTGGACCTGTGCCGCACTGGAGAGAACATCAATCAGAGCGGCGTTGCCGGAGATAGCTCCGTCGGTTCCGCCGTCCAGGTCCGCCCCGAGGCTCACCTTGTCCGTCGGCTGGTGCACGTTTATTTGAATGGAACCATCGGTGGTACCTGCGGTGTTGATTATTCCGCCCTCGTTGTTGAACGTCGTCCCGCTGGAGCTGAAGTTGCCGCCACCGGTAGTTATGGAAGCGGCTATCCGTATGTTGGCCAGCGAATCGCCCGGATCTCCATCACCTGCAAAAAGCATAACATGAACAGCATCATCACCTGCATCGCTGTCTTCAATTGGACCCTCGATAAGGATGTCGTCACCGGCGTACAGCGTCAATGTACTACCATTGGAGCCGTCAAGGTCAATCATGCCGGTGCCGCTCACTATAATGTCGTCTTCGTCACTTTCTAAATCAATGTCTCCGGCGGCCGAAATCGTAGCGCCCACGGTAATGTCGCCGTCGATATTAATTATGTCGATGTCTGCCCCGGCCGAGACAGAGGCCAAGGTCAGGTCCTGCAAGTTTTCGGTGACATAGATAGAACCGCCCGCGTGAGCTTCGAGAGTATTAACCTTAGTATGGAGCGGACTGCCGGAAGTGGTCTCTGCCTCTCCAATATCGCCCAGGGCATTCAGAACCGCCTCATCGGCAAAAAGATACGCGAAGCCGTCGTCCAGAATGGAGCCGCCTGAGGCTGTTAAGCTCACATCATCGTTACCGGCGCCTGCTGAAATCGCGCCGACCTTGATGTCGCCCGTGGATGAGGTGACATCAATCGCTCCGCTTGTGGTTTGGAGACTGGCCAACATAATAGTGTCTTCTTCGGCTATGTCTATATCACCGGCGGCCTGGGCCGAGGCATTCAGAGTATTTACCTGCGTCTCAATCTCCTCTGCACCGCCTATCTCACCCTGGGCCGTCATTGTCAACTCATCAGCTTTAATGTCCACAACGGCGTCGACATCGTGGTCGTTGATCGCACCGTCTGAATCCAGGGTCACATTACCGCTGCCGGCGTTCAGCAGGCCGACCGGCAAATCGCCGATACTGTCTATGGCAATATCACCATCGTCACCGGTGGTATCGGCATTCAACGCCGTGGTCGCCGTGACATCAAGGGCCTTGAAGGCGTCGGCGCCGCGAATATTGCCGGAGCCGGCAACGAGGGTGACTGTGTCACCGGCTATGTCGGCCGTGGCGTCGTCAGAGACGCCGGATATCGCACCATCCGTGGCCGTGATGGTTACATCCTCGTCGCCCGTATTTACAGTATCTATGGTGATGTCTCCCGTGGTTGCGGTATAGGTAAAGGTCCTGCCGCCCGTGCCGTCAAGGTCAAGGTCGACATTAGTAAGGATATGGCCCTCGTCAATGTTCACAACATCAGTACCGGAGTAATCTATATCAATATTGCCCGCTGTGGGTGTTGCCACGGTTATCGTGGTCGAGGCAATGGAGCTTCCGCCTTGTTCGCGAATTACCATGTCCTGTCCTGCACCGTCCAAATCATTAATGGTAAGTGCGGTAGCTCCGGCCAGGTCGAGCGGATTCGTAGCACCGACGGCTTTTGCCGTAAGAGTGACGGAGCCGGTATTTTGTATTTCCGCGGCGGTAGTAGCGTCCAGCACCGTGATGCTGTCGGCCGCGCTCAAGGTGACGTCGCCGCCACTGCCTGCGCTAATGACATTGTCAAGGTCAGCCAATTCGATGCTTGCGCCCGAAGCAATATCGATGGAGCCGTCTCCGGTGTCCACGTCGGCCAGAGTAATATTGTCGGTCTCGTCTATCACGACGTCGCCGGCCGTAGTGTGGGCCTCGAGTGTGCCTATCGTGGTGTCGATGGCATCGGCCGCTCCGATACCCGTGGCGGCATTGATAACCACCGTACCTGATGCGCCGGTAACAATGTCAAGATTCGTACCTCCGCCGTCAACCACACCGCCGCCCGCGCTGTCTATCGTTATAGCGTCAGCCGCATTGTTGGTGGTCACAAGGCCGCCCAGAGTTATATCACCGTCAGCATCCATATCAATCTTGGCGTTACCGGCGTCGACCAGCGCCCCGTTGGCCATCATTATCGCGCCGCCGCCGCCCGGAGCCACCACATCCGCCGCTACAGCTATATTACCGCCGGTAGAATTAAGCGAACCCGAACTTGTCATCTCAACCGTGCCGTGGTAGGCGTTCAAAGTAATATTGCCCGCATTTGTGGTGACCGGACCACCAACGGCAATATCTCCGCTGGTGCCGGCCACTGTTCCGGCATACATCTCAATGGTTCCGCCATTATTAAAGGTTTCCAGGCTGCCCGGTGCCACCCAGACAATACTGCCGGTGCCATCCAATCCCGCCTCAACCTTTATCCATTCGTCTGCCTGCACAAAGGCATTGATTGTCACATCATCATTCGAGGGAATGTGGACCGTTGCAGGGTCAATGTCGGCGTTAATAATCACACCCGTCGAACCGTTAGCTCCGACTCCGCCGAGCATAACGTTTCCGCCGGTCGTGATCTTGCCGCCAACGGTAAGGACGCCGGTTGCCGTAATACTAATATTTACTGAGGACCCGTCGAAGTCCATTACCGGAAGTGTAATGTCTCCGGGCCAGTCCCCGCTGACTGAGTCAAAGGAGCCGCCATTATCCACAATGAAAGCAATGGCAGCAAGAATAGCAGCAGGATCATTTACCACCATACCCCAGTCCATCGGGCTTTCCGGCTGGAAGCCGGGCGTGCCGGGCTCTGCATCGCCGCCCTTGCCCAGCCAAGGGTTGTAATTGACATAATCGGTCACAGGGTCACCCCCGCCCGCTGGGTTGTATAAACCGGGGGGAAATGTCCCGTCGTTGCTTTTATCGGACGGCCCTGTTGCGTCGCCCCACCAGTTGGCCATAGCATCGAGTATGTTGTCGGTGTCGTTATAAATGCCATCAGCATTACCCGAAATACTGTTGTAGTTAATGGAGACCTGGTCCGCTGAGTCAGCCACATACACGCCGGTGTCGTTATCTTGAATAAAGTTTTCCGTAATCTCAGCCGGACCGGACAAGCTGCTGATATAGATGCCGGTCTCGTTCTCGTGGATATCATCCTGCCTGATTTTAACATCCGCCGCGTTTTCGAGATAGATACCGCTGCCGGTCCAGAAAATGTTGTTGCCTGTATTCTCGATGTTGGTCGAATCGAAAACGGCGATTCCGGCAGACAAATCGGGATCGGGGTCCATAAACGAATCGAAAGCTGCAATATCAGATATAGTATTATCATGGATATAGATACCCTGTCCCTCATCGGCAGCCCCTGCGCCTATAACAGCGATACCGTATGCTTGCGCATCATCACCATAGGCTTTAATGTCTTCAAGCGTATTGCCGGTAACCCGAATGTCTTCGGGTGAACCCATCATGTCGGGGTCGCCAATCAATATGCCGTATTGAGTAACGTCATCCGCCGCAAATCCCAGCTCGGAAAATGTGTTGTCGGTGATAGAAACATTCGTCGCGTCGCCCACAACCGCTGCGCCGTAAGCGAAGTCGCAGAAGGTATCCTCCGGCTGAAGGCCCTGGAAAACGTTGTTCTTTATGGTAACATTGTCGACGGGATAGGGCTCGAGCGAGGTGTCAGCACCCACAACAAGAAGACCAACAGATTCATTGTCCTGCTGGTCGGTCGTGAACGTGAAACCATCGACGGTCACGTCATCGGATATAACAGCCATTCCAAAGCCGTCCACCTTCACCACGGTGTTGGCAACCGCACCGGTCGATTGCAGTGTCAGCCCCTCCTTATCTACATCAAACGACCCTTCGTCGTAGGTTCCCTCAGCAACGTCAATGGTCGCCGGAGTGCTTGATGAAGAAATAGCAATCCCCACGGCGTCCTGGATTTGTGCACCGTTGGTGGACCCCAGTACGTTAATAGCAGTGTTGTCTCCGCCCAGGAATCCGCCGGCATCCAAATCCGCGTCCAAGTCCACGGACGACCCGTTAAGAGTAATATTGCCGGGAGCCGCAACACGTTCAGTTACGGTCAGCTTGCCGCCGGCTGCAATTGCTATATCACCGCTGGCTCCGCTTACCTCAACGCCAGCATCCGCCGGCGCCGCGGATACACCTCCTATCGTAAGGGCGTCGCCGTCGCTGACGTATATTCCCCCGGTGGCTGTCTGTGCCACAAGGTTGTCGATTTCGGTATCTATATCTGCCGCATCTGCTCCGCCAATGCCCGTCGAAGCCATCAGGAGCGCGCCCGCGCCTTTTATGTTAGCAGCCTCGCCCGCAGTATTATCGGTAATCTTGCCTTGCTCGGCGTACACGACCACGTCGCCTGAGCCGCCTGCGGACTGAGCATCGAGAAGCGCGATAGCGATGTCGCCACCAGAAGACACTCTTATATCCCCACCGTTGGAAACAAACGAAGCTTCTTCTGCCTGTGTAAATCCTCCGGTACCAGCAACAAGAGCATTGATTGCGCCGCCGCCGGTAACACTGACGGTGCCGGAATTTTGAATAATACCGTCGCCGGCGTTTAACTCAATGGTTGTGCCGGTTCCGGTGGACGTCACATTGGCGGCCAGGGTCAAATCATCGCCATCGGCGGTCAACGTGATGTCGCCGGGGGCCGAAACAGTCTCACTTACGGTCAGGGGACTGCTCGCCATTATCGCTATGGCGCCGCCCGTCGGGTCGGTTACTTGGGCGCCCGCTACGTCGCCGGTTACGCCCCCTATCGTTAATCCACCGACATTGCTAACGTATATCCCGCCGGTGCTCGTCGATGCCTCCAGGCTGCCGACTGCCGTATCTATATCTGCTTCGCCAGCGCCGCCGATACCGCTCAAAGCGGTAAGAACCGCGCTTATGGCGTCTATATTAGCGGCGGCATCACCCACCGTGCCATCGGTAATGGCGCCGGTGGTATTGGTTATCTCGACGATTCCGGAGGCCGAGACCGAATCCAGACCCAGGTCGCCGGATGTTACGTCGTTGTTGATATATATTGAACCGGCATGCGCAACGGCGGTGAGCTCGTTGACCTTGGTGTCAAGGGCGCCGGTACCGGCAGCCGAGGCTCCGATAGCGGTCTTGGCATCGAGGTCCGCAGCATGCGCAGTAATGTACGTAGCCGGGTCGCCGTCGTTGGTAATGGCCCCGAAAGTATCCGAAGCGATTATTGTCACAGTGCCGGCGGTGGAATCCGCCGTGACCGTATCGACCATAATGCTTCCTTTGGCACCCTCTATCGTAACGCTTCCACTGCTGGCCAACACCGAATCCAGACGCAAGTCCAAATCGTAATCTTTGACATAGATAGAGCCGGTGGTTGTAACAGCGTCGAGCCTGTCGATCTCAGTATCGAGTGGGTCAACGTCTGTCCCAATGCCGCTACTGGCCGCCAGTAGGGGAGCAGGAGCAATCAGACGCGTGCCCGGGTTACCGTCGTTAAGAATCTTGCCTGCCGTGCTTGTGACGGCCGCGCTGCCCATGGTCTGGACGGCGCTAAGTGTTATGTCACCGCTGCCCTCCATATCAATCGTCCCGTTGCCGGCGTTTATCAGCGAGCCGTCCGCCATGGTTATCGCGCCATTGTTGGCGGTCAGCGTAATTTCATGCCCGTCGCCGGTGGCCCCCTTCGTCTGGATGGTCGCAGGGCCGAGTAGCGAAATATCTCCGCTGCCTGCCGAGCCGGCGATTATTGTAATGTCGCTGCCGGCCTGTGTAGTCTCCAGGCTGCCGGTATTAGTGCCGCTGTGGTCCACTGTAACACTGCCGGCGCCGCCGGTACCGGCCTCCAGCCAAATAAGACTGTCGGCCGTAATAAGAGAAAAAACGTCAATATCGCCCGCTTCCACCCGGACAACGTCCGGGTCAATTTGAGCGTTGACAGTCACTGTGCCGGCCGCATTCATATTCAGGTCGCCGCCGAGGGCGAACTTCTCACCGCTGCCGCCGACGGTAAGACTGCCGGTCGAACTGACATTCAGGTTGAGGCCTTTACCCTCATCGTCAATGGCGGGGAGTGTGCCATCTCCAATGTAGTCGACGTCGAGCGTAGCGCCGCTGCCCGCAAGCTGGACCCATTCGGCAAAGTCTGCACTATCCGTACTTGGCAACATCCGCCAAGAAGTCCCGGCGTCATTAGCCCACCAGGGGCTGAAATCAACATCGCCGCTTACGCGGTCGCCGGTTGTCGTATCCTCATACGGATTACTATAGTGTTGCGGTCCGAACTCATCGCCCCACCAGTTGGCGGCGGCATTGAGTGTGTTGCCACCGTCCTCGTTAAGAACGCCATATTCATTACCCGAAATCCTGTTGTAGTTAAGGGTGACCTGCTCCGCTGAGTCATCCACAGCCACGCCGTAGGCGTTATCTTGAATAAAGTTTTCCGTAATCTCGGCCGGACCGGACAAGCTGCTGATAAGGATGCCGGTATCGTTCTCGTGGATATTATCCTGCGTGATTTTAACATCCGCCGCGCCTTCGAGATAGATGCCGGAGCCGGTCCCGGAAATGTCGTTGCCGGTATTCTCGATGTTGGTAGAACCCAAAACAGCGATCCCGGCAGACAGATAGGGAACGAAGGTCTCAGACGAATCGAAAGCTGCAATATTAGATATAGTATTACCATGGATATAGATACCCTGTCCCTCACCGGCAGCCCCCGCGCCCATAACAGCGATACCGTATGCTCGCGCATCATCACCATAGGCTTCAATGTTTATAAATGTGTTGTCGGTGATAGAAACATTCGTCGTGCCTTCCATAACCGCTGCGCCGTAAACTAAGTCGAAGAAGGGATGCTGCGCCTGAAGGCCCTCGAAGATGTTGTTCTTTATGGTAACGTTTTGGACAGGATAGAGATCGAGCTCGGGGTCAGCGCCCACAAGAAGAAGACCAATAGATTCATCGTCCTGCTCGTCCGTTGTGAACGTGAAACCATCGACGGTCACGTCATCGGATATAACAGCCATTCCCAAGCCGCCCACCTCGACGGTCGTGTTGTCGGCTCCATCGGTTGATTGGAGCGTAACCGGCTTATCTATCGCAAACGACCACCCTTCCTCGTAGAGTCCGGGTGAAACGTTAATGGTTGACTCCTCGGTCTGGTGGGCAATTCCCACAGCGTCCTGAATTTGGGCCGCGGGCGAGATAACGTTGACCGTGCGAGCGTTGCCGCTCAGCATCCCATTGGTGCTGAGGTCCGCATCCAGGTCAATAGAACCGTTGTTACCGACGTTAAGTATAAGATTGCCTGAGTCGGCATTGGTAACACCGGCGTTAACAACTATGTGGCTATCATCCGCGGTGGTCTCCATTTTGAGGTCTTTCTGTGAACTGTAACTAACCGGGTCAGTAACGGTGATAAGGTCATCCGCCTGCAACAAAACATTCTGCAGTCCCAGCTCGGTTACAATATCTACCGGAGCAAGAATAAGCTGATCGGTACGATCGTAATAAAATCCGTCACCGTACTCATCCCACTCGGGCGTACCTGCTTCTGCCGCTTTTATCTCCAATCTTGCCGGGTCAATCAGTAAATTGCCGTTTTCGCCGGCGGCGGCAGAGGCATCAACCTCGCCCTCGAATACCATATACTGCTTGCCGGAAACCTCCACGAAGCCGCCATCGCCGGATTCGGCGCCGCCTTTGGCTTCAATTGCCGCGCCATCGCGGAAGAGTGCCGTCTCCGGAGAGTAGACAATGACCTGGCCGCCGTCGCCGTTGGCGCCGGCGTTTGCGGTGGTCAGGCTGTCGCTGCTAAGAGCAACCACATCGCCGGCGGTCAGCGTGATGTTGCCGCCGTCGCCTTCGGGGGCATCTGCGTTTAGGGTTCCGAACTGGCCGACCCGGCCGGTACCGCCCGAAACCGCGAGGGTCAGGGAATCAAGGCCCTCTATAGCCCTCGAAAAGGTATCGCCGGCGGCAAGGACTATTTTCCCGCCAGCCGCTTCGACAGTGCCTTCATTAATAACATCGCCCATACCGGCCGCTCCGGGGTCTGTGGGGTCTACAATCTGAACGGACTGTACCTCCACAACGATGTCGCTTCCTTCCTGGCCGAGAAAAACCCTGTCGCCGGCGGCCATCAGGACGTATCCTCCCGCCGGACTTCTTATGATACCGGCGTTAAGGACCTGCTTGCCGATGAGGGCGACCTGCTCGGCGGAAATCTGGCCGTAGTTGGCCACCTTTCCGACCCCGTCGCCGGCAACAAATTGATAATGGCCGTTCATAAAGTCATTGTTGGCGATATCCAGTCCCGAAGCAGTGAACTTGTACGCTTGTACAAGGGACGTGGGGCCGAATATAATGCCTTGAGGATTAACGATTATGATATGGCCCTGATTGCCAAAGAGGGAACCGTCAAACTGGGTCGCACCCCCCTGAACCACTTTGTTGAGCACGGCGAAACTGCCGCTGGCCTTGAGAAACTGGAGAATCTCGCTTGAACAGGTGTTCAGACTGTCCCAGTTAATCACGGCTCTGGCCGAGCCCATGTTTACGGTGGTAGTGTTACCGGCCTGGCCGACTCCCGCCGACCCTGCCACAACATCAGCCCCGCTCGGCGTGGCAAATGCAACCGGTACATTGAAAAACAGGCACCAGACCAAAAACCATGCCACAATTTGCCTCAGACAATACTTGTTCGAGATTTTTCTCACCTTTTCCATTACTTTCCCCTTTATTCTAAAGTACGATTGTTTCAGATCCGTCCCGATTTTTTATACCTGCCGCCCGACTACACCGCCGGGCAAAGTTTCTCTACCATCGAAACATCAAGCCGACGCTCACGCGGCCTTTGCCGGTGTGCGTGCTGTCGGTAGGCTGCAGCGGATAGCCGTAATAGACGGCTCCGCTAAAATTATCGCCGAGTTCGAGAATCGCACCGGTTCCCACCGACATCAGCTCTTCATGTCCCTTTTCGGTTCCAATAGGGTGTCTTATCTTGGCTCGACCGTAATCGAAGAAGGCCAAAGGAGCAAGTTTCCTGACAAACGGCTTCTTGGCGGCTTCCTCTTGCGTTTCGCCGGTCTGCTTGGACTCTTCGTACTTGACAAGATCAAACTCATACTGAGCGGATGCGAGTACACCGCCGTCGGCGACAGACTCATACTCATCATAGCCTCTGACACTGTACATTCCTCCGAAGGCAGTCATCTTTGCAGGGACCAACCTTTCATCGGAGCCAATCCATCGGAAACTACCGCTCAATCGATTTACCTTATTCGGGTCCAGATACTGACTGTGAGCAGCCGCGGCAGTGTAGATAGCAAAAATGGAGTCGCTATTCAGACGTGCCAGCCCAAACTCATCGCCGCCGGATTCGCCGCCCAGACTGCGGAAGTATTCTAACGTAGCGGAGCTGTTCGACATATCATCCGAGCGATGCAGGTCTATCCCCGCTCCCCACAGCCAGAACTTTATGTCCGTCCCCAATTCGCTCGGAAACAACGAAGGAGTGACCTTGCTTCTCACGTGCTCCAAAGAACCTTTTATATCAAGAAACCAGCCTTCGGTCTGCAATACGTTGTATCGCAATACGCCGCCATAGAACGTACCCCTGCCGAGAAAATCGAAAATGCCGGTCTCCGGACTTATATCGAACTCGCTGTGACCGCCATAAAGGTTAAGACGCAGCCGGGGTCCCAACAGCGGAAAATCATAACTTCCAAACAGCCCGTAATTCTCATCGATACCCGAATCCCAGGGCGCCTGATATATGGCGGTAAAAGTGTCGTCTATACCCAGAAGATTAGTGTTAATGATGCCAATTCTCGGATTCCATTGCCTTTCCCTGGTTCCGGAGTTATCCACCTGGACGAACCAATGCCAGGGCTTTGCTTCGTAAATGTCGTATGCCACAGCAAGCGAGCTTGGTTCAATCCCTTTTGTTACGACTGCCGAGACGTATCGGTCCGGGTTGAGGTTGAGCAGATTTACAAAATCATCCAGTTCTTTCTGGTTTGCCACCTGCCCGACTTTCACCGGCGACCACTGCTCAACGGCCGAACTGCGCAGATACCCCTTTTCGGTTCTGTTCTGGTTAGCGTCGTATGTTTTTACCGTGACATCAGTTACTGCGGCCTCAAGCACCCTTATGGATAGTATCTCATCCTCCAGCGCCACACCATCCTTTACCGTCTCTCTCGGCACATAAACATATATGCCCGCATAATGGCGGCCCTGGTAGACAGAGAGAAGGTACTGGGTAAATCCCTGAATTGTTCTTGCTGATACCCGGCGAGGCTGTCCGGGCTCTAAAATAATATCGTTCAGTACTCTAAAGTCGTAAAGGTACTCGCTTTCAGCCTCTTTCAGCGGTTTGTCGGACGCGTTATATATTAAAGGTACATTCTTTAACAAGTCATCGGTGGTTATTAGTGTGTTGTCGCTGATACGTAGTTCTTTTACTGTGAATTGCTGGCTCGTGTCTTCGGGCAAGTCAATTTCGCCGATGCGCTTTTCGAGTTTAGCCATAGCTTTATCGAGGGCCTTGCGTTTGGCCTCCCTGGCGGCTTCCCGTTTGTCTCTGGCGGCCGCATCACGTATCTGCTCCATCTTTTCGGCCTCACTTGTGTTCTCGTCCCACGAAGGCGCTTGCACCGGCCAACAAACCGCTGACCCCAAGAAAAGAACAAATACAACTACAACGCACATCATCCTTGTCATCCTTGTCGCGCTATTCATAATCATTCTCCTTGTAATAGCCTTGCAAAATAATCTGGGGAGGCCTGAAACAAGCCATCCAACTTTTATCCTGCTAATGCAGGCCGAGTTCTCCGTGCCTAAACAGTTATGGCAGAAACAAGAAAAGGGTGTTGCGTAGCCTAAAATTATAGTTTGGGTAAGTTTGTCTGCAAAACGCCTCATCAACGCAACTACCCCAAATACCTACCATATCACTTATTGCCTTGTCTCCTTTCTCCAATTTTCCCAGCCGCCCCGTCGGACCAAGGGCCACATACTCATTCCAGCAAGGCCGACGATTGCATCTAATGCTCAAGAAAAGTCACGCGTCTTGGGTTTTCCGCCTCAAAGCAAATAAATCTTTGTGCCCCCAAAACGCCATCACGCACTTATCCGCCGAGCCTGCTATAATTTAACATCTTACCAACTCACGTTTAAGATGTCAACCAAAAACTTGCCATACCCCCTATTTTGCCCAATTTATCGCCAAGGCTTTAGGCCAAGGCAAGATAGACATAAACGGCATAGGCCCCATCAGCAAGGAGGTTGTACTTTCCGCGGATGCCTTTACACGTCCATTTCATAAATAATCGCCTCTCCCAGCACGAAAAAACGCCCTCCCGCCAGAAAAAGCAAAACGAAGCTCAGAGTATCCTTATCGGACCATACTTACGTATACGCTAAGATTCTCTCTGATATCCACCGCCTATGAGACCCGAATTTCCAGGCAGCCAAGCCGTAAGCAACCCAATAAAACGCCATCATGAGAAACAGAGCACCGCCCACCCCCGACAAAGTACTGTTTACAATAGAACCTCTGTTGCCAGAATTCGGGTTTCAACCTGGAAGCTGAATAAACACAAAAGACAAGGGGTATGCAAGAAAAAAAAAGCTTTTCTTGAATTTTTTTTTTGCAGCTATCAGTACTGATAGCCGCGTTTTAGGAGCATTGTTCAACTGAAACCTGGGCGCCTGTAGCGGCTTGGACAAGCGGTGACGACAGCCGTCAAAATGCTCTGTGTCCGGCTCGGGCAAGGAATATGTCCAGCTGCAGCCTGACAAGATTAGCTCAATGAATTGAAAGACTGCTCGGCGGATTGGCAAGCGTGCAAAACCTTTCGGAAGCTTGTCTCCGATAAAAGACGTCCCGCCGACACCCTCCAATTTGTTGACGGACAGTGGTGAGTCCAGGGTGTTGAGTTCAGCACCGCCGGCAATAGGACACGTTATCACGCGAAAGTCCAGAGCCGCCCGAAAGAATTCTTGATATACGACTTGAATGACTTATAATACGCGCCAGCTTTCTATTAAAAGCAGGAGTGGCGAAAAATGCAAATCGCTCACACCCAGTTCGGGAAATCTGGTTCTGCATTGTGTGAGTGCGCAAAAATGGGGTGGTCAGTCGTAGAGAGTGCAGGAAAAACCACGATGTTGGGGCCTGGTCAGGTTTCGAAACAAATGCCACAGAAAACTCAAAAAACATCCCGTAACAGCCGCGGCAAGTCCGGCGTAATTTCTTTTAAGAACACGTTCTATGGTGCAGGAACGCGCAAATTCTGATATGTCATCGTCAGGGTGGAAAATGGGTGAAAAGATACTCCTGAATTTTGCCGTTCTGCTGGCAATAGCAGGCTCAACACAGGCAGCAAACGCCCCGGTTGCAAGAGAGTGCGCCCCGAACCAGATACTCATAAAATTTCGTGAGACTACTGCAAACGCCGTCGCAGAGCAGTTGGGCTTGAGCAGGTCCGCCGGCGAGTTAACTTTGTCGCAGCGCCTCGACGAACTAAACACGAGGTATCGACTAAAAAGGGTTGAGCCGCTATTTAAGGACTTCAAGAAGAACCTCCGACAGATGGAGGCTTTGCTGCAAAAGGATGAAAAGCTTCTGGCTGAAAAACAAAAACTGACTCTGCGAAGGCTCAGGCGGGCGCCCAAGGATGCGAAAATACCGAATCTTGAAAGAATATACAAAATTAAACTCGATCTGTCGCCCGGTCAATCGCTTGAGGAGGCCGTGGCGGCCTACAACAACACCTCTGGCGTCGAGTTCGCTGAACTGAACTATATTGTTTCGATAAATCTGACGCCGAACGACCCTCTTTATTCCCTTCAGTGGCCGCTAAACAATACAGGGCAGATGTACCCGGAAAGCGGCAACTATAATCATCCGCCCGGCGCCGCCGACTGTGATATAGACGGCCCCGAGGCATGGGATTCGAACACCGGAAGCCCGACCGCGGTAGTTGCCGTTGTTGACACAGGGATTGACTACGCACATAGAGACCTGCAGGCCAACATGTGGGTCAACGAGGCCGAATTCAACGGAACAGTGGGGGTCGATGACGACGGCAACGGATACGTAGATGACATATACGGCTATGATTTTTTCACTCGCGACGGCGACCCTAAGGACGATCACGGCCACGGCACGCACTGTGCAGGGATAATTGCGGCAAAAGGAAATAACGGTCTTGATATTACAGGCGTGTGCTGGAACGCGCGGATAATGGCCCTGAAGTTTCTGGACTGGACCGGGCAAGGGTCAACCTCGGATGCGGTATCGGCTTTCTACTATGCTGTTGAAAACGGAGCGGATGTCACGTCCAACAGTTGGGGCGGCGGCGACTACTCAGAGACGATGAAGGAAGCGATTGATTACGCGCACAGCCAGGGCGTAATTATGGTTGCCTCGGCAGGGAACGACTATTCGGATACGCCCGTATATCCCGCAGGCTACGGGAATATGTTTTCGGTTGCCGCCACCGATTCGAACGACCAAAAAGCGCCTTTTTCCAATTACGGCCGGTGGGTGGACATAGCAGCCCCCGGAGTCGATATTTTATCGCTTCGGGCCTATGGGACACTGATGGGTACGGTCTACGACGCTTACACAACGATCGCATCAGGCACATCAATGGCCTGTCCCCATGTTGCCGGCGCCTGTGCGCTTCTGTTGTCCGCCAATCCAACTTTGATTAATGTTGACGTATATGACATTCTTATGGAGACTGTCAATCCCATTCAGGCGGGAATTTGTCGTTCAGACGGACGGCTTAATCTGTCAAATGCGGTTCTTGCGGCGGTTCCTCCAAAAGGCCGGATTCATCTCGACCATAGATATTATTCGTGCTCCGGCACTATATCTGTTTCGCTGGGCGATTGCGACCTCGCAGGCGGCGGGACTCAGGCGATAACGGTCACAACAAACGGCGGTGATTCCGAAACTGTCGTCTTAACGGAAACAACTCCCCCTGTCGGTTTTTTTACCGGGACGGCTCCCATCGACTCAGGGGTCCCAAGCCCCGACGACGGCACGGTACAACTGGCTCACAGCCAGATTATTACCGCAACGTATTATGATGCCAACGACGGCACAGGTAATCCGGCAGTAGCGGAGGATTCCGCCATCGGCGACTGCGAAGGTCCGGTTATTCTTGGCGTCCACATAGACCCATTTGGTCCCGAACCGGAAGTCAGCTTCGAAACGGACGAAGCCAGTACGGCCAGCGTAAAGTGGGGTCTTGCCTGTGGAGCGGGCGCCAACCTGATAGTAACCGACTCGGATCTCAGGACCAGCCACACGATGAAACTGACAGGGGTTTCGCAGGATACGGAGTACTTTTTCAAAATCGAGGCCGACGACGCTCTGGGCAATTCGACCGTGGACGATAACGACGGGGCTTGTTATTCGTTCGCTACCGATAACGGTCCCGGCGACGTCTACGTACCCACCCAGGTTTCCACAATCCAGAAAGCCATCGACCGTTCCTGGGACGGAGGGAGGGTCTGGGTTGCCGACGGGACATACCGGGGCGAAGGGAACCGTGATATCGACTTCAACGGAAAAGCCATCACGGTCAGCAGTCTAAACGGCCCTGCAAACTGTATCATTGACTGCGAGGGTCTGGAAGCGAGCTTGCCCCATCGAGGTTTCCATTTTCACACCGGCGAAGGTGCGGACTCTGTCCTCGACGGCTTTACCGTCATCAACGGATACGAATACTGGTTCCCTCCTGATGATTGCGGGGGAGCAATAAGATGCGAGGCCGGCAGCCCAACCATAAAGAACTGTATCTTCCGAGCAAACGTAAGCGGGGGCGGCGCCATGGGCAACAGAGCGGGGAGCAACCCGACCGTTATCAACTGTACGTTCAGCGATAACTATGGGCGGGGAATGAGTAACGAAGGCAGCAGTCCGACGGTGGTCGGCTGCACATTCAGCAAAAACCTGGCCACGGACATCTACAGCGGCGCCGGCATGGACAACCGCGACGGCAGCAACCCGATGGTAATCAACTGCACGTTCAGCGGGAACAAAATCGGCACTTACGGCGGCGGCATGGCCAACATCAGCAGCAGCCCCACCGTTGTAAACTGTCAGTTTACAGGCAATCATGCGGGGCGTGACTATTACCCCGAGGACCAGGGATACGGGGGCGGGATGTCCAACCAGAACAGCAGCCCCAACGTAATCAACTGCACGTTCGGCGGCAACACGGCAGATGATGACGGCGGGGGTATAGCCAGCAAGGGCACCAGCCATCCTGCGATTACCAACTGCATTCTCTGGGGTAACAGTGACAGCGACGGCGAGGATGAGTCCGCTCAAGTTTATGGGGGAACTCCCGCTGTCAACTACAGTTGTATTCAGGGCTTGAGCGGCGTTTTGGGCGGAACCGGCAATATCGGCGCCGACCCCTGCTTCACCAGGCCGGGCCACTGGAACGATAATGGTACGCCCGATAATAACAGAGACGATTTCTGGGTTAATGGTCTCTATTACCTATCGCCCGGCAAGTCGCCTTGCATCGACAGCGGGGATAATCAGGCTGTACTATCTTTAGTTGCTGCCGACCTGGAGGGCTCGCCACGTTTCCTTGACGACCCAAATGTACCGGATACGGGCAATGGTCCTGCCCCTGTTGTCGATATGGGCGCGTATGAGTATTGGCCTGCGCCTGAACTATACGTCGATGATAATGCACTTAATGACCCGGGGCCGGGCGACCCTCATATAAGTGACCAATTGGAGAACGGCAGCCAGGCGCATCCTTTTGACCGCATCCAGGAGGCTATTTACGCTGCAAGATACGGCAAAATCGTGGTGGTGGCCGCCGGAACATATTACGAAACCATCAATTTCATCGGAAAAGACATTACCGTCACGAGCCTCGACCCTAACGACCCGGGTGTTGTCGGCGCTGCCATAATTGATGCAAATGGCGCCGGCAGTGCCGTAACGTTCGCCAGCGGTGAAGGCCCTGAGGCGGTGCTGACCGGCTTGACCGTAACGGGCGGCACCGGAACCGAAGGCTGGAACGGCTGCTGGGGAGGCGGCCTTTACTGTGACCACGCTTCACCTGTTATCAGGGCCAATATAATCACGGGCAATCACTGTCCAATGGCAGACTCGGGCGTCGACGGACTTGGGGGTGGAATCGCCTGCCTGAATTCAAGAGCTATTATTGAGCGAAACATCATCAAGCAAAACGAAGCGTGTAGCGGAGGCGGGATAAATGTTTATCACGAAACTGCCGGGTCTGTTTACTATGGCCACGCCGTGATTGTCAATAACCTGATTTATGACAACCTGGCAAGCCGCGGCGGCGGCGTTGAAATGTACAATGGACTGCTGATTAATAATACTATCGTTGGTAACAGTGCCGCCCGGGAGGGAGGCAATGTTATAGTCTTCGGTAATACAGAACCCGAAGGCAGTCAGTTAGTGGTAATAAACAACATAATCAGCGGCGCACTAAACCAGGGCGGGCTTGCGTGGGCGGCCGACTCGAATACAGGATGGGATTGCATTGCCTACAACAATGTCTGGGGCAATGCCGGGGCAGACTACTGTGGATTGCCCGACCAGGCGGGCATTAACGGTAATATTTCGGAGGATCCCTTGTTTGTGGATGCGGCAGCTCACGATTATCGTCTGCGGTGTAATTCCCCATGCGTCGAGGCGGGCACAAACGACCCATGCGGAATCATACCGGCCACAGACTTCGACGGACAACCCCGCCCATTTGATGCAAATAATGATGGTGCTGCAATAACCGATATAGGGGCTTACGAATCGAGAGGCAACAGGCCGCTTATCCTGCTGACGCCGACCGAGCTTGAATTCTCCTACATTGAAGGTGATCCGAGTCCACAACCGGCCGTTCTGTTCATACGGAATGCCACTTGCGGAATACTTAACTGGACAATTGCCGAGGCCTGTACGTGGCTGGAGGCAGAGCCCAATAATGGCAGCGCCTCCGTGGGAGAGCTGGACTCAGTCACCCTCACTGTGAACACGTCGGGCCTCGCCGTGGGCCACTACAACTGCGAACTATCGGTTTTGGACCCCAATGCAGAAAACAGTCCGCAGACCGTTCGAGTCACTTTGTCGGTTAGCGCGCTGCTGCGCGTGCCGACAGCGAAATATCCGACCATTCAGGCGGCGATTGATGCGGCCTCAGACGCGGCGGTGGTTATCGTAGCTGACGGCACATATACAGGACCGGGCAACCGCGACATCGACTTGAAAGGAAAAGCCATAACAGTACGAAGTGAAAACGGCCCGGCCAACTGCATTATCGACTGCCAGGGGACCGAGACGCAACAACATCGGGGATTCTACTGCCGTAGCAGGGAAAGTGCTCTGTCCGTCGTTGAAGGTTTTACAATTACCGGCGGCCATACCTATTTTGGCGGCGGAATGGCCAATTACTCTGCTTGCCCAAAAGTCGCACACTGCATCTTCGCCGGAAACACCGCTTATGCGGGCGGCGGCATGGAAAATGTGGACGCCTCGCCAACAATAATTAACTGCACTTTCAGCGGAAACTACGCAAGTTTCGGCGGCGGAATTGACAACTACGGCACGTCAAGTCCGAATGTCACCAACTGTATTCTCTGGGGCGACAATGCCTCTGAGGAAGCGGAAATCTGTGGAGATGGCCTGGTGTCATACAGCGACGTGCAAGGCGGCTTCGCCGGCGAGGGCAACATAGACGCCGACCCACGGTTCGCAGATGCGGCAAATAGTGATTATCATCTTTTGCCCGGTTCTCCGGCCGTTGACGCCGGCGACCCCAACTCCGAGTGGAGCAGTGAGCCCTGGCCGAACGGCGGCCGAGTCAATATGGGAGCATACGGCAATACCAGGCAGGCAACCAGAAGCAGAGCGGACTATCAGGATTTGGCAAAGCTTGCCGAACATTGGTTAGAGTATGAGCCGTCTGTTGACATTGCTCCTGCACCCGACGGGGACGGCATGGTTAATTTGCTGGATTTTGCCGTCCTTGCCAATTGTTGGCTCCGGTGACAGCAAGGCCGGAATGTAAGCTTACATTGAGACTTCGCGCCCAAAAACTACTCGCCTTCGAGCAAATCTATTGCACTTTCCATTACATTAGAGATAATGTGCGTAATATTGAAGGAGAGCAACCATGAAGAAAACAATGAGCAGGCGTCAGTTCATCAAGAAAAGTGGTTGCGGGGCCTTGGCGTTAGGTCTGTCAGGTTCGACTGCGGCGAGTGCTTTGGCCGGCGAGGCTGCGAAAAATCAAATTGAATGGTCTATCAAACCGAAAAAATGGCAGTCGTTCGGGCCGTTGGACCTCATTCCGCAACTCGACCAGGGCCAGCAGTGGGCCAACCGAAGCCTCATAAAATACGGCACTGTCGAGCCGCCCAATGCAGGCATGCGCAGCATGAGGTCCGCGTGCATGCCGGCGGACTCGTGTGCGCACTATTATGCGATGACCAAAGACCCTGCAACGCTCGAAGCCCTCAAAGCGGCTGTAAAGACCTTCCGCAAATATCGCCGTAAGGCCAAGGGACGTCGCATACCTTATGAAGAGATAAAGGAGCCCGTCAAGATTGATTTTAAGGGCAAGACGGAGGAGAAACCAACTATCGAATATGAGACCATTTCGTGTCACGTCGGTCGTAACATGCGGGGTATCCGCGCCGCCGCTCACGTTCTCCAGGACGAACAGCTCCTCCGCGAGGCGGCCGAAGAGCTGAACTGGTGGATTGACAACCCGCTCGCATTCAATCGGGAAAAGCATTTTTTCGACGCGAGGGTTTTCCTCGACGAAAACGGCAAGACTATCGGCTCGGAGAGAAAGTACACGATGAACATGGGCGGCTCGCTCGCCTGCGCGATGTGGCTCGTCGGCAACGACCTGGGCGACCGGCGACTCATGGATTATGCAGAGGACCAAATCATCAACGGCATATCGCCGCATCAGCTTGAAAACGGATACTTCCCTTACAATATCGGACACAAGTATGAATTTGTGGATGGCGTAGCGCTCGATTCCAATTACTATCACACGCTTACCCTGCAGGTAATCAGTGCGCTGCTGGCCTACCCACAGTGGCGGAGCAAACCGAAATATGTCGAGATGATGCGGCGCGGCTCAAAGTACATCCGCGACAAGCTCACTCGCGATACCGGCGTCGTCAAGCATCCGGGGCACATTGACGTCATCCGGGCCAAAAAGCTCAACTTCTGCCCAAAAGCCCCCTTTGGAATAACCGCCGGCTCCGCCCTGGTCCATACGCGAATATACAAGTATTTAGGCGACCAAGAGGCCCTCGAACAAGCCGCGAAAAATCTGCGGTGGATGCACTGGAATTCGCCAAGCTGCATCCCGTTTCTGGCTACCGACGCGGGCCTGGGCTGGGACCACATTATCACCGAGTGGGGCTTCAGTCACTGTTTCCGCCAGATTATGATTGTGGCCTGGGAGGGAATGCACCTCAGACAAAAGGGCATCAGAGACGTTGAGGCGGTGTTTGTGGAGTAATCTTCCGGCAACGTTTGGTACTGCGCATGGCCTCCGGAGATGTGGCTTTTTGGAGACAGACACAGTTGCATCATAAGAAAATGAACATTGCAGGTGCAAGGTAAGTTTTTCATAATGAAAGGGCATCAGACATGAACCTACGCAAGAAGATTGTGCTGGCCGCGGCGGCCATAGCCGCCATTCTGCCCGGGCGCCCCTACGGCGCCGCGCGGGGTGATGAGAATCTGCAGGAAATGATTCGGAGCACCAGGGCGCTAAGGGAAAAGCTCCTGAAAGACCCCTATCGGCCGGGGTACCACTTTGTTACTCTGGAAGGCAGGTGCTCTCCGTTCGATGTCAACGGCGCCATATTCTGGAAAGGACGGTATCACCTGTTTTACATTTTCCAAAACGAAAAAGGCCACTGCTGGGGACACATATCCAGCACCGACCTGGTCCACTGGCGTCATCACCCGACAGGACTCGTCGGCGGCATGTTCAGCGGAAACTGCTTCATCAACAAAGACGGCGTCCCGACAATGTGCTACCACGACCAGCAGCGAAAGGGTAACACCATGGCTGTGGCGCTCGATGACGAGCTAAACGAATGGAAGAAGCTCGCGCTCATCACACCCGCGACCTCCCCGGGCGACCCTCATCACGACAAATACCGTTCATGGGACCCGTATGGCTGGCTTGAGGGCGATACCTACTACGCCATATTCGGAGGCAAAAGACCCGCAATCGCCAAGTGCGACAGCCTCGAAGGCGAATGGAAGTACGTCGGCAACTTATTGGCCCACAGTGTTGAGGGTGTGGACATCAACGAAGACGTTTCCTGTGCGGATATGTTCAGGATCGGCGACAAGTACATGCTTCTGTGCATAAGTCACAGCCTCGGCTGCCGCTATTATTTGGGCCAGTGGAAGAACGAGCAGTTCTATCCCGAATATCACCAGCAGATGAGCTGGGTGGACCGCGCGTATTTCGCCCCCGAGAGTATGCTCGACGGCAGGGGCCGACGCATCATGTGGGTCTGGATTTTCGATGGCCGAAAGAAGGAGACCCGCGACGCCAGCGGCTGGTCGGGTTCCTTCAGCCTGCCTCGCGTCCTGGCCTTGGCAAAGGACAACACACTGAGAATGTGGCCGCCGGAGGAACTGGAGGTCCTGCGATACAACCCGAAGAAAATGCAGAATCTGAATATCCGGGCCGACTCCGAGATGCCGCTGAAAGATATTCGCGGAAACAGTCTTGAGTTGTCGCTGGAAATGGTGCCCAAAGGCGCCAAGCAGTTCGGCGTGAAGGTCTGCACCTCCCCCGGCGGTGAAGAGCAAACTCTGGTCTTCTACGATGCCGCCGAGAAGATGCTCAAGGTTGATACCACCAGGTCAAGCCTGGATGAAGGCCCGAAGTCGGTCGAAGCAGGGCCATTCGAGCTGAAATCCGGCGAACCTCTGAAGCTGCGGGTCTTTGTGGACAAGTCGGTCGTCGAGGTCTTCGCCAACAATCGCCAGGCGGTGATGCGAAGAATCTATCCGACGCGCAAAGACAGTCTGGGCGTGGTTCTGTTCTCGAAGGGCGGCCCGGCCAAGGTCCGGACCCTGCAGGCATGGGACATGATGCCGTCGAATCCTTATTAGCCGCGAGCAAAGTGCGCAATGGATAAAGGACTGTGCCCGCTCCTGACAAGAGCACGTCCACCGGCCATTACTGCCGGTGCGGGGCGGGCATATCAAACGAAACCCGGCAGTCTTTGGGAGACGGTTGTATGAAAACGAAGATATTATTGTTGGGTGGGGTAATAATCCTACTGTGTTTTGTAGGATGTAAGCGCAAAGAAAAGAGCCGGTTGTTCGGGGTCACATTCCAGACGATGAACAATCCGTTTTTTGTCGATCTGAACGAAGGCGTCAAACAGGTCGTCGAGGCCCACGGCGACCGGCTGGTGACTCTCGATGCCCAGTGGAACAGCCTGAAGCAGCGAAATGACATTTCCGACCTCATCCTTCAAGATGCCGCGGGCATCTTCATTAATCCTGTCAACTGGGAGGGCATAAAGGGCAGCCTCCTTCAGGCCAAAGACAAAGGCGTCCCGTGTATAGTCGTTGATGCGCCGGTCAGGGATATGGATCTTGTTGTCTGTCAGGTAGCGTCAGACAACGTGCAAGCCGGCCGGCTGGCCGCGCGGGCCCTGGCCAAGGTCTGCCGGCCCGCCAGGATTGTCATTTTGCATCGATCCGTCAACAAGGCCTGCATTGACCGTGTCGCCGGATTCAAGGAAGAACTGGCCAAATATCCCGACATGCAGATATTGGACATCCAGGAGGGCCAGGGTACCACTGAGGGCGGTCGGCCGGTCATGCTCGACCTGCTGGGACGCTATCCGGACCTCAATGCGGTCTTTCCCATTAACGACCCCAGCGCGTTAGGCGCCATCTCCGCGCTTGAATCGGCGGGAAGGCTCAAGAATGTAACTGTGGTCACGGTCGACGGCTCGGCCGAGGGGGTCGCCGCCATCAAAGCGGGCAAGCTGCTCTCCAGCTCGGCGCAATTTCCAAAGGAAATGGGCCGCATTGCCGCCGAAAAAATGTATGAACACCTTGAAGGCAAAACCGTGGCGAAAGATATCAAAGTACGTGTGGAGCTGGTCACCAGAGAAAACGCCGATTCCTTTTTAGCTGCAAAGTGAAAAGATGGTTCAATCCGCCGCCAACGAAGCAGAACTTCTGACCTTTGACAGTGTCACCAAGAGATTCGGCGGCGTCACCGCGCTGGATAGCGTAAACTTCGGTCTGCGACAAGGAGAAATCCATGCTCTCGTGGGCGAAAACGGCGCGGGCAAATCCACCCTTATCAAGGTGCTTGGCGGGATTCATCTTCCCGATTCCGGCACAATCCGAATCTTCGGACAGCCGGCTAATATCCGCAGCGTTGCCGACGCCAACCGCTACGGCATACGAATTATCCACCAGGAATTGTCCCTCGTCCCGCATCTATCCATTGCCGAAAACATCTACCTGGGCCGGGAGCCCCAGGGACTGGCCGGTCTGTGCCGGCGCAAGATGACGGCGGACGCCGAAACCCTTATCACCGATTTGGGTCTGCACGAGATCCGCTCAGTCGGCACCGCTGTCTCGCAGCTCAGCATCGCCCATCAGCAGTTGGTGGAAATCGCCCGGGCGCTGTCCTGTCAGGCCCGTATTCTGGTGCTTGACGAGCCGACTTCCTCACTTTCCGAGGCGGAGACCGAAGCATTATTTGTTACCCTGCGACGCTTAAGGTCGCAGGGAGCGGGAATCATTTATATTTCCCATCGCTTGGAAGAGGTCATGCGCCTGGCCGACCGCATAACGGTGCTTCGTGACGGCCGTTCTATGGGTACACAATTTACGCAGCAGCTCAATCAGCGCGAACTGATTCGCTGGATGGTGGGACGCGACATCAAGGACCATTTCCATCGGCCTGCTTTCAAAACGGGAAAGCCGGCTCTGACGGTTGATAACTTGAGCAGCCCGACAATTCATAATGTCAGTTTTGAACTGCATTACGGTGAGGTGCTCGGCCTGGCAGGATTGGTAGGGTCCGGCCGAACGGAACTGGCGCGTGCACTTTTCGGCATTGACCCTGTCCATAAGGGAGAAATCCGAATTGACGGCCAAACGGTATCTATCAACAGCCCCGGTGATGCTCTGGATAAGGGGATTGTCCTGGTTCCGGAAGACCGCAAGCAGGAAGGGCTGGTCATGTTCCAGTCCGTCGGGTTTAATTTAGCGCTGCCCTGGGTTAATGAATGGATTTCCGGCTGGTTTCCCAGCCGGCGAAAACGCAGAGAGATTATCGATCGCGCAATAAACGGGTTTTCCATCAAGGTAGCCCACCCGGAACAGAGCATCGATACACTCTCGGGCGGGAACCAGCAGAAGGCCCTTGTGGGAAGGTGGATGGAGCGCCGTCCCAAGATTCTCATTCTCGACGAGCCGACCCGGGGGGTGGATGTCGGCGCCCGTGAAGAGTTATTTGCCATTATCGGTTCGTTGGTGGAATCCGGAATGGCCGTCCTTTTGATATCCTCCGACCTTTCAGAAGTACTGCACACCTCGCACCGCATCGCGCTCTATCGGGACGGGCGCATTCTGGACACGGTCAATGCCGCTGACATTACGGAAGAACAAATCATGGAGCAGCTTGTCGGAGCCAAAGTGAGTGAGAAAGGTTAAACAGATATTGCCGTTGGCGTTGGCCATGGTGGTCCTGCTGCTGCTTTTCAACTTATGGGTGCCGGACTTCCTCAAGCCGGAGAATATGCTCGACTTGGTGCAGCAAATCTCCGTGAACGCCATCCTTGCATTTGGCATGACCCTGGTAATTCTCATCGGCGGCATCGACCTTTCCGTAGGCGCTCTGTTGGCGTTAGTAGGTACAACAACGGTTTATATCCTTGCGAAAGGTCAGTCAGACGGGCAAAGCCTGAGATGGCTGATGATTGCTGTCCTGGCCGGGTTAGGCGTGGCCGCCGGATTCGGGGCTTTTAATGGACTTTGCGCTTCCAAAACAAAAATGCCGCCTTTCATCATCACCCTGGCAATGATGCTGGTGGCAAGGGGTGCGGCCCTTCGCTTCAACGAGGGCCGCCCCATGCGCATTCCGGACCACGAGACTATATTGCTTGCCCTGGGCAATGGCCGTCTGTTCGGCATGGTGCCGATTCCTGTAATCGTAATGTTAACCCTCTTCGCACTGGTCGCAATTGTTCTTCACAGGACGCGGTTTGGGCAGCATCTGTACGCAATCGGCGGCAATCGCGAAGCTGCGCGGTTTACGGGCATTCCCCTTGTCCGTAACGAAATCCTGGTCTACATGGCCTGCTCGGTTCTTACTGGCATGGCAGGTCTTATCCATACATCTCAGCTTTATTCGGCTGAGCCTGCCTCAGGAGTCATGTTCGAATTGAACGCCATTGCGGCGGCGGTTGTCGGCGGAACCAGTTTCACCGGCGGGCGAGGCACTATTTACGGCACTTTGATAGGCGCTATCATCATTGGTATCCTTGATAAGGGTCTGAACCAGGCCGGTGTTCATTTTTCGTTGCAGTATATTGTTAAGGGACTGGTTATCCTTATTGCCGTGTATATGGACGTACGCAGACGCTGAGGCAGGCAACTTGCACTATGCGGCAATCTCGGTGTACCAACCCCCTTAAGCCTATTGATCGCCCCTCATTATAGATGTTAGTGATGAATCAGGCATCCAAGCCCCTCCCGTCGCCGTTCTTGGCTTCTTCCAGCGATGTTTGGTCATAACTCTTATCCCCAAACCCGTATGCCATGTTTCCCAGCCATCCCGGCGCGCCGCCAAAAGGAGCTTGCCGGCAGAAGCAGTTTTCATTAGAATTGCCGAACAACAGGCAGGTATTGGGCCAATTTGGCCGGAAGTTCTTACCTGATGGGGTTGGGAACAGACGTGTTTTCCGACTATCCGGCGAATTCAGGATTATTTATCTTGCAGGAGTGCCAGAATGAAGAAAAGATTTGTGCTTGCCGCTATATCGGTGGTCCCCTGTATATCATTTGCTTTCGCAGGCGACCAGAAGCAGGGAACATTCAGCAATTCCCTCGGTATGCAAATGATGCGTATCGAGCCGGGCAGCTTCATCATGGGCCTGGAGAACAAGGATCTTCCGGAAGGAGCGGGGATTTACTATTCTCCGGGACATTACAAGGACGGCAGGCTTCCGCCGGCCGCCGGCTGGAAGGGATACCGCAAGGGGCTCGTCGGCATCATTTATGACGACAGCCGCCCACTGCGGCTGGTGCAGACATCACAGCTTGATTTCGACTGGACCGGAGAGAAAAAAAGAGACAATACTTTGATAACCCGCTGGCGCGGATTTATCAAGTCGCCCATAACCGGGGATATTAAATTTGAAGCCGAATACGACCACGGTATCCGCCTGACCATCAACAATAAGATTGTTTTTGACGGCTGGACCACCAAGGCGGTCCGGTCCGGAACAGTCGGGCTCGTGAAGGATGAAATGGTGCCGTTCCTTGTTGAATATATGCGCAAAAACGAGCCTGATTTGCATTTTTACTGGACTATCCCGGGCGGCAGCAGGGAACCGGTGCCTGCTGAAGCTCTTTGGCATAGTGCCGACGACCACAACCGCAGCCTGATAGAAGTGGTATGGGTTCCCGAGCGTTCCGGCAGGAGCCCGAATCCAAAAATCGGCTCGGACATTTACAACGAGGCGCCTTGCCACGAGGTGACAATCACGCAGCCTTTCCATATTTCGCAAACCGAGGTGACCATTGACCAGTTCCGCAAATTCAGGCCGGAGTATCCGGGTTACGACAAGTTCGCGCCGTATGCTTCAGGTCTAAGCTGGTATGATGCGGTTGCGTTCTGCGAATGGCTCAGCAAGAAGGAAGGCAAGCCCTATCGCCTTCCGACCGAAGCCGAGTGGGAGTATGTCTGCCGTGCAGGGACAGAAACTGCATACTCATCGGGCGATTTCCGGCCTGAGCCTGAAACTGCCAACGCCTGGGGCGTTAAGAATATGCACACGAATGTTGCCGAATGGTGTCTGGACTGGCACGGCATATATCCCGAAGAAACTCAGGTCGACCCGGTCGGCCCGGAGTACGAATGGTTCAAAATCGTCCGCGGAGGCTGCCTTGATTATACCCAACTTGACAAGCCTTTTTATTCACGCTCGTCAAATCGGGCCGCGGCGCCACCGGCCTTCGGACCGCCCTCGGCGGACTACATAGCCAGGCAGCTCGACGGCCAAAACATGGGGATGGCAGAGGCCCTGAATTCATGGTTCAAGACCAGCGGAGTCATACCCGGCCGACACGGCATCGGCTTCCGCGTGGTTCAGGCCGAGATACCCAAGACCGCGCCGACTCCCGCCCAATTACCGTTCTGGCATCAATGCGTCAAGCAAAGCACCCACGGAATCAAACAAGGCCCCGACCTGACTAAGCCCTATTACCGCACAAGGCTGCTCTATCCGGACTTCGGACGCAATTCGCTTGTCGATGTTGCATGGGAGATAGGTATCGAGCGCGGCTACGGCGGCGGCCACCACAATTCCGCTCTGCAAGCTCTACCCAATGGAGACCTGCTTGCCGGATATTACAACACAATGCTCGGCGGCGAACGCGACGCCTGCGTGTCGTTGATGACTATGCGTCTTCGCTACGGTACGAACGATTGGGACATGCCGTCCCCCTGGCCTGACATGGTCGATGCGGACGATGAGGCCCCGATTTTCTGGAACGATAACGGCCGAATCTGGCTGTTCTGGGGTTGCCCCCGAATGGAAGCCGGATATCCCTTCCAATGGACGACTTCCACGGACAACGGAGCGACCTGGGCGCCGGTGCAGTTCCCGCTGTTCGACTCGAAAATCGGATTCTTCTCGGCCCAGCCGACAACCAGCGCGTTCCGTGATTCAAAGGGCGCTATTTATGTGTCGGTGGACGGGTCGAACCCTTCCATCACTTCGGAGCTGTTCGCCAGCAGGGATGACGGCAGGACCTGGTACGATACCGGCGGCCGAACCCACGGCAGGCACTCGGCATTTATAATACTTGATGACGACACAATCATGGCCTTTGGTGGAAAACAGGTCGACGTTGACGGGTTCCATCCGCTGAATATCTCCCGCGACCTCGGCAAGACATACCAAGTCGTGAAGTCGCCATTGCCCGCTCTCGGCGGGGGTTTGCGAGCGAGTTTTATCAGGCTCCGCAGCGGCAACCTCTTTTACGTCGGCGACATGAAGCTCTCCGACAAGCTGTCCGCCGAGCAGATGCCGAGGGGCTGGGTCGGCAACGGCGCGTATGCAGCTATAAGCATGGACAAGGGCAAAACCTGGCGGGTCAGGAAGCTCACCGGCGGCAACGTCATCGGCAAAGACGGCAAGCCGGTCAGAGTACAAACGGTCAGCTATGTGACTGCGTGCCAGAGCCCGAACGGAATGATTCATGTGGTGACATCTCATAATCATCCTGATTTGCATTTCGAACTCAACGAGGCCTGGGTCCTGCAGGGTTCACAGGGGCAGGCCGAGATTGCTTCTGCGTTCAAGGTGAACATCAAGCCTGAGACGGTCAAACAATATCGCGAGGAATACCCGAACGGAAAGCCCAAAGTCACCTGGGGCGCCGGCACGGGCGAGGATGGCCACTATCTTCTGCACGGTACGGAGACCTGGTATTACCAGAACGGCAACAAACAGTGGCAGGTAGATTACCGTGCAGGTGAAAAGGTCGGCGCCGAGACATACTGGTCCAGTGACGGCGCAAAGCAGTGGCAGAAGGTCCACCGCGACGACGGCACTTACGAGTGGACTGTCTATGGCGCCGATGGAAAGACAAAAGCAAAATCCGTTTGGCGAGGCAAGAAGCTGCTCAGCCATGAAATCGGGTCGGTTTAATCCTGGCAATGCTTCAGGTCTAATCAAGAGGATGAATGGAATGACAAATAAAACGCTGTCCCTGCTCGTAGTACTGTTGGCCATAGTGCCGAGCCGGGCAAAGAATGCCTTCGCAGTGGAAACGCCGACGGGCAAAGAATATACGAACTCTATCGGCATGAAGTTTGTCCGAATAGAGCCCGGGGTATTCCAGATGGGTTTTGGCGAAAAGGAACTTTCAAAGGAGCTTGTGGAAAGACGCGGTATGTCCCCTCGCGGCGACTATGACGAGCATCCCACCCACGAGGTTACAATCAGCAGACCTTTTTATATGGGGGTCTGTGAGGTTATCAACGCCCAGTGCGAACAGTTTAGCCGCATACACGAACATCTGCGGGGCAAAAAAGCTTTTTCAATTGACGCGGACGAAGCGGTTGTCTTCGTAAGCTGGCACGATGCGAAGGCATTCTGCGACTGGTTGAGCGAAAAGGAAGGCCTGCCGTACCGCTTGCCCACGGAAGCCGAGTGGGAATACGCCTGTCGGGCGGGAACAAACACCTTCTTCTGGACGGGCGATTCACTGCCCGCGGAATTCATCAAGAATCCGGGCGAAAGCTGGTACCCCAGCCCCGTTCGCGGCCGCGGAAGCAAAGAAGTCGTCCCCCTTCACACAGGCAAGACAACCGCCAGTCCCCGGGGCCTCTACGATATGCACGGAAACGTTGAAGAGTGGTGCTATGACTGGTACGGCCCCTACGAAAACGGGCATCAAACCGACCCCGTCGGCCGAGTGGATGGCGACTTCAAGGTTACCCGGGGAGGAAGCCACGGAACTCTCCCGTATTATCTCCGCTCGGCGAACCGCATGGGGACTATCCCCGAAGACAAAAGCTGGTTCATCGGTTTTCGCGTTGTCATCGGCGAGCTGCCGCACGCCAAATTTCTGCCCGTGCCTGCCCCGCAGCCTTATCGGCAGAATGTCAATCAGGCGATTCCCGCGGATGTCCAAAAACCGCCTGACGCCGAAAGACCGTACTTCAGGGGACCTCGCAATTTTGTAAAGATACCCGAGCCTTCCAATGGGCCGCTCTTCCACAGGCACAACCACTGCCCGGCGATAGTCCAGTGTCCAAACGGCGACCTGCTCGCCATCTGGTATACTACCATAACCGAAAACGGACGGGAAATCGCCGTGGCCGCAAGCAGGTTCCGCTACGGGACCGAAGAATGGCAGCCTGCCTCGCCTTTCTGGGACCCTCCCGACCGCAACGACAGCGCTCTGGCCCTGTGGTCTGATGACACCAATACCATTTACCATTTCAACTCGCTTTCGACCGCTGCGACGTGGGGGCCGCTGGCGGTCATTATGAGGACCTCCGTTGATAACGGCGTCACCTGGTCCAAGGCTCGCCTGATAATCCCGGAACACGATTCGAGACGCCAGGTTGCCGAATCCGTATTTCAAACCAAAGAAGGCTATATTGTGCTTCCGTGCGATGCCTCACCGAGCGGCAGCGGAGGCACGGCCGTCCACATCAGTAGAGACAACGGCCTGACTTGGCACGATGCCAGCGGGACCATAGCAGGGATTCACGGCGGCGTTGCTCAATTAAGGGACGGCCGGCTCATTGCATTCGGCCGGGGCGACGAGATTACGGAAGATATTCGCCGACAAAGACCCTGGATGGCAACCCGCATAGCTGGTGACATAAAAGAAACACCCAGGGCAATGACCATGAGTATCTCGGCGGATATGGGTAAGACCTGGACGTATCAGAGGAGCATTTTTCCTTCGATCGGGGGCGGCCAAAGAGTGGCCTTTATGCGGCTGAAAGAGGGGCCTCTTCTTCTGGCCTCTTTCGCGGGGCAAGACGATGAAGGAAGACCGGTCCAGCCGGTCATGGTCACCGACTCGGCGGGAAAGAAACGACAGGTCTTCGGCCTGTTCGCGGCACTGTCATACGACGATGGCCGAACTTGGCCGGCAATTCGCCTGGTTACTGACGACGGTCCCGCCCGCGACGTCGGCACCACCAACGGCAGGACGAAGTTCACTATGAGCAAAAGCACGGCCGAACCGAGGGGTTATCTGTCCGTATGCCAGGCCGCAAATGGTGTGATTCATCTTGTCAGCAGTTGGAATCATTACGCGTTTAATATCAAATGGATCGAGGCCCCGCCGCCAACGGACGTTCTTACCCAGTAGAATAATATAATCATTGTAAGATGTTTTGGGAGCAGATTGGTAATGGAAGAAAGAGTCGTGAAAAATTGGACGTTTTCGGTCGCACTGTTACTGGCTGTTGCGGCGGCACAAGCTGCCGATACCCCAACAGGCAAAGAATACACCAATTTCATGGGGATGAAGTTTGTCCGTATTGAGCCCGGTGTGTTTCAAATGGGCCAATTGAAAATCCCCCTGCCCTATGAAATATTGCCTCATACCGGCGGACGGGGAGACCGCATGGACTGTCTGATTTACGGGGACTTCGACGAGAAACCAACCCATGAAGTCAGGATAACCAAACCATTCTATGCGGGTGTTTCCGAAGTGACCAACTTTCAGTATGAATTGTTCGACCCCGAGCGTGCGAAATTGCGCGGCAAAAACGGCTTTTCAAAAGAAGACAACGAAGCCGTCGTCTATGTAAACTGGTATGATGCGCAGGCCTTTTGTCAGTGGCTCTCGGACAAAGAGGGCCTGCCCTACCGGCTGCCGACGGAGGCCGAGTGGGAATACGCCTGCCGGGCGGGGACAGCCACTAATTACTATGCGGCAGATGTCTTGCCCAAAGAATTCACCACCAGAGGCAGGTCACTCGAAGTAGGCCGGACTCCCCCTAATGCCTGGGGCCTGTATGACATGCACGGCAACGTGGAGGAATGGTGTCACGACTGGTATGGCCCTTACCGGGCAGGCCTGCAGGCGGACCCCGTAGGATACGTCGAGGGTGATTTTCGCGTCACCAGGAGCGGCCACGATGGCCCTTATATCATGCGTTCGGCCAACCGTATGGGCGCGCTGCCGCAGACTCGAAATTGGGTTACGGGTTTGCGGGTGGTCATCGGTGAGCCGCCCGAAACAAAACCTCTGCCGGCTCCGCCGCCGCCGCTTAATCAGCAGAATGTCGTTGCGCGTTGCCCGACTGAAGCAGCCAGGGGTCCGGACCCCAAAAAGCCTTACTTCAAAGGTCCCCGCAAATACGTCAAAATCCCGCGAGAGTGTAACGGCCCGCTGTTTGCCGCTCACAATCACGACCCCGCCATTGTGGAGTGTCCCAACGGCGACCTGCTGACCGTCTGGTACACCTGTGATTCCGAAAGAAACTGGGAGCTGGCTCAGGCCGCCAGCCGGCTGCGCTGGGGCGCTGACGAATGGGAGCCTGCCTCACCCTTCTGGGACGGACCCGACCGAAACGACCACGCCCCGGCATTGTGGTTCGATGGAAAAAATACCATCTACCATTTCACCGGCCTTTCCTATGGTGACGAACATCGAGAAATGGCGTTGGTTATGCGCACCTCGACCGACAGCGGCGCGAGCTGGTCTCGGGCGCGGATGATTCTGCCGGAATTTGAGCGAGGTCATATGCCCAGCGAGCCGGTATTCAGGATGAACGATGGCCGGATAGTGCTTACCGTCGACGGTCCCGATACTCTGTGGATGAGCGCCGACGAAGGTCTGACCTGGACAAACCCCGGCGGTGACATCCCGGGCATTCACGCCGGCGTCACCCAGCTTGAAGATGGGCGAATATTGGCTTACAGCCGGGGCGGCGAAATCAATGGTATGATGGCCAAGAGCATCTCGAGTGACGGCGGCAAAACCTTCGTTTCGGTCGCGAGCGAGTTTCCCCACGTCGATGGGGGCCAGCGCCTCGTGCTGCTGCGACTTAGAGAAGGGTCGCTCTTTTTCGCATCCTTTGCCGACAAAGGAATTATGATTACCGACAGTACAGGCCGGCAGCGCGAGGGCCGCGGCCTGTTCGGCGCGGTCTCGCTTGATGGCGGCCAGACTTGGCCCTACAAGCGGCTCATCACCGACGACGGGCCGGGCCGGCCGGTCGAATGCACCAACGGCGGGTTGTTCATCATGAGCGGCAGCAACGCAGAACATCAGGGCTATATGGCCGTATGCCAGGGCCTCGACGGAGTTGTTCACCTGATTAGCAGTTTCGAGCATTACGCCTTCAATCTGAAGTGGCTTATGACGCCTCCACCGTCGCTTTCTTATCCGCCCGTCCAGGTCAAATCGGTGGTCGAGACTTTCACGGGGCCCCAGTTCGATGCCGAAGGATGGGTCGAGTACAAGGGTTATACGGGCGGCTTCAATGGAAAAGGCCAGTATACGGTCAACTCGCTTGGCCGGTCGAACGGTATAAACCGCATTGCCGGCAAGGGCTCGTTTGAGGCCGCCTTTGCAGTAAAAAACCTCAGTTACAATCCTGGCAATGGCGGCAAGTCACCGGGTCCGCGCATCCTTTTCAGAGATGCCCGCACCCGCAGCCTGTCCTTCCGTTTCGACAGAGACCACATCGCGCTGGAGATTAAAGATGAGCAGACATCTTCGCCGCTCAAATTCGACCGCCAAAACCAGGTTCGGTATTCGACCCCGCCCACCTCGGCCAAGGCCAGACTCACCTGGAACGAGAATACGCGCCAGTGGCGAATCTTCTATGGCCTTAATGGACAAGAGCCAACCATCGAAATGCCCCAGAGCAAGGCCGGCATTTACTTCGGAAAGCCTCTCAGTGAAACAACCGCCGTCTATCTCGTGGTTGACCACGGAAGCGCCGACTTCGACTATTTTGAGATCAAACCAATCGAACCCGGCCGTTATTTTGCCGGGAGCTTCGACGCAAAACGCAAAACAAAACCAGAAAAACAGGAGTAATCGGTCTATGCAGGAGAAACAACCAAAGACAATAGCCGCCGGGACCGAAAGCGCCCGACAAGAAGAACGCAGTGAGATCTATCGCTCCCTTGCCGGAGGAGGGTCTTAATAATGAAACGATATGTTTGTATCCATGGCCATTTCTATCAGCCCCCGCGGGAAAATCCGTGGCTGGAAGACGTGGAACTGCAGGATTCCGCGTATCCGTATCATGACTGGAACGATAAAATAACCGAAGAATGTTACAGGCAGAACGCCGCATCCCGAATACTCGGCCCAGATCGAAAGATTATAGATATAGTCAACAATTATTCGAGGATAAGCTTTGATTTCGGCCCTACCCTTCTGTACTGGCTCAAGAGACACGCCCTGGATGTCTATAAAAGTGTAATTGATGCGGATAAAAAAAGCCGCGAATTGTTTTCCGGCCACGGCGCCGCTATCGCACAGGCTTACAACCACATCATTATGCCTCTTGCCAACGCAAGAGACAAACGCACGCAGATTATCTGGGGGATTCAGGACTTCGAATATCATTTTGGGCGAAAGCCCGAAGGAATGTGGCTGCCTGAAACTGCGGCAGACCTGGAAACATTGGATATTCTCGCAGAAAACGATATCAAATTTACGGTTCTTGCCCCCCATCAGGCGCGGCGGTTCCGTGAGCTCGGAACTAAGCAGTGGACAAATATCGACCGGGAGAAAATAGACACAACCAGGCCCTACTTGTGCCGGCTTGCTTCGGGACGAACCATAAACCTGTTTTTTTACCATGGTCCGACCGCCCGAGATGTTGCCGACGGGCATCTCTTGCAGAATGGCGAAGTATTTGCCAAGAAACTGGTTTGGGTCCTGCCGGAAAACAATGAAAAACCCCAGCTTGCTCATATTGCGACCGACGGCGAAACGTACGGCCACCATTATCACCACACCGACATGGCATTGGCGTATTGCCTCCACTACCTCGAATCAAAGAACCTGGCCAAAATAACCGTCTACGGCGAATATCTCGAAAGGTTCCCGCCCGCTTACGAGGTTGAAATCTATGAAAACAGTTCATGGAGCTGCAGTCACGGCGTCGAGAGATGGAGAAGCAACTGCGGCTGCTGTTACGGCAGGTATCCGTCGGGAAAGCAGCAGTGGCGTGCGCCCCTCCGTGAAGCCATGGATTGGCTCCGGGACCGGCTAACTCCAATTTATGAAGGCGAAGCGGCTCAATACGTGTCCGACCCGTGGGAGTTAAGAAACAAGTACATCACGGTCGTAAATGATAGATCTATGGAGAACATAGAAAGCTTCATATCGGGGGCCGCGGGCAGGCAGCCCGACTACCCTGAAAAAGTGGCCATGTTGAAACTGCTCGAGATGGAAAGAAATGCCATGCTGATGTACACAAGCTGCGGGTGGTTTTTCGATGACATCTGTGGAATAGAGGCGGTCCAGATAATGAATTATGCCGGCCGCGCAATCCAGTTGGCCAAAGAAGTGAACGGAAAGGATTTCGAACCGGGGTATAAGGATATCCTTCAGAAGGCCCCCACCAATTCCAAAGAATTTACCGATGGAAAGCAGACTTACGAGGCTCTTATAAAATCCAGCAGCATTGACCTCAACAGGGTGGGGGCTCACCTGGCGGTTAGTTCAATTTTCGAAGAATACCCCGACAAGATAGACGTTTATTGCTATTCGACAAATATCGAATCGTATGACCGCGTTGACGCGGGGATTCAGACACTCGCCACGGGAAGGGCAACGGTGCTGTCCAATATCGTTCTGGAGAGGCACCCTCTCGACTTCGCTGTGCTTTACTTCGGCGAACATAACTTGATCGGCGCCGTAAACGCCCGCATGCTTGATGAGGCATTTTTTGCCATGCGAGAAAGTCTTAAGAACGCCTTTACCAAAGGTGATACCACCGAGGTTATGCGCCTGATGAATATTTCTTTCGCCGGAAACAACTATTCGCTTTGGCATTTGTTCAAGGACCAGCAGCGACGTATCTTGTATGAACTGCTCCGGACAACATGGGAGGAAATTGAAGCTTCTTTTCGGCATATCTACGAACACAATTACGCAATCATGAAGGTAATGCGCGGCATGAATATACCTTTGCCAAAGGCTCTTTCCACTCCGGTCGAGTTCATACTTAACCAGGATTTATGCACAGTAATACGCCAAGATGTATCTGACCTGCACCGGCTCCAGGTGTTGGTTGATGAGGCGACCAGATTGTCGCTGCAGCTCGATGAAGCCACCCTGCAGTTTGAAGCCAGCCACAAAATCAACCGTCTTATGGATGCGTTCGAGAACTCGCCCGATGACGTCAATCTTCTTGAAACCATAGAGGCAACGGTTGGAATCTTGCTTAAACTGACTTCGGAACTTGATTTGCAGAAAGCTCAGAATGTCTTCTTCGCTATCAGCAGGCAAAAGTACCCCGATATGATTAAGAAAGCCGCCTCGGGCGATAGGGTTGCGGAAAAATGGGTTGAACATTTTAGGAATTTGGCACATCATTTGGACATAAAGGTTTAACAACAAACTTCTTCTGTATAAGAACCGCGTATGACCAAGAGCAGAGCAAGCGGCTTACTGCTTCATATAACCTCGCTCCCCTCAAAATACGGAATCGGCGACTTCGGTCCTGAGGCATACAAATTCGCTGATTGTATTTGTCGGGCCAGGCAGCGTTACTGGCAAGTGCTGCCTTTGAATCCGCCCACACTTATCAAGAATCCCTATTCGCCGTATAACTGCCTGTCCGCGTTCGCAGGCAATACTTTGCTTATCAGCCCCGAATTGTTGTATCGCCAGGCGCTTTTAAACAGAAAAGATATTCGAGATAGACCCAGCTTCCCCGAAGGCCATGTGAACTACCGATTAGTCATATCTTATAAAACAAAATTGCTGACCGCTGCTTTTGAGCGTTTCAAGGGTTTGCCAGACGAACCGGACTACGCAGCGTTTTGTTCGGAAAATAAGGATTGGCTGGAAGATTACGCCACATTCATTGCCTTGCGTCGACATTTTCGCCGGCGATTATGGTGCCGCTGGCCGCCGGAGTTCAGAGACAGAAAAAAGCAAGCTCTTAAATCCGTCCGGCGGCAACTGGGGCGTACTATTGACCGAGAAAAATTTCTGCAGTATGTGTTCTTCCTGCAATGGCATGCCTTGAAGAAGTACTGCAACCGGCACGGCATTCAGATAATAGGAGATATCCCCATTTACGTCGCCTATGACAGCACCGACGTCTGGGCTCATCCGGAAATCTTCAAGTTGACAAAGGCAAAGAAACCTCGCGTTGTCGCAGGCGTCCCGCCGGACCTTTTCAGCAGAAGCGGGCAGCTTTGGGGCAATCCCGTTTATGATTGGCATGCTTTGGCAAACAGAGACTATTGGTGGTGGATTCAGCGGATAAGACAAAATCTGGCCTTGCTCGATATTGTTCGTATTGACCATTTCAGAGGTTTTATCGCCTTCTGGCAGGTCCCGGCAGGCCGCAAAACAGCCGTCAACGGCAAGTGGGTTGACGGACCTAAAGAGGATTTTTTAAATACACTATTTAAGCATTTTCCTTCCCTGCCATTCATTGTTGAGGATCTGGGGTACATTACTCCGGATGTCAGAGCGGTCATCGAAAAGTTCCGGCTTCCGTCGATGAGGGTGCTCTTATTTGCTTTCGACGGCGCACCGGCCGCAAATTGCCACCACCCTCACAATCACGTAAAAAATTCTGTCATTTATACCGGAACACACGATAACAATACCGTCAGAGGCTGGTTTGAAAACGAGGCGAAGCCCGCGACAAGAAGACGGCTCTTTGACTGCCTTGGGCGCACGGTGCATGCCCGCCAAATGCATTGGGAATTTATACGACTGGCAATGAGTTCTGTAGGCAGCGTAACTATTATTCCCGTGCAGGATGTTTTAGGCCTGGGCGAACAAGCCCGCATGAACAGACCCGCTACCATCAGGGGCAATTGGACTTGGCGGCTTCGCCGCGGCCAAATTACAGCTTCGATCATCCGCAAGCTGGCAAGGCTGACCGAAACTTACGGCAGAGTATAATTGTACGATACTATTCCTTCCACTTGACCAGTTCGGGGTGCAGGTCCTGAACCGTCTCATTGGCAGGTTTGATGCGAGCGTTTATGTGCTGTAATCCGTATCCCTCTATTTCAAAAGAGCACGCATAATTGGCAAACGTGCCTTTCAGACTTTCCAGTTGCATGGGGACGACTCTGAAGCTATCGCTGTTGGAACGCATGTAAAAAAGCTCGACACAGAAAAGCTCGGGCGAAGCTTTGTCTAAATCGACCGCGCAATGTACCTCCAGACGCTCCTGCTCAACGATATGGTCCTTCTTATCCACATTTGTGGACAAGCCGGCGATTTCAACTTTGTCCCAGTATTTTAGAATCTCCTGTTCTTTCTCCGTCGCCTCCTTCAAGAGGTGAAAATTGTCTTTACAGAGCATCGCAGAGTGTTTCCTGGACGGCACATAAAGCTTGTTCAGGTAACAAGTCAAAACTCTGTTCATATTGAAGGTTGCACACACGGAGCAAATGGATTCTTTCATCATTTGGACCCAATGTTTGGGGATTCCAGCTTCATTGCGGTCGTAGTACAGCTCGGTTATCTCTTCTTCGAGCAAATCGTAAATCTGGTCGGCCTCAGCGGTTTCCTGCATCTCTGAGTGCCTGTAAAACTCGCCAGCGGTTATTGCCCAGCCGTTTCTGCCATTGTAACCTTCGGGCCACCAACCGTCCAATACGCTCAAATTCAGAACGCCATTTATCGCCGCTTTCATTCCTGAAGTGCCGCTTGCTTCATTTTCTCTCACCGGCGTATTAAGCCACAAATCAGCCCCGCAAACCAGATGTCTGGCAACGTTCATGTCATAGTTTTCAAGAAATATGACTCTGTCCTCAAGCTGATAATCTCTTATGAACGCTATTATTTCCTTTATCATATTCTTGCCCTGCGTATCCGCCGGATGGGCCTTTCCGGCAAATATGAGCTGCACCGGCTTTCGCGTGTCCGTCAGAATTTTTTTCAGCCGTTCCTTGTCTTTAAGGATAAGCGTTGCCCGTTTGTAGTGCGCAAAACGCCGGGCAAAAACTATCGTAAAGTATTCGGCGTTAAACAGCCGGCTCAATCTCAAAATCTTCGGCTGAACGTAGCCTCTGGCCGCAAGGTCATCACCGAGTTTCCTGCGCATGAAAGTAACCATACTCTGCTTGTTCTTGTGATGTGCATCCCAAATCTCTTCGTCGGTCATATCCTTGACCTTGTCCCATAACTGCTGATTACGGCCGCAATGTATGTAACCGGGGCCAACATACTTTTTGAACAGGTCGGTAAGAGGCTCGCTCAACCACGAGCAGTGAACGCCGTTGGTTACGTAGTCCATGGGAACCTCCGCCAGCGGCGTTGCCGGAAAAAGGCTTGCCCACATTCGCCGGGATACATCCCTGTGCAGCCGCGAGACGCAATTAACATATTTTGCGAACCTGATGGCCAAAGCAGGAAGCCAGAAATTATCCTTGCCCTCTTCAATAAAGCCGTGCGAGGCAACTTCATCAAACGAAAGCCCGAGCAGTTCAATCTCAGGCTCAAGATACTTTTTCACAAGTTCGGTTTGGAAGTTCTCATTCCCGGCCACCACGGGCGTGTGCGTCGTAAAAACCGTGGAAGCCCTTATCAGAGCTTTGGCTTCGGAAAAACTCAGTTTTTTCTCTGCCATTAATTTTTGCAGCCTCGCAATGACCAAAAAGGCGGAGTGCCCCTCATTTATATGGTAGACCTTGGGCTCTATGTTCAGTAACTCCAATGCCTTCACTCCGCCGAGCCCCAGAACCAGTTCCTGCTGCAGACGTTTATTTCTGTCGGCGACGTAAAGTTCGTAGGTAATATCCCGCAAATCAGGCGGATTGTCTTCAATGTCCGTATCAAGCAAAACCAGCTTTGTTTGGCCTACGTCTATCTGCCATAATTTAATCCTGAGGTCACGATTGAGCACCTTTATGTTGATACAGGCTTTTTCGCCATTGGGACAATGCACTTCCCGCATCGGAACAAGGTGGTTCTCAAACTCAACGAACAGTTCTTCCTGATAGCCTCTTGAGTTAATTCGCTGGGTGAAATACCCGAATTTGTAGATCAGGCTTACGCCTACTACAGGCAAACCCAAATCTGAGGCCGCCTTCAGAAAGTCCCCGGACAAAACCCCCAGTCCTCCCCCGTACGTAGGTATGCATTCGTGGAGCCCGAACTCCATTGCGAAATAAGCAATTACATCGCTTCGAGCAAGTCCGCCATTGTCGGCGTTTTCGCTCCCAAGCGTCCAGCTATACTTCGTGTAGTCTTGAAATATTCCCCAGACCCTTTCCAGCTCAAAAAGAAAATCCCTGTCCTCGGAAAGCTCGCTGATTCTATGTTTTGACAGACTCAGAAGGAATTTCACGGGATTGTGATTCACCGCTCTGAACAGTTGCAGGTCTATCCTTTGAAACAGGTCAACAGCTTCGTAATTCCATGTGCACCACAGATTATAAGCCAATGTATACAGTTTTTCTAAATTTTCAGGGTATTTGGGATATACGAAAATGTTCTTGAAAATCATTCTGTGTCTTTCTCCAACCCCCCGTTAAACTTGTCGATTAAACGCTGCGCATCCATATTCCAAATGTTTAAAGCTGCTATGCAGGTCCCAAAAGCTCCTCCTCCCTACACCGATTGTACTGGCACCCTTCTCCCGTCGCACTTATCAATACCACGGCACGGTGATTCTATCGCGCTTCCACAGGATAGACAAGCCAAAAATCAGGTGGGACGACTAATTTCAGGTTATATCTCGTGAGCAAAGTCGCTTAGACTTTTACCTTGAGGCAATCCTCCATAAAGCAGCAATCGATATAACGGCATTGACCGCTTGATTTGCCGAAACAAGGGGTATTTCCCTCCGCTCTTTGTATAGCGTGAATGAGTTCAGCCTTTTTCATCTTATTTGATTTTATCCCGAATGGTTTGGCTTTTTTCCTCAGTTCAACTATTTTCATGGTTCCTCCTTCTTGTTAAAAGAAAACATCTTAACGGTCAGGTTGTTCAGGTTTGGCTCTGTAGAGTCTGTCCCACCGGCACACTGAAAACCGTACCTCCTTTTTGCCGGATGGCTTTGGAGCATCGAGAATTAAGATTGTCCAGGACATTCATAAAGTTAATGTAAGAGTCATAAGGGGAATCGTATGGGTTAAAGTACTTGTGCACATCTCCGTCGGCAAAATATTTTGTGCACATATAATAGAAATGGTCGGATGTCTGCAGTTTTCGCCAGTCCGCGATGATGTTCTCATCTTCTGTGCTTTTTACTTTCCGTCGCAGCCTGTAAAGCTCCGCCAGAGCGCTTTCCTGCATAGGATTGCCCAGCCACGCAGAGAGGTCTCGCTCGATATCAGCCCAGCTTACAGTATAAGGAACGTCGATAACATCCATGGCGTCGTAGGCAGCCACCGCCTCTGAAAGCGTTTTGAAGTCATTATCCGGGTGCTTAAGCACCTCTGCCGGCAGATGCTGCAAAAAGTCGAATATGCCTGTAGTCTCCCACTGGTGCTCTCCGAAGGTTTCATAGTCCATAAAGAGATTCACTACATGACCGTTGCCGTTAACCGCGTTTATCCAACTTGCGAATTTGTCGGCCTTCACGGGCCATTCGCTCCAGTTGCGGTCCGAGAATCTGAAGGCTATATCGTCGCTTAGCCGATAGTTTTTCAGCAGCAGCTTCAGCTTCCTGCAATTGGGCGGGCGGTAAATGAAATTGGGGCTTCTGCCGCCAAGGATGTGGTCCGCACCTTCGGCCAAAAGTGCGTCACAGCCGATTTCCTCAACGACTTCGGCCAGCGCGTTATTATAAATCAGTTCCGTGTTCCTGAAAACTCGCGGCGTTTGTCCAAAAAGCCTCTGCATGCTCCGCTTGTGAGCTTCTATCTGTTCGATGAATTCATCTCGCGAATATAAGAAACTTAAGCTGTGGTAGTAAGTTTCGGTGAGGAACTCCACACAGCCCGTGCCGGCTAGGTCCTGAAAAGTGGTCAGAACCTCCGGCGCGTACATTTCCAGTTGTTCCAGCAAAACCCCGGTTATACTATAGGATATTCTAAACCTTCCCCTGTATCTTTTGATCAGGTCGAGCAAGAGTAAATTTGAAGGCAGGTAGCACTTGTTCGCCACCTTCCTGCAAATCTCGGCGTTCTTGCAATTATCAAAATAATTGCTATCGGTATCAAAAATCGTGTAACTTCTAAGCCTGTGAGGTTGATGAACCTGGAAGTAAAAACATACGGATGCCACTTTCTACTCTCCTTCTTATTGTTAGTTTTATCATACTGATAGAGCCAGTGTTTGTTCGTAGATTTGCTTGACCCTTGCCGCGGCGTCTTCCCAGCGAAATCTATACGCTTCCACATGGCCGTTCTCACGAAGGGCCGTTCTCAAAGGCGGATATTTCAATACCGCTGCTATCTTATTGGCCATTTGGTTTATATCCCAGAAGTCGACTTTCAGGCCGTGCTTGAGCACTTCCGCAATCCCGCTTTGCTTGCTTATCAAAACCGGAACATTGCGTTGGAGGGCCTCGAGCGGAGCAATCCCGAAAGGTTCGGAAACTGAGGGCATTACATACAGGTCGGCCATACGGTAAATCCGGTCGACGTCATCGCCCCGCAAGAACCGCGTAAAAACAACTTTGTGTCCGATGCCCAGTTGTGCCGCCTGTTCGATGCTCCGATAGAGCATGTCTCCGTCACCCGCCATGACAAATTTGACATTATCAATTTTTTCCAGCACCCTTTTTGCCGCTGCAAGGAAATACTCGGGACCTTTTTGCATCGTAATTCTACCCAGGAACAAAACGATTTTGTCGGTCCTTTCAGGAAGCGCCTGCGCATATCCGTTGCTGCTTGATTCGACGCCATTGTAGACAACTTCAACCTTTTCCGGGGGGACGCCATAGCGATTGACAATTATGGTCCTCGTATAATTACTGACCGCAATGACCCTGGCGGCGGCGTGCATGCCCTCACGCTCGATATCATAAACCATCTGGTTGACGTGTTCGCCGCTGCGGTCGAATTCTGTTGAGTGAACGTGCACAATCAACGGCTTCCCGCTTGCTTTCGCCACTGCAATTCCCGCCGGATACGTCATCCAGTCGTGGGCATGAATAATATCGAATTGCTCCATTGTCGCAATCTCGCCCGCCCGCGCGGCATACCGCTGAATCTCCTGAAACATGTCGCCGCCGTAGTTCTCCGGCCGTCCCGCCTGTTCCCAATACCACCCATGAATATGACCGCTTTCTCTTTCCTGTTGCGACCCGCATCGCATCGACCGACGTCCATGTGCGCCGGACGCAACATACGGTCTTAGTGATGAGGCAATCGTACGGAAAGTAACGTTCTTAAGCTCACTCAATTCCTCAATCTCCGTGCAGCCTTGGGCGCTAAGCATTCTAACGTGACTCGCATGGCCGCCTGTGCCCGCTTTCGGCAGAACGAAAGTGATTTGCATACCTAACCGCCCCATTGCCTTGGTAAGGCCGTAACAGGCCGTCCCTAATCCACCGCTGATAAATGGTGGAAACTCCCAGCCCAGCATGAATGTTTTCATAATGGTTTCATCCCTTAACCAAAATCGGCCAACCGGCCTCGCAAGGCAGCCAATCCATATTTGCATCTATCGATTATTACAATTACTGTAGACAGCCATAAAGGTTCGAAATTCTCTCTTGGTTCTCTGCCCGTCTCGCGCTGCATTTTTTCCGACTCCCAGATTCTGTGCATCAAAGGAAAGACGGCAAAGGCCAGTTTCTGCCCGTTGAGTGCCAATCGGCCGTTTCGGCGCTGGAGGGGTTTCTATGAGCTATATTTCACAATCAGAATGATTGCTTACTGTTGTCTTTTTACGAACTTTCACGCGACCGATAGCTTCGTACACTCTGCGACTTCCCTTTCCACGCACCGGGCCGCTTATGCACAGCCAAGCGCTCTTCACGCAAACATCTGCGCCCTCACCGAGCAAGCCTCCATCCCTCTGTCTGCCAAAGTCCAACCGTTCAGTCCGCAAGCAATACTCTTTATCCGACGCCCGGCGAAATACCTGAGCATCGTAATCTTACTCCAGAGCACAATCCTGTTTGCAATTCTGACCCCTCAATGATAACCGAGGCTGGATTTGTGTAAATCAGTAGAATTTCTGTTTTTGCCGTCAGGCAAACTACTCTTGCTCGTGAAGGGGAAAACCCCTATGCCGCGGTTTGCATAAGAACAGCTCTTGAGGTTTCAAAATCAGAGCGATTGCAATTGCCTCCCTTGCCGAGCGGCACGTACGAAGCAGTGGATGGCGCGAACTGCTCGAAAACAACCGGAAAGAGTTGTTGCCCGCCGTAATCAGGCTGGATATGATGGGGCTTAAGGGAACCAGACCTCCTGGTGGTATATGATATGCGTAAAAAGGGATGTTACTTCATAGTCCGGCGATTGTCGAACGCTCAGCCTGACGTTCTTAAGCCAAAATAGATACAGGAGAACTAAAATATGAAAAGAGTAAAAATCACCATAGCAATCGTTGTATCGTTATTGGCGCTGATTATAGTCCTCCAAAACACGCAGATGGTAGAGACCAGACTGCTGTTTTTCACAATAGCAATGCCGCGGGCGCTGCTTCTGATTGTAACGTTTCTGGTTGGTTTTGCCATGGGGGTCATCTCGGCAAGCCTGCTCACGGGAAAATCAGCCGCAACGGATAAACGTACCGTAAACTAAGGCGTGCACCGACCTCGCTTTGCTGCGTTCTATCGGGCAGATTATATGGGTAATACTTACAGGGACCAGTTGCATTCCGCACTTCTTTCGAACAATTACGATTGTCAAATGGGAAACGCTGTATGTTGACTTGCATCTTAATGGCGATAGGGTTCGCGCTGGTAATCAAAGGCGCCGACGTGCTGGTCGACGGAGCTTCCGCTCTCGCCAACAGATTAAATGTGTCCGACCTTGTGATTGGCTTGACCGTCGTTGCTTTTGGAACATCGACGCCCGAATTATTCGTAAATATATTTGCAAGTGTACAGGGAAATACCGATATTGCCGTTGGTAACATACTCGGAAGTAACATTGCCAACATCCTTCTGATACTCGGCATTTCCTCCATCATTTTCCCCCTGACGGTTACCAAAGGTACGGTTTGGAAAGAGATACCATTGAGCCTTCTGGCGGCGGTTCTCGTCGGTATAATGGCAAACCACAAGCTTATAGACAGCGGCGGCGTCTCAGCTCTGACAAGGACAAACGGGCTCGTCCTGCTGGCATTTTTCATTGTATTTATTTATTATTCATTCGGCGCCGCCGCCAGGTCGGATAGCTCGCAGGAGAATATACACAAGAAACAATACGGTTTGGCAAAGATTTTCTTGCTGCTTATCATCGGCCTGTCCTGCCTGATCATCGGCAGCAAACTGATTGTCAACGGCGCGGTATATCTGGCGACCGCCTTGGGCGTCAGCGAATCCTTAATCGGTTTGACTATCGTCGCTGTTGGAACGTCGCTGCCGGAATTAGCCACCTCGGCGGTTGCGGCGTATAAGAAAAATTCCCAAATTGCCGTCGGCAACGTGGTTGGGTCGAATATCTTTAACATCTTTTTCGTCCTCGGGATTAGTTCGATTATCAGGCCGCTGCCGCTCCAGGCACAAAGCAACATAGATATTGCGGTGTTAATTGTCGCGAGCCTGCTTCTGTTTTTGTGGACCTTTACCGGAAAAAAACGCGTACTTGACAGGTGGGAAGGACTCATATTCGTTATTCTGTACATCGGCTATATCGGTTACCTTATTACGCGAAGGTAACTGCTGTATTCCTGACCAAACCCCTGATTGGCTTTGAGAATATGCCAGCGACCGGCTGAAAAAGACCGGCCCGCAAGTATGAAGATATTGGTTGTAAATTGTGGTTCGAGCAGCATCAAGTATCAGTTATTTGATGCAGCCAGCACGTATGAGCTGCTCGTTAAGGGCATGGCGGACAGGATAGGACTCAGTGATTCCTGCCTTTATCACCATCCGGCAGGCAAGCAGGAACAAAGAATTGAACGACCTTTTCCGGATTACAGAACAGCCCTGAAGGCGATATTCGAAGCCTTAACGGACAATAAGCATGGCGTGATAAAACATTTGGATGAAATCCACGCAGTCGGCCATCGAATCGTGCACGGGGGCAGCCGGCTCACGGCTTCGGTCCTCGTTGACGATAAGGTGATAGAACAAGTGAGGGAAAATACCAGGTTTGCCCCTTTGCATAATCCCGCCAATCTGGCCGGTATCGAGATTTGCCGGGAATTGCTGCCGGGGACCCCCAACATCGCGGTTTTCGACACGGCCGTGCACCAGACCATGCCGCCAAAAGCTTTTCTATATGGGCTGCCGATAGAATTATATGAAAAACACGGCATCCGCAAATACGGCTTCCAGGGCATAAGCCATGGCTACGTGGCTAAAGAAGCCGCCAGGGTCATGAAAAAACCTTTCGAGACCCTTAAGATTATTACTTGTCATCTCGGCAACGGCTCTTCGATAACTGCGTTCGAAAAAGGTAAGAGCATCGATACTTCCATGGGCCTGACGCCTTTGGAAGGCGTTATGATGGCGACCCGCTCGGGCGACATAGACCCCGCTATAGTACCGTACTTGATTGAGTTGTTCGGACTCGGTCCGAAGCAGGTTAGGGACTTCTTGAATAAGGAAAGCGGCCTGCAGGGACTGTGCGGCAAAAGCGATATGCGAGATGTCATGGAGCTCGCTGACAATGGCAATCCGCAGGCCCGAACAGCCATTGAGGTATTCGTATACAGGGTCCGCAAATACATCGGGGCGTATGCGGCGGCCTTGAACGGAGTTGACGCAATCGTCTTCACCGCCGGTATCGGCCAAAACAGCCCTTATCTGCGGGAAAAAATCCTCGCCGGCTTCGACTATTTGGGCCTGAGGATCGACAGGACCAGCAACCAGCGGAACCAGACAATCTTTTCCGCCGGGAATTCCAAAGTCTGCGCAATGACCATACCCACCGATGAAGAGCTGGTGATAGCAACAGAGACATACCGGATAATGAGCGAACGCAAAAAATAGATGTGTGATTCAGCCAGAGATACACCACAACATATCTTAGGCCGGTAAACAGGTATGGGTTGTTTACGTCGCTGGTCCTGTTCGGCTCGCCGAAGACATCGTAGGAATACCGCTCGATAATTTGCTTATTCTCATTTGAAAGAGCTATGGCAGAACCAAGGCCGTCAAAATGATAATAATAGACCGCGTTGTTGTCCGCAACATCTATCATACATATCGGCTCATCGATGCCGGGGCCGTTATCGGATTATTCACCTGTGAAAGACCAACAGCACACAACATGGGCAACGAAGGTGAACTATCTCACACATAGTTATTTTTCAACTGCCCACTAAGCCTACTATCTCTATTATCTTATGATCATTTTGATGGAATCAGGTTTGACGGAAGCAGATATATGGAAGCATGCGCCATCGGCCATCCCCTCAAGAATTTCGCGAGCCTTATGGAGATTACTCAAGTAGCCTTGAGGGTAGCTCGTCTCCTCTTTGTACGCCTCGTAGGCCTCGACAGCATCGGCAAGCTCTTTCTTATTTATCACTCGTAATTCGATAATGCCGCTAAATGCATGTTCCAAAGGATCGAAGTCCATAATCGCCATATAAAGTTCACTGGCTGCCCATTCTTCAATCTCAGAACGCAGCAAAACGACTCGACCGAGAGCATCTGTAGGCCCAAAGAGAACTTGGTGAGGGTTCTTGCGTGTGGTCTTCAGCTGCGCTTCTAACATCAGTCCTTGAACAGGGCTGCCTTCGTGTGTAACTACACACTCTATTCGTTCCGGAAGAATCGAAGTCATGGCTACCTCCCTAAATCCCTAAAGGGTCAATGCGCCAAACTGTGAGCTTGTGGGTGGTTCATGCTCGTTCCACTTGCCTACGCTTCCTCAGCCAGCTCTTGTGCTCTCCTTTTGACCATCTTTTCAAGTTGGGGGAAAATGGCAAAATCTCCCTGCAAAACGTCAGCGGCATATTCTCTCACGCTCTGTGCTTTGTGAGCGAGCATTTTCCCTAGTAGCTCTCTATCCAGCTTAGTTTCGGGCCCGTGTTCTGGCCAGATCAACTGCGGCGCTCTTATCAACAACAGGTTGTCAAACTCATACTCGCGTAGCACAGCATCTGCAGTTATTATTATTATTGGATCCGGGACATACTGCCCTGCCACAAGCTGGCATAAGTAAACAAAGACCCTGTATTCCCGCCTCTCAAATATCAGTCTGACGGCTGTCGTGTCATTCTTCATTCTAAACTCAGGAGCCCAGCTTTTCTGCCATTTGTCCTGCCTTACTTTGTCAACGCCAAAACCATATTCCTCTCTTAAGAAAGAGAATCTATCCTGACAAAGCTTGATAAATTCCTCGAAGTCTTCCATTTCTCTCACCTTTAGAACCCTTCCACCTTTGTGGCCGCGTACCTTGCCTGCTCTGTAATATGAACCGTCGCCAGTCAAGTTGCCGTTGGCATCGTAGTAATATAGGTCACATTTGCTGTCCTGCTGGCAGCCCGCAAACGGAGAAGGATTTTTTTCGTCGCTCGTTTTGTTCTGCTCGCAAAAGTCATCAGGCTATTGAGTAGCATTAGTAAACCGCGGGCATTGGAAACCGAGCGACAGGAAGCCTTCACATGCCCTTTCGCGGAATATGAACTGAGAAGCGAATATCAATTCCCAATGAAGTAAATCCAGATATAATTTCAGCCGGAAATGAGTAAGCCGCTATGACTAAATCTTCATGGGGCTCAACAGCGATATTGAGATCAGCTTCCAACTCTTTCAGAAGTAGTCCCAAAGTCTTCCTTTTAGGTTTTATGCGCGCAAGAATATCTCTGGCTTGATTTTGTAATGTAGCACTCCTCCTAAGTTTACTGCATAAATTCCAGTGACCGTATGGCGTATTATAGACTACCTTCTCATTTTCCTTTCTCAAGTTGGCGCTTGATTGGGCGGAATCAGGCTCAAGCCCGAGCGCCTCAGTTATTTTATCTGCATCCAGGTTTTTCCCGCACAAACGCAATACCACTAATCTGTACCTATCTTGCTGTCTCTTAGCATGACCGCATCTTTTCTTTTTCTTCACAGTATAGTTCTTCCATTTCTGCATGCTTCGCTCCTGCACTAAACTGCATAACCGATCAATGTATACTACGGAAAGGCTGGTGAGATTTGTGCGACTGATGAAGCTGATGAGACTGCACCTTGAATCATAACGACTCCCACCGTTCCTTCACCGCTGGGCACAGTTATTATGTCAAACACAATTATTCCGGCACCTACAACTATAACTCCGGTTTTTCCAGGGTTTTCGTACACCCATTCGCCCGTAGCAACCGCTCCTCCACCAACTGTCGCGAAGATGCGAGCCGTGATGGTAGTGACGCTCTCTAAAGCGGTTATCGCGTGCTTTTGCCATGGCTTTTTCGGCTTGGTTTTGCCCCCTCGCGGCTCGCCTAGGTCCTTCCACTCCTTGTACTTGCGCCTCAGGCCTTCCTTGTCGTAGTGGTCTTTAGGTCGTCTGCCGATTTCCCTCTTTTCAGATTCCAGCCAATCCAGAAACCGTTTCCTGTCTGCAGGAGGGATAAAGCCTACTCCCGCACCTGCTTTGAGGCAATCACCCACACTGTCTTTGTACAAACCCCATGGGTCAACCCAATTGGTGGGATTCGTCCAGCAATACTGATATAAATTCATCGAGTCATAATAGCCAATGGGGTCCGGCTGGAGGAATCGGCCGGTGTAATAGTCGTAGTAGCGGGCGCGGTAGTAATAGAGGCCGGTTTCATCGTCATATCTGCGACCTGTAAACAGGTAAGGATTGCCCACAGAGCTGGTTTTGTTCGGCTCGCCGAAGACATCGTAGGAATACCGCTCGATGATTTCCTTATTCTCATTTGAAAGAGCTATTACGGAACCCAGCCCGTCAAAGTGATAATAATAGACCGCGTTGTTGTCCGCAACATCTATCATACATATCGGCTCATCAATGCCGGGGCCGTAAACGAATTTCCTCAATAAATCGTCGTTTTCGCCGTACTCGGCAATCACCTGGTCGCCGTCGTAGGCGTATTTTGTCGTTACATCCGGCGGGCCGTACACGGTTTTGGATATGCGCCTTCCCTGATAATCGTACTTGTAGGAGGCAACAGGCTGGTCGCTTTGGTTATTTACATCGGTGAGGCGGTTCTCACAGTCGTAATAGTACTTGTACTGCCCGTCGTCGTTCAGGTTGCCGTTCCTGTCGTAATAGTAACTCGTCTGACTGCCCTGCGGCCCGACCGCTGTATATTGATTCAGACATTTGGTGTCATAGAGGTTGTCTTTAGGGGATTTGCCTATGCGAAAATCAGGTTCTATTTTTCCCCAAAAGCTATTACTTTTCACAGGTTGTGATGGAAGGTCGGGCCAGGATTGTCCCCGATGGGGGTTCGGCTTCAAATAACGGTTCCGGCAGGGAGGACGGGACAAACAACAAATTAGCTGTGAAAACACCAATGGCTTTTACAGCAGTGGCAAATACGTTTATTCCGGCGCCCAGAGGCAATGGTGCGCACGCCGGTATGAGGATGCCGATTCGAAGAAATGAGCGCCGCGGTCCGCTTTCCGTCCCTCCAAGCCCAACACCAAAAGAAGCGACGTATTTGCTGATACTGCGGCAGCGGCTAATCGTGACCTCACCCGCGCCGAAGATTGTTGCGTCTTCACCGCTTCTTCCAAAGCCTGTTCGTTGAGAACAGGGACCAGGGGAGATTATGCAGGTAACAAGACCACTGAGGGCAGGTTGGTTTGCTTCGCTGGTTCCCATCGTTCTACTGGCGGGCCTGCCGGCCATAACGCTCCACGCAGCAACCTTCTACGTCGATCCGGTTATTGGGGACCCCAACAATGACGGAAGCTACGAGAGCCCCTGGAGAACGTTACAGGAAGTTTTCGACAATGACCTGATTGAAACGCGGGTTTATGAAACCACCCCCTACTCGCCCAATACGCCTCTGATAACAAGGAATCCAGGCGCCCCCGTTAAAGCGGGAGACACCATATTACTAAGGTCGGGTTACCACGGCGCCGTGTGGTTTCGGGGCGGCTTTAACGCGGATTACATAACGATTGCGGCACAGGAAGGGCACACGCCGTATCTTAAGAAAGTTCAGTTGTCCGCCGTCAGCAAGTGGATTCTGCGCGGTTTGACGATAAGCCCCGAGTTTGCCCCGCCCCTCGAAAAGACCATCCTCATATTCATTGAATCGCATGCATACCACGGAGCAAGCTACAACGTCATTATTGAGAATAACAATGTTTTTACTGTTCAGGACTCTTCAACCTGGGACGCAAACGATTGGAATACGCTCTCCAGCACGGGAATACGCGTTGACGGTCCGAATTCGATTATACGCAATAATACCTTGAAAAACGTCGACTTTGGCATAGTCATCGAAGGAGCCAACACTTTAGCCGAGTACAACACAATTGAGCGCCTCGCCGGAGACGGCATTACCGGAGGGGCGGACAATATCACTCTACAGTTTAACCTGATTAAGAATTTCTATCGGGTAAATAACAATCATGGTGACGGGATACAGTTTCACCGTGGCCTTAATCCCGATAGAATCCCGATGAAGAACTGTGTCCTTAGAGGAAATGTCATAATTAGTAATGACCCGGAGGTTGACAGCCCTTTAATCCACAGTCCTCAGGGAATAGGATGTTTTGACCCCGGAATGTACATTGACTGGCTTGTCGAAAATAACATCGTGCTGGTGCAGCATTTTCACGGGATTGCCATCTTTGGCGGCGAAAATTGCGTCATAGTCAACAATATCACATGCGACCCGACAGGAAAGTATCTTGCGTGGATAAGCCTCGGCGAAACCGGCAAAAACACTGTCGTCAGAAACAATTTGTCAAGGTACTTTGACCTTGCAGGCGAGAATATAACCATAGACCACAACATAGACATCGACGACTACGGCCCCGATGCGCTGTTTATTGATTACCAAAATCATGATTTAAGGCACAAGGTAGGCAGTCCCGCAATTGACGCCGCCAGCGCTGATTTGGCGCCCGGCATCGACATTGACCTCAAATCAAGACCTTTGGGACCAGGCTACGATATAGGAGCCTATGAGTTTGCCGCCGTATATGTAAGCGCAAGTTCTCCGAACGACCCCGGCTCCGGAACACAACAGGACCCCTACAGGCATCTGCAGGATGGTATCGACGCGGCCCAAAAGGGGTATCTTGTTCCGGTTGCCGCAGGTACATACAACGAATCTATAACAATAAGTGACGATATTTGCCTCTGGGGTGGTTACGACCCCAACGGCTGGGAAGCGCCGACCGACCCGAATGTTTACAAGACCATTATTGATGCCAATGGCCTGAATGATTCGGCGGTCCACTTTATAAACGCAAAGGCGGTCATCGGTGGTTTCACTATCACAAACGGTCTGGCTGAAAACGGCGGCGGCATTTACTGCCGGGACAGCAGTCCAAAAATTAAAAACTGCACAATAACCGGCAACAGCACCGTTGCCGGCCTTGACAGCCTGGAAGTGCCGACTCCCGGAGCAGATGGCGCAGGTATATATTGTCGTTCTTCCGCGCCATTAATAAAAAACTGTATAATAACGAATAACACAACCGGCAGAGGAGGTAAAGGACAGGCCGGAGCAAATGGCGGTAATGGCGCAGGTGTTTACTGTACAGATTCCCGCCCTGTAATCGTAAACTGTGTAGTCCGCGGCAATCACACGGGAAATGGAGGATTCGGGCAAAACACAGGCGGCGCAGGCGGAAGCGGCGCAGGCATTTATTGTGACAGTTCAACCGATGCAACAATCATCAACTGCACAATTACAGCAAACATAACAGGCAACGGCGCGGTGGGCCCCTATAATTTAAGCGGCGACGGCGGGGACGGCGCGGGCATATACGGCTGTTTGGGAAAAATCAGGAACTGTAAAATTGTTGCAAACAAAACCGGCTGTGGCGCCCTCGCTCCCACTCTCCCCGATAGAAGAGCCGGCAATGGCGGGTCGGGTGCGGGCGTTTTCGCCTCTTCTTCGTTGACTATCGCCAATTGTACGATTGTCAACAACACCACTGGAATCGACGGTACCGGCGGTGTCTGGGGAATCGTTGGATTGCAGGGTGACGGTGCTGGCATTTGCGCCGACGACGCCACCATAATTACCAATACTATTGTCTGGAAAAACTCGCCGGACCAGTTGGCGGGACAAGACTGCAACAATGTTACCTATTGCGACATTTATGACGGTGCATGCAGCGGCCAAATCGGCACTATTTCGTTTGACCCGCTGTTTGTTGATCCCAATGGCCCGGACGGCGACCCCAACACTTGGCAAGATAACGACTATCGCTTATTATCCATTTCGCCGTGTATTGATGCTGGCGACCCCAGCTCCGATTACAGTAACGAGCCGCAGCCCAACGGCAACCGCATCAATATGGGCGTTTGCGGCAACAGCACGCAGGCGACTATCAGCACACTCGACTTCGACGGCGACGGTATCACCAACCCCTGGGAGATTTACTGGCGGCTCAATCCCCACAGCAGCGATACCGACAGCGACGGTCTGTCCGACGACTATGAGGTCTGCTACGACGGCGACTGTAACACCTACCACCCATACGACCCCTGCACAGGCGCCGGCGCCGACCTTAACGCCGATTCCAACGACACCGACGCCGACGGAATGCCCGATGACTGGGAGCTGCTTTATACCGGCTGCCTGGGCCCGCTTAACAAAAACGACGCCGGCTCGGACTGCGACGGCGACGGCTACACCAACCTGCAGGAGTATACACGAGGCTCTCTGCCGGACTCCGCGGACTCACTGCCGCAGCCGCTTATCTTCTATGTGGACGATGACGCCAACGGCCTCAGTGACGGCCTGAGCTGGCCCGATGCTTACAACTACCTTCAGGATGCCCTGTCGGTCGCCTTAAGAGGCGACCAGGTCTGGGTGGCAGGAGGCGTTTATAGGCCCGATGAAGGCCGGGGCCTCACAAAGGGCGACCGCCGGATGAGCTTCATGCTCAAAGAGGGCGTTCCCCTCAGGGGCGGCTTTGCCGGAGTAACTGCGCCAGACCCCAACGACCGGAACTTTACCTTATACGAAACTACTCTCAGCGGCGACCTCAACGGCGACGATGAGCCGAACTTCGCCAACAATACCGAAAACAGCTGCCACGTCGTCACCGCCGGCGGCGTCGACTTCACCGCTGTCCTCGAAGGCTTCACTATTACAGCCGGCAATGCCAACAGCCCCGACCCGAACTACACCTGCGGCGGCGGTATTTATAACATCTCCGCCCGACCAATAATCGCCGATTGCATAATTAGTTACAACCACGCCCAGGATAAAGGTGCCGGCATCCGCAATTATTACAGCAGCCCGATACTGCTCAACTGCACCCTCAGCGGCAACCACGCCGGCATTACAGGCGGGGCAGTCTTCAATGAAGGCAGCGTCCCGACCCTGACCAACTGCACCTTCAGCGGCAACATGGCCCCCGATGGAAACGCCCTGGCCTGCGATTCCTACCAGCAGTTGTATCCGAGCGATGTGGAGATAACCAACTGCATCCTGTGGGACGGCGGCAACGAGCTATCGAACAAAGACGCCTCAATCATCTCTATCAGCTATAGCTGCATCCGCAACTGGACCGAAGGCGGCACAGGAAATATCGCCGACGACCCCTGCTTCGCAGACCCCAATAACGACGACTATCATTTGAGGTCGGAAGCGGGCAGATGGGATCCTGTCGCACAAAGCTGGGTTCTTGATACTGTCACCAGTCCGTGTATCGACGCGGGTGATCCGAATTCAGATTGGACCGGAGAATTATGGCCACACGGCTCGTTAATCAATATGGGCGCTTATGGCGGCACTCCTGAGGCAAGCCTGTCAGTAGTCGTTTTTATGGTTAATTTCCAGCCGGCAGGTTCACCGGTTCCGCCAGGATACGAGGTGGACAGCGGCGACCTATACGGCAACCGCAGCAGCGGCCTGACATACGGCTGGAACCAGGCCAATTATGCAACTCGCGACCGCCAAGCAAACCCCGACCAGTGGTACGATACGATGAACCATCTGCAAAAGTCCGGCAACCGAACCTGGGAAATCGAGTTGGCAAATGGCACGTACAGCGTGTACCTTCTCTGCGGCGACCCCGCGGCCACCGACCAGATAAACACAATGAACATCGAAGGCACAGTGGCGCCCGACCCCGACGGCCAGAACCACTTTGACGAGTACAGCGTGGATGTCGACGCAATTGACGGCCGTCTGACCGTCAAACCGGCTGCGGACCCGGTCAACTCGAAAGTCTGCTTCATCGAGATTACGGGCCAGATCGAAAGATCGCTATATGTCGATAACGATGCGCCGGGCGACCCTGAACCGAACAACCCGCATGTCAGCGACCCTGACGAAGACGGGAGCCTTGACCATCCCTTCGATATGATTGGGGAAGCGATAGACTACGCTGTTGACGGCGACGTCATCATAGTATTAGAAGGTATCTATTATGAGAATATCTGCTACAATGGCAAAAATATCATCTTGACCGGCATCGACCCATGTAATTCCGAAATAGTTTCAAACACAATTATTGATGGCAACAGCAATGGCTCGGTCGTCACCTTCGCAAATGGCGAGGATCCTAACTGTTTGATCACTGGTTTCACTATCACAAACGGTTATGCGGTAGATGGTGGTGGCATTTACTGCAGCAACTCTTCTCCGACGATTGGCAATTGTGTAATTACCCGAAACATAGCTGAGAACCTCCAGTCTGACAGTTACGGTGGAGGCATGTATAACGATGCCGGCAACCCGACGCTGACCAACTGCACCTTCAGTGGAAACTTGCTGGGAGCTGACTACTCCTCCGGCGGAGGCATGTATAACCGTGGAGGCAACCCGACACTGACCAACTGTACATTCAGCGAGAACGCGGCCGATGCCAGCGACGAAGCCTATGGTGGAGGTGTATGCAACGACTCCGGCAGCCTAACACTCACCAATTGCACGTTTAAAGGCAACTCGACCCATTCGGACCAAGCTAGCCCAGGTGGCGGGATGCATAACGCCGGCCAAGCTGCTCTAATCGGCTGTGAGTTTGCCGGAAACATATCTTTTTGCGGGCAAGCTTATGCCGATGGTGCCGGATTTTACAACTGTGGTATCGCAGAAATGACTGGTTGTAGGCTGAAAGCTAACCAATCTTATGCCACCACTTACTCTTTTGGTGGGGGAGTCTACAACGAAGGCAGCATGTGCCTAAGCAACTGCCTGCTGGTGGGCAATTCAATCAACCTTGGGGATGGTGGTTACGGCGGCGGAGTCTACAACACAGGCAGCATGACTTTAGCAAATTGCACGCTAAGTGAAAACTCAGTAAACGGCGATTATAAGCTCTATGGTGGGGGCATTTGTACTTATGGGAGCACGACGGTGAACAACTGCATCCTGTGGGCCAACAGCGATATGGACGGCATGGTCGAGTCATCCCAGATACGAGTACGAGCAGGCTCGCCGGTTGTCAACTACAACTGCATTCACGGCTGGACAGGCAGTTTCGGTGGAATCGGCAACATGGGGGACGACCCATGCTTTGCCGACCCGTGCAACGGTGATTTTCACTTGTTGTCAGAAGCCGGACGCTGGGACCCAAACATAGAAGAGTGGGTCTATGACGGCGTAACGAGCCCATGTATTGACGCCGGTGATCCCAATGATCCGAATTGGATGAATGAATTATGGCCTCACGGCAGACAAATCAATATGGGTGCCTACGGCGGAACACCAGAGGCGAGCATGTCGCTATCAACAGTCGGAAATATAGCTGATTTGAATAATGACGGCGTTGTTGACTGGCGCGACCTGTACTGTATGTGCGGCTGCTGGTGTGCGGAGCAGAAATTGTTGGCCGCAGACCTTGACCGTAATGGGTTAGTGGCCCTTGGCGACTTTGCCATATTCGCGGAGAATTGGTGCGTATCGGTGGAAGAAGGCCTGGTGGGCTATTGGAAATTTGAGGATGGAAACGGCACTACTGCCTTGGATTCGTCTGGCCACCAAAACACAGGGTCGCTAATCGGTGGGCCGGTCTGGACTTCCAGCAGGTTTAACGGAGCCTTGCGTTTTGATGGAATTGACGACGCCGTTGAAATCGGCGCCGGCGAACTGGATGCCAACTGCGGCACTATCTCGTTGTGGGCCTATCCCGAAGGGTTTTCCGCAACCCCACACTATCTGTTTGGCCATACTCTCACCACCGACCCCTGGAGCGACCGCATCCAGCTATATGCAGGCGACCAAAGCGGCAATCTTACTCTGGGCCTCGGTGACTCGCATTTCCTCCACACGAATATCCAAACTCTGGAAATTCATAAGTGGTACCATATATGCCTTACTTGGAACGAAAATGCTTACGTAGTTTACGTAAACGGCACGCCAAAAGCGAACGGCTCCTATGCAGGTCTGTCTGCATTGGCATCCTTTGCCGACATTGGAAATGACGGCAGCACCAAGTACCGCAATGAGTCTTTCAACGGTGTCATCGATGAAGTTCGCGTGTACAATCGTGCTCTCGGTGCCGGTGAAATCTCGGAGCTTTGGGCGAGCGCACAGGCAAAACTTGACGAACTGGTGCCCGGCGCTCTGGATTTTTCGCAGAACCAGTTAGCTGATACGGTCGCCAGCATTACCACTACCGAGTACCCCATGTACACGGTTTCTTATTCGAGCTGGTATATAACCGGCGCCAACCGTTGGAGCAGCGGCTTCTTCCCGGGGTGTCTGTGGAGAATGTACGAGTTGAACAGCGATCCGAATTATCGCAACTGGGCTGAGAGCTGGACAGCCGGCTTAGAAGGCCAGGCCACTGCCAACCCTACTCAGGACCTTGTGTTCATGATATATAACACCTTTGGCACAGGTTACCGCCTGACCGCCAATGCGGCTTATAAGAATGTCGTGCTGCAGGCGGCTCAGACTGTGGCCGAACAATGCTACAACCCCAATATTGGTGCCATAGTAGCGGGCTGGGGGAGCTTCAAGTATTCTGTAAACATCGACAGTATGATGACTACAGAACTTCTCTTTTGGGCATCTAAGAACGGCGGCCAAGCAGGATGGTACGATATGGCCTTAAGCCACGCTTACAGGACAAGGCAAGACCATGTTCGCCCGGATGGAAGCACGTATCAATACGTCGATTACGACGCCAACACGGGCGATTTAATAAGCAGGTCTGCATGGCAAGGCTACTCTGTCGAATCGACCTGGTCCAGAGGGCAGGCTTGGGCAATATATGGTTTCACAGTGGCTTATCGCCAGACAGGGGACGCCAACTTCCTGGAAACCGCCAAAAAAGCGGCCGATTACTTCATTGATAACCTCCCGGCCGACAGCGTCCCGTACTGGGACTTCAACGCGCCGGGCATCCCCGACACGGAAAAAGACACATCAGCCGCGGCTGTCGCAGCCTCCGGACTTTTCGAATTGAGCACGCTCGTCGGCGACCCTGCTTCCCGGCAAAAGTATTATGACGCAGCCTGCAGAATCTTGGTGTCACTTTGCACTATAGAACCTTACGGCGGATATTTGGCGGAAGACAAAAATGGCAACCGCCTGAGCAGCGGCATTCTCCTGCACGGATGTTACCACCACCATGACGCCGCCGCCCCCGGCAGTGTGTTCGATGAAAGTCTGGTCTGGGGCGACTATTATCTTGTCGAAGCCCTCCTGCGCTACCGGCTAATCACCGCCCACTAACAGCTTGCCCCTTATTCACCCCGTGCCTCTGAGGTTCTCGCCCCATCGCCGGCTGCATCGTATCTGAGCAGTTGAGAACCTAATTCCACAGCCGCAATTCTTCTAATCGCTCTGTCCTTTTCGTAAGGACTTATCCGACTCCGTTCCACAGCTTTTCTCAAAGTCGCTATGGTCCTGTCGTATGTCGCGCGGTCAACCGCGTAAGGTGTCCCGTCTTTGCCCCCATGAGCAAATGAGTACCGTGCCGGATCCTCGTACGAAGGCTTTGCCCCGTAAATTACCTCGCCCACCAGAGCCAGTGCCCTGACCGTCTTGGGCCCCACCCCTTCTGTGGCCAACAGTCTTTCGTAATTCTCAGGCCTCCTGTCACACAGTTTGTGCAGAATCTTTTCCAGGTACCGGCTGCGGGAAAAATCTTCGCACACAACAGGATGTGCCCTGAATTCGGTGTCTTCCAGCTCTAAAAGCGTAAGTTGCCGGCCTTTGTGCTTCAGGCTGACCATTTTACTTAAGTCAGATGAGTGTTTCCGCAGAACTTCGATGTCTCTCATCAGCGAATGGTATCCCGATGAGACAAAATCCACGCTGAGCCCTCTGGTTTGTTCGCTCTCCAGAGCCGTAAGATTCAACGACGGCCGCCGTTCCGCCCCGGTGACAATACCCGTATGAGGCTCGCAGACAAGATCCTCTATATTCTCGGAAAACCAGTGATAGCGACGCGCCGAAACATTCGCCGGGTTCATCCCCTGCTGCACCACGGCCCAGGCGCCGCTTCCGGAAAAAAAGAAACTGTGGTGATAGATTTGATATCCGTCCTGGATGAGCGAGCTGTCCACCTTCGCGCTCATGCGGGAATTATAGACCAGGTTATTAACGCACCTGTCCGGCAAACTCAGTCTGTCACCCCAGCCGGCGATTTCCTCAGGGGTCTTGCGCGACGTTTTTCCCTTGCCCCCGCAGATAAAGATGCCCAGCTCCTTTTCCCGCTTACGGATAGCCTCCTTCAGAGCGGCGGTAAGTATCGTGGTAAGGCCGGATGCATTCCAATCGAATGCCAGGACCGTACCCAACGACTGAAACCAGACCGGGTCCGCAATCCTGTGGATGAATTCATCGGGGCCGAACTCATCCACAAGCGCCCCGGTCATCTCGCGCCCGAGCTTTACCATTCTTTGAAACAGCCACCTCGGGCATGTTCCCGTATCGAGAGTGAATGTAGCTATTCCCCTTTCCATAACACAAAGTCTATCCGCAAACTGTCAGCCGGTCAACGCCGCTCTGCAAGCTGGAAAAACGCCGTTGAAGCTGCCTGTGGTCTTCAACCGCCCCGTTCATATCTTCGGCTCGCTTACGAATCCGCCGCCTCTGATTGGACCGGCTGGAAAGTCCCGAGCGGGGAAAAACTTATTCCGACTCTCCTGAATCCAGAATGCTCATAAAGGCCTCCTGCGGTATCTGTACCGAGCCGACGCTCTTCATACGCTTCTTGCCTTCCTTTTGCCTTTTGAGCACCTTCATCTTTCGAGTGACATCGCCGCCGTAAAGCTTGGCGGTTACATCCTTGCGAAAAGCCTTGATGGTTTCTCTGGCGATAATCTTGCCTCCGATGGCCGCCTGGAGCGGAATCTCGAACTGATGTCGCGGGATTGACTTGCGAAGCCGGGCTATCAGCCTTCGGCCGCGAGCCTCCGCTGTGCCTCGATGAACAATCAGAGAAAGAGCGTCAACCGCGACCTTGTTGACAAGAATATCCATCTTGACAAGGTCGCTCTCTTCGAAACCCGTAAACTCGTAGTCCATCGTCGCATAGCCGTGACTTACCCCCTTAAGGACGTTGTAGAAATCATAGACTATCTCGGCAAGCGGCGCCTTGTATTCAAGCATCACGCGCGTCCCGCTTATATATTCGGTCTTGAGCAGCCTGCATCGTCGCGCCTCCGCCAGCTTCATAATCTCCCCTATCGCGTCGCTCGTCGTGATTATCTCCAGCCGCACAAACGGTTCCCGCAGCTCGGCCACCTTCGTAATATCAGGCAGCTCGCTCGGAGAATCAATCCTGATTACCTTCCCGCCTTTGGTCAAAACCTCGTAGCTCACCGTCGGGGCCGTCTGCACGACGTCTATGTCGTGTTCTCGCTCCAGCCGCTCCTGAATAATCTCCATATGCAGCAGCCCGAGAAACCCGCACCGAAAGCCGAATCCCAGAGCGGGTGAATTGTGAGCGGCAAAAGAAAAACTTGCGTCATTGAGCGCCAGCTTTTCGAACGCCGCCCGAAGTTTGGGATAGTCGGTATTATTGCCGGGATAGAAATCCGAAAACACCATCTGGATTGGCCGCTTATAACCGGTCAGCACCTTGACGGCAGGCTCGGCGTCGTCGGTAATCGTATCCCCAATCGTGACATCCGCCAGCTCGCGAATATTCGCAATAACGTAACCGACCTCCCCCGCGCCCAGCTCATTCACAGGCGTCATCTTGGGCGTGAACTTGCCCAGCTCCGTTATCGTATGGGTCCTGCCGGCCCCCATAAAGCGAATCTTCTGCCTGACTCTCAGGCCGCCCGCGAATACCCGCACATAGCATATTACGCCCCGATAGTCGTCACAGTGGCTGTCGAAAATAAGCGCCGCGGCCCGCTCGCCGCCCCGGTCCGCAGGCGCCGGAAGAAGCGTAACGACCGCCTCCAGCAGCTCAGCAACCCCCGCCCCTGTCTTGGCGCTGATGTGAAAGCACTCATTCTTCCTGATGCCTATTGTTCGCTCAATTTCCTCTGCGACCGTCTCCGGCCGGGCCGCAGGCAGGTCTATCTTGTTCACCACGCCGATAAGCTCCACGTTGCTTTCAACCGCCAGATGAGCGTTGGCCACCGTCTGCGCCTCCACTCCCTGCGTCGCGTCAACCACCAGAAGGGCCCCCTCGCACGCCGCAAGAGCGCGTGAAACCTCGTAATGAAAATCCACGTGCCCCGGCGTATCGATGAGGTTCAGCATATATTTTCTGCCCTCGTGCTCGTAGTTGAGCGTAACGGCCGAGGCCTTTATCGTGATGCCGCGCTCCCGCTCAAGCTCCATATCGTCCAGCACCTGCTCTTTCTTGTCGCGTTCACTCATCGCCCCGGTAAGCTCTAATATCCGGTCGGCCAGCGTGCTCTTGCCGTGGTCGATATGCGCTATTATCGAAAAATTTCTTATCTGTTCCGTACTCATCGATAGTCCCTGAAAATGCCAAACTTAGTATTATAGCATCCTCTCCGCCCAAACACAACTTCCCCCAAACCACGGTCTGCCTCAATACGCGGCATATTTAGCCGCCGGTTTTACCGGCGGTTCCAACACCCCAAGCGCCAGCGCTCTCGTCAAGCCCCCCAACCCCATATTTTACTTTTTCGTTGCTCGACAGCCTTATAAAAATACAATATCCTCGCCTCGGCGAATCTCCGAAACCTCAAAAAAACCCCGTAACTTTGACAACCATACGAAAACAAATTGTCAATCACGCAATTGCCGCCAAGGCAGAGCACTTGGGCCAAAGTATATTAGCGGTCGCCGTATGCAAAAATCACGTCAATCTGGTTATCGGTTATAATGGAACACCTATGGAATATAGCGTCAGGCACTACAACAATGCGGCGATGGTGGCCCTGCGAAAACACGGCCTTCATAGCCGTGTCTGGTCAAGCGGATTCGACAAGCGATTCTGTTTCGACTCCGAATCCCTTCAAAAACGAATTGACTACGTCAACGACCACAATAAGCCCTTTTAATGCTCAAGCATAACTCCATGTTCAGCCATGCAATTTATTGCGTGGTTTTTTCCTTAACACTTGCCCGCCGCTTGCCCGCCGTCCGTTTGGCGGGTCTTTTTGGCGGGTTTACCCACGCAATTCACTACCTGAAGGGTGGCAGCCTCAAGCCAACAACGCAAAAGGGTGGCAGCCTCAAGCGAACAACGCAAAAGGGTGGCAGCCCCAAGCCAACAACGGAAAAGGGTGGCAGCCTCAAGCGAAGCTTGGGGATGGTCAATACGGGGGACTGTCATTCCTGCGAAAGCAGGAATCCAAAGAAAGTGTCATTGCGAAGGAGCCGAAGGCGAGGGTGGCAGCCTCAAAGCCGAAGGCTTTGGGGATGGTCAATACGGAGGGTTGTCATTCCCGCGAAAGCAGGAATCCAAAGAAACTGTCATTGCGAGGCCTGAAAGGCCGTGGCAATCTCAACCGCCCCGCCGTCTTTCCGAGCAACGCCGGGCAGTCTATTGAAAAAACCGCGACCCAAAGCGTCGCTTCCTTATCGTAGGATGGGCTTTAGCCCATGCGGTCTTCTACCCGCTACCCCTTCCACGCTGCTAACGGAGCCCGCAGGCCCCATTCCCAACTTTTGCACTTTGCACTTTAGTTTTACACTTTACACTTTAGTTTTACACTTTCCGTTTTAACTTTTCACTTCCCTTCCCCCTCCCTTCGGCGTCCAATCCCCCATCTTTACCCCCCCCAATTTATTGCGCGCATTATTTACTTTTTCTTCGCCTTTTCCCTTCTTTTATGCTATTTTCTGTGCCTAAAGGCGTGACGCATCCGGGAGCGGAATCAACACGAGATACAATTCACGAAATACGAGATACGAATTAAAAGGCGCGATGCGGACATCTTGAGGCGAAATACGAGACCTGTCCTCCGTAGCTTCACCGAAGGCGGGAGCTGTTAAAATGGGAGAACTGAGGTTGCAGGAGCCAAGAGGTACATATAAGGCGCAACGGCTGCTGGCTAGTCAAGAGGCCGAAGAATTTGCTGAAGCTTCAAGAACCAAGAAGTGTCCAGAGCTATATCTCTTATATGTGTATGCGGCGAACGCACTCAAATATGCGAAGTCAATTTGCCTGATGAGTCGAAGGAAAGAACGTGGTTCAGCGCAAGATTTTGTTCTTGATGAGGTTCGGCTGGCGGAGTACGTTGATAAACTTAAAGATTATCCAAGTCTTACAGATTACCTTCAAGAATGGCCCAAAAATCCAGGTATTGTAATCGCCTGGTTTGCTGGAAGATCAGCACTTGAAGTAATAATTAAATTTACACAGGCAATAAGATCGGACGTAGTATTTGGCAGAGGAGAAGCGGCTTGTCACGGTGCAACCTCATATGATATTTTACAAGTGTCTCCAAAGTGTGACCTCCGATTTGCAGAATGGCAAGAACGTGCCATAAATGAATTATGTGAGAAGACAATTCCCAAGCCTGATGTGTGGCCGTCACCGGCCGATATTCATAAGGAATGCCAGCAGGTACTCTTAAAATTAGAAGACGAGTATAACAAAGCGGAAAAAGAAGCTGAAAACAAGGCAGCAGAAACAGAGCAGGGAGCTGACAAAAAAATCTACAAAGGTGAAGAAGCCTGGGAAAAGTTTGAAGAGAAGCTCTCTGAATTTGGAAGTCTCGAAATTCCTTTTTATCCGTTCAAGGCTGGGAAAATTAAGTACTGGAATTTGACTGGAAAATCAGATATTTGCAAGTATGGGGCATACCGTTTTTCAAAAGAAGATTCAGCTATTATTAAAAATACCGTTGGTTCCACCTTTAATGTTTCGACATTACGTGCTTATCTATCAGCGGAATGCAATGTTCAGAATCCTGATAACTACTCTTGGAAAGATATTCTTGCCGCACTGGAACACAAATTGAAGGCTAAAACAGTATCAGAAACACAGCAGGACACAAAAAGGGAACAGGAAGGAATGATTGAAGCCGAGCCGCCTGTGTTTCTTCAGAATGCCCTATGGATATTGAAGCATGGTAAAAAGTACTGGTGGCTTCTGATTCCGGCAGCATTGGTACTGCTCTCTTGGCGTATCCTGCCAACATTAAATCTGTTTGGTAAAAAAAATCCAGATATGTCTTTGGAAGCTAAAAAAAGTCCTGATTCAAATGTGTACATGGAGGAAAAAGTCAGGAAACTTGAAGAACACGTCCAAAAGGCAATCGAGATGTCTGCAGCCCCTACATTGTCTCTCGTGCCGGGAGTGCTCACCAAGAATAATTCGGAGCACACAAGAATTCTTTGGTTTAAACCCTCAAAAAATGAACCTTTAGGACGTATCACTTTTGAAGTAATAGTGATGGCTGGATCCGGCGCAAAGATAATTGAGTTCCGTTGTGACCCTGATGTTCCGTGTATATCAGAAAGAAGAAAAATATCCCAAGATGGTAGACAAGCTCAGCTATCTTACTCACTTGTAGGTTTTTATTATCCGAGAGTGGAGTTAAAGACATCAGACACATGCAGACTTCAAGTGTCCGGCAGTCACATTCCCGAACTGCTTTTCATAGATATTGAGTAGTCGATAGTGCGGGTTTTTACCCCATCGTCGAAGACCCGCCCTTTACCCGCCGTTCGCTTGCCGGGCTTGTCCGCCACGCCCTTTGGCGGGACCCCACACCCTGACCATCTGATATCCCGGCCCCTCTCTGCTTTGCGTCCTCGGTCTTGCGTCCGTCGTCTTGCGTCCTTTGTCCTGCGAGTTTTTCCTTTACTTCCGCCCCCAAATCGAGTATAATACCCCCCTGTTGCTCGCCGTAGGCGGGCCGAGGGCTTGCCCCTTCCCTTGCGGGGCGTCAGACTTGTCCGCCGGAGGCGGATATAGCGGACTTGCCCGCCGCTTGCCTGCCGTTCGTTTGGCGGGTTTACCCGCCTCGCTGCTTGTCCGCCGAAGGCGGATTTGGTGGGGAGGCGGGGACATTTCAGATTGCGTGGTGCCATGTCTTAAGGCAAGCCAGCCGGGTTTTGAACATTTTCATTTTGGTAATTCGGATTTGCCTGCCCTCCGTAGCCCGCAGGGCAAAGGTTGGGTTTTGGGCTCTTGCCCGCCGCAGGCGGGTCGATATTAGAATTTAGGATTTCAGCCTTGCACCTAACTCCTTACCCAATATGATGATACAGTCAAAAACCAATGATTATTGGGCCTTTTGTCCTCTACTTCTGTCGAGAGTCCTCTACAAATTCCCACCTTTTTATGCAAAACAAACCCAATTTCCGAAAAGCTGATATGAACCTAACCCTCTATGGCAACAAGGATTATGAAAACGAAACCGCCAAAAACGTGCCGGGAAAACAAACCCAAAACAAACCCAATTTGCTTCCACCGAATATGGACGCAACCTCAGTTCCTACAAAGGATTATGAAAATGAAACCGCCTTCAGCCTGCGGGCAAAACAAACCCAATTTATCGCGGCGTAGCCTGCTTGCCACGGCGAAGTCCCATACGAAGCCGGGCTGGCGAAGCCGGACCAAACCCAATTTATCGCGCCGAAGTCGAAGCGAAGCGCAGATCCCTGCGGGTGAGCTTCTCGAAATCCTCAAGCCGGGGACCAATCAAACAGAAAAAATGCGACCCAGGGCTCAAAACAAACCGCAGATGCCGCCAACAGCCTTCCTCGCATCTCTTGGAAAACCCGGCTGGTTTGGCAGAGATCCTGTTTTTCTGCGATATAGGGATGACGGAAGTCCCTCTGGGGCAGGAAGGTCTCCTTGACCCCGGATTTTCGCCGCAAAAGCCAGTTTTTGATAAGTCAATCTTATACTGCGCAGCCCAAATCCGCCCCCTAAACGCCTGCGAAATCGCACAGAACCGAATCGGCAATTCCAAGCGCCTGGCGCGTGAGGAATACCCGCCCATTCTCCTTCTTCATCAGCCCCCGCTCCTGATATGTCTGAATGGGCCCGGCAAACAGTTCCATCACGTCGAAACCCGTCCGGCTCTTGAATTCCGCCAAATCAATCCCGCACCGCCGGCGCAGATTCAGCACCGCCGTCTCACACGCCCGCTCAAGCCCGCCCAGCGTTTCACTGGCCCGGACCGCGCTTGCGCCGCCTGTGACCGCCTCCACATACCTGTCGATATCAGCGAAATTCGTACTCCTTGTGCCCCGCAAGTACGAAGTTGCTCCCGGCCCAATACCGATATAACCGCCGTTTGCCCAGTAGTTAAGATTATGCCTGCACTCAAAACCGCGCCTCGCGAAATTCGATATTTCGTACTGCTCAATGCCGGCCCCTGCCAATTCGTCAATTGTCAGCTCGTACATAGCCCGGTCGGTATCCTCATCGACCGGCGTTATCACGCCCGCCGCCGCATCCCTGCTCAGAGGCGTTCCCTCTTCGTAACTGAGGCTATAGGCGCTTATATGCTCCACTCCCAGTTCGATTGCCCCCTCGAGATTATGCTTCCACGAGTCTATGTCGGAGCCTGGAATAGCGAAAATCAAGTCCAGACTGATATTGTCAAAACCCGCCGCCCTGCCTTGCCGGACGGCTTCACCTATGCACCCGACAGTATGCCCTCTGCCCAGAAAATCCAGCTCCCGCTGAATAAGAGACTGTGCCCCGATCGAAAGCCGATTGACCCCTGCTCTTTGCAGCTCACGCAGCAGTGCCTCATCCACCTGGCCGGGATTGACCTCGACGGTAAACTCCTCTGCCGCCGGGTTCTGCCGCGCCGCCTCCCCGACCAGCCGAAGCAGATGTTCGCGAGCAAGGGAGCTTGGGCTGCCGCCGCCGATGTAAACGGTCTTTACGCCGTGCACCCCCTCATACCGCTCCATCTCGGCAATCATCGCGCATACAACCGCGCCCGCGTCGTATTCGATAATAGGCTCGGAGTAGAAGCCGCAATAGCGGCACTTGGTCCGACAAAATGGAACATGCACATACAAGCCAAGGCCGTCCATGCCACATTTTGAACTACAATTGCCGAACATTTTGCCTGACCTGTGCAATCGACGGGATTCTTACGACCATATGATAGAGTTTACCGGAAAGTCGCCGTATGTAAACGGTCGTGGCCCGAAGAACCGAACTCGAAGCCGGCAGAATCATTCCTGCCTGACAAACGCGCGCGAGATTCCGAACTTCTTTATTCTCCGGTACAGAGTTGCCTCGCTTATCCCAAGATGCCTGGCAGCTTCCGGAACGCAGCCCGAGGTCATCTGCAATGCCTGAAGAATCAGGTTATGTTCCATTTGTTGGAGCGAGGGTATAGCCTCGGGCGTTTGTTTATCGATTCCGGCGTTAATTAGCTCGCCGGCCCGAGCGGAGGCCTTTGCCAATTCGGGCGGCAGCATGGCGGCTGTTAGCTCCGTACCGTTGTTTGTGATGACAACCTGGTCGATTAGATGCTCGAGCTGCCTGACGTTGCCCGGCCACTCGCACGCGTTGAAAACCTTCATTGCCTCCGGCGAGGCGGCGGACATATTCTTGCCATACTTGGCCGCCGCCAGGTCGAGAAAAAAACGCACCAGCAGGGCAATATCGCCGGGCCGCTGTCGCAATGGAGCAAGGTCGATGCTGACTACGCTGAGGCGATAGTAAAAATCCTCTCGAAGCTTGTTGTTCCTTATTTGTGCGTCCGGGTCCCGATTGGTCGCGGCTATTACCCGCACGTCCACAGTCTGGGCGGATTTTGCCCCAACGCGCTGGACTATATGGTCCTCAAGAAATCGCAGGAGCTTGGCCTGAACATCGTAATCCATTTCGCAAATTTCATCCAAAAACAGTGTCCCGCCGTTGGCCTGCTCACAGAAGCCTATATGCTGCTGATGTGCTCCGGTGAACGCCCCCTTTTCATGGCCAAACAGGGCGCTTTCAATCAGCTCACGGGGTATAGCGGGCGCATTGACCGCGACAAAAGGCCCGTTGCTGCGTTTGCTGCATTCGTGAATAGCGCGGGCGGCAAGCTCCTTGCCGGTGCCGGTCTCGCCGAGAATAAGTACGGTAGCCTCCGTCGGAGCAACAGCTTCAACAAGTCTGTAGACATTGCGCATCGGCTCACTGCGGCCAATCATGCCATGGAAGTCGGTCCGGCGGGCGGCCCGCTGAAAAGCGTTAACCTGAAGTGAAAGACGGTGCTGCTTAACGGCCTTGTCAATCTCGATGTGCAAGCGCTCAAAATCCAGCGGCTTGCAGATAAAATCATAGGCGCCGTTCTTGAGGCTTTTTACCGCTGTTTCAATGGAAGCATGTGCGGTAATCATTATGACCGGTACGTTTGGGAAGCGCTGTTTCAATTGGGAGACCAGCATTGTGCCGTCAACATCGCCCAAGGCGACATCAAGCAAAATGACGCTGGGCAGGGCGCTTTCGAGTTCCTTCCACATTGCGGTTGAACTTTCCGCGCCCCGGTGAGCATATCCCCACTGTGCCACGTTATGTTCGATGATGGCCAGCAAATGCCGGTCATCATCCACGGTCAGAACCAGCGGGACAGGGTCTGCCATTTGGGTTCCTTTCGGGGCTGTCAGGGGCCGGCCAGCCGGGACTTCAGCCTCCTGGTTTCACGTTCAACCAGGCGCCGCAGCTTGTCTATACTATTGGCAATCGCATCCGGGTTTTGCCTGTCAGCCAACTGCTCCAATCGGGCAACGCTTCTGGAAATGCTTTCAAGGCGGTATGTTCCGGAAGTGCCTTTGATACGGTGGGCCTGTTTCTTTATTGCGGTGTAGTCTTTTACCTCAAGCACGTTCCTGATTACGTCGAGCTGCTGCGGCAGGTCATGCAGGTATTCCGCGGTAAGTTGCGCCCAGGCCTGGTCGGCGTCAGCGGTAGACGGCAGCCGCTGATTTGATGACGAGTCGAGAGTCTTGGCGATATCATCCATTCCTGCTCACCGTCCCGTACAAATCCGCCTCCGGCCGCGCGGCCCACAGATGGCTGCTTCGACGGCTCTCTCTAAAACCAGGTTGTTGGTCCGAAGACAAAGGTGGTATTCAGGTCTTTTTCCGAACAACCTATTACAGACGCCTATTCTATCCAACCACGGAACCGCTGTCAAGTTAATTTGGTGCATAACGTATACCGGCGGTCGTACCGATTGGGCTCGAAGAATTGAGGATTTGGACCCTGAAAACGCTGAAAAAGCGGGTTTCTGTGGGATTGTACACTCAAAATGAGGCGGTACTGTCAACTTGCAAAATCAATGTGAGACCGCGCGGCCAGCAGGGCTTGGCCGCAGGTCACAGCGGGCGAGTGCGGCTCTGGCACGTGTTTTGCTTTCGGTATTGTGGACAGGCAACTGGCTTTGTTTTGCGAAAAGTGAGATTTACAGGCCAGGCAGGAAGGCAGGCTGGATTTTACCGTGGACATAATAAGGCACATTAAGCCAACGGCTCTCTCCTCTCCAAGCTGGGTTTGGAGTTGCGACCACAACCAACGACAAACCCAGCGCGAATACGACCGCGGCGGCGCGCCGCCGCGATAGTAATAAGATAACGAAGGCCATGAACGTTATTACCTGGAACCGGGCTTGAAGGAGCGTGCGGTCAAGCCTGTATGGCTTCGGTGGAGGTTGGATAAATGCCGCCCGGGAGCAGCGGTTTGAGCCGGGAGGCCGGCGCGATGCGGCTGCAGGGATTTGAGATTCCGGTTCTTTGAATTAACATCTTTCTCAGGTGACAACATGACAAACAGAGCTGAAAACAAAAAAGCTCAGACACTGACACGCCTCTTGAAACGCATTGATTGTGGCGACAATCCCGAGCTTCTTCGCAAAGAAGCTCACCGACTCTTGCCCAACGTAGGCCCGGAGGATATCGCCACAGCCGAGCAAAGCCTTATCGACGACGGTTATTCAGCCCAGGTTGTACAGTTGCTCTCGGCAATGTTCATGCTGATGGGAATACCTGAGGAGCAGGGCAGCCACCCGAGGGCATGGCTGCCGGCCAACCACGTTTTGCGGGTTGTCATGATTGAGCACGATTTGCTTCGGTCTTTCCTGGCTGATTTGGAGGATGTTGTCGGGACTATAAGGCAAATGGCTTATGTAGCCGACGTCAGCTCGGAATTTCGCAAACTCGGCCATATCGCCGAGCACCTGAATGCAATGAAAAGACATATTGACCGGGAAGATGACGTCATTTTCCCGTCCCTTAAAAATCACGGCAGAATCAGCCTCTGTCAGGCGTTGGAGGGCGACCATATAACCATCAGGACAGGAATTGATAACCTTCTGGGTCTATTAGTTTTGTTTAACGAAGTCAACCTTGACCAGTTCAAGTCGGGCCTGGTCGCTACAACGCGGCGCCTGGGGACCACCATAAAGGAACACCTTTGCCATGAGGACGAAATACTTTTCCCGGTCGCCCTCGGAATAATCAACGACGCCAAGTTCTGGGAGCAAATGAAGGCTGTTTGTGACGAGTTCGGTTACTGTGGCGTTCACACGTAGCCAAGGTCCGGCGCCTGCTTGGTGCGGACCAGGCGGAAAGGATGCACCGCTATGGAAGGCACAGACACGAATCCGGATATTATACCTGCCGCCATACCCGGAAAGCTCACCGGGGCGAGCAGGGGGGTTGCTGAGGCAGGCAGAGATATAAGGGCGAATTCGACTGCTGCAGCCGACTGTGAAAAACTTGCCGAAGGAGCACCACAACATTTTGCCGGCGATGCTCGAAGGACCACTCAGGCAAAAAGACATCAGCGGATATCCATATCACAACGTACTCGGAAGCGTTTTTTTGAATCGGCGGGCGTGCCGCACCACTCGGAATCTTCGCCGCGGCACACCGCAGGCGTGCTCGGGCCGGATGAATGTTGTTTTCTGTCCGTTTGGAGCGACAAAAAGCACATGGCCGCAGCTTGCACTGTTAGGGCCAACAGGGGTGTTTGTGGAGGGCGTCGGAAATGATAATGCCCCTGATTACTTTCGGAAAGAAGCGCGTTATCGTGGACGTTGACACTCAAGAGCACTTTTTCACGGAGCGCGGTATTGCGCGTGTCCACAACCATCGGCAGGTCCTTGCCAATATCCTGAGGGTCGTGAAGTGGGCAAAGCGAAAAAACATCCGGATGATTTCCACCGCCCAAGTTCTTCCGAGTGAATATTCTTACTGCAATTGCCGGCTCAATAACTTCGACGGCCAAAAGAAAATCAGCTACACGCTGCGCAGGAGCTACGTGAGTTTCGGCGCCGAGGACAACACGGATTTGCGACCGGATATCTTGGTGCGTTACGACCAGGTCATATTTTACAAACGCTGCTTCGACCCCTTTGAGGAGCCGCGGGTGGACCGTATGCTCAGCGAGCTGTACGCGGACGAGTTTGTTTTAATCGGCGCCGCGACGGAGGGTGCGGTGAGGGCCACCGCACTTGGTCTTCTGGCAAGGCAGAAAAACGTGACCGTGCTGGTTGATGCGACCGGTTCATACAATAGGAGGGCGGGCGAGATTACACTCAGACTCCTCCAGGAAAGGGGCGCAAAGCTTATAAAGACACAAACGTTTTTGTCCTCTTGCTGTCTCAATTTGCAGACCAGCCACGTTTAGACCGACGCCGGAGGCAAGGGTGATAGTAGTCGGTTCTTGGGTAATCGCTTGGCAGCCTGCACAAGACCTGTCATTGCTGAGAGGCCAAGGACTTGGCGGAGGCTATATATATTAGACATAAGCTCTGTTTCTATAGATAGATATGGCGTTTTTTCAACTTGCAGCAGGGCGCACGGGGTAATCGAGTTTGGGGCTTTCCGGGAGTCGAGCCGTAAAAAAGGGCCTCGGCCGGCGTATGAGTGTGGTTTGCTTACAGACCTTGCATTTTCCGTCAATTCAAAGCCTCTATTTTGCCGTCAGTTCGGCGGGGGAGGGCTGTTGGTTTCCTTAATCCTCGTTCTATTATTAACTTGCATCGAACAGCAGAGCGGTGTATAATTGAAAATCAGCCAGAACAGCTAAAAGAATCCATTACTGTTGACCTGACAATGGCTGCCCTGGTGGTATCGGTCAGGAGGATAGCTAACGCTATTGGGCTGGCGGCATTAGAGGAGACCATCGCCGATTGACATACCGAACAGGGTGGTTGTATTCTGCGCCAGGTTATGTGAGGGCGTTACGATGGATTCGAGTACCTGATTGAGTCAGGAGGGATAACATGCGACAGGCGCGAGATGAAACCGAGCAAGCCAAGCGGCGCGTCGTGCAGGAACTCAAACCCAAAAAGGCTCAGACGCATATTCAGTTGCCCACAGGCAAACAGCACTCGAAAGCTGTCGCCGAACTACTGAGGGCTCACGAGCAACAGCTTGAAGCGGCGAACCAGCAGTTGCAGGCGCGCGAGCAGCAGTTGAGAGCCGCCAATCAACAGTTAAGGGCGCACGAGCAGCAGCTTGAGGCCGCGAACCGGCAGTTGCAGGCGCGCGAGCAGCAGTTGAGAGCAGCCAATCAGCAGCTAAGGGCGCATGAGCAACAGCTTGAGGCAGCGAACCAGCAATTGCAGGCGCGCGAACAACAATTAAGGGCCGCCAACCAGCAACTGCGGGCACACGATGAACAACTGCGCAAGTCGAACCTGGAGCTGGAGGAGCGCGTCAAAGAGCTGAACTGCTTGTACGGGGTAGCCAATTCTATCCAGAAACGCGACAGCATAGACGTTATTTTTCGGGACGTTCTTGAGCTAATCGTTTCAGGCTGGCGTTGTCCGAATATCGTACGCGCCAAGATACGCTTCGATGGAAAGGAATACTGTTCACAGCCGTTCGAGCAGACGCCGTGGAGACTGACAAATGACATTGTTGTGGGCGGCCGGAAACGCGGCTCTTTGGAAGTATACTACATCGAGGAACGTGCGGCGCTGGACGAGGGGCCTTTTCTCAAAGAGGAGCGCAATCTTATCGACGGTATCGCCCGTACGCTGAGCGAGGCCGCCGAGCGCAAGCAGGCGGAAAATGCGCTGGCGCAGGAACGCAATTTGTTACGTACCCTGATAGACAACTTACCTGATTTCATCTATATAAAGGACTCTGAAAGCCGCTTTACAGCCTGTAACGCCGCGGTCAGTAATTTTATGGGGGCAGCGACACCGGGCGAACTAATGGGAAAGACGGATTTCGACTATTATCCTCGAGAACAGGCGGCAGAGTACTATGCCGATGAACAGGAGGTTATACGCTCAGGCCGGTCTCTTCTGGACAAGGTCGAACCCAATGCGGGAAGCACAGGTAAAGTCAGGTGGATTCTGACCAGCAAGCTGCCGCTGCGAGACAGCCGGGGAAAAACTGTGGGAATTGTGGGTATAAGCCGGGATGTCACTGAGCTGAAGGAGGCGGAAAAGCGCCTTCAGGAGGCGAAGGAAGCTGCCGAGTTCGCCAGCAGAGCCAAGAGTCAGTTCCTCGCAAATATGAGTCATGAGATCAGGACCCCTCTCAATTCCATAATTGGTATATCCAAAACGCTGGGCCGATACAACACGGAAAATCTCACCTCCAACCAGCTTGAAGGGTTGGATATAGTGCACCGGAGCAGCCAGAGATTACTGCTGCTGATTAACGGCATTCTCGACCTTTCAAAGATTGAGTCCGGCAAAGTGGAGGTCAAGCTAAAGCCCTTTTCGCTGGACGCCCTGATAGCCGGGATTCGGAGCATGGCGACAAGCCTCAATGAAAAGGACGAAGTGGATTTCGTTATTGAGAAAAGTGATTCAGCGCCCAAGACGCTGGTCTCGGATGCTCAAAAGCTCCACGAGATTCTAACCAACATTATAAGCAATTCGATCAAGTTTACGGACCGTGGGCGAATCGTTCTAAGAGTATATGTTGAAAATGACCGGCTGTACTTTGAGGTTTCGGATACCGGCATCGGAATATCCGAAAAGGACATCGGACGAATCTTTGAGGAGTTCACGCAGGTAGACAGCTCCACAACGAGAAAGTACCCCGGCACCGGTCTGGGTCTGACCATTTCCAAGAAGATGGTGGAACTTCTGGGCGGTGAAATAAAGGCCAGGAGCAAACTCGGTCGAGGGACAACAGTTACCTTCTATGTTCCGGCGAATACCGAGCGGGCCGCATACGGCGAGGATGCCGCGAAAGCGGGCGAGCACGGAGGCCGCGAGAGTATCGCGGCCTCACAGGCTGTGCGCGCCGGCGCCGGTTTGGCTGTGCAGGAGTTTTTGCCCAAGGTGCTGATAGCGGAAGACGACGAGTTCAGCAGAGCTGCAATCAGGATGATGCTTGAGAACCGTTTTCAACTGATATTTGCCGAGGACGGCAAGGAAGTTGTCGAGAAGTATTTTTCCACCTCGCCGGACGTTGTTTTGATGGATATTATGATGCCGATCGCGGACGGATATGAGGCTTTTGACGAAATAACGAGGAACGCCTCCAAGCCGGTCGTTCCGATTATCGCGCTGACGGCCAAAGCGATGAAAGACGACCGCGATGAACTGCTGGCTTACGGGTTTACCGACTATATTCCCAAACCTCTCGATGACGAGGTCCTCATAAAGACAATAGAAAAACACATAGCAAGGCGATAACCCGGCATGCCGCTTTGGACAGACGGGGAACGCCGCGGTTGTTCTCAATAAAAAAGCTGCGGGGCAATTTGTCCGAGTTTCGTTTTTGATTCGGCCAAGCCGGCTTTGAAGTGATAATAACCGTCATTATTGTATCAATGTTTTGCGGCCGGCGGTTTCCATAACGGTTTTTCTCTGCCGTCTCCTTCTGTATAAGAGATGCTGCCGGTTTCGACGTCCAGGAATACGCCTTTTCTTTCGGTGCCGCCCAGAACCGAATTTCTGACTGGGATTTGTTTTTCGCTGAGCAGTCGGGTGGTTGACTCGATGTTATCTCTACAAATACTATCGTCTTTCTTTTTCAGGACATTTCCGCCGCCGACCAGGCACACCTCAATGTCGTCCTTCTTTGCGCCCGCCCGGGTCATCTTGCGTATAAGTTCATCTATGGCATCTGCGGCGTATTTTGTCCTGTCCGGAGTTTCCTTGGGCGAGCCGCCGGGCAGCATAATATGCGCCATCGCCCCGACCCTGTGCTTGGAATCATAAGCGGCTATTACGATGCACGAACCTATTGCGAGGGACCTGAGAATTGTTTTCCTGCCGCCGAGCTTTACTTCTCCGGTGTTGACGTCGATAATCTTTTTCATTGCTTTCGTGCCGCCCACAGTATTCTCAATTGGGTTCTCCAGACCCTGACGAGACAAGATTAGGCCGCTACGTAAGTCACTCGTCCATATCGAAAGCAGCCGGCGCCGCGCCCGGCGCCGAGACGCCCCGGCGCTGCAGAAGCGAGCCTTCGAGCCTGTAGAGAGCAACCAGGGCCTCCAGATAATTAGCGAAAGCCTGCGTTTCGGCAATCTGGCTACCAACGAAATCCCGCTGGGCCTGCCCGACAAGCAGGGACGTGGATTTGCCCACCCGGAATTTTTCGGTCTCCGCCCGGAGCTTTTCCTCCTGGAAATTGCGGGTGGCGGCGGTCGCTGTAATCTGTTCGCGGGCGCGGGTCACCTCGATATAAGCGGAGCGCACATCGACCTGCACAAGCTGGGAGAGATTTTCGAGGGCCTCGCGCATCTGCCGCCTGCCGGTCAGTGCGCGAGCGTACCGGGCCCGGGCGCCCCGATTCAGGGGAGCATCCTCCAGCATCAGGCCCCAAGTGACATCGTAGCTGTCGCCCCCGATGTTATCGGCGGCCCTGCCAAAAGTATTCGCATAGCCTGTCTTGCCAAAAGCGATAAACATATCCATTTTGGGGAGCAGCCCGTTCTTGGTTCGCACCACCTCCAGGTCGCCTTGCTGTATCTGCAGCCTGGCCTGATTCAGGTCCGGGCGCATTGTGAGCGCCACCCTGACGTGCTGGTCGACATTGTCAAGCCTGACATCGGGCAGGGAAGTGTCGTATTCAAGGATTACGTCCCTGTTCCAGTCGATGCTGCGCGACGGGTTCAGCAGCCGCAGCAGGTCCAGGCGCTGCTTGGCGAGGGTGCTTCTGGCATTTATGAGGTTTTCGCGTCTGAGCGCAACCTCGGCCTGTGCGGCCGCCAGCTCGGTTTCGGCAAGGTCTCCTATCTTGATTCGCTCCTCGGTCTCGGCCTTCTGCTTCTCGGCAAGGTTGAGGGAGTTTGTGTAGATTTCAATCTGCCTTTGGGCAAGGGCATAATCCCAGAACTTTGACTCGACTTGCTCGAGAAGAACCTCTGTAAAACCTCGGAGCTCATACTGCGATATGAGCGTATCGAGTCTGGCCTGATTGACACGGGCCAGATTGGCGCGGATATCCAATCCCTGCAGAAGGGCCTGAGTAACAGTAAATCCGAGACGATTGGCCGTGAATGTGTCACTGTACAATGATGAGTCGGTGTAGGTGGTGCTGCCCTCCAGTCCGACAGATGTGCCGGTGGGGAACAACTTGGTCAGAGAAACCAGCCCGGTAACAGAATCCACTGTCGAGCTTTCGGTACTGGAGCCGGCACGTGAGAGTCTGTCGGCGAGGGACCTTCTGTTGGATACTTCAGTGCCGAGCAGGGGGTCAAAAACAGAAAGCTCTTCCTGTTCGAACGTCTGCCTTATCTGAGGGTTAATTCTTTCGACAATAAGCGACTGGTTGTTCTCCATGGCCAGAAGAATGGCCTCTTGGATGCCTATTTTCAGAGGCCCCTCGGGTGCAGCAACATTGTTTGCGTCGGCGGGTTTTGGCAAAGCAGGCTTCTGCCGGCTTTCCGGCAAATCGGGTTTGGTCTCGGGCCCGACGTAACCGGAGTAAGGTTCGGGGTCGAGTGACATGCACGACGGCAGCAGGAAAGCAGTGACAATCAATATCGTGCCGCAAAGTATGATGGGTGGTTTTTTAGCTGACATGACCACTTTTTCGATCCTTATTAATCTGCGCTATTTTCCGCATCAATTTTGCCGCCGGAAGTTGTTTCCGGCCGGAGGCGTTCAAAAACCGAATAGACCACGGGGACAAATACGAGCGTAATCAATGTCGAGCTGAGCAGACCACCGATGACCGCTCTGGCCATAGGCGCCTGGGCCTCGCCGCCCTCGCCGAGGCCGAGAGCCAGTGGTATCAGGCCGATGATAGTCGTCAGGGCGGTCATAAGAATCGGCCGGAGGCGTCTTCGGCCGGCCTCTTCTATGGCCTCTCGAATCGGCATCCCGGCCCTGCGGCGAAGCAGATTGGTATGGTCGACAAGGAGAATCGCATTATTGACGACGATTCCCTCCAGCATAATACATCCGATGAAGGACTGGACGTTGAAAGTGGTGCGCGTCAAGAACAGCATCAGGATAACTCCTATTGCGGCCAAGGGCACCGAAAACATAACGACAAAGGGGTCACGCAGGGACTCGTACTGGCAGGCCATGACCATATAAACCAGCACGAGCGCCAAAATGCAGCTTAGCAAAAGCTCGTGAAATGACTTCTGCTGCTCTTCGTAATCGCCGCCGAAGGCAATGGTAAACTCCGGCGGTACCGGGATGGTTCGCAGCAACTGACGCAGGTCCGAGAGAACGGAACCCATGTCCCTTCCGCTTATATCGGCCGAGACGCTGACAAGACGTTCCTGGTCCTTTCGCTCAATCAGCACGGGGCCGCTTCGAGGGCCGACAGTTACGACGTTTCTGAGAACAACGGGCTGGCCGTCTGAATTGGTGATCGTCAGGTCGAGAATATCTCTGAGGTCCATTTTCTCGGCGTCCCTGAGCTTGACAAGAATCGCGTATTCGTCGCCGGCCTGGCGGTAATAGCCGGCGATTGTTCCTGACAGAATTGTCTGAAGGGCGTTTGCTATGTTTGAAACGGTCAGGTTCATGTCGGCGGCCTTCTGCCGGTCTATGAGAACAAGCTCTTCGGGACTTCCGGATTCACGGCTGATTCGGGCGTCGGTAATCCCTTCTGCCGATTCTACGAGGTCCTTGACCTGCGCGGCCAAGATGTCGGCCATCTGCAAGTCGTGGCCCCTGACTTCGACCTGAATCTTGTCACCTTGCGAAGTTCCCATTCGGAAAATGAACAGGCCCTGGCCGGCGCGGGTTCGGACAATCATTCCGGGTATTCCGCTCAGCCTGCCGCGGAGGTCTGCGGCAATCTGCTCACTCGACCTTGTTCGCTGGGACTGAGGCTTCAGTGAGATGCGGACCTCGCCCGTATGGCCGCCGGTCCCGTGCCATCGAGAGCCGCCCACGTATGTCACGGTGTTTTTGATTTCGGGCACGGATTCGTTGACGATTTGCTCGATAACCCTGAATTTTTCGTCCAGCAGATTCAGCCTGGTGCCCACCTGCATTTCGGCGTCAACTCGGACCTCGCCCTCATCCGTGTTGGGCATCAGCTCGACCCCAACATACGGAGCGAGCATCAGGCTTCCGGTCAGCAGCAGAACCGCCATAATCACGATGAAAGCACGGTTTTCCAGGGCAAAGTGCAGAAGTCTTTTGTAGTGGTTTTCCAAACCTTTGAAGAATCGCCCGCTGATTTCGAATACCCTGCCGCGAAAAGTGTGTCTGAACCTTTCATCGGTCGGCTCGGCGGGAAGGATGCGCGCAGAGAGCATCGGAACAACCGTAAGGGCCACTGCAAGGGAGCACAAAAGCGAAAAACTGACCACAATCGAGAGCTGCTTAAACATGACGCCCGACATCCCCCTTACAAAAATCAGCGGCAAAAAGACCACCATAGTGGTCAGCGTGCTGGCAATAACGGCAGGCGTAACCTCCTCGGCGCCGTTGACGGCGGCATGTTCCAGCAAATCGCCTGATTCCCGCATGCGGAAGATGTTTTCGAGCACGACGATAGCATTATCAACGAGCATTCCGATTCCAAGGGCCAGGCCACCCAGTGTCATGATATTAAGGGTGAAGTTGCCGAAATACAGAAGCGCAAAAGTTGCAATGATTGAAACCGGGATGGCGGTGGCGATAACAACGGTGCTTCGCACGTTGCGCAGAAATAGAAGCAGCACGATTACAGCAAGCATTCCCCCGTAAATCGCGGAAGAGCCGACATTCGCGATGGAGCGCCGGATGTAATCGGAAGTGTCGATAATTGGTATTATTTTTATCTGCGGTATGTCGCGGTTGATGCGGTCGAGCTCGGCAAGTGCGCCGCGAGCAACCTCAACGGTGTTTTTGCCGGACTGTTTGTTGATCGAAAGCCGTACTCCCGACACGCCGTTGACCCGGACAATCCTTGTGATTTTCTGCCAGGAATCCTCCACGAGGGCGATTTCCCTCAACTGAATGGGCATGCCGTGGCGGACGGCTATCACGGTATCGTGCAATTGCTTTAGGTCTGTGTACTCGCCCGGCGTCCTGACGGTAATTTCAAAATTGCCCTTTTCGATGGTACCGGCGGGAATGTTTACGTTTCCCTCGCGGACACGCGAGATAATGGAGTCGAGGGGTATGGCCAGAGCATTTATCTTGGCCGGGTCGAGATTAATGTGTATCTCCCGCTCGAGGCCGCCGCGGATGTCGACGGCGGCCACGCCGGGGACACGCTCGAGGCGATATTTTACCTGGTCCTCAATAATCTGCCGGGTCTGGACGGGATCCAGGTTGCTGGAGGCGCCGAGGATTAATATGGGGAAGCTTGCAAGGTCGAATTTTCGAAGTGTGGGCCGGTCGGAATCCTCGGGCAGATGATCGATGATACGGTCCAGACGGTCGCGGATATCGTTTGCGGCGGCATCGAGGTCCGTTCCCCACGCAAATGTTACTCGAACGGTGCCCTGGCCCTCCAGTGAGGTGGAGGTTACCTCTTCAACTCCGGGCACAGCGCTGACGGCCTGCTCGATTGGTCGGGTTATGAGCTCCTCGATTTCTTCGGGGCCGGCGTTTTCGTAGGTACAGGTAATGCTGAGAGTCGGGTATGAAATATCGGGCATCAGGTCGATGGGAAGCCGCAGCAGTGAGATAGTCCCCAACAGGAGCACCATCAATACCACCATGATTGTAAATATCGGGCGATGAACGGCAAGGCGTGAGATTCTCATCGGGCATCTCCTGAGTCGGCACTGACATGGGCCTCGCTGGAATCAATGCGCGTCTGCGGAGGGTGCTGCGCCTGTGGCCCCTTCTTGGGCAGCGTGATATCCGAGCCGTCCTCGAGAAGATGATTGCCCAGCGTGACCACCAGTCCTGAAATCTCCGGCTGTGTGATTTCGACCAGCTCGCCGTCAATTATGCCCGTCGTCACCGGGACAAAACGGACTTTGAGTGTTTCCAAGTCGGCAATAAAAACCCCCTCTTTACCGTTTCTTCTGACCAGCGCGGGAAGCGGAATCAGCGTGGCATTTTCATGCCTGTCGAACTCAACCTGTGTTCTGACAAACATACCCGGCTTGAGCAGACGGTCGGGATTCGGCACTTCAACTTCAACCCTTGCCTGTCGGCTGCTTTCCTTCAGCAGCGGTGCTATGCGGACAATGACGCCGGTAAAAGCCCTATCGGGGTAGGCATCAGTGGTGACGACGGCATCCTGGCCCACCTTGACTTTGGGGTAGTCCCTTTCTATAACGTAGACCACGGCCGTGAGCGGATTGTTTTGTAAAATGGAGACAATGGACTGATTGACCTGCAGCAGGGCCCCTTCATCCACAAATCTCTCACCCACGACGCGGGTTTGATCACCTTCTTCCCAGAAGGCCTGAACCTGGGTGTAGGAAAGTCGAACCTCGGCAGTTTTCAGGGCCGCTTCCTTCTGCGCCAACTGAGCAAGTGAGACCTTGTGTCTTGTCTGGGAGGCGTTGAATGCGGCCTCGGATACATCCAGCTCCGCAGCCGAAGCAATTTGCTTTTGGCGAAGGGCCTTTGCCCTTTCGTATTCACGCATGGCAATGTCCAGGTCGGTGGCGCAGTTTGCGGCGTTCGCCTTGGCGACCTGCAATTCGGCCCGGGCCTGTTCAACCTCCTGGGCGAATTCTTCGTCGTCGAGCACTGCGATGACCTGATTGCGATCGACCGTATCACCTACGTCGACGAGGAGTTTTTTGAGCCAGCCCGCCACCTTCGGCGCCACGATGAACTGCGCCTTCGGCTCCAAAGAGCCTGTAAAAACCCCGATATCACGGATAACGTCCCTGCGGATTGGTTTGGTCTCAACGGCCACCGAGACGGCGGAACGACCCGGTCGTTTATTAGCGCCCGAGCGGGCGGCTCGCTTGTATAACTGCCAGCCCCCCATTGCGACAACTGCAGCGACAAGCAGCAGTAAGAAGGACTTTTTCATTCATTCTTCCCGGATAACCAGTTACGAACAATGCATCTTGATTGTTATCAAACATCATACCAAACTTTTTGATGCGGTTCAACTTGAATGCCCTCAACAGAAGCCAGATAAGTCTGCCTTCCAATCAGAGGACGTTTTTCTTCGGGTGCTGCCGAGGCCAAACGGAAACAGGCTCTGCAGAGGTGCAACCTGCCAGAGATAGGCAGTTGAAAGCTACGAATTGCCGCAGGACTGACGATTATGAACCCGCCGTCCCATTTTATAGTGGCCGCATGACAATTCAGAGGTTTCTGATGCCTGAAAAGACCTACTGCCGAAGGCGCGACCTTTCAGGCGTAAAAGGAATCTGTCCAGTTCATGCTGAACCAGTACAGTTTTAAGCCGCCCGCGCTGCCGTTTTTTCCGCCCTTCCGGCAATGGTGTAATTGAAACCCAATTCTGTCGTTCTGCTCAAAAGAGGCACCTTTCCTTCGCAGGAATATCTCGTAGCTGAGCGTAAGTAAACACAGCCCCGTCAATACAAACGAACCTGGCACCTATGTTACAATGCCCGCACTTGCCTATGCCGCATTTCATATATCTCTCAAGAGTCATGTAGATGTTGTCGTCTGTGAACCCTGAATCGAGGAGCTCTGTGACGACAAATCTGATCATTATTGGCGGGCCGCACACAAAAGCGGCCCCGTCGGATGAGGTCATATCGGTCTTGGTCCACAACGTGGTTACTACGCCCACATTCCCTTTCCAGTGTTGGTCCGGCCGATCAACAGTCAGCAATACTTCGGTGTCTTTGGTTCGCTGCCAGGTTTTGAGCTCTTCCTTGAAGCAGAGTTCGTCAGGGGTCTTTGCGCCATAAAGAATCTTAATTTTCCCATATTGCCGCCTTTTGTGAAAGACTGCGTTTATCAAGCTTCTCAGGGGAGGCAGACCAATCCCGCCGGCAATGAAACACAGGTCTTTGCCCCTGACTTGCTCCAGTGGAAAAGAGTTCCCGTAAGGGCCTCTTATGTAGACCCTTTCCCCAGGCATTAGCTTGTGTATTTCATGCGTAAGCCTTCCCACGCGTCTTATGGTGAACTCCAAGAACCCCTGTTGGTGCGGAGAAGAGGTGATAGATATGGGAGCCTCGCCTATCCCTAATATAGACATTTGCACAAACTGCCCCGGCTTGTAGTTGAAAGACCTTGCGCGTTCTGCGTTTTCCAGCACGACCTTGAAAGTCTTTGTGTCGAAACTTTCGTCCCGGACAGACTCGATTCTTGCAGGGCAGGGTATATATTCATTGCTCATATATTCTGGGCCTTTTCGATAACCTGCGATATTCCTATGTTGACCGGGCAGCTCGATAAACATCTGCCACAACCAACACAGCCGCTCATACCCGTTGTCAGATAGTCGTATTTCAACTTATGTTCATACCTTCGAGCAGTTCTAATCCATTTCTCCTGACGAGGGTTATGCCCGCTGGCCTCTCTGGTGTAGCCCTGGAACACACAGGCGTCCCAGTTTCGGCATCTTATGCCGAGCTTTCCCTGTTTTTCGTCAAAGACATTGAAGCAGGTGCAGGTGGGGCATACGTACAAACAGCCGCCGCAGTAAATGCATCTCTCGGCTATGGGTTCGTAAATTGACTCCGGAATTTTGTCTTCACAAAAATTCTGTATCGCTTTTTCAAAATCCAATTTGAGCCCTACTGCGTCCTCCGCGGCCTTCTTTGCTGTTGCCGAGTGTTCCACATCCTGCTTTGAGGCTTCCTCAAAAAACTCCTGAAAACTGTCTATAAATTCCTGCCCTTTTCGGCTGCCTATTTCGACAAGGTAGGCACTGTCTATATCCACCATCTGCAGGTCGAAATCCGAAGCCCGGCCGCGGCCAGGTTCATAACGCACAGGCAGAAATGGGCCGGTTTTTGCAGAGGTGCAGAAACAGTCTCGGAGCGGGCGCTTGCACCCAACCAGCACGTTCAGTTTTTCTATCGACCTGTTCAGATAATAGATGTCTTCGAAGTTCCTTCCAAAAAACTCGTCCACGAACAACATAGCCTTGAGATCGCACGCCCGTAAACCAAATAAAAGTTTCTTTGTTGGAGCACGAGCCAAATCGGTAATTCTTCCATCTGCAAATTCAAAGAGGTATTCGAGCTGGGGAAATCCTATAACCTTGGGACTAATTACAAGCCTCTCGTAGTCCAAATTCAACTTATCCAGGGATGCTTTCTTTTCGTTTGCATCTACTCTGACAAGCTGAACATCCCCGCCCATTTCTTCTAAAGGGACGTAGGTTTCCCACTCATCGCTCGCTCTGAGGCAAAGATCCTTGACGTCTTGTTTTTTCAGCAACATTTCTCTCATGTTTTCAGCTTATCAATTTTTACGGCGCACACCTTGAATTCCGGGATTTTGGCCGTTGGGTCCACCGCCGGGTTGGTAAGTACGTTGGCGGCAGCTTCCCTAAAATGAAATGGTATGAAAACAGAACCCTCTTTTACCTTTTCAGTTATCATTATGTGTATCTCTATATGGCCCCGCCTGGACGAAACTCTAACCTGTTCACCGTTTTTCAATTGTAGTCTTTCAGCATCTTTAGGATGAATCTCAACGTATGCCGCCGGAACTTCCCTGTCCAGCGTAGAGGTTCGGCGAGTCATTGTTCCTGTATGCCAGTGCCAGTATATTCTTCCGGTGCTCAGAATAAAAGTATACTCGTCATCCGGGAGCTCGTTTGCCGGAAGGTACGGACAGGGGATAAAGGTACCTTTGCCTTTTGTGAACCTGTCCTTATGCAGAAAGACAGTGCCAGGATGGTCTTGGGACGGACACGGCCACTGCAAACCGAAGGGGTCCAATCGATCATAGCTTACCCCGCCGTATATGGGCGTGAGCTTCGCAATCTCATCCATAATCTCCGAAGGATGTGAATAGTCCATCCCCTTGTAACCGCATCTCTGGGCTACCTCGCATATTATTTCCCAGTCTGCTTTGGCGTTGCCGACAGGCTTAATCACCCTGCGTATTCTCTCTATCCTGCGTTCGGTATTTGTAAAAGTCCCGTCTTTCTCGGCAAAACTGACTGCAGGCAATACCAAGTCTGCATACTGGGCTGTATCCGATAGAAACATCTCATGGATGACGAGAAGATCCAGATTCTCAATCGCCTTTCGCACGTTGTTTGAGTCGGGGTCGCTTATAACGGGATTTTCGCCCATTATATAAAGCCCTTTGAGTTTACCCTCCAGGGCCTTTTTAAACATTTCGGTCACCGTAAGCCCCGTATTGGCGGGTAGATTATTAACTTTCCATATATTTTCAAACTTGTCTCTTACTGAAGCATCCGTCACGTCCTGATAGCCGGAAAAAACGTTCGGCAGTGCGCCGACATCACACGCACCCTGGACATTGTTCTGACCTCTTAAGGGATTAACACCTGTTGATGCGAATCCCACGTGGCCGGTCAGCATTGCAAGATTAGCGAGGGACTTAACATTGTCCACACCGGTCGTATGCTGTGTAATCCCCATGGCATAAACAATCATCGCCTTTTTAGTTGTAGCGTAGAGTTTTGCAGCCCGAACAAGCAAGCCGCTCGGAATTCCGGCTACTTTTTCTACATATTGAGGTGTATAAGTTTGGACCACCTTCCTCAGTTGCTCGAAATTCTCTGTTCTTTGCTCGATGTATTCTTGATCGAACCACCCTTCGTTGATTATCAGGTTCATCATGCCATTTATCCAGGCAACGTCGGTGCCGTTGTCCTGCTGTATATGAATCGTTGCATATTTGGCAAGTTCTATTTTTCTGGGATCGACCACGATTAGTACGGCACCTTTATCGTTGACCGCATTTATGATCCTCGAGCCTATCAGCGGATGCTGCTCTGTCGTATCCGAACCCGTTACCAGGAACAGGTCTGCATCCTCAAATTCGTTTATCGAATTCGTCATCGCCCCGGAGCCGAATGCGGCCTTCAGGCCGACCACTGTGGAGGCGTGACAAAGTCGAGCACAATGGTCTATATTATTTGTCTTGAATACGGCCCTTGCCAGTTTCATCATAAGAAAGTTTTCTTCGTTGGTGGCTTTTGCCGAACCTAGAAATCCGAGGGAGTCCGGGCCAAATTTTTCCTTTATTTCCGTGAGCCTTGTGGAAACAAAGTCAAGTGCCTGGTCCCAACTGACTTCTTTAAAGGCGCCGTTTGTTTTGAGCAGCGGCGTTTTGAGCCTGTCGATTTTGTTAACGACCTCGTATGCATTCCACCCTTTTACACAAAGGCCGCCTTTCGAAACCGGATGATTCCCGCTTGGATACGACCCGACAACCTTGCCGTTGTCGGATTCAAGATACAATCCACAGCCACAGCCGCAGTATATGCATGTTGTTAAGACTCTTGCCATATCTTCACCGCCGGTTTTGCGCCCCCGCTCACCTGCCTGTCAGAGTTGTTAACGCCAATCATCCTTGTTGGGCGCAGTATACACCTTTAAGAAGGAGTCTGAATACAATTGTTTGTTCATCAACATCTCGGCCGTTGCCAGCACGTTCATCAGTTTCTCGTCGAGCACGTCGACAATTGCTGAATCCAGACCGTGCGAGACGGCCATAGCGAGAAACACACGGTTTACCAGGCTTCGCTCCGTTGCTCCCTGGGAAATGTTCGATAAGCCCAGCGTGATATGTGGAGCGGGGTCGGACAAATATCTGATCTGGTCCATTGCCGCAAGAACGTTGCCGACCTGCACCTGGGCGTTCGGCACTTTCACCGGCAACAGGATTGGGTCGATTATCAAACGTTGAGGGTCAAACCCCTTTTCCATCGCCTTTTGTACAATTTCGGCGGCTATCGCCACGCGTGTGTCCACGTCCTGAGGCACCCCGTTCTTGTCCATCGTGAGGGTAATAACCATGGCCTTGGGCCCCGCCTGCTCCGCCATTTCCAGGTACTTATCCAGCACCTGGTCGTCGGATTTCTTGTTAAGCGGACTGGAGTTGAGAATGACTCCGCGCCCGCTGTCAACCGCTTTCAGTCCGGCCGCGACCACTGCGGGCTTTTGTGAGTCCAGCGAGAGGGGCGTGGAGCAGGTTTCCTGAATCGTCTCCACCAGCCATTGCATTGTCCCCTCCTGATCCGCCGCCGCTGTCCCCACATTCACATCCAGATATCTGGCGCCGGCCTGGGTTTGTCTTTTGGCCAGTTCTTGAATGACCTGCTTGCTTTTCTGTTCAATCGCCTGCTTTACATCACTGAACATCCCGTTGATTCGTTCACCGATCAGAATCATACCTGTATCCTTCCTTTCTCCTGGTCGCCTCTTTCGCTTGTCCTACCGCCATATCTGGCTGATGAAGTTTTTGACAATGGCTACAGCCCGCGGGTGGCGCATTCGGATAATATCGGCCCCGGCCTGAAGCAAACAAATGGCGGTCACGGCCTCCCACATCGGCCCTCTGTCTTTTACATCTCCCCACCCGGGGACGTCCGCCAACTTGGCCTCTTTGGCCCGCCAAGCTTCATAACCCACGTCGCAAATAACCGGCATTGCCATCATCTTATCGCCGCCCAGCGCCGCAAGCCGCTGTCGCTCCAGAATCGAATAGGAATACTCCATTCCGTATCCCAAAGCCCCCGTAGCTTGAAACGTCACTATCCGCTCCAGCGGAAAGCCCATATCCGAAACCAGAATATTGACCTGCTTGCTGATATTGATATCCAGCGGCGCCTCGGTAATGAGGTTGTGCCCGTCCGCCAAAGCAATGGCGGTCAGAGCCTTGTAGTTGTTCTCTTTGACCGTCCCTATCAAACACTTCTGCCCCTTGGCCGCCTCGCTTACCTTGGGCATAACCTGGTTGTCCTTTTCATCATTGCCGCAGCCCCACAACACGAGAGGCACGCCCACTGCTTTCAAGACCTCCCCGGTTGCCTTGACGGCGTGGCCTGCGTCCTTGTCAGCCTTATCAGGATGGATGCCGTCAAACTTCACACATATTAGGTCCGCCCCAAATTCCTCGATACACTTCCTGGCCCAGTCACCGGGACTGTCGAGCACATCCTTGTAAGGTTCGTGTAGCGCATCCGGCCAGTCGTCCGGCCTACTGTCGAGGACGTCCATTGCGATGACCGGTTTTTCACCGGCATCATCGGTTGAGCCGCCGTAGACAACATTGCGCGCCCCGCCTACGGTCACCGTCGAGCTGTGCGCAGCACCGCTTTCCTTGGTCGCTCCAAGCGTAAGCCGGTTCACCACCCCAACAAAACTGTCCGTAATTCCAGGTACTGGCATTTCAAGTCCTCCAGAAGTTCCGGGTTTACTTTTTGCTTCCGATATTCAGTTTCTGCTCAAGTATTTTTTGCACCGCCGAAAAGGCGGGACTATTCTCTTGAAGGTCGAATATGTTTTTGGCTTGCATGGAAGCTTCAAACAGAGCTTGGTCATAAGGCACGCAGCCGAAGCTCTCAATTCCGTCCAATTCTCGTGCTTTCTCGGTTCGGTTCCAGACCACTCCGATTCGTTTCACATCTATGGGCAGCTCTTCTGCCAGCCTGGCAATCCTTTGGGCCGTAACCACACCTATCGGAGAGGACTCGGCTGTTATACACATAACATCAACGTTATTAGTGGTCCGCCGTGACAGGTGTTCCATCCCGGCTTCGTTGTCTATGACCACAAAGCTGTAAGCGTCGCCGAGCTTATCCAGGAACTTGCGCAGCAGGTTATTTACTGCACAATAGCAGTCGGGCCCTTCCGGCCGGCCCATCGTCAGCAGGTCAAAACCCTTCGCTTCGGTAATCGCCTGCTGCAGGCCATATTCAAACGTTCGCACTCGGTCCATACCGCCATTGTCCGGCTGCTTTTGTCGAGCACCCTCTCGAATTTCCGCGACCGTGCCGGTCAATTCCACTCCCATGGTCAAGCCAAGACACGAATTGGGGTCGGCGTCCACAGCAAGGATGCCCCTGGGGGCCTGGCCTAAAAGCGCCCGTATAATCATCGCCGCCAGGGTAGTTTTGCCTGAGCCGCCTTTTCCACTTATTGCGATAGCTGTCGCCATTACTTTGCCTTGCTTTCAAGCCTTTTCTGCCGCCACGGGTATCGAGGGAAACAGCGACAGGTCCGTATGCGGCAAGAACTTCGCCCTGACAAATTCATCCATATACTTTGGGTGACTCATCAAATCGAAATAAGTCATACTCTTGGCGATTTCCTCCGCCGTCTCCAGGGCCTTTCGGCTCAGCAGAACCGTCTTGGCGCCGGCGATTGAGGTATTGCCGACAAACTGAATCTTTTCCAAAGGTACGTCAGGCAGCATCCCGATGGCGACCGCTTGTTTGGTGTTAAGAAAGTTGCCGAACCCGCCCGCCAAGTAGACGGCGTCCAGGTCCTCCGGCCTGGTCTGAGTCGATTCCATCAGCACCCGAATTGCCGCAAAAACGCCTGCCTTCGAGCGAATCAGATTGTCTATGTCCGCCTGCGTAATTACTATCTCATGGCGTCCGTTTGCAGGCGGAACCAACTGATATTGCAGGCCCTCGTCGCCTTCGGCCAATCTGCGGTTTCCATTTGTCCTGAACCGCCCGGTTCTGTCGATAATCCCGTTCAAGAACAGCTCGGCCAGGGTGTCCAGCAGTCCTGAGCCGCAGATGCCGGCCGGATGTCTGTCTCCGATAGTCCTAAATTCGCAGGACCCGTCAGGAAGAATGCTCAACTTTTCGATTGCTCCCGCCCCCGCCCGCATCCCGTGTCTGACGCCGCTGCCTTCGAACGCCGGACCTGCCGAGCTTGACGCGCACACCAGCCAGTCCCGATTGCCGAGGACCACCTCGCCGTTAGTCCCAATGTCGGCGAACAGCGATACGCGATTCTTTGTGTGCAGCCTGGTCGCCAGCACCCCGGCAACTATGTCACTGCCCACGTATGCCGCCACGCTCGGCAGACAATACAGAAGCGCACGCTTGTTGATTTGAATGCCCACCTCCGCCGCACGAATCGGAGGCACAAAGCTCGCCGACGCTATATAAGGTTCTCTGCGAATTCGGGTTGGGTCCAGATTCAGGAGAAAATGCACCATCGCCGTATTGCCGGAACACACTATCGTCGTGATGTCCCGCAGGTCTATTCTCTGCCTTTCCGCCAGCGTCACTACAAGATTATTCACGTCCTGCACGATGCGGTTTTGCATCTCGTCGAACGCATCGTTTTCCTCCGCATAAATGATTCGGCGGATGTAATCTTCGCCGAAGTTTATCTGACTGTTGTAAGTTGCTTCCGTATCCACCGTCGCCGCGTTGGTCAGGTCGACCAGATGTGCCACCACCGTGGTCGTCCCCAGGTCCGCCGCCACGGCAAAGTTCGTCTCGCATCGCCTGCCGGTCTCCACCTCTATCACTTCCGTGGTTCCACCCCGTCGGCCTATTGTCACGGCAACTTCGTAGTTCGCCTCCCGAAGGGTTTTCGAGAGCTTCTGCAGAATACGAAAGCCGGTCTGCATTATCGGCGCGTCAACCTGCTCGCGTATCGCCAGGTACAGACGCTCGTGGTCTGCCGTATTATCGTGCACGGTCGGAGGTGACATCTTAATGCAAAGCTTGCGGACCAGCGGGTCAAATTCGAATACCCCCGCGGTCTCGCCGGCCAACTGGCTGAACCGGTGAGCGTCGCTTTCAACCAGTATCTGTCCGGCCCCCAGTGCGTGCAGCTTGGGAACCGTCACCGTAAGGTCCGACAGCACCTTCGTCTGACAGGCCAAAACAATGTTTTCCCGTATTTCACCCGGCGTAAGTAAAGTTGTCGGTCTGGCCTGGAATTGTCCCTGGTCGATTAAAACTTTGCACTTGCCGCAGTAGCCGTCGCCGCCGCAAATGCTGGTCAGGTAAACACCGACCTTGTGCGCGGCCTCCAGCAGGACCGTCCCCGCGGGAACCTCTATTTTCAGCCCGCTCGGCTCAAAACGCACGACGCATTTTTTCTTCTTGCTTTCTTCCATGCCGTGGATGTCTATTGCCACACTTCCTGAAGGTACTTCGGCAGCATCGCCGACTCTCTCGGACCCACCATGATTTCCCAGCCGGTCGCCTCTTCGAGTTTGCCGCTCATTACCGCCACATAGCCCGGAATTATCAGTCTGCGGTGCTTCACCATCCCTTCCACATTATTCTTTACCATTGCCTCGCTGACCACTTTTTCGTTGAGCTTGTCGCCCGAATATGCCGTCAGCACGCTTGTCCCCTCGGTATCTACAACCAGGATTCGACTCGGCACCCGGCTGGCTTCAACATCCGACTCGACCGTGTAGTAGGTCAGGGAAAAGTTCGTCGTGAACATCAGAGGCGAGTTGTCGTCGGGCTCGCCGACCGTATACACCTTCGGCTCGACCTGCACCGGCTTCTGCGGGTCCGTGTAAATATTCATCACCACGGTAAGCATCGGCAGTATCACGGAAGCCTCGGCCGTATCCATCACTACGATATTCGAGTACTTACAGATTAGACTCGCCGCGGCTGCTTGTCTGTCCCCCTCACCGTCTGCCATGAAGGAAAGCACCGGATAACCCAGCGGCCGGAAAACCTTCTTTAGCCCCAGCGCCCGCATCCTCGTCAGATTATACAACTTGTCGCGCAGGCCAAGACCATCGAGACTCAAGACAATGTCTTCAACTCCGGCTGCTTTAATCTTCTCGCTGAGGTCCGCCAGAGCATCAATGGAATCGGCCTTCGCGACAAGGGGACAGTTGTTTTGCCGGGCGATTTTGGCCATTGCTTCGGCCGTCTCTGCCGAGGCGAAGCCGATTAGAGGCGCCGAGTCCGCCGTTTTAGCCAGCGCCGCGGCGAGCGATTCGGCTGATTGGGAACAAAGGATTAAAACTAAAGGGCTCGAGTCTTTAACCGCTGCCGCTGCACCCGCAAACGCCTCCGGTGAGCCGCTGTCGTTCATAACCGCTATCGCCTTAACGCCGATTTTTACCCCCACCCGCTCGAACCGCAGCGCATTTATCGCCTCAATGCGCTTTTTCAGTTCTTCGCCGCCAAGCTTATCTGAAACAGTAACCGCCAGCACCGTCGGATTATAAAACTTCTCCTCGTGCCGAAACAACACCGTCTCCTGACCCACCTGAACCTCATTGTCCCCGCTGCCGAACTTCACAAGCTTCATCGGAGGGGCCGCCGCAGCCGACAGTAACTTCTTGGCCTCTTCCGAAACGTCCGGACAGTCATCCAGCTTCGCGCGCTTCTGCGCGAGCTGCATCGCAAACGCCAGACAGGTCGGCATCCCGCACTTCTTGCAGTTGGTCTTCGGTAAAAGCTTGAATATCTCCAATCCAGTCAGCGCCATATCAGTCCCTTTCCTGCTGAGGTAAACTCTCTGTCAACCACCGCCCTAACCCTACGAGCGTAAGTATAAAGTGTCTTTGTCCTTTGTGCTATTTTGTTTTTTCGACCTTCCTTTAGAACATTGGTTCCAAAGCAGCCGCAGGATGATTCGCCTTGGTTATGAATTCGAGGACCTCTTCTTCCGTAGTGGCGGTGGTCTCATCCGCGATTTTATTTAGAAACTCCTCTCCGCCCAGGCCCAGCTCTTTCGCCCTTTGGACGAGCTTGTCCTTGATCTCCTCCTTGAGCATCTTGGGCATCCACACGATCCGCCGAATCCCACCTTCGGCGGCAATGAACTTCCGTGAGGCGATATAGTGTTTTGAGTGGCCAATGAAGCCTGGGGTCTGCTGGCCGCCTCCCACGGTGCCGGCGAGGGTGGAGAACTTCATACCGCAGGGAGTCATATCGGCGTACTCCCGATTGGCAATCATTATGCCCCCGGTCGAGGGCAGAACCGCCGCGATACATTCGAAGCACCCGCATGAGGTCATCGGGTCTGTAATCATGCTGTACTGGCTCATCCGCTCGACCTTGCCGCCGCTGGTTTTTTGAACAAAGGCGTTTACCTTGTCCCACTGCCCAATCTTTTCGTCAACGCAACTGCCTTTCGCAATAGGCTGATTGGCGCCGGCCGGGCTTATCTCGTAGGCCGCACGGCAGTCCAGCCAGCTATAAGCGCCGCACAGCCCCGGCCGCTCAGGCGATATTACGCACAAGTGATTGGGCGCAAAACTCTGGCAGAGGGTGCACGAATAGAACGTATCGATGTCCTCATCCGTCATACCCGCTATCCTCTCATCGCGCTCGGCGTAAACCTTCTGCGCCTGCTCTCGCAGCTTCAGCACATCCTGCTCGTTGCTGAAAATTTTGACCTGAACCTTATCCAGCACGTTGGAGTATTGCTCGTGGTACATCGCGTGCAGTATCCTGCCGATATGTTCGAGCTTGAATCCTGCCTTCGCCGCGTCCTTGCTGATTCGCATCCATATCGTGTCGCGCTGGCCCATGTGCCACAGTCCCTGGGCCTCGTTCGCAAAGGTGTGCATCTGCCTTTCGAGCACAGGTTCAAAATCGGCCTGCATCTTGCGGCCCGCCACTTCAACCACGACTCCCAGCGGCATCTTGCCGCCCGGCTCAACCGAATTGACGTCCGGGCCTTTTACCTCTATCCTGCCGTCCTCCACATCGGCAACGTCCACCATCCGCAGCCACTCGAATGCCGGCGTCCTTTGGCCGCCGAACTCAACGTGCATATCGTCCTTGCGAATCCGCTCGCCCTCGAACGCGGGGCTGTAAGATACCGGAATATCGATGTGGGACACCTTTATCTTGAGGCCGCGGACCTCGATGCACTTCTCCACGATTTGGTCGTGCTGTATATTAGAGACCACGTGCTCGTAGGTGCAAACTCCGGTAGGAAGAATCTGGGGGATGTCAGAGTCGGCAATAGTGGGAAATCCATAATTTATCGCGCCCGCCGCGGTCGCATACCATTCGTCGGTCACCTCGCCCAGAGCCATGACAAAGGCAAAGATTCTGTTCTTGTTGTAAAGAAGGTTACGTCGAAAGTCGCCCGCCTGAACACCGCCGAAAGCCAGCGCCGCCCGGTTGGCAAAGCCCAGCGCGTATATGGCCGCCGTAATCTCCCGCCCGAAGGGCACAAGACGCGTGTCCCAGCCTAACTGCACGCCGCCTTCGACAAGCTGTTCGGCGAATGTGGTCCCGTTATTGTGGGCACACATGAAAACATAGAGCAGTCGCTCCTGAAGCTTGCGTGCTATCTGTACGGCTGTCTCGACATTGGGCGCGGCCCCGACAACCGCGGCAAACCCCGGCGCCGAGCCGTCGACGAATTGAATACCGCGCTCCCGCATAATCACATCGTCGGCCGCCCCCAGCCATATCCCGTCCACCGGATTGGGCCCAATCAGATACTTGCAGGCTTCGATAATCTCTTCTGAAAAAAGTGTTGCCATTCCCGCATCGAGCGCAGGACCAAGGTACGGCACCCACATCTCCTCGGCCACCGGTTCCGGCAGCAGGGGCTTGATTTCCTCAGCCATTACATGTTCGAAATCAGCCAGAGTCTGCACGGCCCGACCCGTCATCGAGTAAATAATCGGCATATAGTAACCGGTGTTCGGAAACTCAACCCTGCAGTCTCTTCCTTTTTGCTCGATGGCTTTTGCCAGCATATCCTCAGCCTGCGCCACTATCTTATGAGCGCCGCGAATTGCTGCCGAAGCTATAACTCTTGACATTCAAATACCTCCATTATTTGACCTTCGTGCACCATCAAACGGCCAATGCGCGCCGGTCTTCCATACCATACAGCTTTCGCTCTTTCTTGACGTTTATGCCGAGAGCATCACGTTTCTTCTCGATGTGCTCGAGCATCATTTGGGCGGCTTTTACGGGGTCGGATTCCGTCGCCCACCGGCCGCCAAAGTCTTTCTCTATGCCCTCGAACAGATATTTCTTCACGTTCTCGCTGCCCACAAATGGGAACAGCTCTCTGGCGAAGATTACCAGAACGCCGCTGGCAACGAAGTACTGTCCAATGGCAAAAGCCTTTTCGGTTATCGATTCGAGACAGGCCCCCGCCACAGGCAACTCTGAAATATCTTCACCAAGCCCGCCTTCGGCGACGATGGCAGAGCACGCCACCAGCAGCCGGCTGTTGTCCACACAGCTTCCACACGCCAGCACCGGTGGTATCCCGACCGTCTCACAAACCTCGCGCAGACCCGGCCCGGCCAGCTCCAGCGCCTTCTTCGGATTCAGCATCGCCTGCTTGCCGCACGCAATCGTCGCACAGCCTGTCGTCACTACCAGAACATCCCTCTTTATCAGCTCCTTCGCCAGATTCGTGTGGGTGTAATCAAGCGGCATCTTCGGATTCGTGCAGCCGACAATCGCACCGATGCCCCGGATTCTGCCATTGATTATGTTATCGTTCAACGGCCGGTAGCTCGCACGAAACCTGCCGCCCAACATATAGTTGATGGCCTCATGGCTGAATCCCACCACCGCCGCCTCCTTTTCTGAAGGTATGTGCACTTCTCCGCGGTTCTTATAATTCTCAATGGCCCGCGAGACCAGCTCCTTCGCCGTTTTCAGAGCCGTGTGCTCATCCATAGGGATGTGCTCGACTCCCGGCATCTTCGCTTTGTCTGCCGTGGTGACAAGCTTCGTATGGAAGCAGGAAGCAATCTGACTGAGCCCCTGCATCACACACTGTACGTCCACCGCCATCATATCCACGGCGCCTGTGCCGATAGCAAGCTCCTGGCACAGAAAATTGCCGGCGATGGGGACGCCGTGCCGCACCAGCAGCTCGTTGGCCGTGCAGCAGATTCCCGCCACGTTAATTCCCCTGGCCCCGACCTCCTCGGCTTCGGCCAGAAGCTCTTTATCCTGACTCGCCGCCACTATCATTTCCGATAGAATCGGCTCGTGTCCGTGAACAACGATATTGACCTGGTCCTTCTTCAACACACCAAGGTTAATCTCCCCTCGCCCCGGATATGGCGTTCCGAACAAGACGTCCTGCAGTTCCGTCGCGAGCATCGACCCGCCCCAGCCGTCCGAGAGGGCCGTCCTGCTGGCGTGCAATATTATGTCCTTATAGTCCTGGTCCACACCCATCGTGCTTCGGTGCAGCGCCTCCACCACTTCGCGGTCCACCGCCCGGGGCGTGACGCGGAGCTTCTTCCATATCGCCTGGCGCGGTGCGGGCGCCCGGCGGGCCATCAACTGCGTACCTTCGGGCTTGCCAAACTCGCGCAACGCAATCTCCCCGATGTCCGTGGCAATCTCATTCACCTGCCGGTCTTTTGTCTTGACTGCCAGTTCCTGCGCCAACTTGTAGAGCTTGGTGGTGTCTTTGAATTTGTAGTCCGGCGCCTCTCCTTTGGCGGTGGCAAGAAAGACCTCCGCCACGCCTCGCCCGTGGTCGCTGTGCGCACTGGTCCCGGCCGCCACGGCCCGCAGGAAATTGCGGGCAACAATCGTATCGGCGTCGGCGCCGCAGACCCCCGCCTGTGGACCATCTCCGAAGGGGTCGATACGGCATGGGCCCATCGTACATATCCGGCAGCAGATTCCGAGCCTGCCGAACCCGCACTGCGGCTCCTGCTGCTCAAGTCTGTCCCACGCAGTCTCCAGGCCCGCTTGAGCCATGTGATTAATCATCTTCTGCGCTGCCTTGTCGCTGCTACGTTTGTTCAAGTCCATAAAAAATCCCTCGGTAATCGTTAACTCCCAAAAAACCTAAAGCAAATTCACCATAATATTATTGCTCATATCTCAATCTCTGAGGCTTGCCCCGATTTTGTCTAATCCTGGCTCATAGAATCCCTTTACTTTCTGTTGCGACCCGCAACGTCTGCCAGTCCTGCAACCGTCTTTGATTTTCTGCATTTCGGGCAGAGACGCATACGCTCGCGCAGTTGCTCAGAATCCAATTCCACCCTCTCCAAGGCCTCCGCAACCACCAGCTCGCTGACCACCGGCGCTCCGCAGCGCTCGCAGGCAACCAACTTCACCCGTGACTTGAAAGGCGATATTTCCACTTGCTGCTCATCTTCGTGGAGCCTCACCTTGATGGTTCCCACCGGGCAGACCACTGCGCACGCCCCGCATCCGATACAGTCCTCGGAAGGCTGGCGAAACGGAGCGGCCACGGTCCGGTCCACGCCGCGTCCAGCGAACCCAATCGCCGACTTGCCGATCATATCTTCACAAACTCGAACACACAACCCACAAAGGATGCAGTTTCTTTGACTCTCGGTAACCTTGGGGTAACGCGTTCCCTTCACGCCCATGCGCTCCGCCAATTCCTTTAATTCCTCGCTGTCAGGCGCACGGGCAAGCAGCAGCTCCATAACGCCCTGACGTGCCTTCCTCGCCGCTTCGCTGGAGACATAAACCACGATGTCCCGGCGCACAGGGTAATTGCACGCCGTTATCATCTGTTTCCACTCGCCGCGGTCCAGCTCGACCATGCACAGCCGGCAAGACGCGTCGCCCACGACCGCCGGGTGGTAGCAAAGCGTTGGAACCCAAATCCCTGCCTTCCGGGCGGCGTCAAGAACCGTAGCGTCCTTCTTAACCCTCACCTTGCGTCCATCTATTGTTACTGTCGGCACTGGTTTACCTCTTGCCTATACCTTCAACACGGCCGTGAAGGGACATTTCTCCCAACACGCGCCGCACAGCGTACATTTCTCCTGATTGATTACGTGCGGAACTTTCTTCTGGCCGGTTATCGCATCCGAAGGACAATTCTTCAGGCAAATCCCGCAGGCCTTGCAAGCCTCGGGGTCAATCTCATAACGAAACAGGCCCCGACATTCCTTTGCCGGGCAGCGCCTTTCCTGAATATGGGCGTCGTACTCGTCCCTGAAATAGCGAATAGTGGAAATGACCGGATTTGCCGCCGTTTTGCCCAAAGCGCACAGAGCCGTTCCTTCCAGCAGCTCCGCCAATCCCTCGAGAACCTCGACATCTCCCTCTTCGCCTTCGCCTTTGGTTATGCGTTGCAGGATATGCAACATCTGCGCCAGGCCTTCCCTGCACGGCGTACACTTGCCGCAAGATTCCTTCTGCAGAAAGTTGGTAAAATACTTTGCCACGTGGACCATGCATGTGTCCTCGTCCATAACTATCATACCGCCCGAGCCCATCATTGAGCCGAGCTTGGTCAATTCATCGAAGTCCACCAGCGTGTCGAGGTATTGAGAAGGTATACACCCGCCGGAAGGCCCCCCCGTCTGGATTGCCTTGAAGCGCTTGTCGTCGCGCACCCCGCCGCCGATTTCTTCAACGATGCGTCTCAGTGTTATTCCCATCGGAACCTCGACAAGGCCTGTATATTTGACCTTTCCGACCAGACAGAACACCTTGGTGCCCTTGGATTTTTCGGTGCCGATGCTCGCGAACCATTCCCCGCCGCGGTTAATGATGGCGGGAACATTGGCCCAGGTTTCCACGTTGTTGAGGTTGGTGGGCTTGCCGTTCAGACCGCTCTCGACGGTGTGTATGTACTTGGCTCTCGGCTCGCCCGGCCGGCCCTCAAGAGAGGCCATCAAAGCCGTGGATTCGCCGCAGACAAATGCCCCGCCGCCGCGGTTGATACGAATATCGAAAGATAGCGAACTGCCCAGAATATGCCTGCCGAGCAGACCAAGCTCGCGAGCTTGTTCAATTGCCCCTCTTAGCCGTTCTACCGAAAGAGGGTACTCGTTGCGGACGTAGATATACCCCTGACGTGAGCCGATTGCGTAAGCGCCGATGATCATGCCCTCGATAATCGCGTGGGGGTCGCCCTCCATAATTGCACGGTCCATAAAGGCCCCGGGGTCTCCTTCGTCCCCGTTGCAGATGACATATTTTGGCGAGCCCTTGGCCTGCCGGCAGGACCGCCACTTTCGTGCCGTGGCGAAGCCGCCGCCCCCCCGACCCCTGAGTCCCGCACGCTCCACTTCCCCGAGAACCTCCTCCGGCGCCATCGATGTCAGGACCTTCGCCAGCGCTGTGTAGCCTCCTTCGGCTACGTAGTCCTCGATGCTTGCCGGGTCAATCACGCCGTTGTGAGCCAGGGCGATTCGCTTCTGCACCTTATAAAATGGAATCTCTTCGGCGGTAAGGGCCTTTTCGCCTGTGTCAGGATTCTCGTATAGAAGCCTTTCGACAACCCGTCCGCCCAGGACGGTTTCGCGAAAGATTTCAGGAACGTCCGGCTCCTCGACCCTCTGGTAGAATATCTCGCCAGGCTCGATGATAACAATCGGCCCGCACTCGCATAACCCGTGACAGCCGACGCTCTTGGCCTGGATTTCCACCTCCCCGCCGGCCTGTTCGGCAGCCTCACAGAAAACCTCATAGAGTCTCGCCGCGCCCTTTGCCGCACAGCCCGGCCCCATGCAGACCCGCACACATTTTGATGACGGTGACCGACACGCCAGCAGCTCCTCTCGCATACGCTCCAGGTCCTCAACGCCGTTTAGTCGCAGGTTGCCAACTACCGTCATGCACCCTCCTGCTCATCGGCAGTCGTCTCATCCGGGGCAAGTCCGTATAGTATTTCAAGAGCCGATTCGGGCGTTACACCCTGATAGTATTTGCCGTCCACCAGCATCACCGGCGCCACTGCACAGCATCCGACGCAATTGACGGCCTGAAAGGTGAACAGCCGGTCGGGCGTCGTCCCGCCGGGGTCAATACGGAACTCCTTGCAGATAACCTCGGAAATCCTGCCCGCACCCTTCAGGTAGCAAACCGTCCCCACACAAAGTGTCACTTCGTGCGCGCCCTTCGGGGCCAGCCGGAAGGACGAATAGAACGTCGCCACAGCGTATATGCGACTCAGCGGCACGTTCAGACGCTTGCTCAGAGAGCGCAGGCGCTCCACCGGCAGATACCCGCACTCCGTCTGGATATCCTGCATCATCGGTATCAGCATCCCGAGCTCCCCATCGTACCGGTCAACTATCCGGTCTATAAGCTCGTTGTTCTCGGTCATCACTACAGATTCCACTATTTTTCCTGCCACATACACTCCTAAGAATGGGCGTTCTTATTGCGAATTGGATTAGGCCTAAACGGTTTCAATGGTCACCTCCTTGTCCCTTTTTCGCAGTTCCTCCGCAATCGAGCGCACCGTCGCCAGCTTCATTCCGAGCTGGGCCGGCAAATCGGGGTTCTGGTGCGCTGGATTCACGCTCAGACCGACCATGAAATGGATGTGGTCCGCGTCGAGGCATAAGCGCAGCAGCGCTGACGCGCCGTCGGTATTGAACTGCACCGTCTCCTTATCAGCGCCCGACTGGAGCAGCTCATTGGTTTTAGTAAGGGTAAGAATCCCCTCAGTGATCAGGTCAATACCTTGCAGTCTCGCCAGCGGCGGTACGTCCTGCTTCATTGTGGCCAGGTCGACTTCCAGCGACTTGCCGCCCAGATAACGGGCAACAATCTGTGCCGTCGTTCCCCCACAGACCGCCAGCAGACCGGGCCGTTGAGCAAACCTGGCTGCCACGGATTCGTCGGCGGCCCTGTGAACAGGCGGACCTGTTAGAATCGTAGCCACAAGCTTGCGCCGGGCCTTGACAACAACCACGCTGACATCGTCACCCGGCCTGTCGCAATACAGCTCCCTGACAGTCTCGCCGAGCTTATCGGCAAGCTGCTGAGCTGTAAGGTCCTGATGGCTGTGCTCTTCCAGAAACCGCACTATCTTGTCAAACCCCCAGCCAAGAGGATACAGCCCCCCTATGCCCGCGTTGAGGACCCCGTCGGAGACCAGGAGGATGAAATCACCGACCTCCAGGTCGATTTCGCACTCCCGAATCGTTTTGCCTTCGATTTGGCGTTCCTCACACGGCACAGGGACGCACCTGCGCCGCCGCAACACGATAATCGGCGGTGTGTCGAACTCCACGACCCGCGCCCGCCCATCGGAAAAGAATTGCCCGATCGCAAAGGTGCTGTAAGCAAGGTTTCGGACCTCGCACACCGGCAGCGTCCGGCTTAGAGTCTCGACCACTTCCGGTAGCGGAAGCTCATTCTCCATCAGATGCATCACAATCCGCGATGTCAGCATTGACAGGATGTTTGCTTTTACGCCGCTGCCCAGTCCGTCGGAAAGAGCGAGTGTCACCGAATCGGCATGACGGGCAATCGCAACGTTGTCGCCGCAGAGCTCCTCGCCGTACTTCTGAAATTGCCTTGTGCCCCACTCGTAGAACAACTTCATGAACGTTCTTCCTCCCGATAGAGCGAGATGAGCTTCATCAGGAGCACCTTGGTCTCGGCGGTGGTCTCGCCCAGAAGCCTCGCTATTTCCTGTGCTGTCTGCATTTGCCGTGAGATTACTTCGTGGGCGCGCTCCAGGGTTTGCGCCCTCAACTCGCGGAAGTCCTTTCGGGCTTTCTCCTCCTCTGAGATGTCGATGAAAATGCCGCAATAAAGACCCTGACCTTCAATCGGAAAGATGCCGACGCGGAAGCTGATACCATGCTCGGGAATGTTCTCTTTGACCATCAACGAACCTCCCGCCGCGATGGCACGCTCAAAACAATCACTGTGGACGAATTCTATGGCCGACCGGCCCAGAAGTTCGTCATCGGCACATCGGAACATGGTTCGAAACGCCGGGTTGACAAAACGGATGCGCGTTTGTCCGTCCACCAACAACACCCCGTTCGGCGTGTGCTGTAATATCGCGCTTGTGTGCGCGTCTACCTGGTCCTTTGGAAGTTCCACAGTTAATTGTCCTCTCTGCCGAAACGATTGCCGGCCCTAAGTACCTTTGTCCTTCAAAAGTCCGTGAACCCTGCCTCGCAAAACTTCGACGGCATCTTCCACGCTGGAGCTGCTGAATGTCTCTTCGTCAATCTTCCAGTTAATCCCTTTCCCGCAGCGCTCCATGCAGAAAGCGCCTCTTAACTCGACCTTGTCGGCAAGACCTTCCTTGGTAAGAAAGTCATTAAAACGAGCTATAATATCGCGGGCGCCTTTGATGTGGCACGAACTGCCCACGCAAACGGTCACAATCATCACTGGGAATTCCCTTCTAAACTCTCTCTTTCCTGCTGTGTGGCGGCCACAAGCCCCTGAGCGGTGCGTTTACGTTTGTCTGCCGCTAATTCCTTTTCGTCGGCCAACTTTAACGCCCCCGTCGGGCACGCCTGTACGCAGGCTGGTTCCTCACCCGCTTTCGTTCGGTCAATACAAAAATCACACTTGACTGCCGCTTTGCCGTCGCGCGTAACATCAATGACTCCGAACGGACAGACCGTCAGGCAGAACCTGCAGCCTATACACTTGTCTTTGTCAATCAGCACAGGGTCATTGGCTTGATGCCGATGTATCGCACCTGTCGGACAAACCGTGATGCAGGGCGCATCCTCACAGTGCCGACACTGGATGGGAACTCCGAACTCTCCTGCCGCTTCAACCGTCACCATACGTTGCGGCCTCGGCGACTCCTCCACCGCCTGTTCGAGCGTTTTTGCTTTTGAATGCACCAGCGCACAAGCTATCTCGCAGCTCTTGCACGCAAGGCACTTTTCAATGTTAACAACGATAGTCTTATCCATGGTTCATCTCCGCGAGAAAGTCGCTATTTATCTGTAATCTGCTTTATCCGTTACTCTCCGACAAGTCAGCCTGTCCGGCTTTAACGTGAGCAGAGGCGTCAATTAAGTTTATCAATGCGTCTTTCGCCAGGCGCAGTTGGTTTACGATTTCAGGGTCGGCCTCCAGGACGGGCCTTCGCTGCAAATCTGCTGTCTGTACCGCTGCGCTGTACCGGATAATACTAAGAACAGGCATACGACCCAGTTGAGACTCAATTGTTCCAACTTGTCCGGAATCCGTAATCTTGTTGAGGACTGCTGCAACCTGTTTTATTCCCAACGCTCTTGCCATACGCGCTATGTTCACAGCGGTTTCAATGCTTCGGCCGCCCGGCTCTACTACAACTACCAGCAAATCGACACCCTGGATGCTTGCTCTGCCCATAAACTCCACCCCTGCAGCCAGGTCTACCAAAACCATCTCTTTGCGCTGCAGAACGGTATGCGTCAGCAAAGCCCTGAGAAAAGCTCCTTCAGGACAGGCACAACCTGCCCCCGCTTGTGTTATGCCCCCTAAGACCAGCAATTTGATGCCGGCTGCTCCAACACTATATTTTTCAGGTAAATCGCTGACTTTGGGATTCAGTCGAAAATACGCTCCGAGCGCCTCTTTGTCGGTTTCTGTCCGTTCAGCTATCAGTTGCTTCATCCCGATTAACGGCTCAGGGCTTTCCTGGGCAGGTACGCCGAGGGCCGAGGCTAAGTTCGTGTTAGGGTCAGCGTCGATGGCCAGAACCTCAAAGCCGTCTTCGGCAAGCAATTGCGCCAAAACTGCACAGACCGTGGTCTTGCCCACCCCACCTTTACCACCGATGGCTATTTTTACGCCTGATTTCAATAAACTACCTGCCATTCATTAACTGATGCTTGCAAAGCAAACACAGGAATTCTCGGCCTGTTGCCTGAACAAAGAAACAAGCCCACATTCACTTTTGTTTTCGGATTCGTCATTCACAACTCAAACTCAGGAGACCTCCGCTCACCCCCCAAAATCAGCAGAGATACGACTATCTTGCTACAGACTTTCACTTAATCATTATTGCTGTTTTCCTTCTCAGAGTCAAGCGTCAAACCCATGAAATTTCCTGGCATTACCTTATTCGGCAGCAATCAGTGGAGCGAAAGGGGGTGATGTGAAGCCTTATAGCAGGTTTGGGTGGCGCGCACGTACAGTTCACCCCGCTCAAAATCGCGAATTTTTACATTCGCCCTGAATAGCATTGATTTTTTGCCCCGCAAACTTTTCACAGCTTACCCTCGCCGCTGCTTTCTACGAGGTCTTTGTCAGTGCGTCTACCACAATATTTGTCAATGCCAGCAATGCATCCAAAGGTAATTGACCAGCAGCGGTTTGGTCGAACAATATTGATGCTCTGGGGCCGAATTCCTCATCACTTCGCCAGATTATGAAAGTCAATGGAATCCGCGGTAACGCAAGCAGTTCCACTGACGCGTCACCAAAATCACGCTTCTTCGCATTTAGACGTGCACCTGCTTCGTAAAGTAACGCCGGTTTTTCTCCAAAAGCCTCCTCCAGCTTGTCGGTGGGCAGCCCATGCTGGCCACGAAAAAAGAACTCCCCGCCAGGCAATGATTCCGCCTTGACCAGCTTGTCAGCCAACGGCAAATCCCGGGCGTTTATCAGGTATGCAAGAATACAAAGCTCCCTGAGAAACCCTGCCGGCATCTGCTCGCAACCTTGTTTGACAGACAGAACCTGCCTGTCTGCAAGACTGACCTCATATTCGGTGTTCAGTAGTTGAATAACATACCGCTCAGGGTTGCTTTTGTATTGGCACTTTGCCGTCTTTGCAGTTGTCTGCCGGTCCAGCCGGCCAAGTTGCTCCCATAGTTCTGTATGGGCCATTGAGCCTTAGACCCTCTGCTGGTATATGCTTAACAATCGCCCCTCAAATACCCGCGCCCTCCGCCATGCAGCGTCTCCCCAGCGTGGGGCAAAACATCGAGGATCACATCCAGCGACTCCTCTATCTTTACATCCCCTCCGCCGAATCCGTAGGCTGACCTCAAAACTTTCTCAAGCGTCTGCTCGAACATCAGCATATTTCTGTCTCTCAATAAATTCCCTGTAATCGGCCATTGTATTTATGTTTCTTGGCCGCTCATCTGCGGCAACCTCGACATATTTGACCTTGCACCCCTCGAGTCCCTCCATCACGCGCGTCTTCCCCGACGACAGCGCCTCCTCAATGGAATCGACAGCGCTTTTCTTATACACCGCAAACAGCGGCTCATACTGCCCCTGGCCCGTCCTTGGTATTACCGCGTCATGGTCGCCGGCCTCCCGCAGCAGCCGCCTGACCAGTCCCATATCAAACGTGGGTATGTCGCACGCTATAACGAAATTGACCTCACTCGTGGAAGCCCTCAGCGCCGACGCAATACCCATGAGCGGCCCCCGGCCCATAACCCTGTCGGCAACAACCTCGACGCCGAGAAAGCCGTACTTTGATGGGTCGTTGGCGCTGACGATAACCTGGTCAAAGTGACCGCTTAGCCGGTCATAGACGTGCCCTATCATCGGCTCGCCGTCGATTGGCAGCATACTCTTATCCTGACCAGCACGAGTGCTGCCGCCGCCAGCCATTATTATTGCCGTCGCCTCCAGCCGCATCGCCCATTTTCCCTCGACCAGCTTGACCCGTCCGATATCGAAATCAAAGCCGCTCCCGTCCGAGGCAACAAACTTGTCCGCCAACTCCGCAACCTTACGGGCCGACTCCTTCGACCCTTCCTGCCGGCGGCCCCCGACCATAAGAAATAATCCCGGCTCTGCCACTTCCCGCAACGAATTCGATTCGCAAATTAGTACCGCATCCGACCCGATCACCTCAAGCAGCGCGGCCAATGCCTCTTCAAGATGCGCCCTGATAACCCGCAGCCAGAACACACGCCGGGCGCCTGCCGCCAGAAGTCGCGCCGTATCCTTTCGCAAGGTGCGGTCCGTTTCTTCGGTAATAAGAAAGTTGCCGGCGATAGAAGAGCATACCCCACAGCCCATGCCGCCTCGCGGACACCGCCCGTCTCTGGCCTGTATCGTAGTGACCTTTATTCCAACGAGCGGATTGCTTTTGCAGAACTTGCGAATGATCGCGCAGGCAAGCTCCGTCTTGCCCACATTCGCCCCCGTCGAACCAATCATCAACATGCGGTCAAGCCTTATCATTTTGCCGCCTCGCAAACTTCCGCTGCCTCAGCATATCGATAACCCGCACGATGGAGTCCTTTCCGACCGCGGCAATCTTCCCGCCTTCGTAGTCTCCATACAAGCGCTCAACTTCTTGCACCAATTCCTCCCGGACCACCAACACGACAACGGTATCGGTTTCAGCTAATAACAAATCCACATCCTCTCGCCAGCCGTGGCCCCCTAACTCCAGCGGTCCGAACTCATCGACAATAACCAGATCCGCCGACCGACCCGTCGAGACATCGAGCGCCGCCTTGCCCAAACCCCGTCCCTGCTTTGTAAATCCGAATCCGCCACCCTCGCCTGTCTCCTTTCGACGACTGGCCCGAGATACCCTTTCTCCCGTTCGCAGGTCTATCGCGTCAAACCCGACCAGCCGGTTGCCCTCGTACACAGCCGGTGCAAGCAAACCTGCAACACCAAACCCCTCACTTCGCGCCTCCCGCGCAAGTTCACCGGCGGCCGTAGTCTTGCCGCTGTGCTTCGGGCCCGTCCAGAAAACCAGCCTGCCTGTTATTGATACTGCTCGCATTGATACCAATAAGCCCCCGCAGCCAGCACATATCGGCCCTTTGGCAGCGGCTCACGAAAGCAAGTACGCCGCCATGCCGAAAACCCACAGCCCAACGGCGGCAAGTGACACGCCACTCGGCACCAGCCGCCAACTCGGCGCAAACGGCATCGGATAACCTTTTTTCAGCCAGCCGGCAGCACGATAACTCAAGGGCGCCAGCAGCGCGCATGCCAGCGCCGCCATACTGCCGCTCACCAGCACGTGATTGAGCGCCTTGCCGGCTCCCGCCTGAGCCCAGTACTCGTAACGGATAATGTAAGTCATAAGCAGCGCAAACAGAACGTAGCTGGCGTAGACAGTCCCCGCCGCAGCAATCGCCTTGTTCTTTGCCTTCAGAACGTTAAATATCAAATCATAACAAAGGCCCGTCAGAAAAATCCCCGCAAGGTGACACGCAAAAAACGGCTCATTCAAGAACTTGTACAGCATCGCACAGCCCGCTATCGCCGTCGGTATGCCCTTGTGTGGAAAGTAAACGCTGGCAAAAGCTAAGATGACGAGGCCGCAAGCGGTTAGGGCGACCGAGGTGTGCGGAACCCCGGCTCCGTACAACGCCCCGCCCAAGACCGATTCGCACAGCCCCCACAGCCCGCTGAAAAACAATATCCCAAGCACGTGCTCTTTTCTCATTCGTCCGTCTCCTAAAACGCCTCTTATCACCTGCTTTGCCGGTGATTCTGCATTGTTTCGCCCTGCGCCGTCGCCATTTTCAAATCCCGCCCTGCAGCCATTCTTCCGAAAAATCCCAGAGGTCAAGCCAGTCCACGGAGCCGTTTTTCGTCAGGTCCGCGCCGCCACACCAGTCAGGCATACCGCACTGCTGGCCCGTCAGCCATTGACCGGCGAAAAGCGCAAAGTCAAAAAAATCCACGCCGCAATCATAATTCAAATCACCATATTGCTCCACAAGAAAGTCTGTGGTCGTCGTGGTTAGCAACTGATAATAGTCGTAATAGATGCCGTCTGTCTCGGCCGTGTACTGTTCGAGGATGCCCGTCACGCCGCAGAATCTCTGCCCTATCTGCACGTAAGGATGATAAATGGCTTCTCTATCTTCATTCATATAATCCGACGCCCAGCACTCAAGATTCGGGTCCCGATTACTTCGCAGTATGTAATTATCGTAGGCCTTGCCGTAACCTAAGTCCACAACATTGACGTCCACGACCTTAATCAGCATAGCTTCATACTTCTCGGCGCTATGGTCGGCTACCACCCACTTATCAATCTCCTCAATCGGCGCTGCAATCTCACTGACCTGCACTACCAGAGGTTCAGGCATCACATTGTCCCTACTGACAATCTGCAAGTTCGGATCATTTTCTCCTTCATACTGTAAGAACGTCGTCCCCCTAAAATCCTCAACTTGGACGTTCGTGAGAGTAACCCAATCGCCAACGTTCACGTCGGTGAAAGCTCCCACACTATAAAGGTCCTTGACCATAATCCCGCCCCAGCCGGTCGGATAGTTCGGGTCGTACAATGTAAGCCTCGGCCTGCCTCCCAGCCACTTGTGGATTACTATACCTCCCCGACAGCCCACGATATTGCCGTTTTGCGGGCTGGTCCCGTTGGGGTCGTCGGTGTACTGAATCGCATAAATCGAGAGCTCTTCGCCCTGCAAAAGGCCCGTGAATACAAACATCCAAACAAACGCCCTCACCACCCAAACAAAACTTCTCATTGCCTGCTCCTTTTCTTCTGAATTCGCAGCTCAACTGCCCCACATCTTTCCGCACGGCCCACGACAATCACGGATACCAGTCGGTGTCGCCCAGCGGCGGCACTTCCAAGTCATCCGGCCATTCCGGCTTCCACACTGTCTCCTTCCACTCCACGTGGTAATCACAATAAAGAATCGAACCACCCAAAGGCCTGCGCGGCTTGGCGTGTCGGGCGCTGAACGCCTTCGGATAGCTGCCGCAGTATTTACCCGCAGTTGAATCGTACCTGGTCCCCCCGTAGCCTTTCCGAGGGTCCAGCAACTGGTCGAACAACAATATCACGCGAGCCGGACTCCTGATAGAGCCGGTCTTCAAGAAGCTCGGCATCCGCCAATCACTTCCTGCCGCGCCGTAGGGCGGCCAGCAGTTCTCATCAAGCTCCAGACACGAGTTCATAGCGTAAGAAAAATAGCCCGTCCTCATCGGATTGTACGTATACCAGCCGTCCGGGGCGAGCGTGGCGGCGGGACACTGAAATATTGTCCCCACCCCCGGCCGGTGCCAGTATTCGTGTTCACGCCACGGCTTCTGGCCCATCAGCGGCGGCAGCACGTCAATCCAGCCAAAATAATAATCCGCCATATCGGCCCTCGTCTGGGGGTCGCTCGATGTCCGGTCTCGCCCGTCGATATGGGGATAAAAGCTGTCGTTCTGTCCTGCATATACCTCGAAGGCGAGTCCCCACTGCCGCAGCTGGCTCTGACAGACAAGCTGCGTGCCCAGCGACCTGACCCTGCCCAGGGCCGCTACCAGCACACCAAGTAGCAGAAAGACAATCGAAATCACAACCAGAAGCTCCATAAGAACCAGCCCGCCCAGCGCCTCCCGCCTTGAACTACCGCCTGCCGCACTCATTATTTGCCAAGCCCTCTTATATGCTTCGAATACGCCTTCTCCACCACTTTTTCTATCTCCGCGCGAAATCGCTCATAAGCCCTGACCCACCTCTCACCTTCGGCAGTCAGACCGCTCCCCCCGCCCCCGCTGCCTCCCCGCTCTTTCTGAACCAGGGCAATCCCCAGCGCCTCCTCTGCCTTCTTCAAGTCCCCCCATGCCTTACGATAGCTTATCTTCAGCATATCGCTGGCCGCCCTCAGCGAGCCCTCCGCCGCAACCGCCTTCAGCAGTCGCCACTTGCCGTCGCCGAAAGCCCCTTCAACATCCTTGCTGCTAAGCCACAGCTTAAACCTGGCATTCAGTCTTTGCATCGCCTGCATCCTCCGTAATTTCACTGAAAGCAGCCGAGCTGACATTCACAGATTCTTATGTTCTGCTGATTGCAGATACGGCCGATTTCAATGGTTTCCATGCCGAAATCTTTTGCCAGTTCAAACGCGCTGGCGCACGTCAGACTCCTGCCTCCACGAAAATTTCGTGTGCGCTGGAGGATGGCGCTGACCAGTTCCTCTTTTTTATCCATTCGTACCTCTCAACAAGAGCCGGTCCGTTATGTATGCTTCGACATATCGTGCGCGACACAGTAAAGCATACGGTTACTCCGACGTCAATATGAATTCCCTTATTTTTTTGCAACCGGCCGGTTATGGATGGGTCAATGGTTGGAGGATGGTTGGGACTTCCGGGCGCTGAAGAGTTCATTTCCGTTGCAATATTCCCGTTTCTCCGCGTGATAAATGGTCGCACGTAGAACTGGGTAAGTGAGCGTTTGGCTTCACTGTGGGAGGGCCGGAGGAAAAGACCGCTGGATGATTTGAAAAAGCGACGCAAGAAATATGGTGGGCCTGCAAAAGAGAAGCCGTTGGTACTCTGTATCGACCTCTGGCAGAGGGTCTTACCGTTATTCGTCGGGACTGTCTTACGGTAAGCGGCCCGCCAGTTCTACGAGCGGTGAAAGAAGGACCTGTTCCGCACAAAGCAGCAGCTCTGGGTCTTTTTTAAGCCCTTCTCAACAGGAGCTACCTTCTTTTTTAATGTGGATGATTATAAGCTGCGCAATGGTTGTCGATTCCAGGACTGTTCCGGCTGATTTGAAAAACTGATACGAGAACGTCAGGCAAAACGCATATTATGTTTCACATCTGCGCACCTCAACTTATGACCGGTTTTTTTTAACGCAGCGGCACTCCGCCTGGATACTCTTCACCTGAGCAAAACGCAGCTCACTCGATGGTCCAGAGCGTTAACGAGTCCTGGTCCCTGACAAACACGCGGTTGCCCGCGATGACGGGGTGCGCGTAGACCGGGGTCTCGGCGACCTTGATTCGGGCCAGCTCCGCATATTCGGTGCCGCTGGGCTTGAATACTATCAATTCGGATGTGCTCGGCAACGCCAGCAGAACCGAACCGGCATCGACGATGGCCGCGAAGCCGCCACGACCGTGCTTTGTTGCGTCGGTCCAGGCTGTCTGGCCGGTCTGGGCATTGATGCAGAAGAGATTGCCTTGGTTTGAGAGGCCAAACAGCAGGCCATCCTTGAGCACCGGTGTATTGAACTGCGGGGCGACATCCGGGTTGCTCCAGAGTTCTTTGGCGGCAAAGCCATCCGCCTCCTTTTCGATCTTGACGGCCCTGGTACCCCGGCCGGCCCCCGTGTAGATTACCTTTTTCCCATCGATGATTGGGGTAGCGGCGTTGTACGCCCTCATTGCGGGCGCAAAAGGCAGTTGCCACAGCAGCTTTCCATCGGCTACGCCAACAGCCACGATGCTTTTCTCCGCCAGCGTCACGACCTGCTTGGTGCCCGCCACCGTCAGCAGGGCGGGCGAGGCATACTCCGGGCCTTCGCCGGCCCACCGCCACTTCTCATTGCCGCCGGCCAGGTCATAAGCAATGATCGCGCCATTGCCTTGCCCGCCGAGATGCGCAATGACCATCCCATCGACGATTATCGGCGACATTGCCGTGAAGAACTTGGGCACCACCGCCGGAAAGGGGTCCTTGCGCCACACAACCTTGCCGGTCCCGGCATCCAGGCACGAGAGTACTCCGGCCACACCCAGCGTGACGACCTTTCCATCCGCCACAGCGGGTGAGCTTCTGGGCCCCGGATGGCGCGCCGCCGCTCCGGTCACTGCCTGCGCTGCGTATTTGTCCCGCCAGACCTCTTTTCCGTCGCTCGCATTCAGACAGAGCGTTACCTCATTCCCATCCTGCAACGTGAAGACATAAAGCTTGTCGCCCACCAATGCAGGCGTGGAGTCACCTTGTCCCACGGTGACTTTCCACTTCTGTGTAAACTCCTTGGGCCATTTCTTAGGTGCAGCGAACCCGCTGACCTTACCATCCCGATTGAGCCCGCGCCACTGAGGCCAGTCCTGGGCCAAACCGCAGCTTGCGATAATCACGACCACACACACCGCAAGCCCGACGATTTTTCGATTCCCCTCTTTCATAGCACATACCTCCACTTTAATCTGACATTTGCCATACCAAACGCTCGTCCACACAAGCAAGCCTTCCAGTTCAATGATAATATCAGAATCCCGCTCAACTTCAAACCGCATTGAGAATTTCCTATTGGTTTTCAATATGTGCCTGCTGGTTAGACTTTGGCCAGGCTGGATTGTCGGACTTGTCTGCACCGGCTTGACCCGGCACACTATAATCGGATGCTCCGAATCCCCAAGCGCTTGCTTTCTGTGGAGTCGTGAAATCGCCGCCGCCTTGCTTACAAACGAGCCGCAATAAAGTACCCAAGAACGGACGCATTGTGACCGCCGCCGGTGCGGGGCAGTAAGGGTCTCTGCAACGCGCAAAAAGCACACTCCAAACGAAACGAGACCCTTGTTCTAAGCTTATTTTTCCGGGCCTGAATCAGCGCGCCGAACCATTATTGGGCACGAATCGGCTTCAAGTTTCCCTTTCCCGTCATCAGAAATCCTCTCGCCAATACCGAAGACGGATGCCACAATTCGCGCCGCCTCGAACCACAGACCTGGACTTTTTCAGGGGTGTGCCAAGCAACACCCACGACTACTGTTCTTACGGCCAGAGTTTTTCCTCAAAACAGCTCTCCATAACTTTGGCGAAGTCCTTAAAGTTAGTCACCTCCGGCTGCTCACCGCTGAAGAGATTGACCGATGACGTGAGCAGGAATTCCCCGGTCGGCTCGGTAGCAAGCCAGGCAACTTCGGCCTGCGAGAGACCGTAGTCGTAGATGCGAACGTCGTCTATTGCGCCTTCAAATGGAGTGTCGTTGGCGTCGCCCTTGGCCTTGTTGCCTATGCCTCATGATAACGAATGTGAAAGTAGATGTAGTTACCATCGCCTCGAAGACGACCTGCAAACTCATAATTAGTTTGACCATGTTTGCCAACCGGCAGGGTGCAAAATGATGTTCCGTCCATGGCCTTTGGTGTCAAAGTTCGTCAGCGCACCTGCGGTATGACTCTGATTTTTATATCCTTATACCACGCCTCCGTCGGCGGGCCGCCATGTATCTGCAGGCCGATGACGCCTGCCTCTTCCACAGACTCATCAGGCTCAGTGTAATCAACCGTTTGATATCCGTTCATCCACAATTGTACTCGGGGGCCGACGCATCGAATAACGTATTCGTTCCAGTCATTGGGCTTTAGCGCCTGACGCAGTCGTTGTGGGTCCGGCTTCGCCAGGATTCGGTGGCGCCTTCCCTCATCATACAGGCAGCCCCAGAAATGCTGTCCCATGTCTGCCTGGTATCCGACCATATCGTTGTGGTTTGGAATGCGCCGGCTCCGAATCTGAATACCTGCATTCGCCGTCGCCGGATCGCCAAGGAGCTTCACCTTCAGGCTCAGCTCAAAATCCCTGTAGACCTTTTCTGTGCAAAGGAATTCATTGCGGGGGACCGCCTGTTCGAGACTCCCGCCTACAATCGCCCCGTCCTGAATCCGGAAGTGGTCGAGATTGCCTTCCCATCCGTTGAACGTCCTGCCGTCAAATAGCACTACGGTGCGCGCTTCCTGCGATGCGCATCCGCTGAACGAAAGCGCTGCAGAAACACATATCGCACCCAACAGGACAACATTGCTCAACACTCTTTTGCTCATTTTCGGCCCCTTTACCGCGACAATAAGAATTCAACACTTAGCACACGCACTCGTGCCCATATATGCACGCCCCGGAAGCATCATTTTTCAATCATTAGCAAATCTGTCTTAAGATTGCAAGTATTCTCCTCAGCATTCCGCGTCTTGTCTGTTTCAGTTGGGTACAGAGGTTTCCGTTTGAAACAGGCCCTGACTCGTTGTCTTTTCGCGCTTGATTTGATAGCATAACCCTGTCGAATGGATTTTGATAATGGGCATTAAATGCTATAAGGGCGTTTCCCAAAGGGATAAATTGGAAACGCCAGATTGATGGTGTGCGGGAATTCCCGTCTGCAGGACGTCCGAATCCAACGGAATAAGGAGACCAAAAATGGCAAAGAAAATAGCAATGATAGGCGCCGGCAGCATTGTCTTCTGCAAGACGCTCATGAGCGACATTATGGCCACGCCCGCGCTGGCCGACAGCGAGTTTGCGTTGATGAGTCTGACCGAGCCGAAGTTGCGCCGAATGGAGAGCTTCGGCAGGCGTATGCTCAAGGAAAACAATCTGCCGGGCCGCGTCTGGGCAACTCTTGACCGTGCCGAGGCACTCAAGGATGCCGATTTTGTGGTGGTTATGATTCAGGTCGGCGGTGTCAATGCATTCGAGATTGACTATAAGGTTCCGCTTAAGTACGGCGTGGACCAGTGCGTCGGTGATACGCTGGGACCAGGTGGGGTGTTTCGGGGGCTTAGGACTATAACGGTTCTTGTTGAGATTGCCCGTGATATGGAAAAGCTTGCGAAGAATGGCGCAGTTATGCTTCAGTATGCCAATCCGATGGCTACCAACTGCCTGGCGCTGGGCAAGTCCACGGGGGTACAGTTCGTCGGCCTTTGTCATGGTGTTCAGACCACGCTTGACCTTATATCTCGTTACTGTGAGGTCCCCAAGGACGAGATAACTTATCTCTGTGGCGGGACAAATCATATGGACTGGTTCCTTACGCTCGAACACAGGGGCCGCGACCTGTATCCCGTTTTGCGGGAGGTTTTTGAGAAACCCGAGTACTACAAGAGCGAAAAGGTAAGGGCCGAGGTATTTCGTCACTTCGGTTATTTCATGACCGAAACCACGGGGCATTTGAGCGAGTATGTGCCCTGGTTCCGCAAGAACGAAGAAGCAATGGCCTTGTACTGTGATGAGCCGGGTTTCGGCGGCGAAAGCGGGGCGTATTACAACTGGTGCAGGACCGTCGGTGAAAAATATGCCGAACACGACCCGCTTGAGTTCGAATCTGCCGTTATCGAGGACCGGAGTGTCGAGTACTGCTCATACGTAATGGAGGCGATTGTAACGGGCAGGCCCTTCCGCTTTATGGGCAATGTCCGCAACGACCGCCTGATAACAAACCTGCCGGATGGCTGTTGCGTCGAGGTGCCCACCTTTGCGGATGATACGGGGATACACCCGGCCGTGATTGGTGATTTGCCCCCGCAGTGTGCTGCTGCGTGTGCGAGCAACGTAAACGTGCAGATACTCGCTGCCGAGGCGGCGCTCACCGGCAACCCGGAGGCGATTGTTCACGCCCTTGCTATGGATCCGTTAACCTCCGCTGTTTGTACGCTAAGGCAGGTCAGGGAAATGTGCAGCGAGATGCTCGAGGCGCAGCGAAAGTGGCTTCCTCAGTTCGCCGGCAGGAAAATCGAGCCGAAACCGGTTATCAGTATTCCCAGGAACTGCAAAGCGGTGGAGGTTCCGCTGGACCCGGCTATGGCGATTGGCAAAAGGTTTATGACCCTGATTGAGCGTAAGCTGGATTAACCGGCTCTTTGAGGACATGCCGCCTGCAAGGGTGGAAAACCTGCCGGGGGCAACTTCGACTACGCAGGGCCGCTTACCGAGATGGTCCTGTTGGGAAATCGGCATGCCCTTTGTGGATTCCGTTGCTGTTATACCAGACCGCACAGAATCTCAACGCCCTGCTGTATTTTCTCGTCGGTGGTTGCGTAGCATATTCTAAAGTGGGTATCTCTCTCGCTGAATATGTTGCCGGGGATTATTAGGACCCTGTTTTTGATTGCTTTTTCCACGAACCGGGTGGCGGAGCCGTCCGGCGCCTTGACGAATGCGTAAAATGCACCGCCCGGCTTGACGAGATCAAACTTCCCCTTAAGGCCATCATAAATCAGGTCCCGTTTCTTACTGTAAGCGTCAATATAATCGCTGACGTCATAATCGAGGGCCGCGATAGCCGCTTTTTGGAACGGTGTGGGCGTACAAACAAAGGTGTACTGTTGTATTTTTGTCATCTCATCGAGCACAGGTGCTAAACATTCACGGACGGCCACGTAACCCAGCCGCCAGCCCGTCATCGCGTAAGACTTTCCCAGGCCTCGCAAGAGAAGGGTCTTATCATAGTAACTGGCTATACTTGCGAAGGGTACGTCGTAGCAGTATTTTTCGTATATCTCGTCGGACAGGACAATTACATCATGCTCGGCGGCCACCTCGGCAAGGGCCTTTACGCGCTCTTCGGAGTACACCGCGCCGCTCGGGTTGCACGGGGAATTGACTATTATCAGCTTCGTCTTGTCGGTAATGCTCTCGGCTATTTTGTCCACAGGCAGTTGGAAATCGGGATAGCAGTCAACAAAAACACACTTGCCGCCCAGCATATTGACGACGTGCTTGTAAATTACGAAATAGGGGTCGGGTATAATCACCTCATCGCCCGGGTCGACAAGAGCCAGGAATGCCAGCAACAGCCCTCCGCTTACCCCGCTGGCCACCAGTACCGCCGGTCTTTTCCAGCCGAACTGCTCTTTTACCTGCTCGGCTATTTTCCGCTTCAAGAGCTCATCGCCGGCGGTCTGGGAATACTTGTTAAAGCCGGCCCTGATGGCCTTTATGGCTTCCTCTTTCAACGGCTCAGGAACATCGAAGTCCGGCTGACCAATTGAAAAGTCAATCGCGTCTTTCACCGTCGCCCCTAGCGCAAACGCTTTTCTGATGCCGCTGGCTTCGATCCTGCTCATTCTTTCTGCTATGTGTTTTCGCATCTGAGCACCATAACAATGCAACTACAGTAAACTAATTAAGCGCCTATTTATTGCCTGCACCCGAAAGTCTGGCCCGAGGTAAGCAAACCCGCCCGGCCACACTTCCCACGTCCTCAGGGCTTCTCGCTTCTCCTGTATCCTTCCGTTCAGAACCACCCGGCCGCAGTTACACTCGGGCGGCAATTACGTTGTCTGACCCTTCATTATACACTATGATTTTCTGACGGAAAACACATGTTTCGGTTTCTTCCGCAGGAGCGCATGACCGCGTAACCGAAGGTTACACCTTAGAGTTATCTCCGCCGTGTTTCCTGTTGTGATAGAATCATCAACTTCGCAAGGCTGGGGTAGTGTCAAGGTCTAAGCGCGCATTTTTAAGAAGTAGCTCTCAATTTAATCGCTTCCTTTCCCTGCCCAGCCCATGGGCTGAGCAGAACAGGGAGATAACCAAGTTGAGAGATACTTTTCAAAAACATGCGCAACTTTCTTGACACTACCTTACCTTCTCGACACTACCCCCAACACAAAAAGGACTCACCATTTAACGCAAGTCCTTTATTAAAACGAATAGCGGGGGCAGGATTCGAACCTGCGACCTCCGGGTTATGGGCCCGACGAGCTACCAGACTGCTCTACCCCGCGGTCACCAAAGTATCATACCACAAACAGCTTCCCTCATCAAGAGTGCCTATAAAAATTAGAGATTTTCGCGGATTCTAACAGCGAGTTGCTCCATTCTGCCCTCTTGATACTTATAGGAAGGCCAGCGGTCAAAAAGGCCATCTCCGACGTTGCGAGGAATTATATGAAAATGCAAATGCGGGACAAGCTGACCAGCCGCCCTGCCGTTATTACATAACACATTATAACCATCAGAATCCGTTGCGGCCGCCACGGCTCCAACGATTTTGCCGAGACGTGAACAAATCCGTCCCAGGAGTTCAGCAGGGCAATCGTGCAATCGCTCAAAATGCTGCTTGGGAATAACCAAAGCGTGACCATCGCTCACAGGCCCGATATCCAAAAAAGCAAGAATCACCTCGTCCTCATAAATCTTTGTAACAGGAATGAGGCCCGCCACCATCTTGCAAAAAACGCAATCATTCACGCTCATTCCGCCGCCATCCTCCAAAGGACAAGCTGCTAATCGGACGCCTCTGCCTTGCTATCCGTTTCTACAATTTCTTGTGCTTCCATGGCTTCTGCAGCCTTAGTAGTATCTTCAAGCTCGGCCGTCTTTTTTGCTCGTTTGCGAGAACCTTTTTCAGCAGCGGCTCGCGGCCCCTTTTTTGAGGTTTCTTCCGCCCCAACAAGCTGAAGCAAAACCAACTGGCCGTTGTCACCCAGCCTTCTCAAAGACAGATGGATAATTCTGGTATAACCGCCCGGTCTGTCAAGATATCGAGGGCCGAGGTCACTGAACAACTTTCCAATTACCGTTGTCTTCTTCAGCGTCTTGTCATCTTCATGAGTTATAATGTCCCGATTGCCAAGCATAGCGATAGCGCGACGCCTGGCAGACAGCGTGCCTTGCTTTGCAATCGTGATTAACTTCTCGGCAAAGGCTTTCGCCTCTTTGGCCTTTTCAATCGTCGTAGAAACGGTTTCGTGCTCAAAAAGCGAAGCAACCAGATTTCGGCGCATGGCCAGTCGATGTTCACTTGATCGACTTAACTGGCGCCCTGCTACTCTGTGACGCATATTCCCAAATCCCCTAATTACTAATGCCCGGTGTATAAGTCACAATTTCCTGTGTCCGTCGACCTTCCGCTTATACACCTGTCATCCCCAAAGACAAACCTATATCGGCAAGCTTTCTCTTTACTTCTCGCAGACTGGTTTTACCAAAGCTCCGAATTTTCAGCAAATCCGCCTCCGTCATTGCCGCCAATTGGCCCACCGTTTCGACCTTTACCGACTCAAGACAGTTGCTGGCCCTTACCGACAACTCCAATTCCTGAATAGGCGTTTTCAGTTTTTCGGCCAATTCCTCGTCGACTTCTTCTTCCGCCTCCATCTCTTCTTCTGCAATCACCTGCTCGGCAACGGTCTGTTCTCCGAGCTCGAAGTACTGGATAAACGGATTTATGTGCTTGCGCAAAATCTTGGCGGCCTCCACCAGCGCCATTTCAGGAGTAACTGTTCCGTTGGTCCAAATCTCCAGAATAAGCTTGTCGTAATTCGTTCGCTGACCCACGCGCGTATCCTCGGTTGTGTAACGAACTCTTATCACCGGCGAATACACAGCGTCTACCAATATCACACCGATTTCCTGGTCAAACCTGTCCATCGCAGCGATACGTTCGGAAGCCGGCATATAGCCCCGACCCTTCTCGACCACCATTTCCATCTCAAAGTTTACATCTTCAGTCAGAGTGGCTATCACCATGTCTTTGTTCATTATTTCTATTGCCGGGTCCGCAACTATATCGGCCGCCGTCACGACCCCGGCTTTGTTTGCCGAAACCCGCATCGTTTTCGGCCCTTCGCCCTGCAGACGGACCACCAGATTCTTAACATTCAAAACGATGTCGGTTACATCCTCCATCACACCCTTTATCGACGTAAACTCATGGTCCACCCCCTTTGCCTTCAGAGATGTTACGGCACTACCTTCCAAAGATGAAAGCAATACGCGTCTCAGGCCGTTACCGATGGTGGTGCCAAAACCACGCTCGAAAGGCTCGATAAAAAATCGGCCATATTTGTCACTTGACACCGCGGTGTCTCGTTCGACACGAGTCGGTAACTCCAAACCACGCCATTTAACTCGCATATATGCCTCCTGTAAGTAACGGCTACTAAAGCTTCACTATCCGCCAGTACAACTTGAAATCGAAACACTTAACCCAGCCAACGCTACCTCGAACACAACTCCACTACCAACTGCTCTTGAACAGGAATCTGAATATCATCTCGTGTCGGCATGGCAACAATGGTAGCTTCCTGTCTCTCGCGGTCCAACTGCAGCCAACTTTGTGTAGTAAAGTTCGGGTTTACTTCCAACTGCTGCTTTATCTTTTTGACGCTCTTGTCGGAACCCTTGACGGTCATCTTGTCTCCCAATTTTGTAGTGTAATCGCCAACATTAACCTTGCGACCGTTCACATAAATATGGCCGTGGGAAATCAACTGCCTGGCCGCCTTGCGAGAGGGCGCAAAATTCAACTTATATACGACGTTATCCAATCGCCTTTCCAACAGTTGCAGCAGAATCTCACCTGTATTACCCTTCATCCGCTCCGCTTTGTGGAAATACCTCATAAACTGCCGTTCGAAAAGTCCGTAGTATCTTTTGACTTTCTGCTTTTCACGGAGCCGAACAGCGTAATCGCTTGCCCTGCCTCTGCGCCAACCGTGCATGCCAGGAGCCAGACTGCGCTGTTTCTTTTCTACCGGGCATTTGGCCGTCTCACACCTGACGCCCTTAAGCATCAGTTTCATTCCCTCGCGACGGCAATATTTACAAGATGAACCAAGATAACGTCCCATTTGCTTTATTTGTCTCCAAGAATCCTAATGGGAACCCATTGGGCCCCCGGTTTTTACACCCGCCTTCGTTTCGGCGGCCGACAACCGTTGTGCGGCAGCGAGGTGACATCTTCTATCGAAGCAATCCGCAGTCCCGCCTGCTGAAGAGCCGAGATGGCTGATTCCCGGCCCGAGCCAGGACCTTTAACCCTGATTTCAACCTCCCGAACACCGTTACGCATGGCTGTGTTGGCACACCGCTGTGCAGCCTGCTGGGCTGCAAACGGTGTGCTCTTGCGGGAACCCTTGAAACCTACGCAGCCCGCAGAACCCCAGCAGATAGTGTCGCCGTTCGGGTCCGTAATCGTGATAAGCGTATTGTTGAATGTTGCCTTTATATGCACAACAGCCCGAGCAACATTCTTTCTGATCTTTCGCTTCGCACCTTTTGCCATTATTGAAAAATCCTCGAATAATAAAATTGCCGCCCCGACTCAAACCGGGGCAGTCAACCCTTATCGTTTCTCCTTTACACCTTTCTTGCCCGCCACCGTCTTTCTCGGGCCTTTTCGTGTTCGTGCATTGCTCTGCGTGTGCTGGCCCCGCACGGGCAGACCCTTTCGGTGCCGAATACCACGATAACAGGCTATGTCACGCAGCCGGGCGATATTCTGAGTTACCTGTCTGCGAAGCTGACCTCCCACGATGTAATTGCGGTCAATAATCTGAGTTATCCGGCTAAGCTCGTCTTCGGTAAGTTTGCCGGCTTTCACGCTTCTTTCGATTCTGGCTTCTTTCAAAATCTGTTCCGACGTATACTGGCCTATACCATAAATATAGGTCAACGCAATCCATATTGACTTGTTGTTCGGAATATCGACGCCAACTATACGGGGCATACTGACTCCTCATTTCCAAAGCAAAAGTTAAAAGCAAAAATCAAAAGAGTATTGCATCTTCGCCCTTCTACTTTCCTGTTATCCCTGGCGCTGTTTGTGCCGACGATTGGTGCAGATCACCCGCACAACGCCCTTGCGACGGACTACCTTACAGTTTTCACATATTCGCTTTACGGAACTTCTGACTTTCATCTTTCCTGCAATCGCCTTTCACATTCGCGACTCGCCCATTACACAAGAGCCGCGGTTAATGACGCAGAATTATCCGGCCCCTGTTCAGGTCATAAGGCGACATTTCAACCGTGACCGTGTCGCCCGGCAGAATCCGAATATAATGCATCCGCATTTTGCCTGAAACATGCGCCAAAATCTTGTGGCCGTTTTTCAATTCCACCCTAAACATGGCATTCGGCAAAGCCTCAGTCACAGTGGCTTGCAGCCGTATCGCTTCCTTTTTTACCATATACGCCTGTTTTCCATGTCGCAGAGCTTACTGCGCCCTTTTTCGCAAATATGTATCACCCACGACATGCAACGAAAATTGCCAACAATTCACGCTTTCTTTGTCAGCGCCTCACAACCATTTTTCACTATCGCAATCGTATGTTCAAAGTGAGCCGAGCATTTACCGTCTTTTGTCACAACGGTCCATCCGTTTTTCACCGTCTTTACCTCACTGGCGCCGGCATTAATCATCGGCTCAACCGCCAAAACCATACCTTCGGCCAAAACAATATCGTCAGCGAGCAAATCCTCGCTCACGAAATTGGGCACACGCGGCTCCTCGTGCATCTTTCTGCCGATACCGTGCCCAACAAAGTCCTTCACTACTGAAAAACCGGCCGATTCAGCGTAACCTTGCATCTCTGCGGCTACTTCGCTCCATTTAACAGCCGGTGCAGCTCTTGCTATAGCTATGCCGAGAACACGGCTTGTTACGTCTATTAACCTCTGCTTCTCCGCAGAGATTCGACCTATACCAATCGTAACGGCCGCATCCCCACAGTAACCATCGAGCATAACGCCAAAGTCAATGCTCAATATATCGCCGTCCTTGAGCCTTACATCATTGGAAGGGATCCCATGAACCACTTCTTCATTTACCGACGCGCAAATGCAGGCCGGAAACGGAGTTCGAGCCAGAGGACTGCGCACACCCTTAAATAATGCCTGTCCTCCGGCTTCTTCAGTCATTTGCGAGGCCACGGCGTCCAACTGCCCGGTAGTAACCCCAGGCTCGGCAATCTCTTGCAGTTTTGAAAGAACACCGGCTACAACAATGCCTGCCTGCCGGATCAACTCAATTTCCCTTCGGCTGCGAAGCGTTATAGCCATTTAGTTTAGTATCTCTTATCGCGTTTCACGCTTTGACCAGAGCATCCAACTTCTCGAACACTAAGGCACTTGCCTCATCAATGTTTTTGCCGGCATCGATGTCATAAACAGTGTTGTTTTCCCTATAGTAATCCACCACAGGCTCGGTCTGCAGATGATAGGTTTTCAGACGATTGGCGACTACTTCGGGACTGTCGTCGGGACGCTGCACAAGTTTAGCACCGTCCTTATCACACAACCCTCCCACTTTCGGCTTGAGGTTTTCAATGTGGTAAACCGCACCACATTTGGGACAGCTTCGCCTGCCGCTCATCCGTTTGACAACCACGTCGTCATCAATCTGCAAATTCAAAATGATATCTATCTTTTCGCCGTTCGAAGCCAGCGATTGGTCAAGCTCACTGGCCTGATTCACGGTCCTTGGGAAACCATCCAGCACAAAACCAGTCCTGGATACGTTCTTTATAGCATCTACCATCATTTGAACTATCACATCATCCGGAACAAGTCCACCGGAATCCATATAACTCTGGGCCTTTTTGCCCAGTTTGGTGCCCAGCCCTCTTTCGCGCCGCAATATGTCACCGCTTGACAAATGGCTTAGCCCGTATTTATCAACGATTCGCTTACACTGAGTTCCCTTGCCCGCCCCCGGCGCACCCAGCAGAACTATCCTCATGCGTAAGCTCCTTTGATCCTGCCGGCCTCACTGAAACCCTCGTAGCTGCGCATCAGGAGGTTGGCCTCGATCTTCTGAACCAGATCCAGCGAAACACTGACAACTATCAACAAACCTGTGCCGCCCAGAAAATTTGCTATTCTCCAGTCAACCCCCAACAGCATCGAAACAACCGAGGGCACAACGGCAATCATTGCCAGGAATGCCGCCCCAAAATAAGTCACTCTGGTCATTACCGTTTCCAAATAATCCGCGGTTCTGCGGCCCGGCCGCAGCCCGGGAATAAAGCTGCCCGAATCCCTGAGATTCTTGGCCATTTCTTTCGGCTGAAACTGCACCGTCACCCAAAAATAGGCGAATAAGAATATCAATAACATATACAAAACGTTATACGTATAGCCATCGTGGCGCAAGACGCCGTCCAAAACCATAAGAAATCTCGAGTCCCCGAACCTTCTTGCCAACTGACCGACTATCAACGGCGGAAATATCATAAAGCTCGACGCAAAAATTATCGGCATAACCCCGCCGTGATTGACACGAAGCGGCAGATAGTGCCTCTGGCCGCCATACATTCGGCGCCCCCGCATCTGTTTTGCCTGTTGAATCGGTATCCGTCGCTGACCTTGAGTTATAAGTATCGCCCCGGCAACAACAAATACGAACGCTGCTATTAAGAATAACACCTTGGCAGGGCCTATGGTGCCGGGCGGCGGCGCAACCTGGAAACTAACATTTTCCCAAAGCCTCTGTATGGCCCATGGCATCCTCGAAATAATGCCGGCCATGATTATCAAACTGATACCGTTGCCTATGCCGTACTCATCTATCTGCTCGCCAAGCCACATCAAGAAAACAGTGCCGGCCGTCATACCGACAACACCCATTATTAAGGCTTGAGTCTTCATGCCGGCATACGTAAAGTCGCTAAAGGCAAACCACTTCATAAACATTAGCGACTGAACAACACATACCAGAACCGTCAGGTAGCGCGTATACTCCTGTATCTTTTTGTAACCGGTTTGGCCTTCCTGACGCAACTTCTTCAGGGCGGGAACAACCTCGCCCAGCAACATAAGGATAATCGACGCGGTGATATAGGGCATAATCCCCAGGCCAAACAAGCTGCTCTGACTCAGGGTTCCACCAGTGAACATCTGCATGTATTCGGCAGCTCTGCCTATGGGAGTGTCAGAACCTCTGCCCGCGACGGCAGCAGTTAACTTGGTCTGGTCGAAACAAGGATTGGGGATATGGAAACCAACCCTGTATATCATCAGCAGCGCCACCGTGAAAAGAATCTTGTTGCGCAGGTCCGGTATCCTGAATATGTTAAATACTGTTCCTAACATATCACATATCTTTCAATAAGTAACTCGCCAAAGGCTAAAACTTCAAACGATTACTCAATAACCTTTGCCGCACCGCCGCAGCCTACAATCTTCTGCTCTGCGGCTTTGCTGAATTTATGAGCTGCTACCTGCAATCTTTTTGTCAGTTCACCGCTGCCAAGAATTTTCACCTTGCTTTTGCAGTTGGGAATCAACCCGGCATCGGATAACTGCTCTACTCCTACAACTGAACCGTCATCAAACCTCTCCAATTGGAGCACGTTTACAATCGCGTAACGCACGGCAAACTTGTAATTACTAAAGCCTCGCTTGGGCAACCGTCTGAACAGCGGCATCTGGCCGCCTTCATAGAGCGACCTCGAAGATGCGCCGGCTCTGCTGCCGCTGCCTTTGTGGCCCCGACCAGAGGTCTTACCGTGCCCGCTGCCCGGCCCCCTGCCCACACGCCTGCGAGCCTTGCGTCTACCCGCAATGGAAGTTATTTCATGACTCAACATCGAACTTATCACCACCTTTTCAAAGTTTCAACTTCCACGCCGCGAAGAGATTCAACCATCTCCTTCCTGCGCAGCTTCAACAAACCGTTCAACGCAGCTTTCACAACGTTCTTGGCTGACGTACTGCCGTAGACTTTTGTAAGGACGTCCTGCACGCCGCACAATTCAAGCACTGCTCGCGCACTGGACCCGGCGATAACCCCGGTGCCGGGACTGGCCGGAACCATCGCTATCTTTGTAGCTCCATATTTTCCGATGACCTGATGTGGAAGCGTGCGGTCCAACAAAGATACTTTGCACAAAGATTTCTTGGCATCTTTCATCCCTTTCTCAACCGCCTGGGGGACCTCATTAGCCTTGCCGTAACCAATGCCGACCGTGCCCGCACGGTCGCCAACAACCACCAGGGCCGCAAAGCTGAACCTGCGACCACCTTTGACCACTTTGGCACAGCGATATACCTTCACGACCGTTTCTTCAAACGGCTGTTCCTGCTGAACGGATAGCTTAACCGGTTCTGCCGCCAATTTTCTTCTCCAATCTTACTTCTTTCAAAAAACGAGCCCCGTTTTTCTCGCTGCCTCGGCGAGAGCCTTGACTCTGCCATGAAACTTATAACGGTTCCTGTCAAAACAGACGCACTTAATACCCACTTGAAGCGCCTGCTTTGCGACCGTCTCACCTACCGCCTGAGCGGCCTTTTTGTCACGACCAGCGGACAATCGGTCCCGCAGGCCCTTAGCTCTGGTGCTCGAGCAAGCAAGCGTTACTCCCGCAACATCGTCTATAATCTGGGCGTAAATGTGCCTGTTCGAGCGAAACACCGATAGCCTCGGCCTTTCCGGAGTGCCAAAGGCTTTCTTTCGCACATGATATTTACGCCTCAGCGATGCCCTTTTCAGCTTATCTATACTCATCAAAGCCAAATCCTAAAATACTACAGGATATTCCGTTTCCTATCCACTACCCTCTGCACATATCCGTCTTTTATGCCGGCCCTGCGGTGAACGCTTTGCCGACTTTGCGTCTGACGTGCTCGCCGGCATAACGAATGCCTTTACCTTTATAAGGTTCGGGCGGCCTTATTCTTCGTATATCAGAAACAAATTGTCCCACGACACACCTGTCCGTTCCCGAAACAGTAAACTTGGCGGGAACATCGTCGCCTCTGGTCGCGCCCACCTCAATTTTTACCTTTACGCCCTTTGGTATTACACGCTCGACCGGATGGCTGAAACCGACCTGAAAAGCGAGTTTGCCCCCCTGCTCCTTTACGTTATAACCGGTGCCGTATATTTCCATTTTCTTTTCGAAACCTTTGGTCACGCCGGCTACCATATTAGCAATCAAGGCGCGCATCGTACCGTGTAACTGCTTGTTCTGACGAATTTCAGGATGTGTATTTTCAACAAGCACTTCACGTCGGGAATTGTCAATCTTTACCGTTATCCGCGGGTGACAGCTCATCTGCAGCTCGCCGAGCGGACCCAAAACTTTAATGCACCGGTCAATCTGCTCAACCTTCACTCCCTGAGGGATAACAACTGGTTTTTTCCCGATACGACTCATCAGCTCACCGTACAAAGTATCTCGCCGCCAACTTTGGCCTTGCGACAACTCCTGTCGCTCATCACGCCTTTACTTGTCGAGACAATCGCTATACCCATGCCCCCCAAGACGTAGGGCAACTTATCAATCGATGAGTAGATTCTGCGGCCGGGCTTGCTGGTCCTGACTATTTCAGTGATAACCGACTGGCCGTTCTCATCGTACTTAAGGTCGATTCTTAATATTCCCTGCTTGCCGTCATCTATCCGGTCGAAACCCTCGATGTAACCTTCCTGCTTCAACACAGCCGCTATGCCCTCGCAGATTCTCGATGCCCTTATATTGACATCAAGCCTGTTTATTCTCGCTGCGTTGCGGATTCTCGTCAGCATATCAGCTATTGGGTCGCTCAAACTCATAACTTCTTACCCCATGTTTTCGGCAGCAGGCAAATCACCTTTTATTCGAAACGTGACTCACCGTCCGCACTTTACCAACTGGCTTTTTTTACTCCTGGAATCTTGCCTTCGTTGGCCAATGTTCTAAAGCAAATCCTGCAAATCTTGAATTTTCGATAGACAGCTTTCGCCCTTCCACAAAGCTGGCAGCGCGTATACTGCCTGACGCGAAACTTCGGTTTCCTTTGTGCCTTATTCTCCAGCGCTTTAGTTGACATATTTAAACTCTGATCCCCAATCGTCAATTGCCGGCCGCTGATTTCCTGAACGGCATACCAAAAAGATCCAACATCTTTCTGGCTTCTTCGTCCGTTCTTGCCGTTGTCACAAATGTTATGTTCATTCCCTGCTGAAACTCAATTTGAGCAGGGTTGATCTCAGGAAAAACACTCTGTTCGCTCAGACCCATCGAGTAATTGCCCCTGCCGTCAAACCCGTTGGGATTAAGGCCCCGAAAGTCTCTCACCCGCGGGATTGCAAGACTGATAAGTCTGTCCATAAACTCATACATGCGCTCGCCGCGAATAGTAACTTTCAGACCGGTCTCGACACCCGCGCGAACCTTGAAGTTCGAAACGCTTTTCTTGGCTTTACACGCTACCGGCATTTGGCCGGCAATCATCATCAGGTCCTTTTTGGCCAGTTCCAAAAACTTCTTGTCCTGTGTGGCCTTGCCAACACCCATGGAAACAATAATCTTTTCGACCCTCGGCACGGCCATACGATTCTTGTAGTTAAATTCCCTGGCCAACTCCGGAACTATCTGAGACTTATATAAATCTTTTAAACGCGCCATCCCAATCTTAGATCCTCATCTCGCATCGCATTCGAGACATAATCGGCAAGACCCTATTTTGCCCTTTTAACAGTGCCAATTTCCGCACCGTCGGCAGCAACCCGTTTTTTACTGCCATCCTCATTTATCTTATAACGGACCCGGGTACCCTTTGAGCTTTTTGGATTCACCGGCAGAACATTACTTATATGTATTGGCTGCTCAACGTTGATTCGGCCTCCCTGCGGATTCCTGCGCGAAGGCCGAACGTGCTTCTTGGCCATATTATGACCCTGAATCACAACCTTGTTCTTGGCTCGTATTATACGCAGCACCCTGCCGGTGGCGCCCTTGTGGTCGCCGGCTATAATCTGAACCATATCACCTTTTTTTATATGAAAAGCCATCTTACATCTCTTATCCGGGGTTCTGATTTATACTACCTCGCTTGCCAGTGAAATGATTTTCATATAGTTCTTTTCACGGAGTTCACGGGCTACCGCACCGAATATTCTCGTTCCTATCGGATTGCCCTCATTGTCAATCATCACCGCGGCATTGCTGTCGAACCTCACATAGCTTCCGTCAGGGCGTTTCACGGGGCTTTTGGTGCGAATAATAACACATTTATGCACCTTCTTATCATCCAACTGACAGGTCGGCAGCGACTTTTTGATTGCGACACAAATAACGTCCCCCAAGCCGGCCACCGACCGCGTGTTATCTTTACGCGTGCCCCCTCTCCTGAGGACCCTGATGCACAGTGCCGACTTCACACCCGAGTTGTCGGCTATATCCAACATTGTTTGCTGCTGAATCACCTTTTATCTCTCAATCAAAGTCAAAAACATCCCGATAGACAAAATCGGGCCTTCTACAACGTCACTCCGGAACCGCTTTTTCCACAATCCTGACAAGACGCCAACTCTTGGTTTTGCTCACAGGCCTGCATTCAGCAACTTCAACAAGATCGCCGGCGCCGGCCTGATTACCTTCATCGTGAACTCCCAGTTTTGTTCTACGTTTCACATATTTGCCGTATTTCGGATGCCTGACCTTGAAATCAATGGCTACTCTGATGCTCTTGTTGCCGCTTTTGCTTAGTACGACGCCCGTTAGAGTTTTTTGTTCTCGACCCTGCATCTTCTGTTTCCAATCACGATTTCATCTCTTGCATCACTGTTTTAATCCTGGCAATATCACGCTTCACGTTGGTTATGGCTTTGGAATTCTCCAGTTTCTCCGTAACCGCCTGTGCGCGCAAATCAAACAAATGCCTCTGAAGCTCCTCAAGTTTGCCCGTGAGCTCATCAGGACTCATCTCGCGAAAATGCTGCACTTTCATCCGAAGCGCCCTTTCTACAATGAATGACCTCGCTTAACAAGTCTGCACCTGATCGGCATCTTATGAGCAACTCTTAATAATGCCAGCTTCGCCACACTCTCGGTCACGCCGCCAACCTCAAAAATAACCATACCCGGCCTGACTCTGGCTACCCAGAACGCAGGCTCGCCCTTACCTTTGCCCATCCTCGTTTCCAACGGCTTGGCGCTCACCGGCTTATGTGGAAATATCCTCAGATATACCCTGCCTTCACGATGCAGGAAATGAGTTGCCGCGACTCGGCCCGCCTCGATACTTTTTGCCGATATCCAGCTCGTTTCCAGAGCCTGCAAGCCGTATTCTCCAAACGCCACAAAATTGCCTCTCGACGCATTGCCTCTGACTTTGCCGCGCTGACTCTTACGGTACTTAACTCTTTTCGGCATCATTGCCATCTTTATCAGAGCCCTTCAAAAAAGCCAATGACTGGAAACTAAAAGCCAACAGCCATAATCCCTAAATCGAAACCCTTGAAGTTCGCGCTACTCATTTCTCATTTTAAGCTTTTCACCCGTTGCAGCGTTTTCACCGCGTTGCTCAGGCGCAGCAACGGGCAGACTATCAAAACGCGGCCCTGTGCCAACACGTCTTGGACGACGCCAGCGAGCCTGCCTCTGTTCAACTTCTTCGCCGAACTTGCCCCTGTAAATCCAAACCTTAATGCCGACCGCTCCATACGTTGTTCTGGCCGTCGCCGTGGCGTAATCTACATTGGCGTCCAGAGTTTGCAGTGGAATGCTCCCAAGCTTCTGTGTCTCTGTGCGAGCCATTTCCGCGCCGGCCAATCGTCCGGAGCAGGTAATTTTAACTCCCTTGGCGCCGTTGTTCATTGCCGCTTCGCAAAACTGTTTCATGGTTCGCCGGAATGCCGCCCGCTTACTCAACTGCTCGGCAATTGCCTCGGCTACCAGCAAAGCGTTCAGGTCAGGCTCTTTTACCTCGATGACATTAACGCTCACCTTTCGGCCTATCATCGCCTCAAGCTCTTCCCGCAGCTTGTCGACTTCGCCGCCTCTGGGACCAATGACAATGCCCGGCCGGGCACTGTGCAGTGTTACTTTGACCTCGCTGCGCGTTCGGACTATCTCAACTTTTGCCACCGCACCTTTTGGCATCTCGCGGTTGTACTTATTGTCTACGTACCGACGAATTCTCTGGTCCTCGACAAGAAAACAACCGTAATCGGCCTTGTGGGCAAACCAAGTGCTTTGCCAGCCAAGCGTTATTCCTGTCCTAAAACCTATTGGCGATGTTTTCTGACCCATAATTTCGTATCTCTGCGTATAGGTATCGTACTCCGTTTAAGTTCTTCGTTTTTACCTCTTCCGGTCTTGTCTCAGGCCTCCGAAACCGTTATGTATATATGACAGGCCCTCTTACGAATAGGATGTGCTCTGCCTCTGTCCTTGGCGATCCATCTTTTGGTGCCAATTCGCACTCCTGCATCATCAACACGCGCCTCACTGACGTAGAGATTATCAACATCAGCCTGCTGCTCATCGGCATCCGCCACGGCACTTTTTAGAACTTTATCGACCATCGCGGCAGCGCGTTTCTTTGTGAACTTCAAAACATCCATCGCATCCTGAACACCCCGGCCGACTATCAACTGCGTAATCAATCTGACCTTACGGGCCGACATCGGTGCAAAGCGATAACAAGAACGCCAGACAACCAAATCATTCACCTCCGCGGATAAAGCCGCTGCCAAACGGCGAACATCCTCCTTGCGAGGTATCGGCCTGCAGAGGCCTTTCCGCCAGTTTCTAACGGCCGCTGCCGCCTCTTTGCTGTCCAGCCCCCCTCTGACAAGCTGATCGGCCAGCTGCTCTATACTAATCTCTCGCTGCTCGCAAAGGCCTCTTAACTTGGCAGCACTTAACATATCTCATACCTCATACTTCGCATATAGGTTCCCAAACCCGCGTTGTCGTGTTTGGATACCTCTTGTATCTCGCTCCATACTGCGCCAGATACGTCTCACACTTTTATCTTCTTGCTTGAATGGCCCCTGAATGTCCGCGTCACCGAAAACTCTCCAAGCTTGTGCCCGACCATATCATCGGTAACAAAAACCTTGTTGAATATCTTGCCGTTATGCACCAAAAAAGTAAAACCGACGAACTCGGGAGTTATCGTGCATCTTCGCGCCCAGGTTTTTATCGGCTCATGAGAACCCAACTGAATCTGCTTGTTCACCTTGGCAAACAGTTTTGCATCAACATACGGTCCTTTTTTGAGCGATCTTCCCATCAAAATTCCTCAACGAGCTCACATTTACCGCTGCAACACAGTTCGCAGACCACACACCGTTTCATCAAAGCACCAACTGCCCTTGCCTGACATTTCTCCGTCTGCGAATAATTCTCTTATTGCTTGGCTTTCGCGGATTTCTTGTTTTTCCACCTTTGGCCAGCACACCTGTCGGCGAACAAGGGTGTCGACCGCCGTTTGCCCTGCCCTCACCACCACCCATTGGGTGAGAAACAGGGTTCTGGGCCTTACCCCTGACATGGGGTCTTCGCCCCATATGTCGCATCCGCCCGGCCTTGCCAATCTTGACATTCTGGTAATCCGAATTACTTAATTGGCCGATTGTAGCCCGGCATTCCTTACGAACCATTCGCATCTCACCGCTCGGCAAAACAATGGTAACCCAATCGCCTTCCTTGGCCACAATTTTTGCAGCGCCTCCGGCGCCTCTAACCATCTTCCCGCCCTGGCCGGCCATCATTTCAATGTTGTGAATTTCCAGGCCGCTCGGAATCGCTTCGAGCGGCATCGCATTCCCAATGTGAGGCTCACAAGAGGCGCCGCTCTCCACCCGCTCCCCCACCTTTATACCAAACGGCGACAGAATATACCTTTTCTCGCCGTCGGCGTAGTGCAGCAGCGAAATAAAGCAATTCCTGTTGGGGTCGTACTCAATTGTCGCCACCTTCGCCGGAACACCATCTTTGTCCCGCTTGAAATCGATAACGCGGTAGATTTTTCTGGCCCCCCCGCCCCTGAACCGTACGGAAGTAATGCCCCGATGGTTTCTCCCACCGGCCTTCTTTATCCGCCTGCAAAGCGACTTCTCAGGACTATCGACCGTCAGCTCCGCGTAATCATTTACCGAGCCGTTCCTGCGCCCGGGACTCGTCGGTTTGTAAATTCGAATACCCATATCCTAACACCCCTGCATTTCGCCTTTAGAACAAATCTATATGATATTCCGGCTCTAAAAATACAACAGCCTTTTTCCAACCGGCGGTCAAACCGGCCGTCCTGCCTTTCCGGCGGTATTTACCCTTCCGGTTGGCAGTTCTCACCTTGAGAACCTTAACGCCATATACTTTCTCCACAGCGTTCCTTATCTGGACCTTGTTTGCCTTTCGGTTCACCTCGAAGGAGTATGCGCCTTTCGTGCTGGCAAAGTGCATCCCTTGCTCCGTAATCAAAGGCCGAATTATTATCTCGTAGTCCTCAAGCATAAACCGTTAGTTCTCACCCGTTTTGTCCTTATTCATAAGCGACATAAACGCCTCTTTGGTAAAAAGTATCTTGCGGTGACTGCAGATATCCCCGGCGTTCAATTCAGCCACCGGCATAACCGCTATCCTCGGAATATTCCTGGCCGATTTGTAAAGATTCGCGTCCACCGAGCTCGTCGTCACCAGGCAGCTTCGCTCAATCTTCAGATTACTCAACACCTCCGCAAAATCACGCGTGCGAGGCTTCTCAAATTTCAGCTCATCCACTACGACAACGTTGTCAGTCAAAAGCTTCGCCAATATCGCGGAATCCGTGGCCAGCCTCCTTTGCTTCCTGGGCATGTTTTTGCTGAAATCTCTGGGAGTCTTTGCAAAGGTAACGCCGCCCCCAACTCGTTTGCCGGTCCTGATATTACCGACACGGGCATTGCCTGTCCCCTTTTGTCTGAACAGTTTCCTGGTCGAGCCTTCCACCATGCTCCTGCCCTTGGTTGCAGCCGTTCCCACACGCCTGTTGGCCTGATACATGACAATGGCCTGCTTGAGCAGCGGATACCTGACAAACCCGCCGAAAGCCGACTCATCGACTTTCAATTTGTCGACTTCCTGTCCTTCCCGGTTGTAAACAGCCAAATTCATAATTTCAACTTTCCACTTTTCGAAATAGTTCAGCGCCTCAACGGCCCACAAATCGCGAACACAAAAAACTGCGACCTCAACCCTTCTTGGCGCTACGGACTATAACGTATCCGTCCACAGGACCCGGCACCGGACCTTTGACCACCAACAAGTTCTTCTCTTCGTCTATTGTCACCAAACTATGGTTTTTTGTTGTCACACGCTCGCTGCCCATATGCCCTGCCATTTTCTTGCCCTTCTTTATGTTCCCGCCGTGACCCCGGTCAGTACCGTAACTTGCCTGCGAGCCGGGCGCCCTGTGTTTCCGCTCAGTACCGTGCGAGCCTGGGAAACCATGAAACCCGTACCGCTTCATCACACCCGCGAAGCCTTTGCCCTTGCTTGTGCCAACCACATCGACATACTTGTTCCCCGCAAAGACCGAAACTGTAAGCAAGTCCCCTGCTTTGTACTCCGGCTCAGCACTGCCCGGCAGACGCATCTCTCTTACAAACCTCTTCGGCCCCGTCTGGCAGTTCTTGGCATGCCCGATTTGCGGTTTCTTCCTCCGCGAGGGTTTTACTTCGTCATATCCTAACTGTACGGCGTTGTATCCATCCGATTCCACTGTCTTGACCTGCAAAACGGCGCAAGGGCCGGCCTGTATGACCGTAACCGGCAGAAGTCTGCCTGACTCGTCATACACCTGAGTCATCCCAACTTTTTTCCCCAGTAACATCGCCATAATTTCACGCTCTGTACTTCAATGCCTCATCACCGTTCGCCAGGCGAAGCGCGGTTCACGCTTTTATTTTTACAAAGACACCGGCGGGCACCACCAGACGATTCAAGACCTCAACCGTTCGCGCATTGGCATCGTAAATATCAATCAGGCGCTTGTGAGTCCTCAACTCAAACTGCTCACGAGACTTCTTATCAATGTGCGGACTTCGCAAAACAGTGTACCTTTCAACCCGCGTAGGCAACGGTATCGGACCACTTACCCGAGTGTTGGTCCTTCGGGCGTGCTCCACTATCTCCTTCGCAGACGCATCAAGAGTACGGTGGTCGTAGCCTTCCATACGAATCCTAATTCTTTCAGTTTCAGTGGCCATAAGTTTCGTTCCCGTCAGAGGCCTCGCCGCCCCTTCTCAAATTCCACCTGAAAACTTCGAAAAACTAATATTTTACCACCGGCTTTAGCAAAAGCAAGATAAAATCTCCCTGTCAGCAACACCAAGCATCAAGGGCGATTTACTCTCTTTTCGCTGAATTTATCTCGCTTGATTATTGGCAGGAAAGGCCTTCTTTTGACTCAAAAAGCAAAAAGTAAGCACTCGCTTCCTTTTTCCCCTGTCTTGCTTTTCACATTCCTACTTTTTCCTTTTTGAATTCGCCTTCCTTAAAGGACCAGGAGCCTGGCTCGTTTCCTGATACACTGGCATATCACAAATGGCCAGTTCTCAAGGCCGATTCGCCGGCCTGCTCCGCTAAAAAAACCAAATAGACCTTCTTACAACCCGTCCCTGACCGACAAATACAGATATGCGGTAGCCGAACTAAATACGCAAAGCCATCCTTGGCAATGCTCGCCTCGGCTGCACAGACACATTAGCCTATCCCATAAATTCCTTGCCGTCAATAGACTTTCGATAAAAATCTTGCCTCAAATAAAAAAATAAGGGTGTCTTTCACAGAATAATTTGCTCCATGACCTCCTCTGGGGTTCTCTCATAGCTTAACGGCTCCATGGTGAAGCTCCCCCGCCCGGCCGTCGCACTTCTGATTTCGCTTGAATACCCAAACATCTCGGCCAGGGGTACCTTGGCATCAATCAACCGCATGTTACCATGCACCCGGCAATCCGTAATCATGCCCCTTTTTCCCAACAAACCGCCCTGGACCACCCCAAGGTAGGCCTCCGGCACGATCACCTCAAGCCGCATAATCGGCTCAAGAAGGACCGTCCCAGCCTGTTTTAGGGCCTTTTCTACAGCTATCGTCGCGGCCTGTTCGAACGCCACGTCCGAAGAATCCACCGAATGGAATGAGCCGTCAATTAACGTAACCTTAACTCCCACAACAGGATAGCCTGCCAAAACCCCGCTGCTCAGGGCATCCCTAACACCTCGTTCCACTGAATGCACGTATTCCTTCGGCACCATCTGCCCACCGGCTTTGTTTTCAAAGTCAATATCCCGGCTCCAATGCCCGTGTTCTGTCAATAGCGGTTCAACCGTCAACACAACATGCCCGTACTGGCCGTGACCTCCCGTCTGACGTATGAATTTGCCTTCGGCCTTCGCCAGTTTCGTAATGGCTTCTTTGTAAGCCACCTTTGGCCTGCCTACCCGCACATCTACGCCTTTTTCTCTAACCAGTTTGTGCTGCAACACTTCCAGATGCAACTCCCCCATCCCGCTGATGATTGTCTGGCCCGTTTCGGCATCCACTTTAAACTCGAAAGTCGGATCTTCCCGCCTCAAAACGGCCAGTGCCTCCGCCAGTTTTGGCCTTTCGGCCGCCGTTCTGGGCTCGATCGACATACTAACAACGGTTTCCGGGAAGGTAATACTCGGCAGGCAAACAGGCTTCTTGGGGTCACAAAGCGTATCGCCGGTAAGCGTCTCCTTCAGGCCGACAACTGCAACAATATCACCGGCGCCGGCCGAATCCAGAAGCTCCCGCTCATTGGCGTGCATCTCGAATATCCGCGTAATATTCTCCCGCCGGTCGCGATTGACATTCAATACTCTCCTGCCGGCCTTTAACGTGCCTTGATAAATCCGCAGAAAGTATAAATCACCGTGCGTATCGCTCGTAATCTTAAACGCAATTGCAACCAGGCTGCCATTTCGGTCGCACTCAACCGTTATTTTCTTGCTTACATCGCCCGGCTTGTGCCCGACTATAACAGGCTTATCCAGCGGAGAAGGCAGAAAAGCCACAACACCGTCGAGCAGCCTTTGCACGCCAATATACTTCAGGGCTGAACCGACAAACACCGGCTGAAGGTTGTTGCTCAACGTACCTTTCCTGATTGCTCCTGTAATCACCTCGATGCTGACCGGCTTGTCGTGCACGTAAGCATCCATTAGCTGCTCATCATATTCGGCAGCGAGCCCGAGCAGGTGGATTCTTCCCTGCTGGGCGATTTGCCGCAATTCAGCAGGAATCTCAGTCTCTTCATACGTTGCTCCCAGCTCTTCAGGCTTGTAGAAGACCGCCCGCATCTTCATCAGGTCCACTATTCCGGAAAAAGAGCCTTCCGCCCCGATAGGCAACTGCAATAAAAGTGGATTAGCAAGCAGCTTGTCACGAATACTTGCAACAGTCATCTCGAAGTCCGCGCCGGTCTTATCCATTTTATTCACGAAGAAAAGGCAGGGCAGAGCGTATTTTTGCCCCTGTCTCCAGACCGTCTCGGTCTGCGCCTGCACACCCTCGCTGCCGTCCAACACAGCCACGGCGCCATCAAGAACACGCAGCGACCTTTCCACCTCAGCGGTAAAATCGATGTGTCCGGGCGTATCGATAAGGTTAATATCATACCCTTTCCAGGGACACTTGGTCGCGGCTGAAGTGATGGTAATGCCCCTTTTCTGTTCCTCCTCCAGGTAATCCATAACCGCGGTCCCGTCATGGACTTCGCCCATCTTGTAGGTCTTGCCCGCATAATAGAGTATGCGCTCGGTTACCGTTGTCTTTCCGGCATCGATATGAGCCACAATTCCTATATTACGCAGTTTTTCCAGATTAGATGGCATTGCTGTATCTACTCTCGCATAGCCAGACGACAAAAAAACCAACCAAACATAAGCTGCCGTACAAAATATGAATAAAAAAAACTGCCACGGTCATCCCATAAAAAATGCCGTGGCAGTCTAAAACCAACACTTTACCAGGCAAAGTGGGCAAACGCCTTATTGGCCTCGGCCATTCTATGAATGTTTTCTCTGGTGGTCATTGCGACACCGTGCCCGTTATAGGCGTCTATCAGTTCCGAAGCCAGCCGGTCACACATCGGTTTGCCTTTCTTGCTTCTGGCGGCCTGTAATATCCAGCGAAAAGCCAGAGACTGCTGACGTCTGGCTTTTACCTGCATTGGGACCTGATAGCTCGCACCGCCAACGCGCTTGCTGCGAACCTCAAGCAGCGGTTTGACATTATTGACGGCCTTCTCAAACACGTCAAGCGGCTGCGCATCCTTCATTTTTTCGCCTACGATGTCCATCGCACGATAGAAGGCCCGCTCGGCCACGCTCTTCTTGCCCTGCCACATCATAGTGTTAATAAACTTCGCGACCAGCTTGCTATTGTACTTGGGGTCGGGTCCTAATTGCTCGCTTGATGCCGTCCACTTTTTTGCCATAAGTTCCTCGTATATCCCTGAAAGTCTCTAAGGGCAATGGATTTTATACGCCGCCTTATCCACCGGCTTTACCTTTCTTGGCCCCGTATTTGCTTCTACCCTGCCTGCGGTTTGCAACACCCGCGCAGTCGAGGACTCCGCGGACAATATGATATCGCACGCCGGGCAGGTCTCTGACGCGGCCGCCACGGATGGTAACCGTGCTGTGCTCCTGCAGGTTATGGTCAATGCCCGGTATGTAGGCGGTAACTTCTTTGCCGTTGGTCAGTCTGACACGGGCAATCTTGCGCAGGGCCGAGTTTGGCTTCTTGGGTGTCTGGGTCCGCACAATCAGGCATACGCCCCTCTTCTGGGGCGACCCGCTGATGTCGGATACACGCCTCTTACCCTTGCCTTTCGCTCTCGCACGCCTGACTAACTGGTTTATCGTGGGCATAATTCCCTTCCAATCTCAATTTCTTCCATTTAATCGCCTGAGACAAAACTTCAGTTTATACCCAGCGCTTCTCTGACGGCGCTTTCGGCCCTCGCCTCGGCGTCCCTGGTCTCCTTCACCTCGGCGAGCACCTTGGGCAGCGGGGCCTCGACCAGGTGCTTTACCTTCATTTCAAGATACGGCTTAAAGGCCGTGCCGGCCGGAATCAAATGGCCAAGTATCACGTTCTCCTTTAGGCCCACCAAATTATCCATCTTAGCCGCCAACGCCGCCTCGGTCAAGACCTTAGTTGTCTCCTGAAAGCTGGCCGCGGAAATAAAGCTCTCGGACTTCAGCGAGGCCTTCGTTATTCCCAGCAGCAGCGTTTTCGCAGTTGCCGGCTTTGGCTTTTTCCCTTTCGCCGGTGTGCCGCCGATCATTTCGAGCTTTTCGTTGATGGCGGCCAGCTCATCCTTGCCGATAACCTGCCCCTCCTGCAGGTCGCGGGCGTCGCCCACGCCGGTAATCCTGACGCTGTTGGCCAGTCTTTCATTCTCTTTTCGGAACTGGAATTTATCCACCACCTCACCCGGCAAAAAGTTGCTGTTGCCGACCGATTCTATCTCGACCTTGCGCATCATTTGCGAGCAGATAAGCTCAATGTGCTTGTCGTTGATATTAACGTTTTGCGAACGGTACACGTTTTGAATCTCTGCGGTCAGATATCGCTGCAGGGCCTCTTCGCCTTTTATTCTGAGGATATCGTGCGGCACCAGAGGACCATCGGTCAAAGCATCTCCGGCCTCGGCTATGTCGCCCGTGTGGACATTCAAGTGCCTGTCCCGGGGAACGTGGTGTTCCTTTTCCATTCCGCTGGACCCGGTGACAATAATCGTCATCTTGCCCTTGCGCTTATCGCTTTTCAATTCGACACGCCCGCTGATCTCGGCCATGGCCGCGGGGTCTTTGGGCTTGCGGGCCTCAAACACCTCGGTAACTCTCGGCAGACCGCCGGTGATGTCCTGGGTGCCGCCGGTGGCTCTGGGCTGGTGAGCGAGCAGTTCGCCCGCCTGAACCTGCTGGCCTTCTACCACTTCGACTCTTGCTCCCGCCGGCAGATAGTGAACGTCGAGTATTTTGCCGGCGGAATCCTCTATTATGATCTGCGGGTGCTTGTCACCCTTATGCTCGATTACCACAGGCTTGCCGACCTGGCCCACCCGCTCCTCTTCGATTCGAATCGTCTCGCCTTCGAGGATATCCACGAACCGGATAAGCCCCGGCACCTCGGCCAGAATCGGCGTGCGGTGCGGGTCCCACATAAACAGTCTCGTCCCGGTCTTCACCTCCTTGCCGTCCTCGACCAAAACAGTGGCGCCATAGGGTACTTTGAACTTGTCAAGCTCCCTGTCCTTTGCGTCAAGAATGGCTATCTCACCGTTGCGCTTGAGTGCAATGATTCTTGTGTTCCCGTCAGCCTGTCGGAACGAAATGGCATTGACGTCACGATACTGAACCTTGCCCGCGTACGTGGCCTTCTGTTCACGCTCGAGAATCGCTCTTAAAGCCACGCCGCCGGTATGGAAGGTCCGCAGTGTCAACTGTGTGCCGGGCTCCCCGATCGACTGTGCAGCGACAATACCAACCGGCAGGCCCTCCTCCACCAGGTTGCCCGTGCTCATATCCCAGCCGTAGCACTTAGCGCAAACACCAAACGCACTGTCGCAGGTCAGCGGGCTCCTGACTCTTATGGCGTCAAGCCCCAAAGCCTCAATCTTCGCTGCCGCCTCCGGGCCAATAACTTCGTTCTCGCGCACAACCATTTCGTCGGTAATAGGGTTTCGGATGTTATCACGCGCGGTTCTGCCTATAATAAGCTGAGAAAGCGGCACGTCGACCTGGTCGCCTCTGCTGACCGCGCTTTTGGTAATTCCCTGCAGGGTTCCGCAATCCCGCTCGGTAACAATTACGTTTTGCGCCACATCAATCAGCTTGCGGGTAAGATAACCGGAATTGGCCGTCTTGAGTGCCGTATCAGCAAGACCCTTACGTGCTCCGTGCGTGGAGCTGAAGTACTCAAGAACGGTCAAGCCCTCCCGAAAATTGGCCTTGATCGGCGTCTCGATTATCTCGCCGCTGGGTTTGGCCATCAGCGCTCGCATGCCGGCAAGCTGCTGAATCTGGTCCACGCTGCCTCTTGCACCCGAGTCGGTCATGAGGTATATTGGGTTTAGGTACGGAGTGCCGTCCTCTTTCTTGTCCTCCTTGAGACCACGCATCATTTCGTTGGTGACCGCCACGCGGGCATGCGTCCAGGCATCGATAACCTGGTTATACCTTTCCCCCTCGGTCAGAACACCTGCCTGGTAATTCTTCTGAATTGCTCTGACCTTTTTTTCCGTCTCGTCGATAATCTCCGCCTTCTTTGCAGGTACCTTCAAGTCTGTAAGGCCAAAGCTCAAACCTGCAAGTGTGGCATACCTGAAACCTAAATCCTTTATTCTATCAAGAAGGTCCACCGTTTCGGCGCTGCCCGCAAACTTGAAACAGTCGCTTATCACCCGGCTCAACATCTTCTGAGACATCAGTACATTATAAAACGGCATCTCCGCCGGAAGCATATCATTGAATATGCAGCGACCGACTGTGGTTTCAATCACTGGTGATTTTAAGGTTTCAAATCCCGAACTCGGGTCGCTAAGTATTTTTCCCTTGCCAATCCTAACCTTAATCCTCGCCTGCAAGCTGACTTTGCGCAAGTCAAGAGCGCTTATTGCCTCAAAGGTGTCCCGAAAGGCCATTCCTTCGCCCTTTTCGTGCGTCCCCATATAAGTCAGGTAGTAGTTGCCCATCACCATATCCTGGGACGGCCCGACCATCGGCGAACCGTTGGCCGGAGAGAAAATATTACTCGTGGTCATCATCAGAGTATGAGCTTCAGCCTGCGCTTCGACGCTTAACGGCAAATGCACCGCCATCTGGTCGCCGTCAAAGTCGGCGTTGAAGCCCTTGCAGGCCAACGGGTGAAGCATGATTGCATTGCCCTCAACAAGGGTCGGCTCGAAGGCCTGAACGCCCATTCTGTGAAGTGTGGGCGCACGGTTAAGAAGAACAGGATGCTGATGAATCACTTCCTCCAGAATATCCCAGACCTGCTCATCACGCCGCTCAATCATCCGCTTGGCGCTCTTAATCGTATCGGCAAGACCATGCTGCTTGAGCTTGCGAATGATAAACGGCTGGTACAGTTCAAGTGCTATTTTCTTCGGCAGGCCGCACTGATACAGTTTCAGATGAGGCCCGACCACAATCACCGAACGGGCCGAGTAATCCACACGCTTGCCGAGCAGGTTCTCGCGGAATCGCCCCTGCTTGCCCTTGATCATATCGGTCAAACTCTTCAGCGGCCGATTGTTACTGCCGAGAACCGGCCGCCGGCACCGCCCGTTGTCAAGCAGCGAATCTACCGCCTGCTGCAGCATCCTCTTCTCGTTGCGGATAATCACATCAGGCGCATTGAGGTCCATAAGCTTTTTCAAACGGTTGTTGCGGTTGATAATTCGCCGGTAAAGATCGTTTAAATCGCTCGTGGCAAAGTTCCCGCTTTCAAGAAGGACCAAAGGCCGCAGATCAGGCGGGATTACAGGGATAACTTCCAGCACCATCCACTCGGGCTTGTTGTTGCTGTTCTTGACGGAGCTGACCGTCTTGAGCCGTTTCGTAAGCTCTTTGGTCCTCTGCCTGCTGCCCGTTTTTGCTATGGCAGCTCTCAACTCATCGCCCAAAGGATCAAGGTCGAGACTCGCCAATAATGTCTTTATGGCTTCGGCGCCCATCGACGCCTTGAAAGAGCTGCCGTACTTATTCAATGCGTCCCGGAATTCTTCTTCGCTAAGCAGCTGCCCGAGTTTCAACGGACTGGCCCCGGCGTCTGTAACAACGTAATCCTGGAAGTAAATTATCTTCTCCAGGTCTGACGTTTTCATTGCCAGAAGAGTACCAAGATGGTTCGGTATGGCCTTGAAGAACCATATATGCGCCACAGGCGCCGAAAGGTTTATGTGTCCCATCCTTTTGCGGCGGACACGGCTGTGTGTAACCTTGACTCCGCAACGGTCGCAGATTATCCCTTTAAACTTGGTGCCTTTATACTTGCCGCAGGAACATTCCCAATCCCGTTCAGGACCAAATATTCGCTCGCAAAACAAACCGTCCTTTTCCGGCCTATAAGTGCGATAGTTAATCGTTTCCGGTTTGCGAACCTCACCGAAAGACCAGCTGCGAATATCGTTGGGACTGGCTAAAGCAATCTTGACCGAACCGTAATCGTTAATGCGATCGTAAATATTTCCTAACATTTGAGGTCAACTCCTTATAATTCAGATATGCACAAGTCACAAACAAGTTTGTGCCATTGTGCTCACCCTATAGGACAGTACCTCCAAGACGCTTCTTCTCAAGCTGAATATTCAATCCTAATCCTCTTAGTTCATTGCACAATACGTCAAATGACAGCGGCGTACCTGCCTCAAGGCTGTTCTGCCCTTTGACCATAGATTCGTAGATTTTTGTCCGCCCCTCGATATCATCGCTCTTGACAGTCAGCATCTCCTGCAGTGTATAAGCTGCACCATATCCTTCCAGGGCCCAAACCTCCATCTCGCCAAACCTTTGTCCACCCGTTCTGGTCTTACCGCCCAACGGCTGCTGCGTAATCAGACTGTATGGTCCGGTCGCCCTTGCGTGAATCTTGTCATCAACAAGATGATGCAGCTTCATTATATAAATGTAACCTATTGTGGCGCCCTGGTCGAACGGCTCGCCCGTTCTGCCGTCACATAATTGAGTCTTCAGACTTGTGGGGGTGTTCACAAAGAACTCATCCACAGGCGGCACCTGCCTGTTCGCTTCCAACTCCGCCTTTCGCCTGCTCATAAGCTCGTTCGCTTCGGCGGTCAACTTCCTGATATCTTCCTCTGTAGCCCCGTCGAAAACCGGCGAAATAGCCTGGAAGCCCAATACCTTCGCCACCCAGCCGAGGTGGGTTTCCAGAATCTGCCCGACATTCATCCGGCTCGGAACACCGAGAGGGTTCAGCAGAATATCCAGACTCGTACCATCTTCAAGAAACGGCATATCCTCCTCGGGCATAATCTTGGCGATAACACCCTTGTTGCCGTGGCGGCCGGCAATTTTGTCGCCAACGGACAGCGTTCTCTTTGTCGCAACATAAACTTTGACCATCTCCAGCACGCCGCTCGGCAGCTCGTCACCATGTTTCAAACGCTCAATCCTGCGTTTCTTCTCCTCTTGAATCTCAGTAATGTTAATCCAGAATTTGTCCACGATTTTCTGAACATTCTCCCGGACCGACGCCGGCTTGACCCACTTGATATCGAAGTTTTCCACCTGTTCGTAAATAACCTCATCATCGCTGCTTTCACCGACTTTTTGACGCGTCGAAGGATCCACAATCGTGACGTCGAACTTCTTGCGAATTGCTTCGATCATCTGTCTGAATACGAAACATTCTTTGCTCTTCATCTGATCTTCATATTGCCTCATCTCCGCTTTGAGGGTCTTCTTTTGTTCTTCGCCCCCAACGCCGCGTTTGGTGAAGAGCTCGGTCTTTATCACCACACCCTCATAGCCGCTGGGCAGCTCAAGCGAGTCGTTCTTGACATCTTCGCCCGCCCTGCCAAAGATGGCATGCAGCAGCTTTTCTTCGGGCGTCAGTTCGGTTTTACTCTTGGGCACAACCTTACCAACGAGAATATCGCCGGGGCACACCCTTGTTCCCTCGCGAATCACCCCGTGCTCATCGAGATTTCGCAGCGCTCTCTCGCCCACATTAGGGATATCCCGGGTAAATTCTTCCGTACCCAGACGAGTTTCACGCACCTCCGCCGTGAATTCGTCAATGTGAATGCTTGTGAAACTGTCATTCTTTATGAGTTTTTCACTGACAACAATCGCGTCCTCAAAGTTAAAACCGTCGAAAGAAACAAACCCAACGAGCACATTCTTGCCGAGGGCCAACACGCCGTCGGCCGTCCCGCCGCCGTCTGCAATAATCTGACCCTTCTCTACTTTTTGGCCAAGCTTGACAATAGGCTTTTGATTAAGGCAGGTCCTTTCGTTCAACCCCACAAATTTTTCGAGCTTATATTCATCGGTGTGGTTAATGACGATGTGCTGTGCGTCCACCGTGGTCACGGCCCCGGCCCTCTTGGCGCGGACTACCATACTCGAGTTCCTGCCCACAACTTCTTCCATGCCCGTGCCAACCAACAGCGCTTCTGTCTTCAGCAGCGGAACCGCCTGCCGCTGCATGTTGGAACCCATTAAAGCCCTGTTCGCGTCATCGTGTTCCAGGAACGGGATAAGCGAAGCCGACACGCCGACAGTCTGTTTTGGTGAAACGTCAACGTAGTTAACCTCTTCGCTCGAAACCTGCGCCAGCTCACCGCCTTTCATGGCCAACACCACACCCTGTTTTATTTTCCCCGTCTGCTGGTCGAACGCCGCCGGAGCCGCAATAACTGCCTTCATGTCATCGTCGGCACGCAAATAGTCCACCTTGTCAGTGGCCTTGCCTTTTTCGACTTTTCGATATGGCGTAAGCAGGAATCCATATTCGTCAACCGTCGCAAATATCGCTAACGAGGAAATCAAGCCGATATTTGTGCCCTCAGGCGTTTCAATCGGACAAATTCTGCCGTAATGGCTGATGTGAACGTCGCGAACCTCAAAACCGGCTCGCCTCCTGTTTAGCCCGCCGGGGCCAAGAGCCGACAGACGCCTTTCGTGCGTCAACTGGCTCAAGGCGTTCGTCTGGTCAACAACCTGGCTCAGCTCACCCCGGCCAAAGAAGAAATTAATGCTGCTCGAAACGCTTTTGGTATTTACTAAATCCGCAATCCGCATGGGTTCTTCCGTGTCTCTCCTTATGCTCATGCGCTCCTGAACCGTTTTGCGAAGTTTAAGCAGACCCTTCCTGATTTCGTCCCCGGCAAGCTCGTCAATTGTTCGCAATCTTCTGTTGCCCAGATGGTCAATATCATCAACCATCCCCTCGTTGTTGCGCAACGCAATTATGTATTTCATGGTATTCAGGAAATCTTCGGGCCGCAGCGTCATCTCATTCTCATCCACCGTCAGATTTAACTTGCGGTTCAATCTGAACCTGCCGACTCTGCCCAGACGATAGCGGTTCGAATCAAAAAACTTCTCGGCAAAGAATGCTCTTGCCTTCTCTTCATTGGGCGGATTGCCCGGTCTCAATCTCACATAAAACTTCAGCAGGGCCTGCTCATGACTTTGGCAGTCGTCCTCCGCCAGAGTGTTCAAAACAAGCGTGTCCCCGGCCTGCTCGATTACTTCGATCCTGTTGTCTCCGGCAACCGAGATGCCATGCTCAACTAACTCCGTTAGCGCCCATGTCTTCAAAAGATTGTCGCCACAGTCACCAATACGCTTGTGGGTACCTGACTTGAATGTGGCCTTAAAATGTATGCGCAGGCGATTCCCCAACCCCTGAGCTCGCGGGTTCGTGCTTTTCTCCGAACCAGCCTTGCCGACATAACCGTCATTGACCCTGCCCGTTTTGAGGCTCTTGAAGAAGTAGATTCCCTGCTCATTGGTCACGCCCTTGTATTCATCCAAGTTTCTTACTTCGATCCAACCCGAACTGCTTTCGATCGCTTTTTTACACTCTCGAAACAGCTCATCCAGCATGGGGTTACTCTTCCAAGCTGCGTCCAACTGGTCCTTCTTCAACAACCCGTCCTCGTCATTGAACCTGGGACACATTTTATCCTTACCCGCAGGATACTCTAAAGCGAGTTTCGTTTCCAGCGCAGACAATTGGCGCTCGGCACCCTTGTCTTTTAAGACCACCCCCTGTTGCTCGGTGACTACGCACTTGAATACGAATCCGCCTGTCCGTATGCCTCCGGCTACGATATACATTTCACGCAGGGCCTTTTGGTTCTGTTCAACCCAACGACGACCCTCATCAGTTTCGAGCCACTTCTGCGCTTCCGTTAAGGACATTCTCAGCGGGGCATGCGAGGAAACTCTGGCGCTTTGTATGAGCGAGACTTTGTCACCGATGAGCCTGCCGGCCTTGACAATAATTTCGCCGGTCTCCGTGTCCACAATCGGCCCTACCGCCCACATCGAAGGCGTCAGTTTCGCTGCCGGAACAGTCTTGGTCGGGTAAAAGGCACGCAGAATATCCTCAGTGGTGCTATAGGCACGGTCTATCGCCCGCAGGAAAATGGTTGCCGGGATCTTGCTGGACTGGTCGATTTTGACCACCAGTATGTCTTTATGGGTAACACTTATCTCTATCCAACTGCCCCGCTCAGGTATGACTCTGCCCCCGTGCAGCACCCTGTCGCCTTCTTTGCTCTCTATCAGAAAATCAACGCCGGGGCTTCGGTGCAGCTGGTTTACAATCACGCGCTCGGCGCCGTTGATGATAAACTCACCGCCGCCTATCATGACCGGAATTTCGCCCAGGTATATACTCTGTTCGGCCAGATCCTCATCATCTTTCGAGCGCAGTCTGCAGCATACCTTCAATGGGTAACCGTATGTCAGCCGCAATTGTCGGCATTCATGAGGCGTATAACGCGGGTCTTCCAGCTCATAGTACAGATATTCCAAATACATCGTCTTGTCATAGTTCTGAATCGGGAATATCTCACGAAACAGACCTTCAAGCCCCACGCACTTCCTTTTGGTCGGCGCAACATCTCTCTGCAGGAAGCTCTCGTAGCTTGTTCTCTGTATCGCAACCAGGTCCGGCACATCAACGACGTCCCGTACTTTTCCAAAATCCCGCACTTTCTGTAGCACCATTTTTCCACTCCCAAAATCAACTGACAACGGGCGGCATTCGGAACATTTTCTTCACCCGCTGTCCGCCATATGTGATTCTCTTTAAGCCAATTCAACTACTGCGCCCGCAGCTTCAAGCTGCTTCTGGGCCGCTTCCGCTTCCTCTTTGCTTACCCCCTGCTTGACCGGCTTGGGAACACCGTCCACAAGGTCCTTGGCTTCTTTCAGACCAAGACTCGTTAAAGCTCTCACTTCCTTGATAACCTGAATCTTTTTGTCGCCAAATGCCTTTAGGATTACGTCGAAGCTGGTCTTCTCTTCCTTTTCCTCGGCCTTCTCACCTGCTGCCGGCCCGGCCATCATAACAGGCGCGCCCGCCGCTGGCTCAATCCCGTACTCTTCCTTAAGATAATCACCGAGCTCTTTGGCCTGCATCAGGGTCAGACCGACTATTTTATCGCCAAGCTTCTTAATCTCGCTGCCCCATTTCCTGGATTCCTTGGCCTCCTTCGCTTGCTCAGTCTCCTTCGCCTCGCTTACCTCTTTCACTTGTTCCTCTGTCATTTTAGGTCAACTCCTGTCACTAATGCCTGGTGGTAGCCGAAACTACGCCGTTTCGTTTAACCCCTCTACAAAAAGCGGGGACAGCCACACAAGCAACTAATAATCTTCGAAACACCCTTTATCAAAGTCAGGCCGCCTGCTTTTCTCCCCTTTCCACAATAGTTTTTATACAGCCGGCAATAATGCCCGCAGCCGCATTGAACGTACTGACCAATCTGCTGCCGGGCGACTGCGCCAAGGCAACAATCCCGCCCTGCAACTCCGCCCGCGTAGGCATTTTTGAAAGGCCCTCAGTTCCTTTGGCGTCCAATACCAATCCGTCCAAAAAGGCTCCTTTGATCTCTATGGCCGGAACCTTCTTGATCCACCCAATCATCTCTTTTGCAGCGTCAACTACACTGTCGCCGCCGTAGGCAATGGTGCAAGGACCGCTAAACAGCCCCCCTGCCCCTTCCATTTGCCGACTACTTAGCGCCTTTTTGAACAGCGAATTCTTGACCACCAGTAATCTGATGCCTTTCTGTTTGAGCTCGCCCCGCATCAGATTATTGTCAACCCCGTTGACGCCCTTGGTACTGACAACCAGAAAATCGCTGATACGCTCATCAGCAATTCTCTTTTCCAGTTCCGTCTGCAATAATCCTTTTACATACTTGCTCATTTTCTCACCGGTCAATGTCAGTGCACCAGTTGCAGGTGCACACCCATTAAATTACGCACCTTCGCCCTTCTATGAAACCGCAACTTTTATACTTGGGCTCATAGTTGCAGAAATACACATTTTTTTTATATACGTGCCTTTCGATGTCACCGGCCTGATTCTCTTTATGTGCGACAAAAAAGCCTCGATGTTGTCCACAAGTTTCTGGCTGTCGAAGCTTTGCTTGCCGACTGCTACCTGAACATTGCCGCCGGCATCGTTCTTGAACTCCACCTTCCCGGCAGCAAATTCACCCACTGCCGCCGCTACATCCGCAGTTACCGTACCATTCTTGGGTGAAGGCATTTTCCCCTGCGGCCCGAGAATACGGCCCAGCTTACCCACCTTCCCCATCACTTTAGGCGACGCGATGGCAACATCAAAGTCCGCCCACCCGTCCGAGATTTTCTTGATAAGCTCGTCACAGCCGACCTCGATTGCACCGGCCCGCCTTGCAGCTTCCACGTCCGTCTCTTCACAAAAAGCAATGACTTTTTTCTGCTTGCCTATCCCATGAGGCAGGGATATTGAGCCGCGAACCAGCTGGTCGGCCTGTTTCGGGTCTATACCCAAATGTAACACGCACTCTATCGTCTGGTCAAATTTAGCCGACTTGAACGACTTGATTTTTTCGACCGCCTGTGCCAAGCTGACACTCTCCTTGCTCAGCTCTTGCGATTCCTTTTTATATCTCTTACTTCGAAATCTCATAAAGCGTTTCTCTTAAGAATTCTCTAACTGTGCCTAAAAAGCCTCTCTTCTGCATCTCCGGGGATAGCCGACGCAACCCGCCTGGCACTCAGGACTCGCCAGAGACGATTTCTATTCCCATGCTTCGCGCCGTGCCTGCGATAATTCTCTCTGCGTGAGCCAAATCGTACGCGTTCAAATCCTTGAATTTGGTCTCAGCAATTCTACGCAATTGCTCGGCGCTGATTTTCCCGACTTTTTCCTTATTTGGAACGCCGCTCCCTTTTGCAATTTCGGCCACTTGTTTCAAAAGAACCGCGGCCGGCGGACTCTTAACCTCAAAAGTAAAACTCTTGTCCGTATATACCGTTATTACAACCGGCACGATTGTCCCGTTAAGGTCTTTTGTTCGCTCGTTAAACTGCGAAACAAATTGACCGATGTTGACCCCATGCTGGCCCAATGCAGGGCCTATCGGGGGAGCGGGTGTTGCCTGCCCTCCAGGCGCCTGCAATTTTATCTTAAACGCTACCTCTTTAGCCATACTACGTACCTCTTATCCCCTTTGAGATGCAATCCAAAGCTCACCAAACGACTATCATATCTTCTCTATCTGCCAATATTCTATATCCAGAGGAGTGCTTCGCCCAAATATCGTCACAATCACCTTCACAAGCCCTCGCTCGGGGTCAATCGAATCGACGGCGCCTTCAAAATTCTCAAAGGCGCCTTCTCGAATCTTAATCAAATCACCTTTATTGAATTCTACTTTGATGCTCGGCGCCTGCTCGGGCTTTTCCGCCTCCAAAAGCATCTTGGCCACATCGGTATCCCGCATCGGTGTCGGAATCCCTTCCGTACCGATAAAATCCCCCACATCAGACGTCTCTTTTATCAAAAACCATGCCTTTTCCGGGACGCGCCCGTCTTCGGTCGCCTCCATCTCCATAAAAACGTACCCGGGATACAGTTTCCGCTTATGAACCGTTTGCTTGCCCCCGCGAATACGCTTAACCATCTCAACAGGAACCTCTATCCGGCCGACAATATCATTCAGGTTCTCTCTCTCTACCCTCTGCAACAGGGCTTCTTTGACCTGTACTTCCTTATTTGCCGCAACTCGTAAAACGTACCACTGCATATTAGTACCTGACATTAGGGGACAACACTCGGCTTCCTGCGTTTCCTGCCCTGCCGCCGTACGACTTCAACATCCGATACACAAACCTGCTGGAGTCTCGCCTGAGAAGTTCGACTTGTACGGCCCAGCCCGCACCTTCTGGCTTCACGTCGCCCACCCGGACAGTCTCAAAAGCCCCTCGAATAATGCAAATCACCGACCAAACTAAATACCCACAGCCTCGGTAAAGAAGAGCCGAAAAACTATATCCGTGACCCCAAGAAGCACGGCCATGGCAATCACAACCACGATAACGATAAATGTCGAAACAGCGATTTCCTTTCTACTTGACCAGCTGACCTTCTTCATCTCCCCTTCGGCGGCAATCATAAAATCAGCCACAGAGGGCTTGTTCACCAGCCAGAAAATCAGCAGGCTCAAGACAACAAACAAGCCCGCCGGCACCATAGTCGCCACCCACAGCGCCGCCCTCGGATTCAAACCAAACTCAGCGGCCTGCAGCCAGCTATAAAGTTGCAGACAGCCTAACGCTATAATTATCCCAAAGCCAAAAGCACTGCACAGCCTTGTGTATTTCCCCTGGCCGCGCTTATATACATCGAATCTCATGCCTGACAAACCCTCATTTCAGCCCGAGCTCCGGTTTTCTCCCCCGAAACAGGCCAGAAGGGAATCGAACCCCCAACCTTCGGTTTTGGAGACCGACGCTCTGCCAATTGAGCTACTGGCCTAAACTCGAAACGTAGAGCCTTGATTTCCTGCCTTCTACTTTCTTCGTATCTTGTGAACCGTACGCTTCCGTTCGTTTTTGCAGAACTTGTTCAGCTCCAATTTAGGCGTACCTTCTGCTACGCTGACACTCGTTCGGTAGTTTCTTTGCCCGCATTCCCTGCACTCAAGCCAGACATACTCTCTTTTGCTCTTCTTAGCCATAGAACCTATTCCCGCCGGACGGCCTCGCCTGCCCGGCAAAACTCCTTACTCCAACAATGCCCGGCTGTCCCCCGCAAAACCAAAACGGTCAAATCCGAACACTTTCGCTCCCGCCACTCGTGCAGTTCAACAGCCTTTCGTACGTGCTTATTCCAGGATCTTCGTTACTACTCCTGCGCCGACTGTCCGCCCGCCCTCACGAATAGCAAACCGAAGACCTTCCTCCATAGCAATGGGGGAAATAATCTGCACTTCCATAGCTATGTGGTCACCCGGCATACACATCTCCACGCTCTGGCCCTCCCGGCCCATTAGCCCAAGAACCGCACCGGTGACATCGGTCGTCCTAAAATAGAACTGTGGTTTATAGCCCGCGAAGAACGGCGTATGGCGACCGCCTTCCTCCTTGGTCAGGACATAGACCTCGGAGTGAAACTTGGTATGCGGAGTAATGCTGCCGGGCGCCGCAATAACCTGACCGCGCTCGAGATCTTTCTTTTCCACGCCCCGCAGGAGCACGCCGATATTATCGCCGGCCTGGCCCTCATCAAGCGTTTTGTTAAACATCTCCACCCCGGTAACAACCGTCTTTCGTGTCTCCTTTGCAAGTCCGATGATTTCAATCTCCTCGCCGACACGCACCTTGCCCCGCTCAACTCGGCCTGTACCCACCGTGCCCCGCCCCTTTATGCTGAAAACATCCTCAACCGGCATAAGGAACGGTTTGTCGATTTCACGCTGCGGAATGGGTATGTACTCATCCATCACCTTCAGCAACTCGATGATGGACTTACAGGCCGGATCATCAATACTCTCGGCCCTCATCGCCTTGATTGCCGAGCCCCGGATGATCGGCGTCTCGTCGCCTGAAAACTCGTATTTGTTCAGCAGGTCGCGGATCTCCATCTCCACCAGGTCCACCAGTTCGGGGTCATCAACAAGGTCCACCTTGTTAAGATACACCACTATCGTGGGCACATTAACCTGACGAGCAAGAAGAATGTGCTCGCGCGTCTGTGGCATCGGCCCGTCGTATGCGCTGACCACAAGAATAGCACCGTCCATTTGAGCTGCGCCGGTTATCATGTTCTTCACGTAATCGGCATGACCGGGGCAGTCCACGTGCGCGTAGTGCCGGTTTTCCGTCACATACTCGACGTGCGCGGTCGCAATTGTCAGAATCTTCGTCGCGTCCCGCCGGCCCTGAGACTCCGATGCTTTGGCAATCTCATCATAGGATTTATACTTACACAGCCCCTTGAATTCCATCACCTTCGTCATTGCCGCCGTCAAAGTCGTCTTGCCGTGATCCACGTGACCTATCGTCCCAACATTAACATGTGGTTTTGTGCGCTCGAATACCGCCTTAGCCATCTTACTATAAACCTCCAATGCACCGGGTTAGTATTTATTGCCTAACCATGTCCCATTTAAGAAAAACTCTTTTTCGAACCTCTATAGTTAACCTCCAGCCAGGACCTGCCGCAACTTCTGCCGGCCGCCTTGGCTTGACCTGCATGCATTTAGCTGCTGATGGGATTTGAACCCATGACCTCGTCCTTACCAAGGACGCGCTCTACCTGCTGAGCTACAGCAGCAATTCCTTATGACCGCTGGGCGTTGCACGGTGGACCCGATATCCATGCCTCTGCTGCACTCTCTCAGCCTTGGACAAAACAGCCGTCTTCATCTCCCCTGCCCGCCCCAAAAGACCTTGCAGAGCGCAGACACCAATTAAAGCGAAAAGTTATGGTTCTAATTGTAAGCAAGCCAGTTTACAGAGCCATCCCTCGCACTGCAACGCAAAAAACGCAAAAATGCAAAAAAAAAACAAAAATCTTCCTTTGACGCTTCTCAGCTTTCCTGCAAAAGCCTCCATTTCAGACCGCTCTTGCAGCACAGCAGCATCATACCATATATGTACCAATGGGCAAGTCAAATCTGGTCAATTAGTAGCTTCCCCTACCTTATCCTGCTCTTTGCCCCGCCCAAGGCGCTCAGCCCATCTGTTCAACTGCTCCCGCCACCCGGGCCTATTCTGGGCGGTTTTTACCCTACCGAGAAGGTCCCTCAAAACTGCGTTAGGATCCGCTCCGGGGGCCGGGTCATTTAGATAGTCATCGATCGAGACCACGACGGCACTATCAGACCCCAAGTCTTTTATCAACAGACAGTTATCAAGCAAGTTGGCCGCCCTTTCTACGTTGGGCCATCTCAGATAAACAGCCAGCAGGTTCGGCAGGATCGACTCCTTTTCCGCGGCACTCGCAGTATCGTGCAGCCTCCCGTAGTAATCCGCCGCCTGCTCGAACTTACCGCTCTTCTTGTAAAGTGCCGCCAATTCCTCTCTGACAGTCTTGAGCATTCTTGCGTCGTTTTCCCGAAGGGCTTTCTGTTCCGCTATCTCAAGAAAAGACAGCTTCTGCTCATTAGATAACTGAACCTCAGGATTCGATGAGGCGAATGTGCCCATCCATTTTGCAACCACGGAGACTTCGGAACGTTTGAATATCCTCAGCATAGCCTCCCAGGCTGAATCGCTTTCGCCAACTGAGCCTATCTTCTCCCAAAGCCAAACCAAATCATCTTTGCCCCCGACTTCGCCCGCAAGCTCAATCAGCTTCTTCCTTATAACTATACTGGCGTCTTTGACCAGACCCCCCTTTGTAAGCAGGTTCAGCGCTCTGGCCTTTTCAATGTAGATGAGCCCATCAACCGCGGCCTCACGGACCAGCTCGGTCCTGTCGCTCAAAGCCTTTTCGAACAAAGGCGCAAAAAGCCTGGCCGATTCTACCTTGCACGCGCTTCCCTGGGCGCATAATCCTGCCATCCTAATAAGCAATTCCCCCCGCAATCCACCGTCGTCCTTTTCCCGCTGGTACCGTTCCACAAGAAGGCCAAGGTATCTGCCGACATCAACCGATGCCAAACCATCGCGCTCAAGCAGCCTCTTTATAACCTCAGCGCCTTTCTGCGACTTTTGCATGTCAGCTTCAGAAAGGAACTTCGCCGCCCATTCCAGGGCCTGTTTTCTTGTCTCCGGCAAAATCTTGATCGGTGAAGCAGGCAACAGGGAGTAGGAACACGCCGCCCCAAGAGCAACAAAAATCTCCGTCTTGGCCTCATCGTCTTGCTCAATTGCAAGCTGTTCCAGCAGCTTTTCCGCCGAATTCACTCCGCCCATCAAAGACAGCAGTTTCGCCGTCCTTAGCCGAACATCCCGGTCCTGATGGGAAATCAGATTCACCAAAATCGGCCCAAGCATCTCAGCGGGCAACTTGGGCGTAGTTCGCATTCGATCTTCATAAACTTTATCCAGCGCCCACAATCTGACTATCGCCTCGGAGCCGCTCAACTGCTCCGCCAAAAACTTACCTTTGGCCGTATCGTCACTGATGCCATTCCATATCTTGTTCAATGCGTCAAGGTACTGCTTCTTCCACCAGTCCAGTTCGTTTTCCTGCTTGCGCATCTCTGCACCCTGGTAAATCAGCCGCTCTCGCAGAAAATCGCCTTCTTCCTTGCGCTCCAATTCATTTCTGATTTGCCTGCGAGTTTTGGCCTCCTTGCCCACCGGCACCCAAAGAGGTTTTAAGGCCTTTTCCGACGCTTCAGCTACCTGCCTCTCCGGGTCATCTACCAAATCTATGAGCTTGATTACCGCCCTCTTATCCGGCTGAAGTGTCAGCGCATATACCGCATTCAGTCTGGCCTTGACCGGCAGTGAGATATCAGTCGCCATTCTCTCAAGCTGTTCAGATATCTGCTCGTACTCGAACAACAGGGTCGCTTCGGCAGCCAGTCTGGCAATGGAAAAATCCTGTTCGGTACTCAGTATTTCAAATAACGCGGGGATAAAGTCCTCGCTTCTTTCAACGGCTCTATGTTCTGCGCCGGCCTTGACCAATATTCTGCAGATGGTCGCACGCGCCATGCCGTTTTCAGACTGCCTCAGCACCGCAAGCAAAATCTCTCTGGCCAAAGGGTTCTTGCTGAAAAGCAGCAGGTTCGCCGCATTGACGCGCATCTGCTCGCTTGAGCCTTTATTGGTCAATGCCTCTTTATAGAGCTGTAGCTGGGCATTAGGCTCTGCCTCTGCAACGGTACTTGCGGCCGCCCGCCGCGATTCATCCTGCCCTATGCCTTCCTGCCCGCTGCATATCAATAACGGCAGAACTAACAAAGATAGCCGTTTCATACCCATTCGGACGACCTTATAGAAACCGCAGTTTGTCAGTTTGGTTTAAGTACAAGTATCATAATAACCCCGAAACACCGCCCAAGTCAACCGGCTTTTTTCGCAGACCAGCATTCCTTACACCATTTACCCTTCAACTTATGCCGGACCTTCGCTGATTCACACCTCTAAGGCCTTGGGTGGAACTGTTTGTGTATCTTTCGCAACCTTTCCTGGTCAACGTGGGTATATATCTGGGTGGTAGCAATATCCACATGTCCGAGCATTTCCTGGATGCTTCGCAAATCCGCTCCGCCTCCAAGCAGATGCGTCGCGAAGCAATGTCTCAGAGTATGTACCGTAAGATTCCTTGTCATTCCTGCACAAATTGCGTATTTTTTAACCAAACGCCATATTTCAATACGACTTAGGGGTCGACCTGTTCGAGAAAGAAGCAGAAAATCAGCGCTGAACGGCTTGGCCAGTTTCGGCCGCAGATTCCTTAGATAATCCACCGTAGCTGCAATGGCGGTTCTGCCGACCGGAATTATGCGCTCCCTGTTACCTTTGCCCAGGCAGCGCAGATACCCGATATCGAGGTTCAAATCCGTGGTTCGCAGCCCGGCTAACTCGCCGGCTCGTACGCCGGTGGCATAAAGCAGTTCAAGCATCGCTTTGTCGCGAAGGTAGAAAGGTTCCTTATCCGAAGGTGCATTTAGAAGCTTAATAACCTGCTGCTTGCTGCAAACGACCGGCAGTCTCTGCCATAACTTCGGACTTTCCAGGATTGCCAGGAAGTCCTCATCGACAAGTCCCGTCAGCTTGCCAAATCTCAGGAACATCCTGATTGCAACAAGACTCCGCTTAACTGTGCCTTCGGATTTGTTGTCAGTACTGAGGATTCGCAGATAACCCTGGATAAGAACAGGTTTTATTTGCTCCAGTCGACTGACACCGCTTAAGCGGCAATAATCAAGGAAGCATTTCAAATCGCGACCATACGCCAGAGTGGTGTTCTCGGACAGGCCCGCTTCAATGGTTAAGTAATCGAGAAAATCTTTGGCGTTCCGCCCCAGGGGCAGAGAAAGCAGCTTGTCGCCGACGCTTCTTGCTTGTGTCGACAGCATCGAAATATCCCAAAAAACTCGATACGCTGTCCGCCATGCACTCCTATATCCTAACTATCGGCCCTGAAACGAGATAACCTTTAGTCAGTTGCCGAACCGAGCCGTGAAAACTCCCCAAGCCGGTTTTGGGTGAGTCGGCCTGAAAATACGCCACAATGAGCTATCTAACCCGGATTTTGCAAAATTATTGCAAAAATCCTAAAAATCCTAAAAAAAAGTGTAACAATCGGAACGTTTTCGGCACCTTATTGTATGGACTCATCTCCATGAGACGCCGGCGAAGCAACGTTTCTCTTGTTAGATACGGAAAGAGGGCCCGGTGGACGGTTCGCTATTTTGACCCACAGGTCAGGTATTAACGATACGTACAAGAACCGGTCTCTTGGGCAAAAAGCGGGCATGGTTATGGCATTTTTTGCTTGACGAGGCCTTACTTTCGTAGTAGCAAGAACAAAACACGGTTTTGGGAGGACACTAAAATGAAAAAGCTCATTCCTGCGCTTGCGTTCCTGCTTTGGGTGGTAATTCCCTGTCAGGCAAACCCGATTCCGGTGCCGCCGCCGGCAAGTATGCCCCTGGAAGATATGCATGTTCAAATCCTGCCCCACGCTGATGGACTTCGGGCCACATTCACAGGCGATTTCACCTTCACCTACATCCCCGAAGACGTCACTTCGATGCTGTTTCCCGTACCGCCTGATGCTTGTAACATCCGCGTTTGGCAGGACGAGGTCGAACTGTCCTGGAGCTGGAGCACCGACGAGTATCCAACCATTCTGCCGGAAATGCCAACAATGCCGATGATCCAGTGGCAAGGACCGTTCCCGCTTTCCGGCGCCGTCTTTCGGGTCGATTATGAACATAGCCTAATCGAGCGGCCGGAAAAGTTCATCTTCTTCTACGCTAACGGGACCGGCAAGTATTTTCCCACTTACGAAAAGACTACCACCGCATACTTTGATATTACGCTCCCCGTCGGTTACGTGGTCGAAGGCGTTTGGTGGGACGAACTGCCCTACGCCTACCAGGTGGACGGCTATCATCTGACCCTGACCGTCCAGTCATATTTCGGCCCAATCGTACACGATGTGATTGTTTCGCTGGTGAGGGACCCTGCCGGCGACGACTGCAACGGCAACGGCATCCCCGACGGTGAAGACCTGGCCCCACCCGTCGATCTCTCGAACAGAACTAACTATACCCTTGGAAACAATCCCTCCGCGGTGGACTTCGCCGACTTTAACGGTGACTCAGCACCGGACATGGTAGTCACCAATACGGGCGATGATAACATCTCGGTGAAGTCCAACAGCGGCAACGGCACCTTCTTCGGGCCAGCGCGAAGCTACGCCGTTGGTAATTACCCGCGTGCGGTCACAACCGGTGATTTTGACAAAGACAACGACATGGACATCGCCGTAGCTAACTCCCATTCTGATAACGTCTCGGTACTCTTGAACAACGGCAATGGCACGTTTGCCCCAAAAACAGACTACCCCGCCGGCAACGGCCCCTGCTGCATACAAACCACCGACCTTGACGGTGACACCGACAACGACCTCGTGGTAGCAAACGAATACGGTAAGAATATATCGATACTTCTCAACAATGGCGACGGCACGTTCGCTCTACCCGTTAACTACCCTGTTGGCGATTATACAAACTGGGTCGCCTGTGGTGACTTTAACGGGGATGGAAAACCGGATTTGGCTGCCGCCTGCGGTGGTTCGGTCTCGGCCGCCATCCTGATGAACAACGGTAACGGCACTTTTGCCCCCCCTGTAAGTTACGATGTTTTGTACGCCACCTCGGTGGCCTGCGGGGATTTCGACTCTGATGGTGACATCGATGTGGCGGTGGTATCTCCCGACCCCAAGACCGTCACAATATTGAAAAACAACGGGGCCGGCGTGTTCACGATAGGGCCGAACTATGGCGTCAGACCTCAGCCCGAGAACATAATTGCAGCAGACCTTGACGACGACGGTCATCTCGACCTGGCAGTGGCCGGTTCAGACTATTATGACGCGGATATGGAACCCGTTGCAGGCGCCGTCTCGCTGCTCATGAACAGGGGCGACGGCACATTCAGACCGGGACCGGACGTGAGAATGTTGGCCGTCTACCTGAGAAAGGCCGCGGTTGCAAACCTGAATAATGACTCACTACCAGACCTCGCCGCAGCGAACGGATATGACACCAGCCAGGTCACGGTCTTTCTCAACCAGACCCCCCCGCCGCTCAGCCATGATTGGAATGGCAACGGCGTGCCCGACGAATGCGAAAGTCTTAAAGTGGGGGACTTTGACTTCGATGGTGATTACGATATGAATGACGTCTGGGTCTTCGCCAACCACTGGCTGCTCACAGAATGCATGAAACCCGACTGGTGTGACGGAACGGACGTTGACGAAAATCACTCCGTCAACCTGGGCGACTTCGCTGTTTTTGCCCAGCACTGGCCGCATACGTACCCTCCTGAGCCGGGCATGACCTACGAAATAGGCGAATGCGACCTCGGGGCAACTGACGCCAACGCGGGCGAGCCTAACTTCTCAGTATGGGTCGAGGGCCGATACATTCACTTTGCGGACATGATTTACGCCAATTGCTGCCCCGACGAGCTCGGCCTCGAAAAAGAGATAATCGGCAATAAAATCACCCTTCGTGAGATTGGCTACGGAGGCATCTGTGACTGCATGTGCTGGTTTCCCGTAACCGCCACACTTGGGCCCTTCGAAGACGGAACCTTCACCGTGGAGGTTATTGACAACTACGGAAAGTCACTCGGCGTCGTTCAGGTCGTAATCGGCAGCTCCGGTGAACCCGGGATGGCTTATCAAATAGATGACTGCAACATGGAGGCCGCGCTTTCAGCAGAAGCCGTCTCCGCACAGACACGGTTCAGCGTTACGGTCGAGGGCCAATACATCCATTTCAAAGATATGATGGTCGCCAACTGCTGCCCGGATCAGCTCGGCCTGGAAATGACGGTGGAGGATAAACTCATTACCGTTTACGAGACTGAATATACCCCCGGCGGCTGCTGGTGCACCTGCGATTATCCCGTAACGGCGACACTCGGGCCTTTTGAGCCAGGCACTTACACTCTCGAAGTTTATGAGGACTGGGGCGGCTTCATCGGAAGCACAACTGTCACTATAGGCCCAGGCCCGTAACACTTTCTCGGCATCTGGTTCTTGGCCGTAAAACCTTGCTCTCCTCACATCTTTGCTCAAACTGTAAAAAAGCAATTGCTTCTTGAGTTCAAATCTGCCCACCTATATAATCAGGCCAAATTCAGGGTTCCAGAAATGAAGGGACGCAAAAATAAAATCAAAGCATTGTGTCTTGCGGCTTGTGCGACCATATTCCTTTTGGCGGGCTGCGGACGGACACTGCAGTATCAGCCGGTTGACCAGGTTTGCGTGCCGGACGCGAACAAAGCCAACGCCTTGCAGGCAGCCGAAGATGTCCTTGGCCGAATGCACTTTACTATCGACAAGGCCGACGCCGACCAGGGATTCATAAGGACCAATCCCCTCCCCGGCGCACAGTTCTTCGAATTCTGGCGCAAAGACAACATCGGCCCTTCCAACTCGCTTCAGGCGAATCTGCACAGCATTCGAAGAATCGCAGAATTACAGACAAGCCAACAAGCCGGACAATTATGCATCAAATGCGATGTAAAGCTCCAGCGACTGTCCCTGCCTGAGCATGAAGTCACCAGCAGCGCCCGGGCTTACGAGATGTTCGCCGGGAGCAGCGCGGCGATGCAGGAGCTCAGACTGCATCCCCAGCAGAAAAAACAGGCCGCCTGGCTCGATTTGGACAACGACACCGAGCTGGCAACAGTGATTTTGAAACAAATCGAAGAAAAGCTGAATGCTAAAAACCAAAAGTAAATAACTCACTGGATAAAATAAGAAGGTTATGAGAGTCCTTGTCTGCGGCGGAGCTGGATATATCGGCAGCAATATGACGGCCATCTTAGCCGCCGAAGGCTACGAACCGGTCGTCCTGGACAATCTAACCACAGGCCACAGGTCCGCGATACCACAGGTTCAGTTCGTCCACGGCGACCTGGCCGATTATGAACTGGTCGTCAAAACCCTCAGGAACCATCGAATAGAAGCCGTAATGCATTTTGCCGCCTTCATCGAAGTCGGTGAATCGGTACGCTTGCCGCTCAAATACTATCAAAACAACGTATCCAACACACACACGCTTTTGTCAGCAATGGTAACAGCAGACGTTGAGAAACTTGTTTTTAGCAGCACGGCAGCGGTTTATGGCATGCCCCATAAGACGCCGATTACCGAAGACTCGCCGAAGGAGCCGATTAACCCTTATGGCGAAACCAAGCTGGCGGCCGAAAGAATGTGTCACTATCAAAGCCGGGCGGGAAAACTTCGCTACGCGTCCCTGCGATACTTCAACGCCTCAGGCGCCGGAAATAATGCCTGCCTCGGCGAAGACCATCGGCCCGAATCGCACCTTATCCCCCTGACCATACAGGCGGCTATGGGCAAACGCGCCGAAATGCAAATCTACGGAACCGACTACCCCACACCCGATGGAACCTGCGTCCGCGATTATATTCATATCGAGGACTTGTGTCGGGCGCACCTGTTGGCGCTGAGCAAACTGGACTCAAGCTCCGAGCTGGTCTACAACCTCGGCAATAGCAAGGGCTATTCGGTAAGAGAGGTAATTGATACGGTCAAGAAAGTTTCCGGCAAAGACTTTAAGGTCGCCGAGGCAGGCCGCCGGCCAGGCGATGCGCCCATACTGACCTCCGACGCCACAAAAGCAAAAAACGAACTCGGCTGGACGCCCGAATTCCCCGACCTTGAAAAGATAGTATCGACCGCCTGGAAATGGCATAGCGAACACCCGGATGGATATCCGAACTGAACCGAACATCTCAGAACACAGCGAGGCCAGCTCGTGAGACAGATAAAAGACACAGTTATAGCTTTTCTCAAAAAACACGGAATGGACCCTGAGGACATTGATATAGAAAAAACCTGCAATGTTTTCCTCGAGGAAATGCAAAAGGGCCTGGCCGGGCAGGACAGTTCCTTACAAATGATACCAACCTATATAGAAACCGGCAAAGACGTACCGGCAAATAAACCCGTTATTGCGGTGGACGCCGGAGGCACCAACTTCCGCGTGGCCACCGCATATTTCGATCAGAACAAAAACCCCGTCCTGGAGAATTTCCAGTCGTATGAAATGCCCGGAATAAAACAAGAGGTAAGCAAAGAAGATTTCTTCAGTACTATGGCCGGTTACATAGAACGCGTCGTTGACACAAGCAGCAACATCGGGCTGTGTTTTTCCTATCCGGCTGAAATACTCCCCAATAAAGATGGCAAACTCATTCGCTTCTCAAAAGAAATAAAGGCAAGAGAAGTGGAAGGCCAGATGATTGGCGAAAACCTGGCCGCCGCCATCAGGCGGGCGGGTCATCACGGCCAAAAAAACATCGTCCTGCTCAACGATACTGTCGCCACCCTCCTGGCCGGCTGCGCGGGTTTTCAAAATAGAGCCTTTTCCACCTACATAGGCTTCATTCTCGGTACCGGAACCAATTGCTGCTACGTGGAACGAAACAAGAATATTACCAAAAAAAAAGATTTGGACCCGGCAAAGACCCAGATAGTAAACGTCGAATCCGGTTCCTTCGGAAAGGCCCCCAGAGGGACAATTGACCTGCAGTTCGACAAATCAACACTCAACGCCGGAATGAGCACCTTCGAAAAAATGATATCCGGCGCGTATTTAGGCCCCCTCTGCCTGACATCCGCTCGTGTCGCCGCACAGGATGGTCTGTTCTCGAAAGCTGCGTCCGAGAATCTGAATGCAATCAACCAGATAGATACAAAAGATGTAAACGACTTTATGTACCGCCCCAGAGGCGATACAAACCCTCTGGCGTCCGCACTTCGTGCGGGAACCGAGCAGGATGTCGTCACATCGTACTGCCTGATTGACAGGCTGGTCGAACGAGCGGCAAAACTGACCGCCATCAATCTGTCTTCAGTGGTGCTCAAAAGCAGCCAGGGTGACAACCCGTGCTCGCCCGTCTGCATCGTCGCCGAGGGTACGACCTTCTACGGATTGAAATCCCTCAAGGCAAGAATCGAGTATTATCTGAAGTCATATCTGGAGGATAAAAACCAAAGGTTTTACGATATTGTAAACGTAGACAATGCGACCTTGATTGGCGCCGCGATTGCAGGTCTAACCAATTAATATCTGTTTGGGTAACGCGCCGTCAAAAGATGCGCGGCCGTGCCGAGTTCCGGCAAGACAGATTAAGAGTGTAAGCTCAAAGTAAACAGAAATTATGGAGGTAGCTATGAAAGAAAAATCATTGGCGTTCGGAATCTGTATTATGTTGATGGCCGCAACCGTCGGCTGTAACCCCGCCCACCAAAGCCGGCAAAACTGGGCCGTGCACGATATGAACCGACCGCAGCCCACGATAGTTACCGCCGCCTCGGCGCCGGGCGGCCCGCCATCCGACGCTATCGTGCTTTTCAACGGCACTGACCTGTCCGAATGGACCTCGGACAAGCAGGGCCAGCCCGCCGGCTGGAAAGTTGAAAACGGCTATATGGAGGTCGTCAAGAAAAGCGGCTCCGTCCACACAAAACGCCGGTTCGGCGACTGCCAGTTGCACATCGAATGGGCCACGCCGGCCGAAGTCAGCGGCAGAGGACAGGGGCGGGGCAACAGCGGCGTCTTCCTTATGGGCAAGTACGAGGTGCAGGTGCTCGATTCATACGGCAACACAACATATCCGGACGGCCAGGCAGCCGCTATTTATGGCCAGAGCCCGCCAATGGTCAACGCCTCTCGAGGCCCCGGACAGTGGCAGACCTATGACGTCATCTTCCACAGGCCCGTCTTCAAAGGCAAAAAGCTCGTCAAGCCCGCCACTATTACGGTGCTTCACAACGGCGTTTTGGTCCAGGACCACTGGATTATCCAGGGTACGACCCTGCATAAAAAGCGCGCCGCGTACACCCCCCACGAGGACAAGCTGCCGATTTCGCTGCAGAACCACGGCAACCCCGTCCGCTACCGGAACATCTGGATACGCGAGCTGCCCGAACAGCAATGATGCTCATCCAGGACAGCCGCGCGCCAGGATTGAGACAGATAAAAAGACTCGTTTGAAAGGACAGTTCGTGACGCCGAAAGAGCGAATTTACGCCATCATAAAAGGCGACCCATACGACCGTCCCGCCGTAACGCCTATTTTTATGGCCTGGGCTGCAAATTATATAGGCCGCCTTTACAGGGATTACTACCTCGACGGCGACGTTCTGGCCGAGGCCCAGATTGCGGTAACGCGAGCATTCAATCTCGACCAGATAAGCGCAATAAGCGACCCCTGGCGCGAAACCTCCGCCTACGGCGTCGAGTTTGAGTACCCGCCCGACGGCATCGGAAAACCCAAAGATACCCTAATAAAAACTTACGATGACATCGCCCGCCTGAAACTGCTTGATATCGAAGGCGCCGAGCGAACAAGCCAGCGCGTCGAAAGCGTAAGAAAAATGGCTGCCGAAACCGGCCGGACCCACAGCGTCCTCGGCTGGATAGAAGGCCCGCTGGCCGAGTACGCCGACCTCCGCGGACTGGAAAACGCCCTGATGGACCTGATGGACAAGCCCGAAATGTTCACCGACGCCGCCGACATAATCGTCCGCAACGCAATCTCCTTTGCCCTCGCCCAAATCCGGGCCGGAGCGGATATGATTGGTATCGGCGACGCCGCCGCAAGCCTCATCGGAGCCGAGCTATATACCAAATACGTATTGCCCTCGGAGCAGAAACTTATTGCCGCCGTTCACGAAGCCGGCGCCGCCGTGAAGCTGCACATCTGCGGCAACACGATAAAAATCATTCAGTATATGGCCCAAACCGGCGCGGATGTCATAGACGTCGACTGGATGGTCCCTCTCGACAAAGCAAGGCAGCTCGTCGGCCCGGACATCGTGTTGTGCGGCAACTTCGACCCCTCGGCCGTCTTACTGCAGGGCAGCCCCGAAGATGTCGCCGACGCCGCAAGAAAGTGTCTCCAGACCGGAGGCGACAGATTCATCCTGATGCCGGGCTGCGAAGTCCCGCCCGCCACGCCCGAACAGAATATTCGGGCGTTCTGCCCTTGCGAGGGCTGTTTGATTCCGGAAGAGTTAAAATGTTGAAGAATGAAGATTATGACTGAAAGTTACCATTATGGGTCTGCAACTGGTCATAAGCATTCTCCAAAAGATATGACAGTTGTAAGACGCAGCGCTGTTATTAAGGCGTGGTAAACGTCGGACCAGACAAGACAGGAGACAGCATGCTTACAACAAGACGCGATTTTCTCAGAACAACCGCCGGTGCGCTGGGCCTGGCGCTTCTGCCGGGATTTGCACAGTGCCGGGCGCGCCCGACCAGGGCAGGCAAGCCGAACGTCCTTCTTATCATGGCCGATGATATGGGTTATTCGGACGCCGAGTGTTACGGCGGCGAAATCCGCACGCCGAACCTCTCTGCACTGGCCGCTGGCGGTATCCGCTTCACTCAGCATTACTCCACCGGCCGCTGCTGGCCCTCACGCGCCTGCATATTAACCGGCTACTATGCCCAACAGATCAGGCGTGACGAAATGCCCGGCATTGACAGGGGGCCTCGCCCGGTCTGGGCCCCGCTACTGCCGGAATTGCTCAAACCGCTGGGCTACAGCTCGTATCACAGCGGCAAATGGCACATCGACGGCAATCCAATCAAAAACGGGTTCGAGCGTTCGTGGGGACGAGAACGGGCAGGTTGCGACTGGGACCGCTATTTCGATTCCAAGCCGTGGAAAGAAGACGGCGTCAGCGCGCCGGCACAACCCGGTCAGGACTACTACTCAACGGTCGCAATTGCCGACCACGCGGTTCAGTGCCTCAGGCTGCACAAAAAGAACCACGGCGACAGGCCTTTCTTCCAATACGTGGCCTTTTACAGCCCGCATTTTCCGCTGCACGCTCTGCAAAAGGATATTGACTCCTACCGCGATTCGTATCTCGAAGGATGGGACGTGATTCGAACTCGTCGATGGAAGCGTATGAAGCAAATGGGCCTGATAGATACCACCTTATCCGAGCGCGATACGAATATTGTTCCCAGTTGGAACCTGTCGCCGGACGAGCTAAAAGCGAGGATCGGTCCCGGCGAGGCGGCAAGGGCGGTGGGCTGGCAAGAACTGACCGAAGAGCAAAAGAAATTTCAGGCCGCGAAGATGGCCATACACACCGCAATGATTACTCGCATGGACCTGGAAATCGGCCGCATCATCGACCAGCTAAAACAAATGGGCGCCTACGAAAACACCCTGATACTCTTCGTAAGCGACAACGGCGCCAGCGCCGAACAAATCATCAGGGGCGATGGTCACAACCCTAACGCCCCAATGGGTTCGGCAGAAAGCTATCTCTGTCTGGGCCCGGGCTTCTCGACCGCAGCCAATACCCCCTTCAGATTGCACAAGCACTGGAACCACGAGGGCGGCATCTCCTCGCCGTTGATTGTCCATTGGCCCAAAGGCATTTCCGCTAAGGGCGAACTCCGCCATAATCCGTCCCATTTCATTGATATTGCACCTACCATCTTGGAGCTTGCCGGAGGCGCCTGGCCCCAGACGATTGACGGCGCGCCGGTGCCGCCCAAACCCGGCCGAAGCCTTGTCCCCGCGTTTGCCGCCGACGGAACCGTCACCCACGAGAATCTGTGGTGGTGTCACCAGGGCAACCGCGCAATTCGCGTCGGCGACTGGAAACTCGTCTCAAAAAATGATACGAAAGACAAATGGGAGCTTTATAATCTGAAGGTCGACCGCTGTGAGATGAACGACCTGGCTCCACAATATCCCGAAAAGGTCAAAGAGATGGCTCGGCAGTGGGAGGCAGTTGCCGAGGATTTTCGCAGAAATCTGAAGACATCGCCGCCGGGCAAATAACCGGCAGGAGTTGAGACCATGAGCCAAATCAGTCGGCGAAAGCTTTTGAAAAAAGCCGCAGGTGCGGCAGCAGGCGCCATAGGCTTTCCTTATATTGTGCCCTCATCAGCCCTGGGGGCTGACGGCTCCGTCGCTCCAAGCAATCGAATTGTAATCGGCTGCATCGGCGTGGGCGGCAAGGGTACCGGCGACATGCGCGGCTTCATGGAAAAACCGCAGGTCCGCGTCGTTGCCGTCTGCGACGTCTGGGCCGAGCTTCGTGAAAACGCCCGCAATATAGTGAATGAGCACTACGGAAGCAAGGACTGCGCAGCCTACAATGACTTTCGCGAAATAATCGCGCGCGACGACATCGACGTTGTAACCATCGGCACACCCGACCACTGGCACGCCATCCCCGCCATCATGGCCGCCCGCGCCGGCAAGGACATCCACTGCCAGAAACCCCTCGCGCACAATATCGCCGAGGGTCGCGCCATTTGTGACGCCGTAAATAAGTACAACGTGGTATGGCAGACCGGCAGCCAGCAGCGCTCGCAGCGAAACTTCCGCTTCGCGTGCGAGCTTGTCCGCAACGGCCGTATCGGCAAAGTCCACACCGTCGAAGTGGGCCTTCCCACAAGGTGGCAGCAGACCTGCCCGCCCCAGCCCGTCCAGCCGGTCCCGGAAGGCTTCGACTATGAGATGTGGCTGGGACCGGCGCCCTCGGCGCCCTACACCAAAAAACGCTGCATACCCTTAGGCTGGCGATGGATTTATGATTACGCCAGCGGCTTGATAACTGACTGGGGCGCACACCATCTCGACATCGCACAGTGGGGCATGAACACCGAGCATACCGGCCCGGTGGAGATTCAGGCCGAGCAGGTTGTCTTCGGCCAGGGCGGACTCTGGAACACTGCCAATCGCTACAAGGTCACGTGCCGATACGCCGAAGGTTTCACCCTCATTGTCGCCGATACCGACAAGCTGCTCCAGGGCATACGCTTCATCGGCAACGAAGGCTGGGTACACGTCAACCGCAACAAAGGCGTCGACGCACACCCCAAATCGCTCTTGGACTCCCGCATAGGCCCGAACGAAATCCACCTTTACAAAAGCGACGACCACATCGGAAACTTCCTCGATTGCGTCCGCACTCGCGCGCAGACGGCCGCGCCTGCAGAGGTCGGCCATCGCTCCGTCGCCATCGGCCACCTCGGCACCATCGCGATGAAGACCGGCCGAAAACTAAAATGGGACCCCCAAAAAGAACGCTTCATTGGCGACGATGCTGCCAACCGCTTGCTATCCCGACCCATGCGCAGCCCCTGGCGCATTTGATTTACCGCCGGCGACAGAGCAGCTAACTCATATGGCTTTGACTACCCGGTATTGCCCTCGAAAAGGAATTCCGGCAAAAAGGACGCACGCTCAATAGCACGTGCCGTTCGCATAGACCAGCCGAGTATAGAAATCACTCCTCGGACAGCTCCCACGTGAAATCCTTCAGAACATATCTCTTGCTTGCTTCCCGCGGGTCGGATCCCGGAGGCAGCGCCTGAAACTGGCCTCGGGGCATCTCGCCCCGACCATCCCAGAATGCCATGTCGTATCGTTTGACAAGCGTGCCGCTGACACGAACGCGCTTGCCCACGACATGCTCGGGCCAGTGTGCGAGCCAGTCAAGATAGACGACCTGAAAACTCAAGCCGGAACCCATCTGTACAGAAGCCCCTATCTTGGTCTTCTTTGCCACGCCCTCAAGCGTGACAACCCGGCCAAGGTTCGCTTCAAGGTCAACTGGCTCATGCGGCGCCGCGCCCGACGGTTCGGCTCGCCTTTCTTCCGCCGCTCTTTCAGCACACGCAGACCGCGTTTTCCGCCCTACCCCGCACCCAAGAAAACCCACAAGCACGGCCGCCAGAATAGTCGAACTTATCAGACGCATATCTATCTCCCTCAAAAGACCTCGCTATGCTTTCCAGGCCTACTGGCTTTTTCTCTTTTGCTCTTCGGTGAGCATCACGTTCAGCGAGCCGGAGCGAAAGCCCTCCAGGTCAACGGTTATGTACTTAAAGCCGATTGACTTTAGCTTTTCAACTATCCTCGAGCGATTCGGCTCACCGGCCACTTTCGGCATATCTTCCGCGTGAACCTCGATGCGGGCGACCGTATCGTGATGCCGAACGCGAAACTCAACCAGGCCCAGCGACCGCAGGAAGTCCTCCGCTTGCTCGATTTGTTTCAGTCTTTGCTCGGTCACTTCCAGACCGTAGCTGATTCTCGACGCCAGACAGGGCGAGGCCGGAACATCGGCTGTCGGCAAATTCATCTGCCTGCTTAATTGCCGAATATCCTCTTTGCTAAGCCCGGCCTCCATCAAAGGCGAGCGAACGCCAAAGACATTGGCCGCTCGATTGCCGGGTCGAAAATCGTCCCTGTCGTCAAGATTGCTGCCGCAAATAACCCACCTGAAACCTCTTTCTTCGGCGATATCGTTGAGAATTCCATAAAGATGCGCCTTGCAGTGAAAGCACCGGTCCGCCTTATTCGCCGCATATTGACTGTCCGAGACTTCATCAACGGCAACCTCTTCCACCTTCGCCCCGATTATTTTCGCGCACTCAATAGCCTGCTCGTACTGCGACCTCGCCAAAGATGCGCTCACTCCGATACACGCCAAGACATTCTCGGCGCCCAACGTATCCACTGCCGCCTTCAACAAAAACGTACTGTCCACACCGCCGGAGTAGGCCACGACCGCTCTGCCCATTTCCTTCAATATACTCTGCAGCGACATGTATTTGCCCTTGGCATCCATGTTATTCACTACGTTCTCGACTCAGAAATTGCTCTGTCCAGAAGGTCGGCAAGGTCCAGTTTTTTCGCCCACACCTTCAGGTACTCAACGTCCAGAGCCCGGCCCTGAACGCCCAGCACGCCCAGAACATCCGCCCACTGTTGGTCCGAGAGGGCGCCACCTTCTTTGAACCAGCGAAGCTTTAGCAAGATAATATCCTCAGGAGAAACAAAGCAAAAGCTCTTGTCAATCGACTCGCTGATCTTCAGCCTCCTGCTGCGGGCGAACAGTTCCCGGGCAAATTCGTCAGGGCCCTGGATGAAAATATCAACCTTAAAGGCGGTTTCGAGGTCAATCACGTTGAAGCTGCCGCAGGAACTGAGCGCCTGACGCATCGCCTCCTCGCTGATATAGAAATCGCGCTTAAGTTCTCGGTACAATTCTCCAGCAACGGCGCCGAACGGCTGTACCCCAAGATCGGCATCTTGAGTAAACCGCACGGTGCCGTAGGCGCTGCTGGCCATCGAGCCGCTTACGGCGTACACGATGCCCAGTTTATCCAGGATGTCCGTGAGCTTATGCAGGACCCCGATTTCCGGCTGCTCGGTCATTCGTCGAATCCCCATATACCTTGTCGAAAAGCTCGGGCCCCAGATGCCTTCGGGCCCAGATGCGCCACAACTGCCTTTCATCCAGCGTCGGGTCCTGCATTCTGATGCCAGCCGTCGCCAGCAGCTTTCCGGTCCGACAGGCGTCAAAGACAAGCTGCATTTTCCGCGCCACCGACATTCCCCGGTAGAGTTTATATTGCACTCGGCGTGCCTCGGGCGTTGTGTCGTTACCGGCCATAATCCAGAATTATACAGAAAGATAACGCAGTTTCAATCCTCCGTGCCTTTAGAACGACACCTTACCTCTGACCCACCCACCGACCCAATCTGTAATTCTCCACAGATCTCCTCAAAATGCTCGGCCCAGTATCTCCTATCAGAACCAAAACTTGCACCAGCACCGAACACAATCAAGCTTGTCATTGTCCTCCCGTTAACCATTACTATAACCCTGAGCACGGCTGAGAAGACCGTTGTGCACACACCTAATAGCCGATGGAGGGATTCGAACCCTCAACCCCGGCTTTACGAAAGCCGTGCTCTACCGTTGAGCTACATCGGCAAGTCCACATGCATAATACGACTTATCGGCAGATTTGTAAAGGCCCGCGCTGCCTTATCAGGCCGTCAGTTCGTGCCAGAGGTCGAGCATAGCGCCACATTCATCCCGCCCTTGCGGAAAAACCAAAGGACGAAGAACACAGCGCGCTCCTGTGTCCTTTACCAGCTCGGCAAGCCGCCGCACGTAACCCTCCCAGTCCTCTGTGCTTTTTTCTTTCTCATCTGCTGCGACCCGGCTGTAAAGAACCGTACCCGTCTCGGCGCACAACTCGAAAAGCCAACGCGTATCGTACATCTCGGGATTGCCCAAATCGATGGCCTTGACGCCCTCGCACCGGCACAGCCGCTCGAAAAAGTACTCGTGCCTGCCGCAGTAATGCATAAACACGCCCCCGAACCGCTTCGCGCACCACTCTATCGGCCCCATCACGAACCGCTCAATCTGCTCGGGCGAAATCATCGCCGGCGAATCCTCCGAAATCCGTATCCCCACACTCGGAAAATACACCCCCTGCTCGGTCCCGTGCCCGTGAATCATCCAGTTGTCTTGCTCGCCGATAAGCTTCTTGACCTGTACCACGGCCCGCACCATAAGATTGACGCAAATCTCTACAAGCTCCTTCACCCAGCCCGTCTTGCTTTCGTCCATCATGTCATAAAAAATCGCGTCGCCGTAAAGCAGGTGAGCGATATCAAAAACGCCCTGCGTATCGGCCTGATACGCCGCGACCTCGCCGTCGCTGCGCTGCCTGTGAATGCCGTAAAAATCCGCCGCCAGCCGCATCAGCTCGGCCTTCGCAACATCCACATCACGGGCCGCACGAATTTGCTCAGCACTGAGAGGCTCTTTGCACCAGGGCATAAGTCCTTCACGGATTTCATACTTTTGACCCGTCATCGAAGGAACAAAGATAACGCCCAGATTCGGCCTGACCGTCGGTATGCCGTCGGTCGGCCAGTCCAGAACCGGCCGGGCACGCGACATTTCATTCTCCCACATCTTCTCAGGATTGTAAAAACGCTCCCGGTAGTCGCCCGTATCGTAAATCTGTACCTGCCACATCTCCTTCATGTCCCGCCCCGGCGGCACAAGCATAAGACACGGACCCTCCCCCGCCCAGAACGCCTTATGATTCTCAATCTTTTCCGCAGTTGCCATTTCAGACAATGCCTTAAAACCGCAAATTCACCCTCGTTTTACCGCTCTTGCACTTCGGCGGGCGCCGGCGTTTCAAGCCACTTCAGATTAAACGCGTAATGCTGCCGGCTGCTAATCAAATGAATCACGCCGTTGGCCGCCTGGCAAATCGAATTATACCCGCCCGGCTCGGCGCTGCTAAAGCCCAGCTTGAACGGACGCCCGTCCATCGTCTCGTGTGTTGTGTCCGGCCCATCATGGCTAACCAGCCGAATGTTCGCCCATGTTTTGCCGTCGTCGTAGGAAACCGCTGCGAAAATACCCGTAACCTCGCGCTGTTTGCCCGAGACATCGGTTATGGTCATGCCCTTACTGGCAAAAGACACAAAGCACAACGGACCTTCCCGCAGCCGCAGCACCAGCGGCCGCTTGCCTCCTCCGACAGGCGGGAACGGGCTGGCGCTGTACTTCCAATACCTGCCCATGTCACTCGATATGCTCATCGGCATCTTCCCGTCTATATTGTCCCCCCTGCCAAAGGCCATCAGCCGCCCGTCTCTAAGCTGGGTCACACAGGCGTGGATACCTGCAACAGTGCCGCCCGCATCTTTCCAGGTAAGGCCATTGTCGTCGCTGAGATAAACGGCCGTCCCGCCGCTGCCGCCGGTTACCGCATCGCACGGCAGCAGGATTCGCCCGTCCATCGTTCGAAAGATCGACTCGATTGGCATCTGCCGCCTGTTATGCTCCGGCAGAATCAGCCTCGCCTTGCTCCAGGTCCGCCCGTGGTCGACGCTCGTGCGCACAATAACCGCCAGCGGCCCCCACGTCGCCGCCACTGAAAAACCATTGAAATGATAAAGCGTCCCGTCGGCATCGCACCACAGCGAGGAAGTATGCTCGTTGCGGTCGGGCTGGTCCCAAAACATCGTCGCCGGCTCCCACTCTTCCGTCCCATATCGCATCCGGCTGGCCACAATCGCCAGCTCCCGACCCGACTCTGACACGCACGTATACCATATCGTCAGCAGGTCGCCGTTGGCGCACTGCACAATCTTCGGAACATGGTTGTGTCTGGAAAAAATAGGCCCGTTCGAACCCTCGGGGATATTCACATACCTGCCAAGCCCGCTGAAATAAGCCTTCTCCGGGTCGGGACCCTCAGCAATATCGCAGGGAATTTGCTGACTGACCCTCTGCTGATGCAGCGGCGCAGAGGGCGCCGGCAGAAAATTCCCGCCCGGCTCCTCTCCCAGAACCACGCGGAACCCTGTCAGCCAGTTCCGCTCTTCGGGAATCGCGCCCATTCGATTGGCCGAACGCAGGTAGTAAAGTTCGGTCGAGTGACTGCCGCCGCGAGTAACCTTGAAATCCCCGTCGGCCCGGCCGACCGGGTCAACCTGCTCCCACGCCTCATACGGCCCGTACCAGTCCAGACACCACTCCTCAACATTACCGTGCGTGTCATACAGCCCCCACGGATTCGCCGGCGTCTTGCCCACATGAAGCGGCGCCACCTCTTGTCTGCCTTTGCATCTCTCCGGGTCCGGATACCAGCTCGTGCCGACATTCTTGTGAAAGGCTTCCGGCAGCGAGTCCCCGGTACTAAACGCCGTCGTCGTCCCCGCGCGGCAGGCATATTCCCACTCCGCCTCCGTCGGCAGCCGATAAGACAGCCCATCCTTCTTACTGAGCCACTCGCAAAATCCCTTGGCCTCATGCCAACTGACAAACACCACCGCCTCGTCGCTCTCGATGGAAAAACCCAGCTTGCCGCGGAGGTAACGATGGCCGGGGTCATACTGCTCGTATTGCGCGTTGGTAACCTCATAGACGCCCACATAAAACGGCTTGCTGATAGTGACCTTGTGCACCGGCTGCTCATCAGGGTCGCCGTCACGAAGGTGTCCGCTCGTCGCCCACGGCTCAGGAAGAGGAATCTTCTCTATCCCCATCATAAAACTTCCCGCCTCAACCCGCACGAACTTCATACCGACCGAATTGGTGTACTCCTTTGCCTCCGGCGTCTCCGCAGCCAACCCATTCGTCCGCACACAGACGCTTCCCGACAGAACCACACAAACCGCCAAAAACCATACCCTCTTCATCTTCATACCTGCGCCTCCTTCCCGACACACTGTTCAGGCAAAAACGTTCTGTTAATCAAGACTAACGCCAAACCGGACAATGCAGCACCTCACTTGCCGGATTATTTCGATGCAAGAGGCATACGACAAAAGAAGGGAAAGTCGCACCCCTTTCACTACGTACGCTGCTTTGGTATTATAGCTGCAGGAGATTTACACGCAAACTAAACTTCCTGCCAGGACAGCCTTCTGCGGATACTGCCGGGCAGACCTTACCGACAGACAATCCGACAATGCCCTTGCCGGCCTTGGGCGCCACCGCAAGCCCCAATACAGAGAATTTCTCTTGCAACGCAGGCCCGCAGACTGTAAACTATCTCAGACTTGACAAACCAGGGTCGGTGCCCGAGTGGCTAAAGGGGACGGGCTGTAAACCCGTTGGCGTAAGCCTGCGTTGGTTCGAATCCAACCCGGCCCATTCAAAATCAGGCATCTGTCACCGCTTTGAGCAAACAAAAGCCTTTTCCTGCCGCGATAGTTGCACTCATCGCAGTACTTCACTAATATAGTGCAAGCAATGAACCGGACTGCCAGAATAACCTTAGCCGCTGTGGCGCCCTTGCTGACGCTTGGCCGCTGCGCCGAGGCTATGGGTGCCGACCCCGCCATTGAGAAAGCGGCCGAAGCGCTTCGTCAGGCCGCCCCGAGGGCCGAGGCCGACCCCACCCGCCCCGTTTACCACTTCCGCCCGCCCGCCCAGTGGATGAACGACGCCTGCGGCGGCATCTATCACAAGGGCTATTACCACCTCTTCTACCAGCTCAACCCCTACGCCGACCACTGGGCCGATATCCACTGGGGCCACGCACGCAGCACAGACCTCGTTTACTGGCAGCACCTGCCCATAGCACTGGCGCCGACAAAAGACGAGCTTCGCTGCAACTCCGGCTGTATCACAATCAACAAGCAAGGTGTCCCCATGATTTTTTACACCCACGTCCCGAACTACAGCGCGCCGCGCGACCAGCGGGCAGCCCTCGGTGACGACGACCTTATCACATGGAAAAGACACCCGGCAAATCCCATCCTCACCCTGGACACGCACGGAGGGCCAGAATTCGCAGGAAGCGGCTGGGACGCACCCTTTGTCTTCGAGCAGGCACACAGGACCTTTATGATTATCGGCGCCGACTCGCTCGGCACCGAAAGAGTCGTTGGGATATACGAGGCCGAAGATGCCGCTTTCGCCAAATGGAAATACCGCGGACTGCTCTTTCGCGCTCCGAAAAAGCAGCTCAAAAACCTCGAAGTGCCGATGTTCTTCAAGCTCGACGGCAAATGGGTCCTTCTGTTGCACCCCGGCGGCCCCCTCAGGTACTATATCGGCTCGTTCAATCTGGAAACGCTTGCCTTCACCGTCGAAAAAGAAGGTAATTTTACTCACAACTACGGCGCCAATAAAGCCGAAGGCGTCTCCTGTGACAGAGGCTTCTCATCGCCGCATATCTTCTTCGATAAAAACGGCCGATGCATCCTCTACGGCTGGATAAGCGGCTTTAAGGATGGTCGCGGCTGGAACGGCTGCCTCGGCCTGCCCCGCGTCCTTTCGTTGGGTCCCGACGCCCTCTTGCGACAAAGACCCGTGCCGGAGCTGCGCAAACTGCGGGACAGGCATTTCAAAATCCCCGCTCTGGATTTGAACGATACCGCCTGCGTTCCCGAAAACGCCCGCGGGGACACGTTGGAGATAGCCGTCGCCTTCGAGCCGGGTGATGCAAAAACCTTCGGCCTGAAGGTCAGACGCTCCGATGACGGCGAACGTGCCGTCACTATCGGCTGCGATGGAAAAAACCTTGACGTTGCCGGCGTAAAGGTCCCGCTCCAAATGGCCCGCGACGAAAAACTTCTGATACTTGAAGTTTTTCTGGACAAGTCCGTGATGGAAGTTTTTGTCAACAACGGGCGGCAAGCCGTGGCGAAAGTCATCTATCCGCCGGAAAAGGACCTCGGCATCGAATTGTTCGCCGCCGGCGGCACAGCCAAAGTCAAGTCGCTCAATGTCTGGCAAATAAAATCGATTTGGTAAAAAGGTGCAATAAAAGCAATGAAGACAATTAGACTAAGAACGGCCAATTCGGCGATAAGAGTAATTGCTGCCGTGGTGGCTGCTTTGGCGGCCCTTGTCTCGAGCGCTGCCGCAGCAGCCGAGAACAGGCCGGCAAACGAAATAGAAAAGACCGAACAATTGATAAGCTCGGCCTGGAAGATACAGGAAAAATTCCGGAACGACCCTCACCGACCGAGGTACCATTTTGTGCCGCCGATGGCCTGGATGAACGACATTAACGGGGCCATCTTCTGGAAGGGACGATACCACATCTTCTACCAGCACAACCCCGAAGGCGGCTACTGGAAGTGGATGCAGTGGGGACATGCCTCGAGCGTGGACCTCGTCAACTGGGTACACCATCCCATAGCCCTCACGCCGGATGTCAACGGCCCCGACCGAAAAGGCTGCTTCAGCGGCGGAGCGTTCGTAAACAAAGAAGGTGTGCCGACGTTTGTGTACCACGGGGTTCCTGACGGCATGTGCCTCGCCACGGCGGATGACGACCTTCTTCTTCATTGGACCAAGCACCCCGCTAACCCCGTCATTAAGGTGCCGAAGCAGGGCCAGCCCGGCTACGGGGTGTACAACGTGTACGACCCGACGGCGTGGATTTACAACGGCGCTTACTACGCCGTCAACGGCAACCTTCAATTCCTGAAAAACTTCGGCAGGCAGATGAAACCCGGGGACGCCGGTGACACGGTATACCTGTTCAAATCGAGCGATATGGCCCACTGGGAATACGTGGGGCCTTTCTATAAATCGGACCGGCGGTGGACCGAGGCGGACGAGGACAACGCGGTGCCCGATTTTTTCCGGCTCGGTGACAAGTGGATGATGCTGTTCACCAGTCACCTTCAGGGGACACAGTACTATCTGGGCCGCCTGGAGCGCAGCGGCGAGCGGTTCGTTCCGGAAATTTATGCGCGGATGAGCTGGCCGGGCGGAGCGTTGGGCGGCGGACGAACACTGCTGGACGCCACGGGCCGCAGGATCTTCTTCGACTGGATACGCGAGTTTCGCACAAAGCAGTGGGAGCGAGAGTCGGGCTGGTCGGGCGCGATGACGCTGCCGAGAATACTGTCACTGACCAAAGACGGGACGCTCGCCATCGAACCTGTCCCTGAAATCGAGGTCCTTCGATTCAATCACCGCAAACGCGAGAAGATTAAACTGGGCCGTGATTCTGAACTGAAACTTGACGACGTGCGAGGCGACTGTCTGGAGCTGGCGACGGAGATTGAGCCCGGCGATGCCAAAGAGTTCGGCGTGAAGGTGCGATGCTCCCCGGACGGGGCGGAGCAAACAGCGGTTGTTTATGAGCCGGCGGCAAAGACATTGAAGATAGACATGAGCAAGTCCACCCTCGACGAGCGAATTGCGTATATCTACTACCGGCATCGCGGCGCGCTCGACCGGCTGCCCGAGGAGAAAAGGATTGTCAAGGCGCAGGAAGCCCCGTTTGAGCTGCGCCGCGGCGAGACGCTCAAGCTGCGAATCTTTCTGGACCGGTCGGTGCTGGAGGTCTTCGCGAACGGCAGGCAGTGCATAACTCAGCGAATTTACCCGACGCGCAGCGACAGTGTCGGTGTGATGCTGTTCAGTCGGGGCGGCGGTGTGAACGTCAGGTCGGTTGAGGCGTGGGATATGGCGCCCGCGAACAGCTATTAGTAAATCCGGTGCTCGGCACAACGAGAAAATGGCCCGGAAATATGCCGGTGATTCACAAACAGGGACGGATATGAGCAGACTGATGACGTATGCGTTTTTACTTTCGGCGGTATGCCTCTTTGGATGCGGTTGCCGCCCATCGAACCCTTCCAGCTCAATCTCCCCGACCGTATGGCAGGTTGACAATCTCCGAACCATAGGCGGGCAAAAGACAACCGTCCTCGGTTCGCCAAAGGTAATCCAGACCGAGATAGGCGCCGCCGTGGAATTCGACGGCGTCGGCGACGGCCTCCTCGTCGAGGCTCTGCCGCTGGCCGGGGCTCGAGAATTTACGCTGGAAATAATCTTTAGACCCCATCCGAAAGGGCCTAAGGAACAGCGGTTCCTGCATCTGCAGGAGGCCGGCTCGGAGAGCAGGATATTAATTGAGACGCGGCTGACCCAGGATGGCCGCTGGTACCTTGACACTTACATCCATACCGCAAAGGCAAACAAGGCCCTGTTTGACCCTGCTAAAACACATGCGGTGGGCAAATGGTATAATGCGACCCTCGTGTACGACGGGCGACAGATGCGGCATTACGTCAACGCAGTTGAGGAGATGTCGGGAGCACTGGATTTCACTCCGCTGGGAGAAGGCAAAACCTCAATCGGCGTGCGAATGAACCAGGTCTTCTGGTTCAAAGGGGCGGTCCAAAAAGTAAGATTCACAAACCAGGCCCTGCAGCCTCGGCAGTTCTTGCGACCATAATCTCGGCGGATGTCGGGACTTGGGCGCCATAGAGGCTGACAGCCCTTTCAGAAAGGAGAGCGATGTGAAGTCACTCAGTTTGATACCGGCGGTGTTGATTCTGGGCCTGTATAATTGGCAGGCCCAGGCGAAAAAACCGCAGGTCGCTCTGCATATTTGTCCGGATGCGGCGCCGAGAGTTGAGTTCGGGGCCCGGAAGCTCAGTGACGCTCTTGCCGCATCCGGCTTAACCTGCACGATTGTAAAGGACGAAAAGGCGCCTCTGTCGCCTTCCTCTATCCTTATAGGGACGATTGGAAAGAGCGTCGCTGTTGACGGCCTTGTGAAAGAAGGCACGCTCGAATTGAACGACGCCCTAAACACCAGGGAGGGCTTTCTTATACACGCGGCGGAAGACCGGATAGTTGTGGCCGGCTCCGACGACTCCGGGACTCTCTATGGCTGCCTTGAACTGGCCGACCGGTTACGAAAAGAAAATAAGTTGCCTCAAAATCTGCGCTTTTGCGATTCACCGAAGTTGTCGATGCGCGGCACATGCATAGGGATGCAGAAGACCGAGTACCTGCCCGGCCGGAAGGTCTATGAATATCCTTACACTCCTGAGACATTCCCGTTTTTCTATGATAAGCAACAATGGAAAAAATACCTCGACTTCCTTGTTGAGAACCGGATGAACACACTGTATCTCTGGAACGGCCACCCTTTCGCTTCGCTCGTGCGGCTGAAGGACTATCCCTATGCCGTGGAGGTCTCCGACCAAACGTTCGCAAAAAATGCCGAGACGTTCAATTACATAACAACCGAGGCCGACAGACGCGGGATATGGGTCATCCAGATGTTTTACAACATTATTGTCTCAAAACCCTTCGCCGAAAAGCACGGCATTGACACACAGCACCGGGACCCAACGCCCCTGCTGGCGGATTACACGCGAAAGTCAATCGCCGAATTTGTCAAAACATACCCCAACGTGGGCCTGCTCATCTGCCTCGGTGAGGCTTTGACCGGCAGAGACAACCAGTTGTACTGGCTCAGGGACGTGGTAATCCCTGGGGTAAAGGACGGCCTCAGCGCTCTGGGCAAGAGCGAGCTGCCGCCGATAATCCTTCGGGCCCACCATATCGAGAAAAACCTGGATATTGTCTCGGCTGCTTTGCCGTTCTATGAGAACCTATATACGATGACCAAGTTTAACGGCGAGAGCCTTACTACGTATCAGGAAACAGGTCGCTACCAGAAGATTCACCAGTTGATGAGCAGGTTGGGCTCGACGCACATTGCCAACGTCCACCTGTTGGCAAATCTTGAGCCGTTTCGTTACGGGTCGGTGCGATTCATTAAAAAGTGCGTCCGGTCGTTCAAGCCGAGGTTGGGTGCTGATGGTTTGCACTTGTATCCGCTGGCCTATTGGGACTGGCCCAATGTCCCCGACAAGGACCCGGTTTTCGCGACGCAGATTGAACGTGACTGGATATGGTTCGAGGCGTGGGCCTACTACGCCTGGAATCCCGACCGGCCGACTGAACAAGAGCATCAGCACTGGATATCCCGACTGTCCGATGTATACGGCAGCAGGGAAGCGGCCGAGAGGATTCTTGCAGCATATAACGATGCGGGCGAATGTGCGCCGAGAATTCTGCGCCGCTTCGGCATCACGGGCGGCAACCGCCAGACTATGTCGCTCGGAATGACTCTACATCAGCTTACGGACCCCAACTTGTATAATCCCTGGGAGGATCTTTGGCAGTCGGATTCGCCTCCGGGTGAGCGGCTGCACGAGTACGTCACAAAGCAATGGCACGCAAGAGAGCATAAAGGGGAGACTCCGCCGCAAATCATAGAGCAGGTCGAGCGGTTTTCCAAAGATGCGGTCGAAGCGATTGAAGCTGCAGCACCGTACGTCAGCAAAAATAAAGAGGAATTCGCGCGGCTGCGAAACGACATTCACTGCATTCGCGCCATGACCCGGTGCTACTGTGCCAAGGCGCAGGCGGCGATGCACGTGCTCCGTTATCGTCTCAGCGAAGATGTAAACGACATGCTCAAAGCCGCTTCTTATTTGGAGCAGAGCTTTGCCGAGTACGAAAAGCTTGTGGCCTTGACCAAGGATACATACCGGTACGCCCAAACACTACAGACACCCCACCGCAGGATTCCGATTATCGGCAGTGTGGACGGCAAGCCGGTAAATTACCACTGGACTCAGTTGGTCGAGATGTATCGAAAAGAGCTAAAGGACTTTAACGCTCAGGTAGCATTTCTCACAAATCCGGAGCCGCAGGATGATATACACAAATATTTGAGCGACTCAATCTTTGACATACTTGGCGGGCCGGACAAGCCCGTCGTGGACGAAGGCTCACCCGGCACCCACGACATTGTCGGCGGCTTCGAAGGGGGCCGGGCGTTGAAGATTGGCGATACTTACCACATGTTCCCCACCGAACGGGCCGGCATCAGGGGCCGAGAACGGTCATTTGACAGGGTCAAAACCCGAATCGGCCATTGGGTCAGCAAGAACGCCATTAGCTGGCAGCGCGTCGCTACTTTATACCAGGCAAGCGGCCAGTATACGTACATCAAGGAGGACCATCCCGCCTCCGACCGTCGGGCATCACTGTGGGCCTTTATGCCGGTATTCGACGAGCAGGAGAATCGCTGGAACGGCTTTTATGTCGCTTATACCTGCAATCCCGAAATCCCTCCGGTCCACTCCTTCGGCCGAATCTGGCGCGCAGTCTCAAAAACTCCCGGCATCGAAGGAATAGGCGGGCCATACGAAGATGTCGGCATTATCATTGAGCCGGGACTCCAAAGCCAGCCGTGGGAAGGCCGCCAGGGAGTCGACTCCTTCTTCCCCTACAAGGTGGGCGACAAGTGGTACGGCTTCTACGGGGGCGCATTTCCCTTCGAAGGCGACCAGCGAATCTACGGCAGGCAGGGCAAGTGGTATGTCGGCCTGGCCGAAGCCAACAGCCTCGCCGGTCCCTGGTTCAGACTGGCCGAAGACACCAATCCCGTTACCACCATACACCCGACATTCCTCGAAAATCCGGTTGTCGCCCAGCTTCCCGAAGGAACCTATATCGCCGTGTTTGACGGCGGGCCACAGTCCCTCGGCCTGCCGAATATGTTCGGCTATTCACTCTCAAGAGATGGAATCAACTGGTCAAAGGCCGCGTATTTCCCCATTCGCACGAAGGTCAGGAGGTGGTGGAAGACCATGCGCACTCCCCTCGGCCTGATACCCGAAGGCGACAACGTTTACACCATCCTGTTCACGGCCTGGAAACCCGGCGGCCGCTTCCACCCCGTCGGAATGGTCAAAGTAAGACTCAAACCCGACGTCCTTGAAAAACAGGTTGAATCCCTGAAGTAGACACAGAACTTGAACAAGTCAGCGTGCCGTCTCTACCCGCTATCGTCCCAAGCCACTTCTTGTTGCCCGAACCGCACGGCTGCCAATCTCTGCCCTCGGACATATCCATCATCCAGAAATACACTGTGTCAGACTGGATTGAAAACTCGGCTGAAATGCAATCCCAAAATCGAGCAGCTTAACGGAATCGTTGCACTTCGTGCTCCCGTCGTTAAGCTTGGGCGCCAGGACAGCGACCATGTAAGACAAAGAAGAGTCAGGCCGCTTGCTCCTTTGGACCAAAGAAAACGGAGGCCCTGCCTTTTGGATGGGCCTCCGCTTTCTATGCTCTGTCAAAATCGCTGTGGTTGTACCCTGCCGCCATCCGCTCACTGACTTATTGTGCCGGTCTTCGGCTCCGGTGACTCCACCGAAACCACACGCCCGTTTGTCAGATGCCAGGGTCGCTTGTATGAGCCGCTGTGCTCGTTCAGTTGACCTTGAAACGTGACCAAAGAGCCCCTCTGAGCATTCAGCAGCTTGCTTTTCTCCAAATCAGGGAAGCTTACGGTGATCTCAACCGTCCGGCGCCCCAGCAGCCCCGATGGTTTTACCCGGTGGCCGAACACTGCGCAAAGCTGCTCGTCGGCATAGTACGCCCTCTTAAGAACACCTTGCCATTGCACCATCTTGCCCCGGTATTTATTGAACTCCTCTTGCCGCTGCAGGTCGGTCAGTTTACTGCCCTTGCAGAACAAGTCCTGCAATTCCTGCAGCGTCACATCTGTGCGTTCAACCCTACCGGCTTTCACGCTCTTGGCAAACCCCACATTTTGTTCCGCCTTGGCGGCAACAGGAGCGGTACTCGCGGTCCACCGCCCGACCCCAAAAGCCACCACTATTGCCAGCACCAAAGCCCAGTATGTATTCTTGCTCATAATACACCTCCTCTCATTTTATCCCGATGGTTTGACTTTCCCTCCAGGATTATCGGCAGGTTCTTTAGCCGGCTTTCATACCTTCCCGCCTGGAATGCGCAAATTCTTGTCAGCTAAGGCCATGAATCAGCCTGGCCGGCTTTATGAGACTCTATGGCGAACAAATAAATTCTTTGACTACGCTAAAAAATTTCTGCAATATTGTAATTCGAATAGTAGTGGGTGCTGTAAAACCGGGCAAAAGTATGGGTAACAAAAGGGGCAATCCGAAAATGTTGATTCCGACCATAATAATGGGAGCACTCGCAATTGCTTTGCTCTTCACCGGATACTACCGAGGACAGGGCCAGCACATCACCGGCATCAAATCCGGCTTCAATATGGCCCTTCAAATCCTGCCGTTACTGATTTGCGCTTTTATCATCGCAGGCATGATTCAGGTCCTTCTGCCCCGCGAACTGGTGGCAAAATGGGTGGGCGCCGAATCCGGCATAAAAGGAATACTAATCGGCACCTTAGCCGGTGCTATCGCTCCCGGAGGCCCCTATGTCAGTCTGCCCATTGCCGCCGGACTCCTGCGCTCCGGTGCGGGCGTAGGCACCATGGTAGCCTTTGTGACCGGCTGGTCCTTGTGGGCCGTCAGCCGGCTGCCCATGGAAGTAGGAATAATGGGCTGGAAATTCACGCTCGTCCGCCTGGCCAGCACATTCTTCTTCCCCCCCATTGCCGGCTTCATAGCTCAAACCTTCTTTGCAGGCACCAAATGAATACCCGAATCCACAAGCAAATGTTGCCTGAAAAACTCGACACGCCGAAGGAGGCCGCGATATGCCGATTGCAATAGTCATAATCGTGCCGCTCCTGTTGATACCTGTTCTCATTTATAACAGCCTCATCGCAAGGAAAAACCAGGTCCTTAACGTATTCGGCGCCATTGATGCCCTGCTAAAGAAAAGGTACGACCTGATCCCGAATCTCGTAGCGACGGTCAAGGGATACACGCAGCACGAGAGGTCTCTGCTCGAAGAGCTCACCAAAATCAGAGCCCAGGCGCTCTCAGGGCAAATTTCCGATGATGAGGCGGTCGAACTCGATAACAAGCTGACCAGGGCTTTGGGCCGACTGCTGCTCGTGGTGGAAAATTATCCCAACCTCAGGGCCAGCGAGAACTTCATGCACCTCCAACGGACCCTGACCGAGCTTGAAGAGCAGATATCCGCCGCCAGGCGCGCTTACAACGCGGCGGTTACCGATTATAATAATGCCGTCGAGATGTTCCCGACGAGCATAGCCGCTTCCATGATGAATTACAAACCCAGACGCTTTTTCGAAATCAGTGAAAAACAGCGCGAAGGCATTGATGCCGGCGAACACTTTCGGCGTTGACTTTTCAGCAAAACGCCAAAAGAACCCTGCGCAAAACGATGAAAGCAAAAACACTCGATGACTTTAAGCAATTTTGCGAAACCGGTTTGTCGGCAGACCTCAACGCACTCGAAGCCAGGCGCAGAGCACTCGCCCGAAACCTCACTTACGCAGGCGCTGTGGTCGCCGGGCTGGTCTTGATTGTGCTTTTTCTCATGGGGAGAAGCGGCGTCCAATTGTTCCCCGGCCTGCTTTTTCCCGTCATAATCGGCGCAATACTGTTCGGCTTCATCACTCATTTGGCCGGCAAAGGTTACGTCAGACAGTTCAAGGCCACCATAATTCGAAAAATAGTAAGCTTTCTCGACGAGAACCTTGACTACTCCCCGCACAGACATATCCCAAGGTCAACCTTCATCGCCTCACAGATTTTCAAGACCGCGCCTAACCGCTACAAGGGCGACGATTACGTTTCAGGCAACATAGGCGCAACGAAAATCGAGTTCTCTGAGCTGCACGCCGAGTACGAAACCGGCGGCAAAAACAGAAGCCGCCGCACAATATTCAGAGGCTTATTCTTCATCGCCGACTTCAACAAGCATTTTACCTGCCGCCTGGTGGTCTTGCCTGACACAGCCGAAAAACTCTTCGGCGGCTTTGGAAAGACACCCCAGTCATGGAACCTGACAAGAGACCCCCTTATAAAGCTCGAAGACCCGGAATTCGAAAACTTCTTTGTCGTACACGGAAACGACCAAATCCAGGCCAGGTACATCTTGTCCACGAGCCTGATGAACAGAATCATCGACTTCAGAAAAAAAACGAACAGACACCTTTATCTTTCTTTCGTCGGCTCCAAAATATTTGTCGCCCTCTCGTATGCCAGAAACCTCTTCGAGCCGAGACTTTTTACAACACTGCTCGACTTTGAGCTTATGCGGGAATACTTCCAGGACCTCCAGCTCGCCGTTGGTATCGTCGACGACCTCAGCCTGAACACCCGAATCTGGACAAAACAATAATATGCGACCCCGGACAACGCAGACCTTGCAAGCCTGTTAGTGGACCGGTATTATAAGCAAAAAGGAGAACTGTATGGACGCTCACTGCCTGAAACCGGATGAATTGCCTGATTTGACCATCGAAAAACTCGGCCCCCCCGCCGTTGACCATCCCCTCCTACGAGGTGAATGCCACTTCGTTGACGACCAGGAAACGGTCCTGGTCTACACAGATTCCGAATCCCTTAATCTATACAAAAACGCCGGCAGAGTCGCTCCCGCCTTCGAGCGAGCGGGCCCCCGCCGCCAAATCTTCTTTGACCCCGAAAAGCTGAACTGCGGCATAGTTACCTGCGGCGGATTGTGCCCCGGCCTCAACGACGTCATAAGAACCATTACACTCAGCCTCATCTGGCAGTACGGCGTCAAAAACGTCTTCGGCTTCAAGTACGGATACCTGGGCCTGTCCTCAAACGCCCCCCAGGAGCCTCTATTGCTCACCCCTGACTCTGTCGATGAAATCCACCTCAAAGGAGGCGACATACTGTCATCTTCCCGCGGCCCCCAGGACCCCGAGGATATGGTTGAAAACCTGCGAAAAACAGATATCGCCCTGCTGTTCTGCATCGGCGGCGACGGCACCCTTCACGGCGCCTCCCGCCTGTGCCGGGTGATAAAAGAAAGAGGATTAAAAACCGCGGTAGTCGGAGTCCCCAAAACAATCGACAATGACATAATGGGCATAGAACGGTCCTTCGGCTTCTCAACCGCCGTCGAGGCCGCTCGCGCCGCAATTTGGGCCGCACATGCCGAAGCAAAGGGCGCCTGGAATGGCGTCTCACTCGTTAAGCTGATGGGCAGAGACTCCGGCTTTATCGCCGCCTATACCACCCTCGCAAACAGCGACGTCAACTTCTGCTTCATTCCGGAAGTGCCTCTCGTGCTCGAAGGAGAAAATGGCTTCCTGAACTCCCTCGAAAAAAGACTCGACAAAAGACATCACGCCGTCATCGTGGTCGCCGAAGGTGCGGGCCGGGACTTGACTGAGAAAACCGACGCCCGGAAAACAGATGCCTCCGGCAATATCCTCCCCGACGACATAGGTCTCATCATCAAAGAAAGAATTGAGCGGCATTTCAAAGACATAAACAAACCAATCGCTCTTAAATACATCGACCCCAGCTACATGATTCGAAGCCTGACCGCCGACTCCAACGATGCCGCATTCTGCCTCATGCTCGGCCAAAACGCCGTCCACGCAGGTATGTCAGGCCGCACCAATATGGTCATAGGCTACTGGAATCAGTACTTCACTCATGTCCCCATATCCCTTACCGTCCTCAAAAGAAAAAAAGTCGACCCAAACGGCGATCTGTGGCAGACCGTCCTGGCAACGACCGGCCAGGCAAGAGTCTGACTCAAAGACTGCCTTCATAATGCAGGAGAAAATGACAATGATAAGGGACCTGATTCTAAAGAACAGAAGCTGCCGCCGGTTCCGGCAGGAAGTCCCCGTAGAACGCCCGACGCTCCAGGAACTTGTTGACCTGGCCAGACTATCCCCCTCAGCAGCCAATTTACAGCCCCTCAAATATATCCTTTCCTGCGACCCCCGGAAAAACGCCCTGATTTTTCCCCATCTTGCCTGGGCCGGCTATCTCAAAGACTGGCCCGGCCCCTCTGAAGGCGAGAGGCCATCCGCATATATCATCATACTTCTTGACTCGCAGTTGACAAAATCTGTCGACTGCGACCACGGAATCGCCGCCCAAAGCATCCTTCTGGGCGCCGCCGAAAAAGCCCTGGCCGGCTGCATCATTGCTTCCGTAAACAGACAAGAGCTCCACAAGGCCCTGAATGTTCCATCCCGTTACGAAATCCTGCTTGTCCTTGCCATCGGCAACCCTAAAGAAAAAGTCGTAATCGAGACGGTTGGACCTGATGGCAAAATCGAGTACTGGCGCGATGCACAAGGCGTCCACCACGTCCCAAAACGCCCGCTGGATGACATTATTGTCGGCTGAAAAAATAGCCCCCCGCTTAGATTTCTCTTGCCTTTCTGTGGCAATATCGGTCTAATATTTAGCTTTTGGGGCAACTTGCCTGCGAATTTCCGCCGAGTTGCTTTAGTTATTACTTCCGCGCCAGTAAGTTGCGCTCAATTTGTAAAGTTTTTTGTGAGGAAACTATATGAAGCTTGACCCAACAAAGATGAAGGACTGGCAGATTGCCGAAGCTGCCGAGCAATCCATGAAACCTGTCAGCCGGCTGGCTGAAGAACTCGGACTCAAACAGGACGAGCTGCTGCCCATGGGCCGCCAATTGGCCAGGGTCGATTACGCCAAAACCCTCCAGCGCCTGAAGAACAACCCAACTGCAAAATACATCGACGTTACCGCCATCACGCCTACGCCTCTCGGCGAGGGAAAGTCTACCACCGCAATCGGGTTGATTGAGGGACTCGGCAAGCTCGGAAAGCGAGCTACCGGCGCCATCCGCCAGCCGAGTGGAGGCCCAACCTTCAACATAAAAGGTTCCGCCGCCGGCGGCGGTCTGTCGCAGTGCATCCCCCTGACACCTTTTTCCATTCGTCTCACCGGTGACATCGACTGCATCACAAACGCTCACAACCTCGCCATGGTCGCTCTTACCAGCCGCATGCAGCACGAAAGAAACTACACCGATGAGCAGCTCGCAAAAAGAAACTTAAGGCGCTTGGACATCGACCCCGACCGCGTTCAAATGAAATGGGTTATGGACTTCTGCGCACAGGCCCTCCGCAACATCACCATAGGCAAGGGCGGAAAAATGGACGGATTCGAAATGGAGTCCGGCTTCGCCATCTCGGTGTCCAGTGAGCTAATGGCCATCCTCGCTCTGGCCACAGACCTCAAGGACCTGCGCGAAAGAATAAGCAAAATCGTCGTCGCCTACGACAAAAATGGCAACGAAGTCACCACCGCCGACCTCGAAGTCGACGGCGCCATGACCGCCTGGATGGTCGAGACCCTCAATCCCAGCCTCCTGCAGTCCATCGAGGGCCAGGCCGTATTTGTCCACGCCGGGCCCTTCGCCAATATCGCCATCGGTCAAAGCTCCGTCATCGCCGACCTGCTCGCCACGAAACTGTCCGACTACCACGTCACCGAAAGCGGCTTCGGCGCCGACATCGGATTCGAAAAGTTCTGGAACCTCAAATGCCGAATGTCCGGCCTCAAGCCTGATGCCGTCGTTATCGTCGCCACCATTCGAGCGCTAAAAATGCACGGCGGCGGACCCGCCGTCAAACCAGGAATCCCCCTGAGCGAAGAATACACCAGGGAAAACCTCGAACTTGTCGAGAAAGGCTGTGAAAACCTCGTCGCACATATCGAAACCGTCAAAAAGAGCGGCGTCCGACCCGTAGTCTGCATCAACAGCTTCTATACCGACACAAAGGATGAAATCGAAATGGTCCGAAAGGTCGCCGAGCACAACGGCGCTCTGGCCGCATATTCCGAACACTGGCTTAAAGGCGGCGACGGCGCCATCGAACTCGCCGAAGCTGTTATGCAAGCCTGCAAGGAAAAACACCACTTCAAATTCCTCTACGAACTCGGCACCCCTCTGAGAAAACAGGTGGAACTAATCGCCGCCGAAGTTTACGGCGCCGACGGCGTGGAGTATGCACCTGAAGCAGCCGAAAAAGCCGAAGCGCTCGAATCAAACCCCGATTCCAGGCAATTCGGTACTTGCATGGTAAAGACACATCTGAGCCTCTCGCACGACCCCGACATAAAGGGCCGACCCAATGGCTGGAAACTGCCCATCCGCGACTTCCTGATATACAAGGGCGCCGGATTTATCGTCCCGCTCGCCGGAGCAATTAAGTTGATGCCCGGTACGAGCTCGGACCCGGCCTTCCGTAGAATTGACGTGGACCTGAAAACCGGAAAAGTAACAGGTCTGTTTTAGCAGAAAATCAAAATACTTAGCTCCGGGTCTTCCCCGGACATAATCTGATATGGAGATTCGACATGGCTGCCAAAATTATCGACGGCAAACAAGTGGCGGAAAGTATGCGGGCTGAGATTAAGCAGGAAGTCGCAAAATTGAAACAGCAGGGCGTCGTCCCCGGCCTCGGCGTCGTCCTCGTCGGCGAAGACCCTGCCTCGAAATCCTATGTGACTGCAAAAGAACGCACCTGTGAGGAGCTGGGAATTTACTCCGACGACAACCGTCTGCCCGAAAACACAACACAGAAAGACCTGCTGGCGCTGGTCGACAGGATGAACAGAGACCCCAAAATAAACGGCATCCTCGTCCAGTTGCCTCTGCCCAAACACCTCGACGAGTCCGAGGTGCTTCTGGCGATTGACCCGAACAAAGATGTCGACGGCTTTCACCCCACCAACATCGGGAAAATGGTGGCCGGGCAAAAGGCTTTCCTGCCCTGTACTCCACATGGCGTCATTCAGCTGCTCATCCGCAACGGCGTCAAAATCGAAGGCTCTCATACAGTAATCGTCGGCCGAAGCAACATCGTCGGCAAACCACTTGCCAACATGCTTATTCAAAAAGCCCCCGACCGCAACGCCACCGTCACTGTCTGTCATACGCGAACAAAAGACCTCGCCTTCCACACACGCCAGGCGGACATTGTCGTCGCCGCCGCCGGGAAACCAAATACCATCACCGCCGATATGGTAAAGCAGGGCGTTGTCGTGATTGATGTCGGCGTAAACCGCGTTGAGGACCCCTCCAAAAAGAGCGGCTACCGCCTGGTCGGCGATGTCGATTTCGAGGCCGTAAAGGAAAAGGCATCCTTTATTACACCCGTCCCCGGCGGAGTCGGCCCTATGACAATTACTATGCTGATGTACAACACCGTCGAATCCGCCAAAAAAGCCGCAGCAAAAGCTTAACCTCCTGCACCATTATTTTCAAAGCGAAGCCGGGAGTCCTATTTTCGAATCCTGCGCTATCGCTCTGCGCTCTTGGTTTCCATCTCCTCTGATACCCGAAACAATCGCGCTACTGCTCCTTCTCTTCGCTCTTCTTTTCCCCCAGCTTCGGCAGCCCCTTAAGCCCTTCGGTAATTCCTTTGCCCAGGTCTGCCCCTTTTTTCAGAACCTTGCCCGCTTCCTCAAGCACGGCTTCCGACGCCTTCCCCAGTCTTTTCAACTCGCCCTTCAATGCGCCGGTAATCTCATCGGGCAGCACGCCCGCACCCTGCTCGGCTATGCCCCCCGCGATTGCCACCAGGATTTTGACCGACAAGGCCGCCGCATCCAGTTTGTTGTCGCTGCCCAAATTCGTCATCGTGATTGGATTGAGTTTCAGCGTGATATCGCTCTTGCCGGGAACGGGCAGCACTTTTACCTTGACCGTCGTGCCGGAAATCTCAAGATTATCTATGTGCAGTTTCTTCCCCGATGGCTCCGCTTGCTGCGTATCCCTGGCGGGAAGCGACTTTATTATGTCCTGCAGGTTGTTGCTCGAGACCCCCCTTTGCTCCAGGACCATTTCCATTCCGTCCAGTCTGATTTCTCTTATCTTGACCGTGTCGCTCAGAAGCGAGCCTACATCCACTGCGATTCGCGCGTCCCTCAACTCAAGAAGCTGCGTAAGCGTTCACTGAAATAATAGGTTTTATGTAAAAGCGTGTTTCTGTCCGATAACTCTGGTGTGGACAAGAACGCATATATCAAACATCTGGAAACGGAAAACACGCAACTGAAACAACGCATTGAAGCGTTGGAAAAA
>DATKVV010000071.1:0-11287 GCA_035529895.1 Sedimentisphaerales bacterium
TTTTTCCAACGCTTCAATGCGTTGTTTCAGTTGCGTGTTTTCCGTTTCCAGATGTTTGATATATGCGTTCTTGTCCACACCAGAGTTATCGGACAGAAACACGCTTTTACATAAAACCTATTATTTCAGTGAACGCTTACGAATTTTCGGGTTTGTGGAAAGAGAGGCGATAGTGGGGAAGGCGCGGGGGGTAATTGTCTCATTCGATATTACCGACAGGTATCAGCCGAGGTTGAACAGATTCTTTGACGCGTTGAAGTAAGCGGTTTTTTGGCGCAAGTTACTCGTATGCCAGTTTCCGGAGGGCGTCCCCAGCGGGCGTGTATACTTTTCTGCTGGCCAAAAGCGAGGCGCCGGTGCTTTCAAAAAAGCGGATAGCGCGTTTGTTCGATTCCTTCACGTCCCATTCGATTCTGCAGCATTTGCGTTCTACGGCGAGCTTTGCGATGTGAGCGAGCATGCCGCGGCCGACGCCCTTGCCGCGAAAGCGTGGCTCCACATATAAGTCTTCGACGTAGATGCCCGGCCTGCCGGTTCGCCGGGGTTGGGTCTGGGGCGCTCAGACTTTTGCGGGGACCCGTCTGGATTCATCGGTGAGGGCTTTGAGGGCTTCTTTTATCCTGGCCTGGCTGGCGGATACCTTTCTGCGAAGGTTGTTTGCATTATTGCTGCCGATTGCACGTAGTTTTTTGTATCTGCATTCAAGCAGGTTTTCGATTTTTGTGCGTTTGAGGTCGCGGAGGGTTTTGATGATGTATCTTTCGACGTAATAGATGGTGTCGTGAACGTTGCGATGTGCGCCGCCGAGCGGCTCTGGAATGACCGCGTCAACGAGTTCGAGCTTGAGCAAATCTTTGCTGGTTAACTTAAGCGCCTCTGCGGCCTCGGGGGCTTTTGAGCCGTCGCGCCACAGAATGGCGGCGCAGCCTTCGGGTGATATAACCGAGTAATATGAGAATTCGAGCATGGCGAGCCTGTCACCGACGCCTATGCCAAGAGCGCCGCCAGAGCCGCCTTCGCCGATACAGATGCAGACTATCGGCACTTTCAGACGAGACATTTCTATCAGGTTGACGGCTATCGCCTGTGCCTGGCCCCGCTCTTCGGCGCCGACGCCGGGATAGGCGCCCGGGGTGTCGATGAGCGTGACAACAGGTATGCCGTACTTTTCGGCGAATTTCATTTTTGCCAGCGCCTTGCGGTAACCCTCGGGGTGGGCGCATCCGAAATTGCAGGCAATCTTTTCTTTGGTGGTCCTGCCCTTGTTCTGTCCGACGACGAGAACTTTTTCTCTGCCGATCCGGCCGACTCCTGCTACGATAGCCCGGTCGTCGCCGAAACACCTGTCACCGTGGAGCTCGCGGAAGTCCTTTATCATCAGGTTGACGTAGTCATCGAGCAGGGGTCTTTTGGGATGGCGCGCTACCTGGACTGTCTGCCACGCCGTGAGGCTGGAATAGATTCGTTTGAGCTCGGCGACCTGTTCTTGCTGAAGCCGGCGAATCTCCGCAGAGTAGTCGATGCCCTTGGCCGAACTTAGCTTTCGCAGCTCGTTCATCTGGCGGTCGAGGTCGGCTACCCTATCTTCGAAGTCGAGGTAATCACCGTCTCCGATTTTATTGTTATTTTGCGGCATATCACTTTATGGTACTCAATTTTGCTCGTGTGCACTGGATAACCACACATTGAGATACCGGCAAATGTTCACAAAAAAAACCTGCCCACAAAGAGCGGCTCAGGTGTCGTTCGCTTTTGCCATATCCATCGACTTCTTATTCCAAATCGGAATATTATCAGTTCCGACAACATAAATCAAAGAAAAAAATTGACAGCGGCGTATTCATACTATACTTTTTAGCGGAATCTATCGGGAGGTTTATTCTTGCAAGGTGTTTGTTTTGAAGGACTTAAGACAAATAACCGTTATAGGGCTGGGTCTCTTGGGGGGCTCGTTAAGTTTAGCAATTTTGCGGTGTTTTCCCGGCGTGAGAGCCGTAGGTTACAGCCATCGCGCCCGCACGCGGCGAAAAGCCAGAGAATTGGCGGTGGCCAGCGAAGTCGCGGACGACATAAAGGCTGGCGTAACCGGCGCGGATATTGTAATCCTGGCCACGCCAATTTCTACGTTCGGAGAGATTTTCGCGGTGATTAGGGATGTGTTGCCCAGCGGATGCATAGTTACAGATGTTGGTTCGACCAAGGTCTTGCCCCACCTGTGGGCAGCGAAAACACTGCCGAGTGTTGTGCACTATGTCGGCTCACATCCAATCGCCGGGTCCGAGCAGAGAGGTGTTGAGTTTGCCAGAGATGATTTGTTTGATGGGGCGACTTGTATTTTGACCGGGACCAAAAAGACGGATAAACAGGCGGTGCAAACGCTAACAGGATTTTGGTCGAAGCTCGGGTGCAGCGTGAAATTTATGACGCCGGCTGAGCATGACAGGGTGCTGGCGAATGTAAGTCATCTTCCGCATGTAGCGGCGGCGGCATTAACGAACGCCAGTGACGCCAGGGAGCTTAAGTTTGCGGGCAAGGGTTTTATGGATACGTCGAGGATAGCATCGGGGCCTGCGAGTATCTGGGCCGACGTGCTTCTGGCAAACGCAAATAACACCGCCAGAGGTATCGATAAGATTGTTGCCGAGCTGCTGAAGCTGAAAAGGGCGATAAAGGACGCAGACAGGCAAAGGATTCAGAAGCTGCTGGAGGCGGCAAGGGCCAAACGGGCGGCTTTAATAAAACAGAAGATAAAGAGCAAGGAAATGATATTGTGAGGCAGTGGCGTTTTGAGGTTTTTAATCGGCGGGGCTTCGCGGACGTTCACGGCAGCAGTGTGCTGGAGGACATCAGGGAGCTTGGCGTCCGTTCGGTGGAGGCGGTCCAGTCGGCGAAGGTGTTTTTGATTGAGGCGGATTTCGACGAGGTCTTTGCCGGGCGCGTGGCCAAGGAGCTGCTGACCGACCCCGTGTGCGAGGAGTATTACATGGGCAGGAGCGGGGCGCCGGCAGGGCTGGCGAAGGCGACTTTGATCGAGGTACATCTCAAAAGCGGCGTTACCGACCCTGTGGCCGAATCCGTGACAACCGCCATTGCCGACATGGGTGTCAAGGCCGGGCATGTGCGAACAGCCCGCAAGTATATCCTGCTGGGCGATATCAGCTCCAAGCAGACGGATATAATCGCCAGGAAGATATTGGCAAACGACTGTATCGAGGTTTGCGTTATCGGCAGCGAGGCGGAGCCGCCAAGCCCGCATCTGAAGCCGTACGAGCTAAAGATAGTACACTGGCCGATATGTGACCTCGACGACGAGGGGCTGGTAAAGCTGAGCCGGGAAAAGGACCTGTTCCTCAATCTGGTGGAGATGCAGACCATCCAGAAATACTACCGGCAGCTTGGGAGAGAGCCGACGGACGTTGAGCTTGAGTCGCTTGCGCAGACCTGGAGCGAGCACTGCGTGCACAAGACGCTCAAGAGTTCGGTTGATATGACAATCAACGGCAGGCAGATTCGTTTCGACAATCTGCTGAAAGAGACGGTTTTCAGGGCGACCAAGGAGCTGAACAAGCCTTGGTGTATCTCGGTTTTTGCCGACAATGCGGGGGTGGTGGAGTTCGACGAGGATTCGGCGGTTTGTTTCAAGGTGGAGACGCATAATCGTCCTTCGGCGCTGGACCCTTACGGCGGGTCGGCAACCGGCATCGGCGGCGTGATTCGTGACCCGATGGGAACCGGGCTGGGCGCGATACCGATTGCCAACACGGATATATTTTGTTTTGGTCCGCCGGACAAGAAGCTGGAGGAAATCCCCAAAGGGGTGCTCCATCCGAGAAGGGTAATGAAAGGCGTGGTGGCCGGCGTGCGCGACTACGGCAACCGGATGGGAATACCGACGGTCAACGGCGCAGTCTATTTCGACGAGCGGTATCTGGGTAATCCGCTGGTTTATTGCGGCAACATCGGACTGATGGACAGGGACAAGTGCTTTAAGAATCCGCAGGCGGGTGACATTATCATTGTGGTCGGGGGCAGGACGGGACGTGACGGGATACATGGGGCGACTTTCTCGAGCGGCGAAATAACACATGAGTATGAAACAATCTTTTCGCACGCGGTTCAAATCGGCAATCCGATAACGGAAAAGAAGATGCTGGACGTTCTGATTCAGGCGAACGAAGCCGGTCTTTACGAGGCTATAACCGACTGCGGGGCAGGGGGTCTGAGCAGCGCGGTGGGTGAGATGGGAAAAGATTTAGGGGCGGAGGTGGAACTGGGGAAGGTGCCGTTGAAGTACGCGGGTCTGACCTATAACGAGATCTGGATTAGTGAGGCCCAGGAGCGGATGGTGATAGCGGTCAAGCCCGAAAACGTGGAGGCCATAACGAAGATTTTTGACGGCGAAAATGTCCAGTCCACGGTGATAGGGAAATTCAGGGACGACAAGAGGCTCATCCTGCGGTACGACGGGCAGCAGGTGGCAGAGATGGATATGGACTTCCTGCATGAGGGGGTGCCTAAGTACTCGCGGAAGGCGGTGTGGGAGAGTCCGGAGCTGAGCGAGCCGAGCCTGCCCGAAAAAGAAAGGTATGACGATGAGCTTTCGAAGATTCTGTCTTGTTATAATGTGGCCAGCAAGGAATGGGTGATACGCCAGTACGACCATGAGGTTCAGGGCGGTTCGGTGGTAAAGCCTCTTGTGGGTGTGGCAAACGACGGCCCCGGCGACGGCGCGGTGATAAGGCCGAAGTTTGATTCGGACAAGGGCCTTGCAATTAGCTGCGGGATGAATCCGCTCTATGGGGACATTGACCCGTACTGGATGGCGCTGGCCGGGATTGACGAGGCGATAAGAAATATCGTATGTGTGGGCGGGCGGTTCGACCGGATAGCGCTTCTGGATAATTTCTGCTGGGGCGACTGCAAGAAGCCCGAGACGCTGGGGCCTTTGGTGCGGGCGTCGCAGGCGTGCTATGACGGGGCGATGGCCTTTGGGACGCCCTTCATATCGGGCAAGGACTCGCTCAATAACGAGTTCGCATGTGAGGACGGCACGAGGATTTCCATTCCGTCGACGCTTTTGATAAGCGCGATAGCGCCGGTGGATAACGTCAACAAGTGCATTACGATGGACGCGAAGCAAGCGGGCAATTTTCTGTTTGTCGTGGGCGAGACCAAGAATGAGCTGGGCGGTTCGCACTACTACAAGATTCACGGCCGGCTCGGAGCAAATGTGCCGAAGGCGGACCTGGAGAAGGCGCCGAAGATTGCTGCGAAGATTTGCGGGGCGACAGCAGCGGGTGTTGTTGCAAGTTGTCACGACTGCTCCGAGGGCGGGCTGGCGGTGGCGCTGGCGGAGATGGCGTTTGCCGGCGGATTAGGCATCGAAGCCGATTTGCGGGGGCTGCCGAGAAGCGATGATTGCGCGCGAGTGGATGCGCAGCTATTCAGCGAGTCGAATTCGCGCTATATCGTGGAAGTTGAGCCGGAGAAGTACGACGCGTTTGTGAAGTTGATGCTTAATGTGCCGTTCGGGCAGATAGGCAAGGTGACAGACGGACAGAAGCTTGTCATCAAGGCTGCGGACGGCACGACCGTTATCGATTCGGATTTGGATACGTTAAAGCAGGCGTGGCAGAAGCCGTTAGCTTGGTAATGCAGAGAAATCCGAAGCACGAGATTCGAGTAATTGTAATTCGAGGGAAATTTCGGTGTTATGACAGAATTGAAGCGCAAGAAAGTGTTTCAAACAGCGTTAAATGGGAAATCTCAGATGAAAATAAAAAGAAGGAAATTCCTGAAAGTTGTGGCTGGCGTGGGTATTGGAGCTATCGTCACAGGATGTACCAAGGACAGTCAAAAGCCGACGAAAGGGATTCCGCTACGTCAGCTTGGTAGAACAGATCTTCAACTAACTCCGGTCGGGTATGGTGCTCAGCACACAAGGGATAGTGAGCTAATCCGTTATGCAATTGACCAAGGGATCAATTATATTGAGACCGCGTGGGGATATGGGTTCGGTCAGCCCGGCAACAGCTGTGAGTCTATAGGTAAAGCAATCAGTGGAGTAAGAGACAAGGTCTACCTTTTTGTCGCATACATGGGAAGGGCTCCACGCACAAGTAAGGCATGGGCAGGCAACCAGTTTGAGCAGACGCTTCGTGACCTCGCTACAGATTACATTGATGTGTTCCTATGGCATCAGCCTGAGAGTATAGAGGAGATTACAACGGGTGAACACATTGATATAATGGAGAAGTGGAAGTCAGAGGGGAAAATCCACTGGTGTGGAATCACAGCACATGAGAATCAGGAGGTCTATCTGAAACATGTGGCAGAATCAAGTCTCTATGATGTGGCGGCGGTTGCTTTCAACTCTAATAGTTCTCCAGAGCTTGCGCAGTACATAAAAGAGGCAGCACAAAAAGGTGTTGGAGTTATAGCCATGAAGACGCAGAGCCCCAACTACAACCTCCCGCCACACACAATTGGGGATTCGCCTGACCATCGGAAAGCTCTTAGCTGGGTGCTATCCAATAACTATGTGGTTGGTGCCATTCCCGGCATGACGACTAAAGAGCAGGTAGACATGAATGTCCAGGTTATGAGAAAGGTTGAGACGTATGGCTGAATCGGGGGGGAGATTTCTAAAAAGCTACTTCACAGCCTAAATAAGACCCCGGTCATATGTTAATTGACTGCATACAATGTCATTGCGGGCGAAGCAAAGAATTTCGGTTTAGTATATTAGTTCAGGGAGAAATGGATTCCCGCTACCCACCTTGGCGGGAATGACATAGAAGGGCAAGAGTGACGGATATTGCAAAAAGGTAAGAGATGGGACAGATAAGGGCGATAGTGCTGCGGGCGGCGGGGATAAACTGCGATGTGGAGACCGAATATGCGCTTGAACTGGCGGGGGCGGAAGCGGAACGGGTGCATATAAACCGGGTGATTGAGGACAAGGGTCTGCTGGATAAATACCAGATAATGGTGATACCGGGGGGCTTTAGCTACGGCGATGATGTGGCGGCGGGCAAGATTTTGGCCAATCAAATCATTCATCATCTTTCCGAGCCAATCCGAAAGTTTATTGACGACGGCAAACTGGTGTTGGGCATCTGCAACGGTTTTCAGGTTCTGGTGAAGGCCGGGATTCTGCCGGGGGACGGGTCAACCGGCGGGCCGGGGGATGTCACCATTACGTATAATGACAGCGGCAAGTTCGAGGACAGGTGGGTGTACCTTGCGCCCCAGACGCAAAGGTGCGTTTTTATTGAGGCGGGACGACGGATTTATCTGCCGGTGGCGCATGCGGAGGGCAAAGTTGTTACGAAGGACGAGGCGACGCTTGAAAGGTTGAAGGCCGAGGGACATATCGCGTTCAAGTATGTGGATAAAGACGGCAGGGAGGGGGGCTATCCTGTCAATCCGAACGGGTCAATGGGTTCGGTAGCCGGTCTGACGGACGCTACCGGGCGGGTGCTGGGGCTTATGCCGCATCCGGAAAGGTACGTCCGGCGGACTCAGCATCCGCACTGGACCCGCCTGAAAGACAACGCCGACAGTGACGGAATGACCATCTTCAACAACGCAGTCAGATACATAAAAGAAAACTTTTCACTTCAAGAACGGCCTGAGTGTGCCCAATCTGCGATGTAGGCGGCGATTGGACGTGGGGGGAGGACCCTGGCTCTCTGCTTATGCGGCAACTGCCCGAGAGGTACTCAACTCGTACGGTTTTCGCAGTAGCCTGGGAGAGTTGCTTAAATTATTACGCCTGCGATGGTTGCCGTCATAAATGCGGCCAGTGAGCCGGCGACCATCGCGCGCAGGCCGAGCCTCGCCAAATCCCTTCTGCGAGTGGGGACAAGGGTGCTGTAGCCGCCGATCTGGATGGCGATTGAGCCGAAATTGGCGAAGCCGCAGAGGGCATAGGTGGCGATGACGAAAGACCTCGGCGAGATTGCATCCTTGAACTTGACAAGGTCGAGGTAGGCAAGGAATTCGTTTAGTATGGTTTTTTTGCCCAGGAGCATCCCGACGGTGGTTGCGTCCTTCCATTCGACGCCCATGACCCAGGCGAGGGGGGCGCAGCACCAGCCGAGTATGCGCTCGAGGGTAAGGGGTTCCTCGGCGAGCCTGGGCAGCAGTGAGAGCAGCCAGTTGAGCAGGGCGACGAAGGCGATGAAACAGATCAGGACGGCGGCGACGTTCAGGGCGAGCTTTGCGCCTTCGGTCGCGCCGCGGCAGGCAGCATCGAGGACGTTGGCGTCCTCTTTCGGGATTTGAACTTTTACGACGCCCTTGGTAAGCGACTCTTCGGCTTCGGGAATCATGATTTTGGCGATGACCAGCGCCGCGGGTGCGGAGATTATGGAGGCGGTAAGCAGGTGCCCGGCGTCGGCGCCGAAGCTGGCGTAGGTGGCCAGCAGGGCGCCGGAGATGGTGGCCATGCCGCCGGTCATCATTGCCATAAGCTCGGAGCGCGTCATTGTTTTCATGTACGGTTTTATGACAAGGGGGGCTTCGGCCATTCCGAGAAAGACGTTGGCAGCGGTGGCGAGGGACTCGGAGCCGGAGACGTCCATGACATAGACCATCACTTTAGCCATGAACTCGACAACCTTCTGAAGTACGCCGAGGTAAAACAGAACGGCCATCAGGGACGATACGAAGACTATCGTGGGCAATACCGAAAAGGCAAAGACGGCGGGCATAGACTCGGAGCCGAAAACCAATTGCCTGCCGAAGACAAACTCCGCGCCCTGATGCGAGAAGCCCACGACCTGTGTGATGAGTGAGCGAGCGTAAGAGAATACGAGTTGGCCGGTGGAGGTGCGGAGGATGACAAGGGCCAGAATGAATTGCAGGGCGATGCCGCTTAGAATCAGGCGGAAGTTCATGCGTTTGCGGTCGGCAGAGAGTAGCCACGCCAGCAATGCCATTACGACAAGCCCAAGCAGACTGATAATGCGTTCCATAATGCAAACTCCTTTTCCGTTCTGTTTTATCCTGTGCGGGCGCCGTCGGCTTCAAGTCCGCCTGAGGCGGTCCTGGTTATTGCAGCTGAGATAATACTTTCTTCCATTTTTCCCATTCACAATAAGTAGAATTTACGCATTGGCTTATCCGGACAAAACAAGCGCAACCACAGGTTTTTGAATTCGGTTGGATGCGGTCCGCCGACCAGGCGGGGTCGATGGTGTAAGGCTTGGACGGTTCGTGTGCGTTTGGCATAAAACGTTTTTCCGTGAACCTGCTTGCCTGCTGTTGATTTTGAGAATCTGACGGCAAAGCCGCCGTTCGCCTCCATTGCGATTCTCAGTCACTCTGTTGTCTTAACTGCGAACTCTTCAACGGTTATTTCCCTTCCATCGGTGCTGTCTCTGTACAATTCAACAGGATACCTTCCCGGTTTGAGAAACTCAAGAGGCACAGCGCTGACGAGGAAAAAAACTGGTGAGAATCAAACGTGTTGGCTTATGTATCGACGTGATCATAATTACTATAAGAAAAAGGTTTTCGAATCTCAGACGACTGAGTAAAACTATTGACCTTTGAATACTAAATGCAACGTTCCGGTACAAACAAGGTAAAGTTGTCATTCCCCCGAAACTTGTGCCAGCGAATGTAGGAAGGGGGAATCCAGCCGGCTCCTAAGGCTTCCACAATTATAGAGCCGCGACAGCCTGGCTTTCTGCCAACAAACGTCACGTGCCCCCACCATTTATGCCTGGTCCTTGCAAACTGCGATGGCGGGCCTTATTATTGTGCAACAGCAGGCCGCCGACCCTTCTTGTAACTCGTATTTCCCAGATAAAGTTGTGTAAATAAGTTAAATTTTGTTAGAATAGGGCCTATGGAAGGCATCCAAGCAGGTTTTGCTGTTCTGATAATCAGTTTTAACCGAAAGTTGAGCCGATAAAAGAAGATTTTTATATTGTCGTGGAATTGGAAGGCTCGGTGCGCAGCCTGGCTTTTAATATGGGAGGTCTCGAATTGTGTTATCTCCGATTCGCAAAGTACTCAAAAAATTTCATCCAGAAGGCATACCATGGCCGGGTACTGCATTCTATAATGCAGTGAGCAGAACAAATATCTTTCAACGCCATTATGAATTAATCAGCCGAGACATCCTGACCTATTGCTCAGAAGGTCGTGTTTTGGATATCGGAACGGGACCTGGATGGCTCTTGAAAGAGTTGTATCAGGTGTCCCCAAAATTTGAAATAACCGGCCTGGATATTTCGGCCTCCATGGTTGCCAGAGCACGAAAGAACATTAAACAGGCCGGGCTTAGTGACGTCATTAACATCGAGCAAGGGCAAGCCGATAGCATGCCATTTGCCGATTCTACCTTCGACATCGTAGTCAGTACGGGGTCTATCCATCACTGGAAAGACCCTACGGCCGGACTGAATGAGGTCTATCGGGTACTAAGGCATGGCGGATTTGCTTTAATATATGACTTGGTAAGTGATACGCCGAAATCCATTATGAAAACGGCCTCTCAAGAGTTCGGAAGATTGAAGATATTTCTTTTGTGGCTGCATGCTTTTGATGAACCTTTCTACAGTCATAAAGAATTGCACTTACTTGCCTGTCCCAGCCTCTTCAAAGAAGGGCAAACTCAATTTGTAGGTGTGACGTGCTGCTTGATTCTTCGCAAGCAGCCTTCTAATTCAGTCAAGAGTCGGTAATACAGTATGATGAGAAAAACGAGTATTCGTGATATGGCCGGGGCCGGCCCATTAGGTTTTGGGCTATGCGTTTTGGTTTTTATAACTTCTTGGGGAATCGACAAGGTTGCAGGAATTGCTCCCCTTTACGGAAACAAAGTATTGCATAAGATTTTAGCAGGTGTTCTTTTGTGTGCTGCGGGGACAATATTTTGTGCGGCTTTTCGTGCTATGCCGGCCCGTTTGAAATTGGGTTTGATACCTATGGCATAAATTGGGTTTGTTTTGCCGGAGGGTGAAGTCGTGGTTCATTTTCATAATCCTTTGTGGGAACTAAGTTTGCGTTCATATTCGGTAGAAGCAAATTGGGTTTGTTTTGGGTTTGTTTTCGCGGCACATTTTTGGCGGTTTCATTTTCATAATCCTTTGTGGAATAAAGGGTTTTGAATCCGCCGGAGGCGGACAAGATTGGGTTTGTTTTGCATAAAAGGGCTGATTTGTAGAGGATTCTCGACAGGTGTAGAAGGCTCTGGCCCGTATCCCGCCAAAAGGACGGCGGGCAAGCCCGCCAAAAGGACCCGCCAAACAAACGGCGGGCAAGCGGCGGG
>DATKVV010000072.1:0-6993 GCA_035529895.1 Sedimentisphaerales bacterium
AGCCGTTGCAGGAGTCCCTAGCCCAGTAGTTGCATTATTTCCTTGACCAACTGCTCCATAGCCTACAGGTCGCCGTCAACCAATTCGAGTTCTTCGCTAAAAGCCTCTTCCAATTGGTCGAGAATTCTGGTATCCATACTCGTGCCCTTCATTTGTAGGTTCCTTAATTGAAGAGTTTTTCTTTTTTCCTGCATGAAGGGCAATTTCCGTACCTACAAACCTGACGGGCACCCTGTATACCGTGTGTACCGGCCCGCGCTTATTCCGTCAGTTTTGATGGCTGACGAGTGGAAAAGAAAGGCAGAAAGTTGGAGCGGAAAGCCAAGAAGCATAATAAAAGACTCGAAATCGGGCCTCACAAAGGTTTTTTTGACATTTTTGTTGACAGGTCGGCGCAGAACGAGAGAATGGGGGCGAGTGATACGGGGGCAAACACTCTGGCAGGTAGAGAAACGACAAAAGATTAGTTATTATTGGTGCATGGTTAAATGGTAAGGCACTTTGCCGGTAGGCGAAGGGAGGTCGAGATGGTAAAAGCAAAAGACATTATGACGAAAGAGGTGGTGAGCCTAAGGAGGAATACGCCGATAGAAGAAGCGTTAGAGATTATGCTGGCAAATGAGATTGCGGGCATGCCGGTGGTGGAGAAAGATATGACGCTGGTGGGGATTATTACGGAGAAGGATTTGCTTGCACTGTTCTATGGTGCGCAGGATGTCAAGGGCAAGAAGGTTGAAGATTATATGACACAGCCAGCCGTACACTTTGAGGAGGATGAGAGCCTGGCGGAGATATGTAAGTGCCTGATTGACGTGACTTTCAGACGCGTACCGGTGACAAGAGAAGGGAAGGTGGTGGGGATTGTGAGCAGGCCGGACGTGCTAAGATGTATTCTGGAGCGGGCGGGGCGCAAGGTAAAAGTATAGGGCAGGGTGATTTGCGACTGAGGATTCACGATTTGGGGGCGGTTCTTCGGCCGCGCTCACGATGCCGGCACAATGGCGCGGAGCCGACAGGTTAATGAGCAGATAACTGATGTGAGTCGGCGCAGGTGCGGAGCAAGCAGACTAACGGCTGAGAACGGATGCTTGGTGCCGGATGTTAGATGAACAGAGCGACCGGGTCAGGTTGGGATCCAGATTTTCTTTGCGCGGATGAGCTCGATTTTGGCCGGCAGCATCAGGGGGGTGGCGGTCTTGCAATAAAAGACGAGGCCCTTATAGCCCAGCAGGTATTGGTAGCTGGTAGAAAAGAAACCTCCCTCGTAATATACGACGAGGGGATTTTGGCTTCTGCTAAGGATGGTTTCGAAATCGGCGGACTCGACCCTGATAATGGCGCCGGAAGCCTTGATTGCGCGTGCGATTTCCTCGGTGGCCCCGCCGGCCACTGCTGCCGCTATTGCTCCGTTTGTCATATTACGACCTCCCTATTTTAGAAAATCCGGTCTTCCAGAGCCTGCCATGTAAGACTATGTCTGTGCACGATAAAAGCCCAAAAGCAGCAGGGACAAGAACAGATTAATGCCCATCGCCACGTAGCCGGACCCGTAGAAAACACGGTTTCCATGTGACATGCGCTTCGGCCCGAACGAGCAACGTACACCCTGCCGGATAACAGACAGTTTTGCCTTCAGAAACATGGAGAATCCTGCCGCCCACAACATCACCACGATGAGTATGTAATGTGTGGGCGATCTCGAGAAAAGCAAAGTCGCAAGTGAGCAGACAAGGACAATACCCGCCGGTGCTAAGCCACTGAAAAAACCAACATTTATAATGAGTTCACCTCGTCTCATGCCGCCGCGCCCTAATTACATCCTTATGGCGGATTCGACTGGAAACACTCTACTCTTCGCATGTCCATTTTCCCGGTATGCCTTTTCACGTTGCTCTTTACATTTTCTTCGCTGCCTCCTTCGCGAAGTAGGTGATTACTATATCTGCTCCTGCGCGTTTAATGGCGGCCAGCGTTTCCAGCATAGCGGCGTCTTTATCCAAAAGGCCGGCATTAGCGGCGGAGTTAAGCATCATATATTCGCCGGAGACGTTGTAGGCGGCGAGTGGACAATCGAAACGCCGGCTGGCGCGGTAGATAATGTCCAGGTAAGGCAGAGCGGGCTTTACCATTATGATGTCGGCGCCCTCTTCGATGTCGAGTGCGATTTCGGCGAGGGCCTGGCGTGCGTCGGCGGGGTCCATCTGGTAGGTTTTCCGGTCGGCGAGGACAGAGCCGGCAAAGTCGGCAGATGGGGCCGATTCGGCGGCGTCGCGGAATGGACCGTAAAAGGCGGAGGCGAATTTGGCGGCGTAGGACATGATCGCGACGTCGTGGAAGCCGTTCTCTTCGAGGGCTTCGCGGATATAGCGGACACGGCCATCCATCATGTCACTTGGCGCTACGATGTCGGCGCCGGCCTGGGCGTGGCAGAGCGCCATCCTGGCGAGGAGGCGGCAGGTCGCGTCGTTGTCGATTTTGCCGTTCTTTATGACGCCGCAGTGGCCGTGACTGGTGTATTCACAGAGGCAAACGTCGGTAATGACTAATAGGTCGGGGACGGCTTTCTTGATTTCTTTTACGGCACGCTGGACGACGCCGGTTTCGGACCAGGCCTCTGAGCCTTTTTCGTCCTTTTTGGCGGGCAGGCCGAAGAGCAGGACGGCGGGGATACCCAAGGCAGCAACTTCGGTTGCCTCGGCGGCGATGGTGTCGGGGGAGAAGTGGAAGCAGTCGGTCATCGAGGCGATGGCCTGTTTGAGAGCTTCGCCTTCGCGGACGAAAAGAGGATAGACGAGGTCATTTACACTGAGCGAGGTTTCGCGGACGAGGCGGCGCATGCTCTCGCTGGTTCGTAGCCTCCGCATTCTAATTTTGGGAAAAGCCATAACAAAGACCCTCGAAAAAATGCAAATATCAAAAGTACACAGGAAAGTATAAGCGGTCCTGCTGGGGAATTCCACCCGTTCTTTCCCCCTTTTTAGCATTCCATCCTGGAGTTGCGGATTTCCTGGTCGGTGAGGTAGCAAGGCGGCTCATTGAGCCAGGATTTAGGGTCCGGGTCAGGGCCGAGGAAACGGTAGTTGCCCTTGCAGAGATCGAACCATCGGCAGGTGAGGCAGCGGGGGTCGGCAAATGTGCTCTTGTTGCGCAGCTTGTTCAACACAGGCTCGGCCGAGTCCTGCCAGATATTTTCGAAGCTTTTTTCCTTCACATTGCCAAGCGAATAATTGAGCCAGAACTGGTCGGGGTGGACGGCGCCGTCCCATGTGACGCAGGCGATGTTCTGGCCCGTTTTATTTCCGCCGTTGGCAAGCAAAAGGTTTCTGGCATCTTCATAACCCCGGTGGTTCTCTTTTAACATTCTCAACAGAAGAAAGGGGCCGTCGGCGTGGTTTCCGACGGTGAGGACTTCGTCGACGAGAGACTCTCGGGCAAAGTCAGCGGTCTTTTGTATTATGGTTTCGATGGTCTGGCGGGTCTGTTGGGGGGACAGCGTCTGGGCGTCAAGGTCTTTCGCGCGGCCGGTGCGAATCAAGTGGTAGAAGCAGATTCGGGTGACGCCCGACGATGCGGCAATATCAAAAATAGTGGGAACATGCAGGGCGTTGGCTTTCGTGATGGTGAAGCGCAGGCCTGTTTTGATGCCTGCTTTCTTGCACTTTTCGATACCTTTTAATGTTGCCTGGAAGCTGCCGGTGGTTTTTCTGAAATTGTCGTGGAACTGCTCAGGGCCGTCGAGTGAGATACCGGCGTAGCTGAGGCCGACTTCGGCGAGTCTGGCGGCGGTATGGGAATCGATTAAAGTGCCGTTGGTGGACAGGACAGTGCGGAGGCCTTGTCGTTTTGCTTCGGCCAGCAAGTCAAATATGTCGCTGCGCAACAGCGGTTCGCCGCCCGAGAAGAGAACGACGGGGCACTTGGCGTCGGCGAGGTCGGCGAGGAATTTGTCTGCCTGCGCGCTGGTCAATTCGCTGTCATGAGGGCGAGAATCGGAAGAGCTGTAACAGTGGACGCATTTGAGATTGCAGCGCGGCGTGCAATTGTAGACGACGACGGGACCGAGGGATTCTTCGTGCGAATATCGTAAGTAGTCGGATTCGCTGGCGAGGCCGGAATATAGCTTCGAGATATTTATCATCCGCTCAACCCTTCCATAGCCGCAAGCAGCCCGTCAATCGTGTGCTCGGCGGCTTCTGCGTCGACGCGGACGCCAAGGGCTTTTAGTTCGGCTGAGGTGACAGGCCCGATAGAGGCGACTTTTGTGCTGCTTCCATTTATCACGTTGGAGGGGATTTGGTCGAAGAAGGCGCGGACGGCGGAAGGGCTGGCGAAGGTCAGCCAATAAATGGTGCCCGCGGCGATGTCCTGCTTTAGCTTTTCGCAGTCGCCTTTTACGGGCTGCGCGGCATACAAGGGGACATCATCAACCTGGACTTGTGCCTGCTCAAGAATTTGCGGGAGTTCCTTTGAAGCGGCCTCGGAGCGCAAGAGCAGTACCTTCCTGTCTCGTAGATTTGTGAAGGCGATTAACTGTTTTGCGAGGTCCCGGCCTGTAAAGGCGGCGGGGACGAAATCTGCTGTGATTCCGAATTCGCGGAGCTTGTCAGCGGTCTGCGGGCCGATGGCGGCGATTTTGGCGGAGGCAAAAACGCGGGCGTCTTTGCCAAGGCGCCGCACAACATCGAAAAAGATGCTTACGCCGTTGGCGCTGGTGAAGATGGTCCAATCGTATTCGGTGATTTTTGCGAGGGTCCGCAGAAACCTGTTCGTTTCGGTCAAAGGAATGATTTCTGTTGTTGGAAATTGCAGCGGGTTACCCCCCTGGCGGATAATTCGGGCAGCAAAATCCGCGTTGCCGCGGGTATCACGGGTTATGACGACGTTCTTGCCGAACAACGGTTTCTTCACGAACCAGTTGAATCTCGCGCCGGTATCGGCAGCGGGGCCGATAAGGATGACGGCGGGCGGCTCGATTTTTTCCTGTTTGCATTTTTCGGCTATCTGGCGGAGCGGGGCTTTTGCCATTTTTTGGGTGGGTAACGTAGCGTCGGCGATTACCGCGGCTGGTGTATCCCGATCCATGCCCTTTTCTATAAGCTGGTCAGTGATAAATTCGAGGCTGGCGACGCCCATATAGAACGCTATGGTGCCGCTGAATCCGGCAAGGCAGGACCAGTCGATGTTGCTCTCGGATTTGTCATCGGCTTCCCGGCCGGTAACGAAAACAACCTGTGAACTGTAATCCCTGTCGGTGAGCATGATGCCGGTGTAGGCGCCGGCGGCGACGGCTGCGGTGACGCCAGGGACGATTTCAAAATCAATGCCGGCGTCTGCCAGGACAGTCAGCTCTTCGGCGGCCCGGCCAAAGATGGTGGGGTCGCCTCCTTTCAGACGGACGACCGTTTTGCCGGCAAGGGCCTTCTCGACAAGGAGCTTATTGATTTCGGCTTGGGTCGCGGAGGCAGGGCCGATTCTTTTGGGCACGTGGATAATCTCGGCGTCGGGCGAAGCGAATTTGAGCAAGGCGGGGTTAGCGAGCTTGTCGTAGATTATGCAGTCGGCGGTTTTTAACAGTTCGGCGCCTCGCACTGTAATTAAGTCGGCCTGGCCGGGGCCCGCGCCGACGAGATAGACTTTGCCTTTCTTAAGATTGGTCATATTCTTTGGTTCGTAAGCCCCCAAATAAATTTGGGGGCCAAATATTCTTGAGATTCTTCGCTTCGCTCAGAATGGCGGCCCTCAGTTCTCTTCTGCAGAGCACCTTCTAATACGAATAAGATAGCAAATGTAACTGGAAATTGCCAGTACTAATGGACATCGATGCAACGAACCGCTAAAATGAAGGGACCTCAGGGAAAAAACCTGTTGCTTGTGAACGGGTTGTGGTAAATATATGCTGACTATCGGGCCAGTCGGATTGGAATCCCACCCGGCGGCAGCATCCAATCAACAAAGGATTTTAGGCAGTATTGCGATAAGGAGACGCACAATGAACAAACTCCTACAAAGATCGGTGTTAATTGTCATTTGTACATCCATACCAGATTGTGTGTGGCCGAAAGACAAGGACGGGCAATCGGAGATTGTGATTTGCGAGAAAAGGTACAAGGCGGTTTCCGTTGGCGATGAGAAGGAGCTTGGTCGCTACTATGTGAAAGCCGTTACAAGAGGGAAGAACAACGAAATAGAGATTGTAGAGCAAATGACTATGGACTATCGCGACAAGAAGGCTGGATACAGCTCGACCGTGGTCTACGGGTGCGAACCCCAGCTTTTTCCTTTAATCGCAACAGTCGAAACGACAATTGACGGCAAGACCTGCATGAAAGGGCAAGTCAGATTCTCAAAGACTACGTTGAGTATTTCAGGTGTCGGGTTTTTCAATAAGAAAACGGGCGCAGCTATTGAGCCTCCGTTCAAGTTTGAGCAAAAAGACATTCCCATACCGAAGGGGTTTATGCTTTTTCAATCCGCGTTTCAAGTTCTCGGGCCCAAGTGTCTGCAAACAAAAGGGGAGTTGAAAGATATAGTATTCGTTGAGTTTCCCGACGACCTGGGGGCCCCGGAGCTGATCAATATGAAGGAAGGCTATCGTATGGTAAGAGAGCAAGCTGATGACACAGGCAGCTACCAGATGAGGATATTGGATGGTCGCTCCGATGCACCGGTCGTGGCCATACAGTTTGACAAAAAGGATAGAGTCACCTCAATGTGGTGTTTCGGTAAGATGAAGCTTGTTGAGGTCGATAGGAATAAGCCGTAATAGCTGACTGTGCTAAGGCATTTGCGGTGTGCGGAGCGTACGCTGTATATCCAAATTCAGGGAAGGGACACCCAAACCAAGCTTGGGGGCTGCTATGAGGTCATCCGTCAACGGTTATAATCAATTTTTTTGTGGGCTTCTGGCTTTTATGTCATAGGCATCGGTTTCCGAGAAGTTCGGCTGGTTGGCGGCCCATCCTGCTATTCGTGCTCTCGCTGTTTTTAGCGGGC
>DATKVV010000073.1:0-38841 GCA_035529895.1 Sedimentisphaerales bacterium
CCATCTGCCGTATGGCAAGAACAACTATCGTGTTGCGATCCCTGACTTGACGATCCTGAAAGCCAACTGGAATATTCCTAATGGTCCCGATCCCAACTGCTTTGCGGGCTATTGAGATTAAGCTTCAAGTACCGGTTTGAAAGTTTGTGGTTTAGAAAAAGGCTGTGAGAGACTTTCGCTCACAGCCTTTTTATTTGGTTTGGCGGGCAGGGCACACCCGCTTGGAGTTGAGATGCCGGCTGGGCAGTTAAGGTCAAGTTCTCTGAGGGCCTGACAGGGGGAACCGTTAGCCGGACGGCAAGGGCCTCAGTCGCAAGGTTAAATCCGAAGGAAGCCGCACACAAACCGCCGGCCTGATGAATAGCAATCGCATAGGAGGGGCTATATCGGATGAGAAGGCAGCTATGTTCGAAGTCAAATAGCTGTAAGGAAGACATGCACACAGACGGGGCGGGCGTAAGTGTCAAGGCAGGTGTGCATTAACCGGCCAAGTCGGTGCCAGCAATCCCGCCTTTTACCTGACCTCCTCGGGGTGCGCAGCCGGCGGTCCTGGCCTGCCGTACTGGATTTGACAGAGATAACTAAAGCGCGAGTAAAGCCCAAGAAAATGAGATGATAGCGTCGATAACTTCTTATAAGCATGGTGCTTATAAAGAGAATCGAAATGGATAAGACGCAGAGCAAAGGTATTGGTAAAGACTTGAACGCATTTTTGTCCAAATTCGATGATTGTTTCAGCCGTAGTGGCTCGCGGCAGAATCTTCGTGCCTATGTCAAGGGACAATTGTCCGATTTGCCTCGCAAGAGCATCGAACCAATTGCTCTTGCGGCCGACCTGCCGGCCCGCACGTTGCAGTGTTTCCTGTCCATGCTTCCATGGGATCATCAACGCCTTCGCGATAAACTTCAATGGATTGTGGCTGATGAACACGCCCATCCATCGGCTATCGGAGTCGTGGATGATTCGGGTAATCCTAAAAAGGGTGCTCACACTGCCGGCGTACAATGGCAGTGGTGCGGCAACACCGGCAAGACCGACAATTGTGTTGTGGGGGTTCATATAGCCTATGTGGCGGGTGATTTTCAATGCCTCCTCGACAGCGATGTGTATCTTCCCAAAGATTGGGCTAATGATCCTGTTCGCCGCAAGAAAGCCGGTATCCCTGACGAAGTTATCTTTCGCAAGAAAACCGACATAGCTCTTGAACAAGTTTCTCGCTCGATGCGAAACGGCATTCGTGTATTTGCCTGGACATTTGATGAATGGTACGGCCGTGACGGCGAATTTCTTGATGGCCTTGAGCTGCGTGGTCAAAACTACGTGGGCGAAGTTCCTTCGGACTTTACGGGCTGGCTGTACGAGCCAGAGATTCTTGTCAGTCCCCCCACTCAGGAACGGCATAAACGAGGTCGCAAGCGGCATTTCCCGTGTCTGGCCCGCAAGGCGTTGCTGGCCAGCGAACTGCGGAATCTGCTGGTATATTCCCGTGTATTTCAGCGGCAGAAATGGAAAAGGTTTCATATCAAGGACAGTGAAAATGGCCCGATTGTATGGGAACTCAAGCATGCCCGATTGTATCGCAGACAGGGTTCTGACGGACTGCCGGGGCCTGTACATTACCTTATTGTTGCCCGTAACGTGCTCAATCCCAAAGAGATCAAGTATTTTGTCTCGAATATGATGCCGGGATCGAATGGCGTTACACTGGAGAAGCTGTTGTGGATAGCATTTTCGCGTGTGCCGGTTGAACGCTGCTTTGAGATCGGCAAACGCGAACTTGGCATGGATCATTTTGAGGTTCGCAGCTGGACAGCCATCCATCGCCACTTTTATATCAGTCAGTTGAGTTACTTGTTTTGTGCCCGTACGCATCAGAAGCTCAGAGAAAAAAACGACAAAGGGTTTCTATTTAACGGTGGAACAGGTTCGGGGCGCGGCGTGTACGTGGGTCGAGGCGCAGTTGCTGTCTCAGCCAGACCGAGATATGCTCTATCAGCAGACTGTCGAAAGGATTGCGTATTACCAACGGCGAAATCGCTGGGCCCGAATAGCCTATACTAAAAAGACACTTGCCGAGCTTCAACCCTTAAAAATAAATGCCGAACAATTGAGGTCATGTGTACCCAATGATTCATAATTACTCGCGCTTTAGTGCTAAGGTCGAAAACGTATCATTTGATACCTTTTCCAGCGATTTGGAGGCCGTAGCCATGAGAAAGAAAGCAGCCCACCGGTAGAACTAAAAGCGGAAAGGCCTTTGGCAGCTCTTTCCTGCCGACGAACGCACAACAGGAACCTTTGTCTTTACTTCTTCTCAACTTGAATATCGACCGGCGTTGCGTTGCTTACTGCGTCGAGCACCGCGGAGAACTTCGCAAGTTCCTTGAGCTTTTCCATATCTTCTTCGTCCGTCTTGACCTTGAAGGTCACCCGGATGCTCTCGTAGCCTTTTCTGACGTCCTCTGAAAGTCCCATGAATCCACGGACATCGAGGTCGCCTTCAAGATACGATTCTATTTCCTGTATTTCGATTCCGCGTATCGCCGCCTGATAAACCAGTGTTGAAGTCAGGCATGCTGCCAACGCATGAAGCAGGTATTCCATCGGACCGGCCGCCTTGTCTCCGCCGGCGAGCAGAGGAGGCTCGTCCGCGTCCACAACAAAGGGCTTTTCGTGCGGGTTATCCTTTCCCGCTGCGTAGAAATCGCTTATTGTGCTCCGGTTGTGACTGCCCTTGATCCACTTGTTTCTTATGCGCAGGTTGCTTCTTGCCAAAGATGGATCTTCCTGTACGGACTGCATTACATTTCGCATCACCTCAGTATCTATTCCATCTATTATTTTGATTGTTTTTTGCTCTGCCATTTTCTTGTCCCCAACTGTCTTAAGAATTATTCTTTGTAAACACGATATTACGTCATACACAGCGCTGGCTATTCCACTGTCTCTTGAGCCGGCCGCGCATTCACCGACCCGGGCAAGTCAGTGAACGGCCGCTATTTCTTCTTGTGCGGCTTTGCATACAGGGAAATAACACTAAACGCTCATCACACCCAGATGTCGGAAGTGCAGTCACCGCCCGGGAAGCGAATCTCGTGAGCTCGTGCCGGACCGCCGGGTTCGCTTCCAAAGTCCACCATGAAGTCCTTATTCCACTCCAGGCCCCCGTCGGCAGTATCACAGTCCAACTGCAGCATAAGCGAACCCTTCTTCGCGATACCGGGGTAGAACTGATTGTCCCAGCTGCTGTAGAGCGAACTGGTGAAATAGAGGCGCTTGCCGTCAAGGCTCAACTGCAGCATCTGAGGTCCGCCGGTCGGTTTCCTGCCCTTGATTTCTCCGCCCTTGCCGAGAAGGCCGTAAATCCAGACCTGCCCGGTCAGTTTTGGTTGCGCCGGATTACTGATATTATACTGCCGGATGTCTTCGTGCAGCCAGTTCGCCAGATAAAGGAAGCGGTCGTCGAGAGACAGCAGTATGTCGGTAATCAAACCGGGGACGGGATCGGCCTGGCCTTCGACTTTCACGGGCTCAACCTGTATGACCTTTTCGGCCGACCACTTCAATCCGGTCTTGTGAAAATGCCAGACCGAACTGCTAAGGGCCGCGCAGACGAATCCGTGCATACTGTCAGGGTTGTGATGGAAACGCACTTCCAAGGGCACCATGCCCTCCGCCCCCAGGTCGATTGTCTGTATGCGCTCACGAGTGGTCCAGTCCCAGAAATGCAGCCGTTGACCGTACAGACCCGCCTTGACGTCTTCCATACGGAATCCGGGACCAAAAGTGGTCGGCGCCGCAAACTCGCTGCTGACCATCGCATTTTGCCGGGGCTGGTACCAGAAATCATAATTGTACGGCATTCCCTCGGTGCTTTTCTCCCACCGGCCGGCCACATTGAACTTTTCATCCACGATCAGAAATCCGCCCGGAGCGTTGCCATTGGCGTCTCCCAGTGCAGAGATGATAATCCTTCCATCCGGCGCACAGTGTACCGTGTGCAACGCCGACAGATTTGTCTTTTGTGCGATTTCTCTGCCTTCGATCGCCTTGTGCAGCCGCGGCTTGGCTGGGTTGCTCACATCGACGAAGTGAACGTTGCCGGAGTTGAGTCCCGGAATTACGAGGTATTGGCGCACTTTCCCCGGCTGTCCGTGACAACTGCTGCAGACGTTCCAACCGTAGTGGTGAAGCTCATCACCGCGGTTCGGCATCACAAGTCGATGCACAATCCGGCCGTAGGTCTTTGACCCCGGGTCCACATCCACTGTCACCAGATGATCCGGCAAAGGACGTCCTGTACCTACGTAGATAGCCGGCACATACGCAAGCTTCTCCCGTTCGGACCGCATCGCATCGGCCGGCGAGGCGTACGTGGGACAAGCGAACTTGTGGACATGGTGTGAGGCAGGATGCTCCGGCGGGGCCGGCGCCGACTGACCCAGCGCAACATGCGGCAGAATGGCCATTGAACCTGCCGCCGCCAGGAATTCCCTGCGGTGCATAAGATTTTCTCCGCTGCCGTCTATTGTCGAATTAGTTTGTTCGTTCGCCATTTTTGATAATCTCCTTTCTCCTGGAAATACCAAGGACAGTCTGTAAATATTTTCTCTGAAACTGCAATTTCTTATTGCATAACACTAAGCGCATCATAGAAACAATAGCAGAGGGTCCATTGCTGTAAATCGGGGGTGGAACCTGTTTTTGCCATCAGGTGAACTACTCTCGTCTGCGTCGGGGGATCTTCTTCGGTGTCGGCCGGAAAGAACAGACAATCGCAAATATGGAAAACTGCGGATGTATGCCGCTTATTTGCGGTGCACTTCACTGCCGACGCGGCAGCGAAAAAACAGATTTTTTCGCAGCGGCTGCTCGGGAATGCTGCAGTTTCATTCCGCCCCTATTCCCCCCCCATCCTTAACCCATCAGCGCTGCATGCGGCCAAATGTTGATCAATGCCTTGGGATGCGTTCCGTGCAGTCTCATAAGGCATCATTAAAACAGCCTGACTGATTACCGGAGCCCGCCCTGAAAACCGTCTACATCTGTCCCACGGGCCAGACCTTCAGAGAAAGCCTCCCTTCGCCCGGATTTTCAAACGGCCCGGCAGTCGGATTCTTATCGCTTCTCTTTTTGCCGAAGTAGTCGGTATCGACTTTCAAACGCGTACCATCGCGATTCACGTATGGCAAGTCCGGCACCCGCGCCCTGCCCAGCAGCTTCGTCGTCACAACCTTGGTTTGCAGCGCTACCCACGAAGGGTCAACCGTAATGTGCAGGTACACATTGTTTGCTTCTTTAACCACTTCAAGCTTCGGGTCAAACCCGGCCTTTTCAATCCGATTCGACTCGCCGCCGTACGGCGCCGCGCCATTGAGATAAACATTCCCGTCAACGTACATCGGCAGCTCCGCATTGTTGAAAACTGCAAGTCCATGGCCGGCTCTCTGGTCGCCCGCATCGGCCGAAGCCGCGCCGTCTCCGACAAATATATTGTTGTAAAAGCGTATGTCGCCGACCTTCATAATGTCACGCAGGCCCGCCACCTCGGTGGAATGTTCCTTCATGTACGGTGTCCCGCGGGAGGTGGTCCTCGCCCTGGTCAACCCTGCCGCCAGATTATGAGCATAGGCGCCTCCGTGAGACATATTTTGCAGCGCAATGTCAGAGAGAAACAGGTTGTTATCAACCAGATATGGCCCGTGATTCACTTCCGAAAAGAAATCGTCCGTGCTGTTGTTGTAGCACAGGTTGCCGGTTATGCGGGTGCCCTGCGCCATCCAGTCCATCCACATGCCTCTGCCTGCATTGTGTATGCGATTATTCCTGATGACCGAGTCGATCGCTCCATGAAACTTTATCCCGGCGATCTCCGCGCCTTGGAACTGCCGCTTGGTCCATATATTGAAAATATGATTGCCGCTGACCTCGCTGAAAACAGCCCCTAGGCTTCCGCATATCCCCGCCTGCTCGCAATTCGAGATCGTGTTGTTTCTTACGATGTGAGAACCGATTTTATCTTTGGCCCAACCATCCTTTAGCGCCCTGGCGATGACTTCATTGTAGTGTACGTGGCCGCCCTTGCTCGGATCATTTATGCAAACATTGTGGCCGCTCTTCCTGTCTTTGCCGAGGGTAACGCCCGTGCATTTTGAATCGCTGATAACATTGTTCTCGATGACCCACCCTTTGCTCCAGTGGGTTCCGATAAGGCCGATCTGCTCGGCTGTCGGGGCCGCCCATTGGGTCGCGGCCTGGCTCATGTAAAAACCGCGGACGGTGATATAGTTTCGCCCGGGCGTATCCGGATAAAAACAGCTTTCCCTCACATTGATCTCGACCAGTTCGTTGTTCGGGTTATGGTTGTGAAAATTGGCCCAGATGTGTGTGTCTTTATCATCGCTCCGGCAGTACCAGCTGTACAGTGATGCTTCCTTGTCAACTGCCTCCGGATGCGGCTTGGGATTCATCACCTCATCCAGAGAGGCCTTCTCAAACAACGATCTGCCGTTGAGATAGACCTCCCCCGTATGATGGACTCTATCGTTGTCCTTGAACCAATCGCCGACAATAATATCCGTATAGGGGTTGTAGTCTCCAAAAAACGAGTTCGGAATCGTCACTTTCCATACACCGTCCTTGATTTGCTCCCAACCGCCAACGACCTCAGACCCCTTGATCACTACTTTATCACCTTTGGCTGCCTGATAAACGATTCTCTTTGAGTCAGACTCGCCGCCGCGCGGCGGAGTCACCCGTTCGCGATAAGTTCCCTCATGCACGGTTACCACATCGCCGGGCTGGGCAACCTGCGCCGCCGCAGAAATGGTTTTCAACGGTTTCGAACCAGAGCCGTCATTCTCATCGCTTCCCTTTACCGAAACATGCCATTCTCTGGCAGACAGTGTTTGGGTGAGCAATCCGGCAATTACGATTAGCGTTAACTTCTTCATTTCCCGGTTTCCTTTCTGAAGTAAATAACGATATTGCGGCCCGGCAACCCATCATGTAATGACCCAAACGTCTGAATATGTCCTTGCCAATAGGTTACAAATATTCTATAGGCTTAGCACCACCTATTGTACTTAAACAATTATGTTCGCCCAATATTTCTCCGGCGTTATCTTAAATTCTTTTCGCCAGCGATGAGCTGCAATTGTGCCCCGTTCAGCGACAATTAGTCGAAGTCAAATAGCTGTAAGGAAGGCATGGCCGCAGGTGCGGCGGCCATAAGCGTGAAGGCAGGTGTGCATTACCCGGCCAGGTCGGCGGAAGGAATTTCGCCTCTTACCTGACCTCCTCGGGGGGCGCGGCCGGTGGTCCTGGCCTGCCGAACTGGGTTGGCAGAGAAAACTAACTTTCTTTAGAGTAAAATACATCCGGCCCTCGTTATATTAGTGACAATCGATTGTTCCGATATCGGGTGAGCGAGCGGCAGATGCTGGAAGACAGGCTACTTATATGGAGACTTAAGTCAGGCAGCAGAGATGCCTTCCGCCGCATATATGAAAAGTATATCGATGATTTATTGACGCTGGCAACAAATCTCCTAAGTGACGGCGCCGCTGCCGAAGATGTTGTGCAGGATGTTTTTATCTCGTTTGTGCAGGCGGTAGAGAAGTTCCACCTGACAGGCAGTCTAAAGAGTTATCTGGCAACCTGCACCGCCAATCGGGCGCGTGATTATCTTCGAAAAAGACACCGACAGCAGGCTGCTCCACTGGATGAAGCCGAACAAGTGACGGCGGACGTTAGTGGGCCGGTCCAATTAGCTGTACGCAGTGAAGAATTGCAGCGGCTGGGTCAGGCGATGACCGAGCTTCCGTACGAGCAGCGAGAGGCGATTGTACTTCGTTTGAACGCGGACTTGAAGTTCAGGCAAATAGCGAAACTGCAAAAAGTTTCGGTCAAAACAGTTCTGAGTCGCTACAGATACGGATTGGATAAACTGCAGTCAATCCTGGAAGGTGAGGTGCAGAAATGGGACCGATAGACGAGATAGCAAAGTCAGTCAAACAGTTGCGTTATAAGGCCAGTGTCGAGGCATGTGATAGGGTCTTGGCCAACGTTTTGCGGACACTGCAAGAACCTAAAGAACAACAACCGGCTGAAATTCAGCCTAATTTATGGAGAATAATCATGAAAAGCGGAATGACAAAATTGGCCGCGGCGGCGGTCATTGTTCTTGGTGTGTATCTTGGCCTGCATTTTATTGGCGGGCCCGATTTGGCAAACACGGCCTGGGCAGATGTTACCAGCCGTGTCGCCCAGGTGGATTATGTGCATTTCTTATTTACGCCGGAGCCTCGTTACCATCGTACGGTACGGCCGTTTGAAGGTTGGTATGGTCACGGAAAAGTAGTCACACGCAGCTGGCTTGGGAATATGACTTATGATGATGGACAAACATGCCAGGGTTTCGACAGACATAACATAGCGAGCCGGAAAGGGCCGTCAGAGATAAAAGACCGGGGCTTCTTTAGCTGGATAAGCAAGGGTTTATTGGCAGAAGACAATGAGCAGTTCACTCAACAGCTACCGGCAAGAGTCAGTGATGATTTCCTCGTGTATAGGTTCAATCCACCTGAAAAAGACCGTAATTGGATAGACAGTATATACATAACAGTAGGCAGGAATTCTCTTTTGCCTATTCAGTTGAAAACTTACCATAAGTACGATCATGAGACAGGTGAGGGCATAGATGACATGAAAGATGGCTATACATTGCTCATTTTTGATTACGAGGCCCCTGAAAAGCCGCCGGAATTCTTCGAGCGACCAACTGTTAGTGAGCCGCCTCACGGCAGAGGTCAAGTTGTCCTCAATGGTGAAGAAGTGATGATCGAGGTTTCTGGAGCCCCCGGTATCAAGACTTTGGTTATGCGCCTCTACAGCGAGGATCTTCAAAGTGGTGCCGATCCGGCTCTTTTGGCGGATGTGGCCTTTATTTTGGATGACGGTCTCAGGAGTATAACGTGTGAGCGTGTGAAAATACGGCCGCACGGACCGAACAAAATCGGTATGGGTTCTGTCAATAATTGGCCGGATAAGAAATATCGTAATATTTCGTCCACGTTGATTCTGAAACCGACGGACAAACAGAATACGTATCTCATCGAGGTCAGTTGCTGGCTTGACACTATAAGAGAGGGAGATATTTGATGCTGTAAGGGATTCAGCGAGTACTTACACTATTGACTATCTGAGGCCGGGGCTGTGAGCCCGGCCTTTTTTGTGCGCTGCTGGGTCCAAGAAGCCGAAAGCGAGAAAAGCCAAAGATTTTTGTAAACGGAACCCCATTCGCCCCCTCTATAATTGTGGACGTGCGATTTGCAGCACGTCCGGGCTATGCATAGCGTGTGTTTTTACAGGTACGAGAAGTGCCGAAGACGAGTTTCAAAGCGCTGGTTGATGATTACAGTGCAGCGGTCCTGAACACTGCGGTTCGGATTCTGCGGGACACTCAGAAGGCCCAGGACGTTCATCAGGAGGTATTCCTCGAGATTTGGCGGCGCTGGCACAAGTACGACGGCCGGACCAACTGGCCCGCGTATCTGTACCGCGTCACCGTTCGAAAGGCAATTGAGTTCGCCAAGCGCCCGGCAATGGAGCCGCTTACAGAGAAGCAAAACTATGCTGCCGAGAGCGAAAGGCCGGATGCGCCGTTGAGAACAGCCGAACTTCAACAAAGACTCGTTGAATGTCTTACCGGGTTGCCGGAGCGTCAGGCTGATGTGTTTGTGCTGGCCAGAATCGAAGGATTGAAACCCGAAAAAATAGCCCAAATCCTGGGCTGCTCGCAGGAGACGGTAAGAGTCCATCTTCATCGGGCTCTCAACCGGCTGGCCCGGGAACTGAGCGATTGTTTGGACAAAACTTAGGTGAGCTATGAATACACACGAGCAAATCAACGAAATGTTACCAGGTTACGCTCTCGGAGAATTGGCGGACCGGCAATCCTCCGAGGTCGAAGCACATCTGGCTGAGTGTCAGGATTGCGGCGGCGAGGTAAAAAGGCTGAAGACCCTCATTGAATCCGCCGCGAGGATGAGCGAATTGTCGGCCGACGAGCGGACGTGCGAATCTGCCAAGCAGGCACTTTTCGAAACCATCGTAACCAAAGAAATCAAAGAACCAACCCTAAGGCCAAACATCGGCCTGGAATTCTTATGGAGAACGATTATGAAAACTAAAATGACTAAATTAGCCGCTGCGGCGGTCATTGTTCTTGGTGCATGTTTGGGCCTCCATTTTATTGGCGGGCCGGATATGGCAAATGTCGCCCTGGGCGAGGTGACCAGCCGGGCTGCTCAGGTTGACTATGTACATTTCTACATGGTTGCCAGTCGGGATAGCGATTTAGGAATGCGTCAGGAGGGCTGGTATGCTCACGGGAAAATGGTTATTCGAGGGAATTACGGGGGTATGATTTATGATGACGGCCAGACCCAACAGTCATTTGACGAGCAGGGAAGGCGAACTATTAAAAAACCATCCGCCTTTCCCGAAGGACAGACGGTATTTGAACTGTTTAGCGGAGGTTTATTGTCGGATGAGAATGAGCAGTTGAACCAACTGACGCCCATCAATGTGGGCGATGACTTTCTCATATACGAATTTGACCCGCCAGCCGGTAGTAATAAGTGGTTAGAATGCATATCTATTACAGTAGGCAAAAATTCTCTTTTGCCTGTCCAGATTAAAATCTACGAGAAAGACTCAGATGATTACGAGTTGGTTATGTTTGATTACGAGGCTGCTGAAAAACCGGCGGAATTCTTTGAGCCGCCGGCCGTTGACGCGCCTCATGGCAGAGCCGAAGTTCTGCTCGATGGCCAAGAGACGGTGATTCATCTTGAGGGGGCGCCGGGACTAAAACAGGCCATCGTACGTCTATACGACAAGTATGACGGACCGAGCGACCAGTTTCCTTTGGACTATATTCGTAGCGATCAGCAGCCAGCGGAGTTTTGCAGAGCTGTGTCCAAGAGGTTGCGTAGAGAATATCAAAAGAACGGTGGGCCGATTTTCAGGCTGGATGCGTCTTTTGTAACAGATGAAGGTTACCGGAGCATAACAAATGATCTGTTGGCATTGGGGTTGGATGAAGCGAAACAATGCGGTGTGGGCGCTGACAATTGGCCGGACGGCAAATATCGCAACATCAGGTTTTCCCCAATGATAAAACCTACTGGCAGAGAGGATGCTTATATTGTTGAAATAAGCTGCTGGCTTAGAACCGAGAAGGAGGTATTCTAAGCCATATCTGAATTGGCGAATTCGGGGCCGGGCTCGCTATATCCCGGCCTTTTTTGTGCGCTTTGGGAGCCGCGACTGTAATATCTTGAGAATTTATTGGATAATTGCGTGAAATCCGGTTGCGCTCCGCGAGGCCCGGCAGTCTACTATAGTGAAGAGTTTGCCAGGGAGTTATCCTGTTGGAGAAACATTCGCAAAAGCTTTTGGAGTTCCTGGAAAGGTCGGGACCGCCTTTGTACGCTCTACTGACCCGGCTGACGTTGCGGCAGGACGTTGCCGAGGACCTCATGCAGGAATTGTTCATAAGACTCAGCAATTCCAGGGCCCTGGATAATGCTCAAAACCATGATGCCTACGCCCGGCGGTGTGCTATCAATCTCGCTTTCGATTGGCGCCAAAGAAGCAGGCAGGATGCACTTCCGCTGGATGGTATACGGGAGCTGGCCTCCAACGACAACTCGCCATTGGCTAAACTCATTCAGAAAGAAGAACTGGAAGAAGTGCTTGACGCAATTGGTAAATTAACCGGACTGTCTCGGGAGGCTTTTATTATGCGTTACATCGAGCAGTATTCAAATGAGGAAATTGCCAGGCAGGTGGGCAGAGAGCCCCATCAGGTCCGGGCTTTGTGCTCCAGGGCTATGGCCCAGCTTCGCAGTATTGTGAATGCTAATAAATCGTCCTCGACTGGAAAGGGGATGGGCAATGCCTGAATTTGATGAAAAGGAAATTCTCAGACGTTTGGAGCATATCTCACGGATAGAGCCGGCTCCGGAGGTGACCGGCCGGGCCCTGGAGCGGGTCCGCAACTCTCTGTCTACTGAGCAAGAAAAGCAAGAACGTTCAAGAGCAAATATATGGAGAACAATCATGAAAAGCTCAATAGCTAAATTAGCCGCTGCGGCGGTGATAATTATCGCGTTTATGTTTGGCATGTATTTCTTGAGTGGTCCGGGTGCGGGTGTAGCATTTGCGGATGTAATAAGACCAATCCTCAATGCCCAGACGGCGGTTCTTGATATTATCGTTGGCGATGAAGACACAAGTCCGGTCATTACCGACATGGTCATGGGCTCGCGAATCAGACGGACCTTGGCAAACTTTGATGCTGTCAGCATCATCGACCTGGAAACGGCCAGGATTCTGACGTTGGAGCCGAAAGAAAAGAACGCGACCTATATTGACCTGAAGGGTCTGCCGGAGCGGAAGACCGCAAACTACCTCGAGATCTTGCGCAACCTTATTAACCAGTTGCAGGACAGCCCGCACTTTGTTGTGGAAGAATTAGGCGAGCAGGAAATTGAGGGACAAAGGGCAATCGGATTTCGCGCAAAGCATCCAAAGGCGGAATTGACTATCTGGGCCGACCCGGAAACGGCCCTTCCCATTCGCATCGAGTCGCAAGAGGGACAACTATTCATCATTTGTAAGAACTTCAAGTTTGATGTCGAGATGGACCCAAACCTGTTTAGTATGGACCCGCCGGAAGGCTACACGATACGTGAGGCCGAACTGGACCTGTTCGGCGCTACTGAAGAGGATTTCATAGAGGGTCTTCGTATATGGGCCGAAATGCTGGGAGAAGGCCGCTTTCCCGATGATATCAGCGTGGAGCATTACGTCAAACAGGTTCCGCTGATAGAGGAAAAATTCGACCAGTCAGAGCTTTCCGATGATGAGAAAGTGGAGGTTGGCTTAAAGCTGAACCGGTATCTGTTATTCACAAGGTTTTTCAAAGGCGAGGGTAAATGGTACTATGCCGGCAAAGGGGCTAAACTTGGCGACGCCGACACTGCCATTTTTTGGTATCGCCCGAAAGACTCGCAAACCTTCCGCGTTATTTACGGCGACTTGAGCGTTAGGGATGTCGCTGCCGAGGATTTGCCCGAGCCCTTGCCCGCTGAGGAAGAAGCCCAAAAGACAATCGGTTACCAGCAGTGGTCGAAATCTGAGTTTGTCGGGAGTCAGGAAGATGAATGGCATATTACAGCATCGAACGAAATTGTTGTCGATTCTCATATCGAATTGAGAAAAGGCCCACAGGATACCGCCCTTATGCCGATAGTGCTTCCCTACGAAGGCGGACAGTTGCAGTCGGTCACGCTTGGCGCCGAGCTGCTTCAATACCGTCAGATCCAACCGGGCCGATATGAAATTGAGCTGCCCCTCGATAAACTCTTCGCCGGTCAAACAACTATGGAATGTGTCTGGCGATTGCCTTTGGAAATGCTCAAGAGATCGGCCCCTTACGGCGATGATCGAGTGAAACTGCAAAGTCTAATACCCGTTACTTCTTATAAGCTGACGGTTATATTGGAACCGGACTGCAATTTCGTATTTTCACTAGATCCGTCCAGCCGTCAATGGGTGCCCTTCTTTGCCAATACAGCGGGCTCTGCGAAGACTGACTGGGGCGTATGTGGCACCGGGACTCAGCCGCGTGATTGACACTGTCACACTTGATGACCTCCAGGCCGGGCCTTTTGCTCGGCCTTTTTTCTGCGCCGTATGCGCGAAATTCGAAGTTGCTCGCATTTTTGCCTATTTTCTTGTAACAAAACGGCCGGCTGGATTGACTATATTATCAGAAAGGCCGACGGTCCTTATTAAATGTTGGCGGTTACTTGGCAGGAGAGTCGCTTGCAGGCGATTGATTGGCCACTGGTTCTCAGTAAACACGGTCCGGGGGTATGGAAGACGGTGTATAGATTGCTGGGCAATGAAGCTGACGCTGCCGACTGTTTTCAGGAGACCTTCATGTGCGCGCTGGAGGTCTCGCGGCAGCAGCGGGTGAGAAACTTTTCGGCCCTCTTGGCCCGGGTGGCCACCTCGCGTGCAATTAATCGCCTCCGACAACGGACTCGTGAATCGCAGCGTAACGGCGAGCCGGCCGACTGGGCTATGGTGGCCGGTTCGAACCCGGGCCCGTTCGAGCAAGTGCAAGCTCGAGAGTTGGCAGCAAAGCTGCGAGAGGCCCTGGCCGAATTGCCGCCGCAGGAAGCAGAGGCCTTTTGTCTGAGGTGTTTTAGTGATATGAGCTATCGGCAGATTGCCAAAGAGCTCGGAATAAAGACGAATGCAGCGGGAATATTGCTGCACCGGGCCAGAACAAAACTGAGAAATAGTCTTGAACCAGTCGTTGTCGAAGAAAATGAGGTGCGACAATGAAAAAGAAAAGGGACATTCTGAACAAGGCCGTAAGCGCCCTGAAAAATCAGCCGGTTCCTGATGGCCCACCGGCAGAGGTGATAAACGGTGTGGCTGAAAAGCTGTCCGAAGCCGGCGGCGACGTATCGCCTGCCCGCCGGTCGGAAAAACCAAACCTTATTAGTTTTGCCAAGGTAGCTGCTGCCGCGGTCCTGTTGATTATCGCCGGCTATGCCGCAGGCCGGCTCACCGCCCCCCGCCCTCCCGATTTGCGGCAGCTTCAGCAAGAGTTGGAACCTTCACTCAGGGCCTCTTTGCAGCCCGCCATTCGTCAGGAGCTGCTCGACGAATTGAAAAAATCCTGGCGACTGGCCTGGGCCGGCAGCTACGTCCAGATCAAAGATGAGCTTGGTCGCCAATTCAGCAGCGACATGACCGAATTCGGCGCACAGATTCTCGCCGCTTCGGGCAGGATTACGGACCGCCGCCTGACGGAGCTCATTGAGGCCATTGATGCCGCTCAAATAAACGAACGCCGATGGATTGCCGCGGCCCTCGAACAAATGGAATTAAATCGTCTGCAGGACAAGAGCCGTCTGATGAACGGTCTGGTGACCCTCGCTGCCCAAACGGACGACGAACTGGCCCGCACAAAACAGGATATGGCACAGTTTCTGTTTTATACCCGGCCGGATAGTCCGGTCCCGGACGAGTCCGACAATACAAACAACTTAAGTGAAAGGGGCAAAAAATGAAATCTTTCAGTCGTACAATTGCTGTATTCGTCGTGCTTTCTTTAGCGATGGTGGGTGTCGTCATGGCCGAAGAGGCTGCCGAACCTGTAAAGCCGCAGCAGCCGAAACCCGTTGCGACGGCCGGCGTGACGGCGGAGGATGAGATGGCGGCAGGCGAACAGGAGATGAGAGAGGCGGAAAAAGAGTTGAACAGAGCGGCCAAAAAAATGGAGATGGCAGCAGGCCAACAGGAGATGACAGAGGCGCAAAAAGAGATGGAGAGAGCCTCAAGAAGAGCCGAGAGGGCAATGGATGAGATAGCCAGGAAAATGATCGAGATTGATGCAAGCCAGAGAGAGAGACAGAGGCAGTGGGCTGCTCTGCCGTTGGATACTTACGCCGGGCCGGTATTAGGGGGCGATGCTCACGCCGGCAGAGTCCTGGTAATTCCAGCCGAGCGGATTAAGACCAAGCCCCTCGTGACGATAATGGAAGACCTTAGTGTGATGGCGCGGATTCTGGACAAGAAACTCGGCCGCTCGCAAGATTATTCCGTATTCGGCAATCTATCTGTATTCTCCGATGCCAGGGGCGGTACGCAGTGCATCTATGTTGACGGTTATGGTGCTTTGTTTTTCATCAGGGTTGATTTTCCGCTGGCGCCTTCGGTCCAGACGCAGGAGCAAGAAGAAACCGAAGAACCCGCCGACCGCGTTTGGGAAGAGACCCGACAGGAAATATTCGCCGGGCCCGGCGCAATAAGCCGGCGCAGGATTTGTGTGCAGCAGGACAGAGAGCCCAGATACGACGCTGACAAAGTTGAGGAACTGAAAAGAAATCTAATAAAATCGCTGAGGCACGCGGCGAACATACGGGCCCTCGAGCCGGACCAGTGGCTAATCGTTACGGTTATCGGGGCCAGTCAACCTCGCAATATCAGCATGGTAGCGGTTGCGCGGACGAGTTCCGTTATCGTACACGACAAAGACCAAAACGTCACCAAAATATATGCTGGAGGTGTACCAACTGACATAGCTTCCTCGTCACCGACGGTTATGACCATTCGGGCCAAAAAGGTAGATGCGGACGCCTTCGCCGCCGGCGAGCTGGATTTGGACGCGTTCAGGGAAAAAGTGCAGATTTACACCTATTGATTGCTTGACGCTGGGCGGCAACAAGCGGACTTGACAATGTAGGGCCGGGCCTTGTGCTTGGCCTTTTTTTGTGCGTTTTTATGGCTGAAAACAAGGAAAAAAATTTTGAAAAATTTCCATTTTTTTCTTGCAATCTCTACAAGTGTAGAGTAATCTTGACATAGTTAAAGCAAAAGGAGGTTGTTATGACAAAGAAGGATTACGAGCTTACCGACGCCGAATGGGCCATATTCGAGGCCGTCTGGGATAACCAGCCGTGTGCGGCGCCAACCGTTCAGGAAGTGCTCCAGGACCGAAAGAACTGGACCTACAGCACCGTCAAGACAATGATGGACCGGATGGTTGCCAAGGGCCTGCTCAGGACCGAAAGAATCCGCAATCTTATCCTCTACCGCTCCGTTATTACCAAACGCGATGCGCAAAAAGGCGAAATCATGCGGACAGTAAAAAGGGCGTTTGACGGTGCCCTTACGCCCATGATGCAGTTCCTGCTCGACAGCAACAGTCTGTCTGAACGCCAGCTAAGTGAGCTTGAAGTGCTAATTAAGAAAAGACGCGGCAAGGCCCGGGGACGAAAAAAAGAATAGTTTTCCTGTAACGAAACTCAAATAGAAGCGCCTTTATAAGCGGAGGCCGAATCATGAATGCGATATTGGAAAACATTAATTCGATGGGCAGGGCGTTTGTCGAATTTGCCGTGCCTATGCTCCTCCAATCCAGTGTCCTGATACTGATTTTGCTGCTGGTCGACTTGGTGCTGCGCGGGAAAGTCCGGGCCGTATTTCGTTACTGGATTTGGATGCTCGTATTGGCAAAACTGGTCCTGCCGACTTCTCTCTCCTCGCCTGTAAGCCTCGGACGTTGGTTCGGCGAGCAGTTGGATTACCTCAATACCAAACAGCGGGTCCTTGCGGCTGAGTCTGCAAACCTGCCCGAGCCCACGCCCAACTTCGGGGCTTTTCAACCGGCAGATATGCCGGAGCTTGCAGACCCTTTATCGACCGAAGCAAGCACACAAGTGCCCGCGCCCACACCGACTGCGGAACCGGTCCGGCCCGTACCGGCAGATGCCCCGGTGGCCTCGCCTGACCCTGCGACGCCCGTGACTTGGCAGGCGGTTGTGTTTTTGATTTGGCTGGCAGTCGTTGTCACCATGGGATTATTGCTGCTCCAGCGGGCGCTTTTCGTCAGAGGACTCGTCGCACAGGCCAGAGAGGCCAACGGCTTGATGAAAGATGCGTTCGAGTTCTGCCGAAAGCAAATAGCGGTGAGTGGAGAAGTTCGGTTGAAAGTCTCACCGAACGCAACCAGCCCGGCCGTGTGCGGACTGTTTCGACCTGTGATTCTGGTGCCGCACAATCTCGCTTCGAATTTAGGCTCCAGAGACCTGAGGGGGGTTTTCCTCCACGAGCTCGCTCATATCAAGCGGGGCGATTTATGGGTGAATCTGGTTCAAACTGTTCTGCAGATTACCTACTTCTATAATCCGCTGCTATGGCTTGCCAACGCAGTAATCCGCCGCGTCCGCGAGCAGGCCGTTGACGAAGCGGTGCTCGTAGCCATGGGCGAGAAGGCCGCGTGGTACCCGCAGACTCTCGTGAACGTCGCCAGGCTGGCCTTTAAGCGCCCGGCCCTGAGCCTGCGGCTCATTGGCGTCGTCGAATCTAAAAGCGCGCTGGCGGCCAGGATTAAGCGCATCCTTAATCGCCCAACGCCGAAAAGCGCTAAACTGGGCGTCATTGGATTGATGCTGGTCTTTGTTACTGGCGCAGCGTTGCTTCCAATGGCCACAGCGCAAGAGCAGCCCGGCGACGATACTGCGGTTGTACTGGATTCGGACAAAGACGGCCTGGAAAATCAATTGGAGCAGGAACTTGGTACCAATCCCCGCTTATCTGACACCGACGGCGACGGCCTTTCCGACTATGATGAATACTGCAAGTATCGCACCGACCCCGCAAAGAAAGACAGCGACTCCGACGGAAAACCGGACGGCGATTGGCAGGAGCGCAGGGAACACACTTACACAATACGGGCCATCTGCGAGATAAGACCGCCCTCCGGCCTGGAAATCATTAATGACCTGTATCAGGACGTCCGCCGCATTGATAGAAAAGCCTCAGTTGAAGACGCTGTCGTTGTGGAGGTTCTGCTGTTTCCTTTTGCAGCCGCCCATATATATGCTCAGCCATATCCAAGACAATCTCCTGACGATTCGCTCAAGGAATATGTCCAGCCCACGGTATCGATGAATTTCTCGCCTGAAATGCAGCGGCAGGTCGCCGACATAGTTGAAGGTGCCGCTACCGAGGTGGACGCGATTGAGAAAATGCTGCGCTGGATGAGCGGCGAAACTGAGCTGATAAAATATAATCCGCACTGGGATTATTTTCACGTTATTGACAACCAGATAGTCCGGCACGGTTCCCTTGGCGACGCGGAGCAGGATAAGCGATTTCTCGAAACAAACTTCTTCGCCGATTCCATGTTCAAAAACAAGGTGCACGGCACCTGCAGTTCAACGGCAATACTCAGAGGCGCTATGTTCCGCGCCGCGGGACTGCCCACCCGTCTTATCCAGACCCTGCCGCTTATCACGCGCTACTCCGAGGACCCGGAGCCTCTGGCCGACAAGCTGCGGATGCGGGCGATGGCCAACGGCTATGACTGGGGCCCCGGCACCGGCGGCGCTAATCATATGTACAACGAGGTTTTCCTGAACAATCGCTGGGTACGCGTTGATAATTCCATTGGTACCGGTCCTTTTGTCAGCGACAAGCTGTTCGTCAAGGCGTGGTCTTCCTCCAGTTTGAATAACATCAAAGAAGAATGGAACAACAAACGCTGTTTCCGGGCTCTGGATGTCTCGGACGCTTATCCAAAGTATAAATCCGAAGCTGCGAAACCGGATATTGCCATACAAAACAGGGATCTAACGGTGAAAAAGCTGGCGGACGGCCAGTACAAAGCCACCATAATCATTCATAACAACGGTCAAGAACCCACCCCGCGCTTAAAAGTGCTTTTCTATGCAGGTGACCCGGACAGCGGAGGAAGGAAGGTCCATCCTTCATACCACAGGGCCGGCCCAATAATGCCGGGGGCTACCTGGGGCGAATCAACTTATCCCTTCAGCCTGAAACAGGACGAAAATGAGCTTTTCGTAGTAGTTGACCCCGACAATCTGGTCGAGGAGTCAGACGAGACAAACAATAAGGCCTCCACGGAGGTTAGTGGTGCCCCGAAGAAAGTCGGGAATTTAGACATTGCCGTTGAAGGCTTCAAGATTACCTTCCGTGACCAGTACAATAACTATTACGTGGTCGCTTCCATCCGCAACAAAGGCAGAGATATCAGCCCGCAGTTTCCTGTCTATTTCTATGTCGGCGACCCTGCCGTCGCCAGGCCGATAACACATGCCGCTGGCCCCATCAAACCCGGCGCCGTTTGGGACGAACGTTCCGGCAATTTCGGCCTGCGCGACGGCCTAAATAACATTTCTGTGGCCGTTGACCCGGACAATGCCTTCGCAGAATCGGACGAAACTAACAACCGAGCCTGGTTAAGCGTTGTCATAGAGAACGGCCGGATAGTCAAACAATCCGTTTCTTATTCTCCTTCGGAACCCCAAGAAGGCCAGATCCCTCCGGACCGCACCGATGTTGAGGGTCCAATATCCACCGCGGCCCGTCAGCGCTATTTTGTCAGGCTGGTCGTCGGCGCAGACAGAATGACCTTTGAAGGACAGCAAGTTACCTGGGAGGACTTGTCGCGGCTATTGGAAAAGGTGCCGCACCGCAGCAATACCGTATTGACGCTTGCCCTTGCTTCCAATGATATGACTCTTGCCGAGAAAAACCAAGCTACCGGCCGGGCAGAGGCCCTGGCTAAAGACTTCGGCTTCGAGTATTTAAGCTATATCGGTGTACATCCGCTGGGCTCAAGAGGCGAGCCTGCTCACGCGATTTTCGAGGGTCCGCTTCAGTTCGATAAAGAAATCCCGATCCCGCTGGCAGCCGGTACCCCCGAAGAGCCGGACCTGGTTGAGTGTAAGTGGATCAGGTTCGAAAAGAGCGCCGGCCAGGTTCAGGCCATACTTCATACGAAATGCTTCCGGCTGCGAGCAAAGTGGGAGGTCAGGGTCCGCCTGCTGAATACAAAAGACACAGAGCTAAGTTACGCCACCGCCACCCTTAAAAGTGGTGCTGAGCCGGCGGGAGCCGCGGACTTTTCAGAAGTGGAGTTGCTGTTTTCGCTTGGGAAATGGAGCGAGGCATTAGAGGCTGCCCGTTATGAAGTCAGGATACGACAATTGCCGGATACCACTGAGACGCCCGCGAGCCGGTCAGGCGAGGCAGGTGTGGCGGTTCAGCGAAAAAGCGAGAACGAAGCTGCGCAGCAAAGCCAAATCAAAACGGCAGCCAGAAAGATTGTTAGCTCGACCGGCAAAAAATCCAAAAGTATTGAGGAGTTTATCGCGCCCTTCGCTTCCGGCACAAAACTGGCGGTCACAGGCATCAACGGGTCCATAAAAGTCAGCGCGGGCAAGGAACCGGAATGCAGAATTAAAGCCGCCATCGAGGTAGAAACCAAAAGTAAACAAGAAACTAAAGAGCTGATGGACAAGGTGAAAGTGGACGTCAGGCAGTTAGCTGAAAACCTATCGGTCGAGGTCCAACAGCCCAAATTGCGGAAAAAACAGTCCGTGACAGTTGACTTTGAGATAACACTCCCCCCGCAAGCGAACCTGGACCTGCGCACCAATAACGGCTCAATCGATATTGCCGACATTTCCGGGGACATTGAAAGCAGAACAAATAATGGGTCGCTTTCGGCCGTGCGCACTGCGGGCAATACCCGCTTGCATACCAATAACGGCCATATCAATGTCACAAAAGCCGCTCTTGCTCCCGGTACCATAAACGCGAACAACGGCTCAATCACCTGCAAAGAAATCTCCGGGGATTTACAGGCCGAGCTAAATAACGGCAGGGTGAAGATTAGTTACGCTAAGACCTCGCCCGGCGTGTGCAGCGTTAGCGTAAATGCAAACAACGCCGATATTGACTTCACGGGTCCGCTCAATTTCTCGGCGGTTGTGGATGCCGTTACTCACACAGGGTCAATACGAACAGACCTGCCATTAACCGTAAAAGGCTGGATGGGAAAAACGGCATCCGGCACGCTCGGCAAGGGAGAAGGTAAACTCCGCCTCGAAACCTCCAACGGCTCAATAAGGATAGCCACCCTTGACTAACGCCGGCCCAATTGCTCGTTTTGGTTCTTAGCCGAAGTTGTAGTGCTTTTTAACCGGCTGGTGTACCTGCCAGGTGCACTCCAAATCCTCGGGGAATACGACCAGGTCGCCGGCGCCGAAACTTACCGAATCCTTGCCGTCCGTGACCGTTACCTTGCCCCCCAGCAGAAGGCAGGTTTCTTTTTCTGTGTACGCCCAGTCGAAAGTGCTGGCCTCACACTGCCAAATCGGCCACGACTGGCACGTCTTGGCTTCTTCCTCAGACGGCTTTCTGACAACGATATCTTTAACTGTAGGCATATCGTTTTTCCTTCCTTTAACTTCCATCAATCCAAAGATTCTATTCACCGGCTAAACACAGATTCTACCCCAACACGCACAGTTTTCAAATATCCAATTGGATTTTTCCCTGAAAGTTGCTATAAATTTAGCCGCCAAATGCCTTTTTCTTCTTATGAAAGAAGTCTTATGGAGCAGGAGCAGTTAGAGAAATTCAAAGCGTGGTTCGATGATTATGTGGCACAATTCTATTGTGACGACAAGTACGTCAATGCAAACTTGAAGCTCAAACAAGAGCATACCCGCCGGACCTGTGCAGAGATGCTCTATCTGGCTGACGAGCTCCGGCTTGATGCGAACCAAGGACGGATAGCTGAGGTAATAGCGCTGTTTCATGACATCGGCCGGTTTAAGCAATTTGTGAAATATCGCACCTATAATGACCCCAGGAGTATAAACCATTGCCTGTTGAGCCTGGATGTTCTTAGGGAAACAAAGGTGCTTGAAGTGCTGGAAAGCACAGAAAGGCAGTTAATTGAAGAGGCGGTTAAATATCACGGGCGTAAAGAGCTGCCGCCTGGCCTGAATGGCCAGTGCCTGCTGTTTTCGAAATTGATACGCGATGCCGACAAGCTCGACGTGTTTTATGTGATGATAAACAACTACCGCCAATACAGAGACAATCCGCAAGAGTTTATGTTTGAGGTGGAGCTTCCGGATGAGCCTGTGTGTTCCCGGCAGGTTGTTGACGATATCTTGAGAGGCCGACGGATAGACTACGCGGGCTTAAAGACGCTAAATGATATATGGCTTTTGCAGCTCGCGTGGGTTTACGACGTGAATTTTACGCCCACCTTGAAACGGATAAGGCAGCGCAAGTTTCTTGAGACGATTTGCGGGTTTCTGCCGGACACCGATGATATCCGCAAGGTCAGAGAAAAAATATTTGCGTTTGTCGATTCCAGAATCGAATCGGAAAAAGACTGAAAAGTGACCACGCAGTAAGTCAAAATGAAATAAGGAAGGGATAGTTATGGGTGAAATCGTTTTGCAGACAAACATAGCTGGAATGCAGCCGAAACGCGGCAAAGTCCGTGACATTTACGATTTGGGCGATAAGCTGCTGATTGTTGCCACCGACAGGATAAGCGCTTTCGACGTGGTTATGGCCAACGGCATACCTTATAAGGGGATGGTTCTGACGCAAATCTCCCTGTTCTGGTTCGATTTCTTAACCGAGGATATTGAACATCACCTGATAAGCAACGATGTGGACAGCTTTCCTGAGCCGTTCTGCGACTATCGCGAGCAGTTGGCCGGGCGCAGCATGATGGTTAAAAAGGTGAAGGTTCTGCCTATAGAGTGCGTGGTGCGAGGTTATTTGGCCGGCTCAGGCTGGAAAGAGTACAGGCAAAGCCACACCGTCTGCGGACACAAGTTGCCGCCCGGCTTGAGGCAGTGTGAGAAGCTGCCGGAACCGATATTTACCCCGGCCACCAAGGCCGAACGCGGCACACACGATGAGAATATCAGCTTCGAGCAATGCGTCGTTATCCTCGGTGCCGAGCGGGCCGAATACGTCCGCGACAGGAGCCTGGATATCTTTGAAAAGGCCAGTGACTATGCCCAGAGCAGGGGAATAATACTGGCCGACACAAAGTTTGAGTGGGGCGTAACGGAGGGCGAAATTATTTTGATCGATGAGGTCTTGACGCCTGACTCTTCGCGGTTCTGGCCCGCGGATAAATATGAAGCAGGCAGAGACCAGGAAAGCTTCGACAAGCAGTTTGTCCGCAATTATCTCGAGAGTATCAATTTCGATAAATCCGGGCCGGGCGTCGAATTGCCCGAAGATATTGCGGCAAAGACCGGTGAAAAATACGTCGAGGCCTACGAGCGCCTGACGGGAAAAAAGTTCGAGGCCTGAGTCCAAAAGGAGGGCACGGACTTGAAAGAGCAGGTTCACTGTGGGCCTGGCGCCAATCGGCAGGCAAATGGGTCCCATCATCTTGCTGTTCTTGCCGGCCTGATGGTTGCTGTGGCGGCCGTTGTTTTGATTGCACATTGGCCTGCGCTTTCCTGCCGGGCCATTTCGCTTGACGATGACCAGTACCTGCTCGAAAATCGATTGGTCCAGAACCCAGGCTGGCAATCCGCTAAGCGGTTTTTGAGTGAAGTTCTCTACCCCTCGACAGTGCGCGGCTACTATCAGCCGTTGGCGATGATATCGCTGATGCTCGATTATTCTCTTGGCGGCCGAGAGGATAATCTCAAGCCGTTTCGCCGCACCAGTCTTTTTCTGCATGTGGCAAACAGCCTGCTGTTGATTGTTTTTTTGTATCTTCTGTTCGGCCGTGCTTGGCCGGCGGCAATGGTGGGTTTGCTTTACGGCGTCCATCCGCTGACTATCGAATCAATTCCCTGGCTGGCTGAGCGCAAAACCCTGCTGGCCGCCTTCTTTGCCCTTTGGTGCTTGGTTTTTTATGTCCGTTTTTGCCGCCACGGCAACGTAATAACTTATTTTGTTTGCATGGCATTCTTCGTCCTGGCGCTGATGTCCAAGCCGACAAGTACTCCGCTGCCGCTTCTGATGCTGGTTCTGGATTATTGGCCGCTGAAGCGACTTGGCAGAAAGGCCGTTCTTGAAAAAGTGCCTTTTGTCATTATCGCCGGCGCGGCGGCATTAATAACTTTTCTTTCACAGAGAAATACCGCCGACGTCATAATGCCCAGTGAGCACGGCTTAATCCGAATCCCCCTGATGATTTGTCACAATATCATTTTCTATCTCCGCCAATTCATCTGGCCTGTCCACCTGTCCGCCTTTTATCCTTTCCCTTCGCCTTTTACCCCCACCCAGCCGATGCTCCTGACCGGCATAATCGGCACCGGCGTATTGATTGGTTTCCTATTTGTTACTTTATTTTGGACCCGGGCCTTGTTGGCGGGCTGGCTGTTTTTCTTCCTGGCCGTCTTTCCCACCTTGGGAATCATCGGTTTTCACCCTGTAATCGCCGCCGACAGGCATGTCTACCTGCCCATGGTAGGCTTCTTGTTGCCTCTTGCGGGATTCCTGGCCTGGCTTTGGCGAGATTCGGAGGATACCTTCGCACCCCGCCATATAATTTCCCTCGCGGTGGTGCTGCTGCTGTGCTGTGCCGAAATCTTTGCGGCCCGACGCTACCTCGTTAACTGGCGCGACACCGTTACTCACTATCAATACATGTTGTCCCTGTCCCCCGACCAGCACGTCCTGCACAATAATCTCGCGCTCGCTCTGGCAAAATCAGACAGAACCGATGACGCTGTTGAACACTACACAAGAAGCCTCCAGCTAAGTCCTAATTCTTACGAGGTTCATAACAATCTCGGCAACGCTCTAATCAAGCTCGGCAGGATTGATGAGGCGATCGAACATTACAAAGAAGCCCTGAAGCTAAAGGCCGGATTTGCGGTCGGGCACTACAATTTGGCAATGGCGCTCGACGACAAGGGAAATACCGAAGAAGCCATCGCACAGTTTCGCCGGGCGATAACCATCAGGCCTGACTACGTCGACGCGTGGAACGAGCTGGGATATGCACTGGCCCGCCAGGGCCGATTGCAGCAGGCCGTTGACTGTTATAAAAAGGCGATTGAGCTTAAACCGGACCTCGTAATCGCCCACGGCCGCTTGGGCCTGGTGCTCGCCCAGCTCAACAGGGACGATGAGGCAATAGGGCAATTCCGCATCGTGCTCAGGGCCCGCCCCGACGATTTCGAGATGTACTTCAATGTCGGTTTCCTTCTGGAGCGTCAGGGCAAGACCGCCGAAGCGATAGAACATTACCGCCGGGCACTGCAAATCAATCCCGGCTTTGCCAAGGCCCGCCGGCAGTTGGAAGCCGCCCTGGCGAAGCAGAAAAGCCCCTAAGACAGGCGGACGCCGCATCCTCCAAACGTGCTGTGCCCGGAAAAAGGTTTTACACAAAACGCGGCCTCCACTGTTATTATTAGGTAGAAGCTGAGACTCTTGGACTTCTAAGCAGATTAGGCGAAGACAGATGAAATATTCCGAGCGCGTGGACATGTTCAAACATGTGAAGGAAAGATATATTGAGTTTTTGTCGTCGGTTCTCTGGAAACTCACCGGTGACAGGGAACTTTTCACGGAAGCTTTTCAATATGCCATGCTCGGTATGTGGCGGCACGTCGAAAAGCTCAACGGCAAGAAGGCCCGGGCCTACATCTACAGAATCGCTCTTACAGCCAATTCGACCGCCTGGCGAAACCGAATCGGCAGAGACGGCCAAATCAGTGAAGACCGCATCAGTATCCAGAAAGAACCGCAAAAGGCCGCTGACGACAGCGAGTTAGCACACAAAGTAAGGCAAGCGATAGTTGAGCTTCCGGCCAGGCAGTCGAGGGCCGTAGTGATGCGATACTTCGAACAGCAGAATTATGGTGACATCGCTGAAAAGCTCGGCTGCTCCGAAGCCGGCGCAAGGTCGCATGTATCCAAGGCGCTGGCAACTCTTAAAAGTAAGCTGGTGACTTTGAGAAAAGGTGTGGAATAGAATGAACCCGGATGTGAATCTCGAAGAAATCCTGAAAAGAATAGGCAGCGAAGACGTGCCGGCTGACGTACACCAAATCGCCAAAGAAACATCCGAAAGCTTCGGTAAGACTTTGATGCAAACAAGGCAGCAGAAACACCCTATTCTTGGAGAGCATATTATGAAAAGTAAGATTACAAAGCTCGCTGCAGCAGCGGTGATTGTTGTTGCGGTGCTTGCCGGTTTGCCATTCCTTGGCAGGAACAGTTCGGGAGTCGTCCTGGCCGACGTCCTCGAAAGAATTGAACAGATCCAGGCATTCATGTACAGAACGAAAATGACTATGACCGGAGCTATGATGCCGGGCATGCCTAAAGAGATGGAGGGGATGGTTACTACCTCGGAGGGGATGGTTACTGTCTCGAACAAGTACGGCGTGAAAGTGGAAACGACTACCGTTCTCAAACTCAGTCAGGAAGATCAAAAAGAAATGACTCAACAAATGTATTTTCTTCCCGACCAGAAGGCAATGATCTCGCTTATGCCTGACCAAAAAAAGTACATCCGAATAGAGTATGATGATGAGATGCTTGCAAATATGAAGAAGCAGAACAATGACCCGAGAGAAATGGTTAAGCAAATCATGAGGTGTGAGTACACCGAGCTGGGCCGGTCGGTAATTGATGGTATAGAAGTTGAGGGTTTTGAGACGACGGACCCCAGTTTTATGGCGCCTATGGCAAAAGATATCAAAATGAGGCTGTGGGTGGATGTTGAAAACCGGCTGCCTGTGCGTCAAGAGTTAGATATCAAGGTAAATGAACAGATGCAGATGCAGGGGGTTGTTTACGATTACCAGTGGGATATTCAGGTCGATGCAAGTGACTTTGAGATACCGCCTGATTATACCTTGTTGGCAGAAGTGGAAGTGCCGGGCATGAGGGATGAGGGAAAGACAGTTCAAGCGCTGCGTGCGTTCGCTGAAATTACCGACGGCAGATATCCGAGCAGCATGACTATGATGGCCATAGTGCAAGAAAGCGGCAAAGTCTTGAAAAGCATGGGTATTGACAAAATTAAAGACCCAAACCAGGAAGAAACACAGAAGCTGATGAACAAGATGATGCTTTTGCAGGCGCCTTACATTTTCTACACTCAGTTAGTCCAGGAGAACAAGGACCCTGCGTACTACGGCGATAGAGTTAAGGCTGAGGATGCTGATGCGGTGCTGATGCGGTGGAAGGTTTCGGATGACCAGTACAGGGTGATCTACGGAGACTTGACCGCGGAAAACGTTAGTGCCGAACAGTTGGCCCAACTGGAAAATCCACCATCGCAGTAGAATACGCAACAGTGCGACCAAATAGGCCGGGCCTGGTATGGCTCGGCTTTTTTAGTGCGCGCGGCCGGTAAAACAATGCAAAATTGCCAAAAGCACAATTTTTTGCGCCTGTTTTCGGCTTCAAATCAGACAATATAATGGACGCAGAGACTACGAAAGCCAAATTAAGGTTAACCTTTGGCAGTGGCAGAAATGCTGGAAACAGAACTGATTAAAGCGGCCGTCGCCGGCGACATCGACAGCTTCGGCAGACTCGCACAGCGACACTATCCTGCCCTGGTGGCAATCGGCTACTCTGTTCTGTCGGACCACGGTCTTGCCGAAGATGCCGCCCAGGAGGCGTTCGCAAGGGCGCTCGCCAGCCTGCCAAGCCTGCGAAACAAAGCAAGATTCGGCCCGTGGCTGGCTCGCATTTGCAGAAATGTCGCCAACGATATGGCCGCGGCCAGAGCCAGGCGTCCGCGTACAGAAGATGCACCCAGCGCAGCCACTGACAAAAATGACGATGACATCCAGGCTGTCCGCCGGGCCCTCACTCAATTGCCCGTTTCAACTAGGGAACTGATAGTCCTGCGATACTACGACGGCCTGTCCTACGACGAGATTTCTTCGGCACTGGGAATTTCAAAGGCCTCCATCAACGGCAGACTTACAAGGGCAAAACGAAAAATGGCAAAGTACCTTCAGCGAGACGGTTTTCTGGGGAGCTCAATATGAAGCCTTCCGAACACGACAAAAAATTCGACGAGCTTATCAGCCGTGCGATCAGCCGGCAGCGACCGAAGCTCGATTTCGATAAATGGCAGAAAGACCATCAAAAGCAAATCCAGGATTTCAAGGCCGCGACCGAACCAGTACCTGAATCCGTCCGGCCTCCGAATATAGGGAGAATCATCATGAAAAGTAGAATTACAAAATTCGCTGCAGCGGCGGCAATAATTGTTGCCGCGGCAGTACTGATGCACTATGTTGGAAGCCCCATTGAGAGTGTCGCCCTGGCCGACGTCCTCGAAAGAATTGAACAGGTCCAGGCATTCATGTACAGAACGAAAATGACTATGACCGGAGCTATGATGCCGGGTATGCCTAAAGAGATGGAGGGGATGGTTACTACCTCGGAGGGGATGGTTACTGTCTCGAACAAGTACGGCGTGAAAGTGGAAACGACTACCGTTCTCAAACTCAGTCAGGAAGATCAAAAAGAAATGACCCAGCAAATGTATATTCTTCCTGACCAGAAGGTATGGATTACGGTCATGCCTGAGCAGAAAAAGTACACCCGAATGGAACTTGATGATGACTTACTTGCCCGCATGAGAAAACAAAACAACGATCCGAGAGAAATGATAAAGCAAATCATGAACCGCAAATACATTGAACTCGGCAGGTCGGTAATTGATGGTGTAGAAGTAGAGGGTTTTGAGACGACGGATCCCAATTTTATGGCAGGTATGTCAAAAGATGTCAAAATAAGGCTGTGGGTGGATGTTGAAAACCGGCTCCCTGTGCGTGCTGAAATGGACTTGCAGCCTAATGAGCAGATGCAAATCCACTATGTTATTTACGATTATCAGTGGAATATACCTGTTGCTGAAAGTGACTTTGAGCCGGTTATTCCAGGGGATTTCACGGCTTTTCCCACCGACGGCATTAAGATGCCGCCGAGGACAGAACAAGCTGCTGTTGAAGGCTTGAAGTTCTTTGCTGAAATCTTCGGGCAATATCCGAAGAAGGTGGATTGGATCAATCTTATGCAGGAGTTCGGAAATCGCATGCAGGAGTTCCGCAAACTAAAAGACAGTGAAAGCCCGGCTGGCGAGCAAATGCCCGATAAACTGCGGCAGAAGTTAAACATCAAAGAAGGTCAATCGGAAGAAGAAAAAGCGACGCAATTCGCGACGCAATTCTTGGATATGATGCGGCCGGTTCAATCGCTCAGTATGTTCTATATGCTGCTGGTGGCGGACAAGAAGGACCCTGCATATTACGGTGAGTCGGTCGGTCCCGATGACGCTGATGCGGTGCTGATGCGATGGAAGATTTCGGATGACCAGTACAGGGTGATCTACGGAGACTTGACCGCGGAAAACGTTAATGCCGAACAGTTGGCCCAACTCGAAAGCCCACCTTCGCAGTAGAAGATTCAACCGTGTCGAAACAAAGGCCGGGCTCGCTTTCGCTCGGCCTTTTTCGTCGCTGTGCTTTCTTAATCGGGGCGGCTGAATCTCAAGTATTGCCCCAAAACCGGTGCCGAAGCCCAAATCACTAAAAAAACCAAAAAAGTGCCATAATTTGGCTTGACTTTTTGCCCTTAATAGAGTAAACATAAAAGACTAAAACGCTGTATATAGATTGTCTGTACCAAAAGAGACAAGGGGCGAGAAGGAGATAAGTATTCATACACTAAAGCCTTATGGCTCAAGTGCAAAACTCTTTATTATTCAACGAAAAGGAGGATATTATGAGAACTAAAACTTTTGTGGCCGTTTTGATTGCCTTGCTTGCCTTTGCAGTTGTGGCTTCTGCTGCTCCCAATATGATACCGGCGAATCAAAAAGCCAGGAGCAGGGCCAATGCAGACAGGGCGCCTGTAATCGAAAAAGTAGACGAGCATTGGATTCTCAAACCTTCCGGCCTGGAAAGATATGCATTTGTTCACTATAAGAAAGGATTCGCGAAACCGCCATGGGCCGGAGGAGGCAAGGCAAAAGAGAACAAATGCTATGAGTTTTTAGGCAGAGGCGTCCAGTGGAAGCAGTTGCCGGTTAATTACGTTATAGACCCAACTTATTCGGGGTTGGATGTCTCAGAGGTAGATGAGCAAACATGGCAGGCAGTTTCCGAGTGGGACGATTTTACCGGCGCAGACCTTTTCGGCCCCGGGGGGGTAGTTTACGACGGAACCTGGGACGACGACAAGCCTGACGGCAGAAATGAATTAGTATTTGGGGACTACAATGAACCCAACGTAATCGCGGTAACCATAACATGGGGTTACTTCTCGGGTCCCCCCAGTAAGAGACAAATAGTTGAGTTTGACATTCTGTTTGATACGGACTACAATTGGGGATACACAGGTGACACCAACGAGGTCGACCTGGGTGACGAAACTATAATGGACCTGCAGAACATAGCCACTCATGAGTTGGGACACGGAATAGGGTTGGACGACCAGTATGATGAAAACGCCTGCTCCGAAGTAACGATGTTCGGCGAGTCACAGGAGGGTGAAACGAAAAAGAGGACCCTTGAGTCGCCGGATATCAAAGGCCTCCAGGAATTATACGGCGGTCTTTCCGACAAATAACAGTTTTCAGTGGGAAACTAAGTACCAGAAGCAACAAAATCCCTCAGTTTTTGAGGGATTTTGTTTTATTCAACTGATAGTGTGTCCGTCCGTTTTGCACCGATACGCGCTTACTCTTCTATCCGGGCGATTCTTTGGCTTTTTAAGCGGGCAAAGCAGGACCTCATAATGCCCAGGCTTTGGCGAACGCGCGGAAGCTGCGGTCGTAGGTCTTCTCTACCGCCGGCGGAAAACAGCAGCCCGGTAATTGCTTCGACGATAAATGATAGCTTATACACTCGCAACACATACCTTTTCGGCTGCAGCCTGAATATGTGCACCCGCAATTCTTCTCGTTTTGTTTCTTATTGCATTCCATAATCAGTGACACTCCTTCATAACAATCTTGTTGGGCGGTTCAGAACAATACCCTCAGAATTCTCAAAAAGACTATGGCCGGACCGCACCGCTAAGCTGGGCAGGTCCTTTGGCTTTTTGCACTCCGTGCCGCAGATGTCCGCAGGCCTGCGCATACCTCAGCGAGCCGGCAGCTTGTAAAGGCAAACGCTCAAAGGCGGAACGCTTAACTCATTCGGAATACCGGACATCGGCTTTTCCTCAATCACCAGCTTCCGCGGTTTTCCCGGCTCGTTGTAGGCCATCGGGTCGGAGCCGGCAATCTGCCAGAGTTGTCCCCTCCCTCTCAGCCGTGCGTCCTTTAAGTCCACCTTTAGCTTATAGGCGGACTCTGTCGGATTCACGATGGCGACCGTCAGCGCCTCGCGGTCGCTCGTCCAGGCCGCCGCCACGTCAAGCGGCTCGAAGTTTCCCGAAACGGCCACCGGCTGCGTCCCAAAGCGGTTCCGGTATAGTTTCAACGCAAGACCCGTCGCTGCAAACGCGGCATCCGTCTTGCTCGTCTTGATGCAGCCGATTACGTTGACCGTCTGGGCATAGTTGGCCATAAAAACAATGTCGCTGTTGCGAATCATTTCGTTAAGGCCCGTAGCGATGCCCAGCGCGTCCTTAAGGAAATAGCGCGTGCCGAGTTCGCCGTAAACGTAGGGCCCGTACCAGTAATTCCATTCGTCCAGCGCGATGCGGATGTCTTTGCCTTTCAGCGACTCCAGCTCATTGCGCCACTTACGATGGGCCTCAACCTTGCTGCGAACAGCATCGACCGTCTGCCGTACGTGCTCGGTGACGGCTTTCTTCTCTCTCTTATAGAAATGCTCGCTTATCAGGTCCATATATTCGGCGCAATTCTTCAGCATGCCTTCCGACCACCGGCCAACGTCGCCGACGCCAACGAGTCTTATGGACGGGTCCGCCTTCCGCATGGCCTTGGCAAACAGATTGTGCTTTTGCGCGTAATGTTCGAGTGACATATACCCTAATTGCCACTTGCCGTACATCTCGTTGCCGATGCCCCACCACTTGACTTTGTAGGGCCGACGGTGGCCGTTTGCCGCACGCCACCTGCCCATCGGAGTTTCGGGCGAACCGTTGGCATACTCAACCTCTTGCCCCGCTGAATGGTCGTCCCCAAAACCGGAATTGACCACAATCAAAGGCTCCGCCCCGACTTCCCGACAGAATGCCATAAACTCATCAAGTCCGAAGTCGTTATGCTCGATACCCGTCCACGCTGGGTTCTTGCGAGGGGGGCGTTTGTCCCGCTCGCCTATCCCGTCGCGCCAGTCATACCCGCTCACGAAGTTGCCGCCCGGCCACCGATAAATCGGCGAATTAAGCTCTTTGAGCAGCTTCAAGGTATCCGCCCGCATACCCTTGATATTGTCAGCTGGCATCAGCGAAACAGTCCCGATTTGAAAAATGCCTTTTCCTTTCCCTGCGATTTCCAACCGTCCGTTATCCGTTGTTCCTCCCGCTTTGAAAGATAACGGTACCTTGACAAAATCGCTTCCGATTTTTTTGATTGTCAGCGTCTGTCGCTCGGTTTTGTCCTGGCCCCACACGAGGCTTACCTCTATCGGTGCCGCTTTAGGGCTGCCCTCAATCACGATTCGCCCCGTGTATCTCTTGCCTTTAACCAGTCCCAGTCTGTCCTGAAATATTCCGCAGCACGTGCCGTCGCCCCGCAGTTCAATCTGGGGCGTATGTTCACCCACGTAGGAATTCTCGCGCACCATTTTTACAGCGTCTTTTTCCCCGATGACCTGCCATGGCGACGCTGCCAGCACATCCGTTCCCTTGTGCTCTTGCCAAATCGGACCTTCCGCCGGCATCGGATAGTAGAATTTGCGGTCTTCCAGCATTTCCGCCCAGATGCCGCCGTAAATGCACCGGCCGAGATGCTCGATAAATTGCCCGTAGATATACTTCGAGACCGGCTCACCCGTCTTGCCCGCCTCAATCATCAGCGTGGCTTTGTGGGCGGGTCCACCCTCTGTTTCCGCCGCCAGCCCCGCTCGGCACATCCCTGCCAACACCACCGCAGTCACAATACCAATAATTGCATAGCGAACCCTGAACATCTCACATCTCCTTTCTGCTTACTTTCTTCTGCACCGTGGGCATTATCACCAAAAACGGCATTATAGGCCGACTCGTCAGAAGTGCAACTCAATAATGTCCCTGTCATTCAGAACGTGGTTTCTCGGCGCGTTCTGGCCGTCATAAACGCCCGTGCCCCATATTCTCGCGAATTTCAGTCTCTCGGCCAATTGCCGGTGAACGATTGTCGCCAGGTCCATAACCGTCGAACCCGCCGGCAGCGTAAATGGCTCGTCCATGTCCGCCTTCTTGCCCGGCGGCTTCGCGTAAACCCGGATAATCCTCAGTAATCTGAAAAACGTGCCGGGCAGTTCTTCAAGACCCGCCCCCGTCTCGGTCGAGATTTCAACAAACTCAAACGGGTACTTGCATGATTTCTTGAGCTTGTCCACGGCGCCAGGCTGGCCGATATCGGATTTGGTGCAGATACAAAACACCTTCTTGCCAAGAATGTTGCCGCGTTCGTCGGAGGCGGGATTTTCAGTCTCGATAAGCAGGTTTTTCGACTCAAGGAAATCCAGGCATACGCGCAATTGCTCTTCAACGTCGCCCGAAAGGTCAATGACGATGCCGATAAGGTCGCAGTGCCGATATGTCCCCACCTGTCCCGGCATACTGTAGCCCGCGGTTATGGGCGGCATATCCACAAGCTGGATTTGAACGTCCTCGAACCTTACCATTCCGGGAACCGGACCGCTGGTTGTGAAGGGGAAATCAGCGACGTTGACCCTTGCGTTGGTCAAAGCGGCAAGTATGGCGCTTTTGCCGCAGTTGGGCGTACCCACCAGAACAACCTGGCCGGCGCCCGTTCGAGGGACGTGGAAAATATCCACGCCGGAAGCCTTGCTTTTTTGAGCGGCGGCTTCTTTCAGCTTGCTTAATTTGCGCCGCAGGTCCGCCTTCAGATGGTCCGTGCCCTTGTGCTTGGGCATCACGGCCAGCATCCGCTCCAGCGCCAGTATCTTCTCCTCATTGGTCGTGGCGCTGCGAAACCACTGCTCGGCCTTGAAATATTCCGGCGTAAGATTGGCAGGCATCGCGAAAAAACCAAAAAGTCAAAAACCAAAATGCAAAAACCTAAAACAAGCTTTTGCCTTTGCCCTTCATATTCTCGAGATTGCTTCTGTCTATTCGGCAACCTTTTCTGCAACCAGGTCGCCGACTTCGGCTGTCGAATAACCCATTTTCCCCGCCTGCAGCGACTTTATCTTGTTGGCGGTTACGAACATGACGGCCTTCTCCACCGCATCAGCAGCCTTTTCCTCCCCCAGCGTCTCAAGCATCATTTGCACTGCGCAAATGGCGGCCAGCGGATTGATAACCCCTTTGCCCGTATATTTCGGCGCGCTTCCGCCGATAGGCTCGAACATGCTGACTCCCTCGGGATTGATGTTCCCGCCCGCAGCGATACCCATACCGCCCTGCACCATCGCGCCTAAGTCTGTGATGATGTCACCGAACATGTTGCCCGTCACGATTACGTCGAACCATTCGGGATTTTTGACCATCCACATGCACGTGGCGTCAACGTGGTAGTATTCCCTCTTTATATCCGGATACTCAGACTTGCCCATCTCATGAAAGGCCCGCTCCCACAAATCGTACACGTATGTCAGCACGTTTGTTTTCCCGCACAAAGCAAGCGTGTTATTCTCACCCTTGCCGCGAGACTTCTTGCCGTACTTCCGCGCGTATTCGAACGCGTACTTCAGGCACCGGTCAACCTGGAACCGGCTATACACCGCCGACTGCACAGCTATTTCCTGCGGCGTCCCTTTCATCGTAAAACCCCCCGTGCCGGTGTAGAGGTCGCCCGTGTTTTCACGAACAACCACAAAATCTATATCGTCCGGGCCTTTGTTTTTCAGCGGCGTTTCCACGCCCGGATAGAGCTTCACAGGACGCAAATTGATATATTGGTCCAGCCCAAAACGGGCCTTCAGCAATATGCCCTTTTCCAGAATTCCCGGCGCCACGTCCGGATGACCGATTGCACCCAGCAGAATCGCGTCGAACTTGCCAAGCTCTTGCACGGCGCTGTCCGGCAGAGTCTCACCCGTCCTTTTGTATCTCTCTCCGCCGAAATCGAATTCCGTCAAATCAACTTTGAAACTGAATTTGTCCGCCGCGGCCTTCAATACCTTCACCGCCTCGGCCGTCACTTCCGGCCCCGTACCGTCGCCGGGTAATACCGCAATCTTGTACATCTACAGGCTTCCTTTCTTTCAACTCCGGATGTCGTCATTCCCGCGCCGCGCAGGAACCCGTCAATTTCAAATCTCGGTTTCTCAAAGACTCCCGAACACTATTTCAACTTGGAATCTATTGTTTTTGTTTGTCAGCGTAACGCCACCCCACGTCAAACATGCCCCTCATACATTTGACGCACTTATCGTAATCCATCGCGTCAATCTCCAGGATTTTCTCGCCGACCCACGCTACGCTGAACACGCTGTCGGAAAAATATATAGAGCCTAAGTTCGCCTCTGTGCCTTTATGGTCCTTGTAAATCCTTGCCTTGGTCACGGCCGCCTCGCCCACCTCTTGCAGCTCAGGCCCGACCTTCTCTCCCAACGGCAGAATAATCTTTACGTCTTTTCCCTTCAGCAAAGGCGCCAGCTTCGAAAGCAAACCCATCGGGATATTGCTTATCCTTACTCTCTTTGACTTTTCAATCTTACTGCTTATGGCCTCAATCGCCTCTTTCGTCGAGCGAAAGGTCGTCGATATCTTCGCTTCGTACCGTCCGTCAACTATCGGCATCTTACTGCCTCCTTATTCTTGATTTCGCTGATTCTCATTCCCGCGAAACCTCTCCCGAGCATAGCCGAGGGAGCGGGAATCCAGATATTTAGCCCAGCGTTTTACGCGGGGTTTCTGCCTATTGCCGATACTATACCCTCCAACAGCCCCATTTTCAACAAAATCCTGACACGAAGGCCGACGGGTGGCAGCCTCAAGCGGCAGTCCCTCGGGGATGCCTTACGGTGCTTGGGGATGGTCTCTTTCGTCTTTATCCCTTAAGGATCGGCAACTTGCTTGTCCGCCGAAAAAATATTTAGCCGCCGCTCTACGCTAAAATCGACCTATGTAGGGTGCGATCTTTCACGCCACTGAAGACTTACTTATTCTTCCACTTTGCAACATCCGGTCTTGCCGGCTGTGAATCAAAGAACCGGGCGTTCTGTCCTATGCGATTGTAGTCTCCCATGTCGGCCCTTGCCACTTCCGCCAGATCAAGCAGACGTTCAACGATCTCACGGTGCTGGTCGGCTACGTCGGCCGTTTCGCCGATATCGTCCTTCAAGTTGTAGAGCTGTGCTTCAGGAATCTCCTCAACATTACGACCGCGCCAGTTCTTGGCCAGGCCCTTGTCGCTCAGCCAGGGTGGGCACTTCGGACGCGGCAGGATCAGTTTCCAGTTCCCGCTTCGCACCGCCTGAAGGTGGGTGTCATAATAATAATATCGTGCCGAGACTGGCCAGGCAGATGTCTCACCCGTCATCAAGCCAAGCACGTCTTTACCGTCGATGGTCCTGTCTCCGGGAAGATCAACCCCTGCCAGACCGGCGAAGGTTGGCAGCATATCGACGTCGCCAATAATGGCCTCGCATACTTGTCCCGCTGGGACAAGACCGGGTGCACGCACTATGAAGGGCACCCTTACGCCGCCTTCCCACGTCTCACATTTCTGGCCGCGCAGGGGCCCCGCGGAGCCCGAGTTGTCTTCGCCCGTCCAGTGCGGCCACGGCCCGTTGTCGCTCGTAAAGATGACCACTGTGCGGTCGTCTATTCGCAGTTCTTTGAGCTTGTCGAGGATCCGCCCAACGTTCCAATCCAGTTCCTCCACCACATCGCCGTACAGGCCTCGCTTGCTCTTGCCCTTGAAAGCCGCCGTCGCGGCCAGTGGGACATGAGGCATCGTGTGTGCCAGGTATATGAAGAACGGTTGTGAATTGTTTTCCTCGATGAACTTGAGTGTCTCGTCGGTATAACGTTTCGTCAGTTCGGCATCCGGTGCACTGCCGAGCACCTTCTCGTTCCTGTAGATGGCCCCCTCGGCTGGACGCCCATAGAAATAATCGAACCCCTGTGTGTTCGGCGTGACTCCTTCGCCAAATCCATCCGAAGAATGACCGTTCAGGTCCCATTTGCCGATGCAGGCACAGACATAGCCGCCTTGCTTGAGAACCTCGGGGATGAGAATCTCATCGGCGTGGACAAACGGGTGGTGACGTTTTATGTTCCCGTATTCCGCTACCCGCATCGGGTAGCATCCCGTCAGGATGGCTGTCCTCGTGGGACCGCACACCGGCTGAGTATAGAAACTGCTGAAGCGCATCCCTTCGGCAGCCATGCGGTCGATGCAGGGCGTCTCAATCTTCGTCGCCCCGTAGCATCCCAGGTCGCCATATCCCAAATCATCGGCAAGAATGAAAATGATGTTTGGTTTCTCAACGCGTCTGCCCCCCCTCTGTCCGAAGGGAGCTGCACATCCGGACACATAGAGCCCGCTCGCGGCGCCCACTACTGCTCTCAGGAAATCTCGTCGTCTCATATCACCTCTCAAAAAGACCGAACCCAGCCTCCGCTCATCTGACCACCCTTTCAGATCCCTTCTAAGCGAAATCAAGCGCCAACTCAAGTCTTCTTGGCCATTCGATTGTCTCTTTGCCATGCCATGTTAGCGCACGTCCGCTTGAGCGCATCTCAGCCAGCTTCTCGTAGAAAACGTCATCTCCATCTCCCAAAGGCAAACACACAAGCGAATCGTCAATCTTCACACCGAGGCACCTGATGGGTTCGTTGATCAACACAAACCCACTTCCAAAGCTACCCAACCCACCAGCATAAACCCTAACCGTCTCAAGAACACGGCAAGTCGGCTCTTGGATCTGCTGCCGCACCCGGTTAAGGGCCGCTCTAAGTATGTAGGTGTACCCGAGTTTTGCGAACGCGGCCAGATATGCCGACTTCAGGTAGCCGATGTCTGCATCCCTCCTGCTGTACGATACGGCGTCCCGGAGATTGAAGCTCCTGCCCGACTTCACCACGCCTGCCAGTGCAGCCTTCACGGCCCCAACGGTTTTCGGATTATTCTCACCTCCAAGCACCTGTATCTTCGGACCTTTCTCATCCCACCTCAGATCGATATTCACCTCAATGCCTTCCACAACCATCTTGGCCCTCTTAGAGCCTATCCGAATAACCCGGAACAACGAAACGTAATTATGGCACAAACAAGATGAAGCAGAGCCAAATAATTTTCAGGCTTCTTTTCCCACCGCGTCAATATGCGGCGAAAGCGGTTCATCCAGCTATGTGTCCGC
>DATKVV010000074.1:0-2080 GCA_035529895.1 Sedimentisphaerales bacterium
GGATTCGGCTTCATTGAAATGCCATCGAAAGACGAGGCAGAAAAAGCTATCGGAGAAATGAACGGCAAGGAGTTCATGGGACGTGCTTTGAATGTCAACGAAGCAAAGCCAAAGACCGACCGTCGTGGCGGTGGAGGACAAGGCAGTTTTGGTGGAAGCCGAGGTGGCGGACGTCGCTACTAAAAGGCTCTGTTGTTTGTAATAACACCTATAGTTACGCTCTCTGAACAATCTTTGCGTTCGAATCAGTTTCAATTTTACATTTTTTGGGATTATCTAATGCCATTTAAGACTTTTGGTCTTTCCGACCCGCTGGTGCAGGGTATTCTTGCCGCCGGCTATACCGCTCCTACGGAAATTCAGTCTCAAGTGATTCCAGCCGCAATTGAAGGCAAAGATATTATAGGCTGCGCCCAGACCGGCACAGGCAAAACTGCCGCTTTTGTACTGCCCATTCTAAACCGGCTCAGTCATGAGAAGGCGACCACAAAGAAAGTTATCAAATCACTTATCATCACGCCGACGCGCGAGTTGGCAGTGCAAATCGAAAGGGCTATACTCGGCTATGGCCGATTCCTCGATGTGAGTACTCTGGCCGTCTATGGAGGTGTGAATATTAAGGGCCAGCTTAATGCACTTCGTCGCGGGGTTGACATTGTTATTGCAACACCGGGACGACTCATAGATCACATGCAGCGCCGCTCCGTCGACCTCAAGCATATTGAAGTGCTCGTTCTTGATGAAGCCGACCGAATGTTGGATATGGGCTTCATTAACGATGTGCGAAAGATCGTCGGCGCTCTGCCCAAAAAACGCCAAACCCTGTTTTTTTCTGCCACGGTGTCGCCCAAGATAAAAGTTCTCGCCACAGGCATGCTCAAGTCTCCCGAAATGATTCAGATTGGCCGCCCTCGCAACCCCATCGAAACGATTACCCAACATATCTATCCGGTACGCAAGGAACAGAAAATGGACCTTCTGCTGCACATGCTCGGCAACTGGCAGATGTACAGCGTCCTGGTCTTTTCCCGCACCAAGCACGGGGCCGACAAGATTAACCGGCGACTCAAGGCCACCGGCGTTGTATCCGTGGTGATACACTCCGGCCGCACCCAGGGCCAGCGGCTCCTTGCAATGGATGGCTTCAAGAGAGGTGAGTACCAGGTCATGGTCGCAACCGATATCGCCGCTCGCGGCATCGATGTCACGGGGATCTCGCATATCATCAATTATGATGTGCCCGTCTATGCGGAAGACTACATTCATCGCATCGGCCGTACCGGCCGGGCCGAAGCCACCGGCGATGCGATTACGTTTGTTTCACGCGAGGAGGATAAGCACCTTTGTAATATCGAAAAATTCATAGGACGTGAATTCAAACCGGAAAGATGCAAAGACTTTACCTACACTAAACCTGATTCGCCACAACCGCAACCTGCGGATAAACGGCTATCAGGGCTGCACAGAGGCAAATTTCCGGTCGCGGGCAAAAAGACCCGTGCTTCCCAAAGACGACGCCGGAAAGGCCCAAGGCGTTAAGAATCTGAAATACTCTCATAATAACTGGCACAAAAAACGGGGGCAGGGCACGCCGGTTACACGGCTTTGCATTGACATTCCTAAAAAATAATGTAATATGTTGGGTTTATCCAATAAGGACTAAGTCAGATTCCGAATATTAACTAATTCCTTTTGAGAATCTGTTATGTATTCAGATTATATCCGTAATGTGGCCATAATTGCCCATGTTGACCACGGCAAGACGACGCTGGTAGACCAGCTTTTGTACCAGTCGGGGATGTTCCACCGTGAGGAGCTCGACAAGCTGGCCGGCAGCAAACACGGATTGATTATGGATTCGAATCCCCTGGAACGGGAACGGGGTATAACAATTCTAAGTAAAAACTGCGCTATTAACTATACGGATTCACAAGGCGATGAATATAAAATAAATATAATCGATACACCGGGGCATGCCGATTTTGGCGGAGAGGTTGAACGTGTTTTGAAAATGGCAGACGGTGCGCTGCTTTTAGTTGACGCCTTCGAAGGACCTATGCCGCAGACCAGGTTTGTGCTG
>DATKVV010000075.1:0-5556 GCA_035529895.1 Sedimentisphaerales bacterium
TTCGGCACACAGAGCGATCGTGGCGCAAGGTATGCCGAACGTATCCTCACTGCCTGCGCCACCTGTCGTCTGCAAGGGCGTAGTGTTATTGAGTATTTGCGTAATGCATGTCGTTGTCATTTGGATGGTATTCCATCTCCATCGTTAATAAAAACCACAGCCTGTTTAGCCAAAACCGCGTGAACGCTTACCTTTTTTCTTATTTACTTTCTCAAGCAATTCAGTTGCCTCTCGCTTGGCCAGCGAAATTCTTCCCATAGCTTCTGTAAATTTAGGGTTGTTCGTCTGGTTTTTTTGGATAACGTCGAGAGCTTCCTGGTATTTGGCAATTCCGTTTTGCAAATCGCCATTTTCAATAAAGGATTGTGCCTTAGATTCCAAAGTCTGTAACTTTACCAATTTATCTGCTTCCTGACGAATCTTGGGGCCATTGTCATTCTCCCACTTGTCACGGAAAACAAAAAGCAACATAAGAAACACGGCCAGGATAAGAGTCAACGATACTGCTATAACTCCCAAACCTATAACCGACTTATTATGAGAAGGTTTTCCCCGGGCAGAGTCTATCGAGACAGGCTCCTTAGGTTCGGTAAGTTTCTTTGCAGCGATAAAGACCTGTCCGCATTTGCATTTGACCTTTCTGTCTTCATATTCAGCAGGGACGGCAAATGTCTTTTTGCAGCCTGGACAAACGGCATTTATTGTTTCAACCATATTTTACCCCTTGAGGGAATTAAAGGTGTCCGGTACGTTTTCCCATGTCCTTTCCTTCTTTTGCATAACAATCCTTATACAGTTTTATACGCTTTTTACCCGCCGTTCTTTTGGTCGGTTTACCCGGCGGAGTTTACTCGCCGTAGGTGAGGCGGGCTGGCGTACTGTATAAAACGGGGAACACAGGGTGTTTCTGCCAGTATAAGAAGTTCCCGTTGCTTCTTCGATACTTGCCTTGTCCTGAGTAAGCGTAGCGCATTGAAGGGTCCAATCTTTTGCGTTTGGCCCAGGTAGTGCTCCGTAAGGAGTTTCAAGGACTTAGGACACTTTGACCAGTTCATATAATCCGTGCCCGCTGTCGCGCAGTTTTCCCTGCCTGCACAATTCCCCCCAGACCTCTTGCGGAAACCGGCTGGGCGGCCTTATCGCAAAAACGCCCGTAGGCCCACCCGAAAGCGCCCCACGTCCAAGGCGCGAATCCTCGTCCAGGGCAGTGAGTTTGAGCCGCTTCTTGAACGCCTTCATAGCACTCTTGAGCACCTCCGGCGTTATGCCCCCACCATGTCCTTGTTGTTGGTGTTCTGTCATAATCTGCCGTCGCGTATTTACTTTTTCAGCAAAGCGGGCTGTCAGTAGCGGTCTCTGCCGCCGAAACCGCCACCACGATTGCCACCGCCGCCGTAACCGCCTCGTCCACCTCTGCCGCCACGTTCGGTCTTCGGCTTTGCCTCGTTGACAGTCATAGCCCGTCCCTTGATGTCTTTGCCGTTCAGTCCTTCGATAGCTTTTTCTGCTTCCTCTTTAGAGGGCATTTCAATGAATCCGAACCCCTTTGATTTACCGCTGAACTTATCCATTATCAGGCGGACCTCTGTGACTTGGCCGAACGGCGCAAAAAGCTCTTTTAATTCGCCTTCGGTGACGTCAAACGATAAATTCCCTACATAAATGTTCATTCTGTTTATTCCCTTTCTAAAAATATTTATCTTTTATTTTCGCTCCAATAACCAGAGCCAAAATCACAACAGCCACACCAATAACTATCCAAGTCACAGTGCTCATTAAAAGCATATTAGGCCTCCTTTTCCACCTAACAATGATTATACAGTCTGTATAAAACGGGAAAGCTTGTCCCCACATACCTCTGGCGGGGAACAGACTGTTTCTGCCAGTATAAGAAGTTCCCGTTGCTTCTTCAATACTCGCCCCTGTCCTCCGTAGCCAAAGTCCTGCATAGCTTTACGCGAAGCAGGACTGCGAAGGAGGGTCCAATCTTAGGAAGAATATGCAAACTGCGGACCGATGTCAATCACGAATTTCTTGATAATCAGGTCCCTTGACAATAGAAAAAGGGTGAGTATGGCCGGCAATACCGAGTGGGCCGAAGACAGAGGTCTTGAGGTTGCTTTTTTGGTGGTGAAGCTGGTATAATACAACATAATGCAGAACACACCCGGAAGCCTTGCTTTTTCATGCAAGGTCCTAAAAGAAGGCGTTTTGCAGTTGGCTGCGGCATTGTGTCGATGGATATTGGAGGAGTAGTCTCATGCACGCTCAGAAACTGACATTTCCCGTATTGCTGGTATTAGTTGCGGGTCTGGTTAATTGCTCTTTGGCGGCCACCTGGACGGGAGCCAGTGTTGGTGATTCTTGGTGCACGCCGCAGAACTGGGACACTAATGCCGTACCCGGTGCAGCGCAGACGGCGCGTATCAACCCGCCGCCCGAGCGCGGACCCGTTATCGATTGTGACGTCGCCGTCGGCTCAATCGAAGGGCCTAAGTGGAGTTCAAACGCCAATCAGGTCATAGACGTAACGGGGGGGAAGGTGGTCGTCAACGGCCAGTGGCGATTTGCCAACGGCGGCAGCGGCATCGCCACAGTCAACATTACCGGCAGCCCTGATATTACTATCAACGGTATTTGGAGAGCAAGTGACAGCAGCCTGGATTTTGCCGTATTTAATGTTAGCGGCGGGAGCATCTCGTGCAGCGAGTTTAAACTTGGCGACGACGGCGGCGGAGAAATTAATATCAGCGGTGGTACGGTTACCATTGGTGGTAACATGACCTTGGGTGGCGTTCGCGGCGCCGCTGACATAACGATCACCATGACCGGTGGTCTATTGGATATCGCGGGTGCTTTTCAAGCGCCTCCGGCCGCCGGTGGTCCGGGAATTGTAACCATCAACCTTGATGCGGGAATTATCCAGTGTGCTTTATTTAGTCACGGCGAAGCGGCGTATGCAATGGATATTGAGCAGGGTGCGTTCCTGGTTGCCGGAGACGTCAGAAGTGATATTCTCGCCGATGTCAATGCGGGCTATATTACGGCCTACGGCGGTGAGGCGACGGTCAACGTTGAATTGTTTGGTGGTAATACGGTGGTGACAGCTTCCGAGCCTGACCCAAACCTTGCCTCGAAGCCCCGACCATACAACGGAACGGGGGGTGTGTCGCCTGATGCGATGCTTAGCTGGACGCCGGGCGTTTCGGCAAGTGCCCACGAGGTGTACCTCGGCACCGATTTTGACGATGTCAACAATGCCGCGGACCCAAACGTTCTGCCGGGAAGGGGCCGGCAGGATTCAAACAGCTACGCTCCACCGGTGCTTCTTGAATTCGACACTACATACTATTGGCGGGTTGATGAGGTTAGCGGCCTCAAGACTTACAAGGGTAGGGTGTGGAGCTTTACGACAGATGATGGAAAAGCCGGCGAGCCCAGCCCTGGCGATGGTGCTTCGAGTGTGCCTCAGGATGCCGACCTCAGTTGGAAGCCGGGTGTGCTTGCCGTTTGGCATGATGTGTACTTTGGTACGGACCTTAACGACGTAAGCGACGCCAATAGTGCGGTGACTCTGGATGTGTATAAAGGCCGGCAGGAAGCGAACAGCTATAATCCCGGCATTCTCAATCTGGGGACAACTTACTATTGGCGGGTCGATGAGGTCGGTGACACATCGCTTGTAAGAGGCGATGTGTGGAACTTCAAAACGGCCATCGTGAGAATTATTGGCCACACGATTGTTTATGGCGGGCCTGATATATTCTGCGGCTGGCCGGCCAATAACGGCGTGTGGACCTGGGGTGATTATGAAATTCTCGTCAGTTTCGTTTACGGACCTTATGTGGAAATACCCGGTCACAACCTTGGCTCCCCGTCTTATACGGGTCTGGGCAGAAGCCTCGACGGCGGCCTGACCTGGACAATGGAGGACCCGCCCAATTTCGTCGGCGACGGCGGAACGCCGGTCCCCTCCCCGGGCGGAATCAACTTCGCCCATCCTGACTTTGCCTGGCGAACGGAGTCATATACCAGCCAGGGCCAGTTCTTTATCTCCTACGACCGCGGCCACAACTGGCAGGGGCCCTACACCTGCGGGGCTCTGATGAGTCATCCGGAACTGGCGGGACTGAACAACAGCTCCCGAACGGATTACGTCGTCAACGGGCCCGATGATTGTCTCATCGGTATGTCGGTTAATGGCTGCGGACCAACCGACAGGGCCTTTATGGCCCGGACCACCGACGGGGGGGCGACGTTCAACTTCGTTTCCTGGATAAATCCCGAGCCGTGCACCACGCGAGGGGTCATGCCTTCCACAGTGCGCATCTCAGAAAACAAACTCGTCACCACCCTGCGACGCAAGAATCCGGGCGATTGGATTGATGCCTTTGTGTCCTACGACAACGGCAGCAGTTGGTCGTTTTTGAGCAAGGTGGCAGACACTTATACGTGGAACGGCAACCCTCCGGCGCTGGTGCGTCTGACAGACGGTAGACTGGCCTGTGCCTGCGGGAACCGCCTGGACCGGACAATTGAGGCCAGAATCAGTGAGGACGAAGGGGCGACCTGGACTGCTGAAATCATCCTCCGTGGCGACTACCAGACAGACATCTACAATGATCCCGACCTCGGTTATTGCCGAATGGTGCAAAGGCCCGACGGCAAGCTTGTCACGATGTACTACTGGGCGACGCCGGAACACCCAACGCACCATATAGCGGCGACTATCTGGGACCCCGGCGGGACGCTTGACCCTGGGACCGCCATGAGCCCCACCCCACAGGACGGCGTCAAAGACGTGCCGCGGGAGGTTGTTCTTGGCTGGTTGCCAGGCTTATACGCGGCTTCGCACGATGTGTATTTTGGCACTGATTTCGATGAGGTCAACGAAGCCGATACCTCGTCAGCCGAATACAGAGGCAGCCAGGACGTCGCAGATGACAATTATGCTCCGGCCGGTCCTCTTGAGTTGCGGACGACCTACTATTGGCGAATTGATGAAGCGAACGGCCCCGAAATATGGAAGGGCCGTGTCTGGAGCTTCACAACGGCTGATTATATTGTGGTTGACGATATGGAGGCCTACAACGATAACACGAACAGGATTTATGATACGTGGCTTCATGGGGTACGCTACGTTGGGGGCGAGTGGGCCTATTTGAACGGCGCGTTTATTGATCTTGGAACAGACCCGCCCAGTCCGGTGCGTGGCGGCAAGCAGTCGATGATCTTTGCGTATTTCAACGATGGCTGGGGCGGCATTATGGACTATTATTCCGAGACCGAACGGGCGTTTGCTCAGACACAGGATTGGACAGAGGCCGGCGTGAAGCTGTTGACCCTGTACTTCTACGGAGACCCCAACAACGATGCTAATGCCACCGAGCAGATGTATGTGGGCCTGGAAGATTCCGGCGGCGAATATGCAGAGGTGCGGTACGGCGACTACGGCCAGGATATGAACGATATCAAAACTGCGCAGTGGCAGCGGTGGGACATTATTTTGCATGATTTCAACGAAGGCGGTGTGGCCCTCGAAGATGTCAACAGGGT
>DATKVV010000076.1:0-35713 GCA_035529895.1 Sedimentisphaerales bacterium
TCAACCAGTTGTATTCGTTCTTCACTTGTCAATTCTACTACATATTTCTTTTGCATTTTGTGGTCTCCTTACCGACTTTTTTTATTCATATCGGCAAAAAAACCACTATGCCTGCATCTTATAAGTTACAGACTACTAGTGCGAGATGTTACGGCCCTGACCTTCGCTCCGAAAAGCCACGAGAAACAACTAAGGAGTCAAGAAATGAGAAGACAATCCGTTCTTTTGTTGGCAATATCAGTCACAATGATGACCGCAAGCCAACCCGCCGCAGCCATGCGATTCAACGTAACCGACCTCGGTACCTTACCCGGCTACAATATTTCGCAGCCCTATTCAATAAACAACCACGGGCACATTGCCGGCTATGTTTGGAACACCGACTATCCCGGTTATAATCGAGCCGTCCTGTTCGACCCCAACGGTACAGGCAATGATATCGACCTCGGAGCATTAGGCGGCGAACAAAGTGTAGCCTTGTCAATAAACAACAAATGCGAAATCGTCGGCAGCGCTGAGACCGACCTCGCCCCCTCTATCTGGTACGCGACGATTTTTGACCCTAATGGAACCGGCAATAACAGGGCACTGCCCCCCGAAGGCGCAGCCTGGCAGAATAACGACAGTGGCCAGATTGTTGGCTTTGTCCTCGTTGAGCCATCCGGAGGCGGTGACGCGGTTCGCTGCGCCGCCTTGTTCAAAGCCGATAGTGAACCCAACATGGTCAACCTGGGCACACTGGACGGATATAACGAATCAGAGGCCGTCTCCATCAATAACTGCGGCCTCATCGTCGGAACCGCATACAACCACGACGGGTCCCTGTATTTTTGGGGCGACATGCGGGCCGTTCGATTCGATTCCTCTGGTGGCGGTTACAATTTCGACTTGGGTACATTGCCCGGCTATCAATGTGCCGTAGCCCTTTCAGTTAACGACAGAGGCCAAATTGTAGGAAGGGCCAACCCTCATGACATGTTGCTTGAAAACTGGAATCCACGCGCAGTCCTCTTTGACCCGACCGGCCAGGGCAACAATACCGACTTGGGCACGCTGCCCGGATATGACAGCGCGGAGGCCTTCTGCATAAACAACAACGGCTGGATCGTCGGCCGGGCCGTAGTAGCCCAGACCTTTGCTACGCGTGCCGTCCTGTTCGAGCGCAAACTCCGGGGCAACAACATCGATCTCAACGACTGTATAGACCCCGACCTCGGCTGCATCCTTACCGAAGCCATATCAATCAATGATAACGGTTGGATTGTCTGCTGGGGCGGAAGATCCGGCTCGGATGCCACCGCGTTTCTGCTAAAGCCCATACCCGCCGGATCCGCCGACTTTGAGCCCGACACCGACGTGGACCTCGAAGACTTTGCCGTCCTGGCCGCCGCCTGGCGAAGCACCCTCGGTGATGACAATTGGAACGGAAGCTGCGACATCTCAGAGCCGCCTGGCGGCATTATCGACGAACGCGACCTCTCCATCTTCACCGACAGTTACCTGATATCTGCTCCCTGACCTGAATCGTCCGGCCGCTCCGCAGCAGCGCTTTGTTGAAACGGTCATTTTAACTTTCTGGCCACCGCCTCAATATGGGCAGGGCCTGTGCCACAGCAGCCGCCGATGATGCTCACACCGGCCGAGTGCATCTTCTCCGCCGCCGCCGCGAAATCCTCCGGTGACACGTCATACACCGTCTTGCCCTCAATCAATTCCGGCTTTCCCGCGTTAGGCTCGGCCAGAAGCGCCATATCCGCGCCGCAAGCTTTCGCCGCCGAGACAAACTTTGCTGCCAACTCCACGTACCCCTCAAGTGACGCCGTCCCGCAGTTGAACCCTACCGCATCTACTCTTAACGATACGATTTTTGAAACGGCAGCCTCGACACGAACACCCATCATTGTCGTGAAATTATCGCCGGCATGGTCAAACGCCATCGACGCGAATACCGGCAATCCGGCACAAATCGATTTCACGGCTTCAATTGCAACCTCTATCTCCTCCAAAGCCGTCATCGTCTCGATTATAAAGCCGTCCACCCCCCCTGCCAAAAGCCCTTTTGCCTGCCGGGCAAAGGCCTCTTTCAATTCCTCCCGCTTCAGTGTCCCCAAAGGCTCCAGAAAATCACCGCTCGGCCCAATATCACCCAGCACATGATACTCCTGTCCCGCCGCCCGCCGAGCCACTTCCGCCCCGGCCCTGTTTATCTCTTCGACCCTGTCTGCAAACCCGTGCCGGCCCAAAGCATAGCGATTGCCACCGAACGTATTGGTAAGAACACCATCGCTGCCGGCCTCCAGATACGCACGGTGTACATCCAGAACAACGTCGGGTGACTCGATATTCAGATAATCGTTGCACTTACCCGCCTCAACACCGCGAGCAATTAATTGAGTCCCCATCGCCCCATCCAGTAAGAACAATCCCCGCCTTATCCTCTCCCGCAAACTTACCCTGCTCATAAATCCCCTGCCTTTCTACTATTTCTTACCGGGGCTGCTCTACGAGTTCTCCCCCAATGAGCCTGCTGACATGCTCAAAACCACGCGGCTCAGGCCGAGTGAAAATAGCGAGGCGCCGCTGCTCGGTGAAGCTCTCCGGTTTGACGGACTCCAGAGTAACCCTGACCGAATCTTGTTTCTCTGCGCTGCCATGCCTGACAATCTTTATAACAGTGGGAATGGAAAACCCTTCGCAAACCTCTTTATAGCGGCTCAACTCCGCAACAGCCCCGGCCCGGCCGCTCATATCGAAATACTCAATTTTCCTGACAGTGTAGTCGCAACTGTAAGCATAAACTTTTTTGATTATCGCACCCCGCTCATTTCGTTTTGTAAGAACATCGAACGGCCCCTCGTTCGACAGTGACCAGTTCCCGCCGTCACCACCGTCCACCTGCGCAATCCCAACTGCCTCAATAATCGCTCTGGGACTTATCATAAGCTTCTCCACACTGCCCGTCTCGGCCCACCTGCCCCACCAGTAAGTGCTAATCTCCTTCGGTCTTATTGACAGCCAGAACTCACGCTCGTTCGAGCCGAGAACTATCCCTTTGGCGTCAAAACCAACGTCGCCCTGCAGGTAAAACTCAGCCGGCGGATTCATCCACAGCCTTACGAGGAAATTCTCCTTCTTCGGCTTTCCGTTCTGGTCATAATACGACAAAAGGCACTGGCCGTTAGCTCTCAGCCCAATGGCTTTCTCACGGCGCGCCCTGAGCACAGACAGCGAGTCGAGAACATTCCCCCTGCCCGGACAAATCCGCGTCGGCCGTTCTATCTTTGGTCCGCAGCCGGCAAGAATCAACATCGCCGCCGCCCCAGAAAAGAACAATCTGCCGATTCGACCCCTGGGCCCCACCTTTACAATTCCACCTGCAATATCTGCCCCACCTGCGACTGCAATTGCTCTATCTGTGCCTCATCAAGGTGCGGATTCAACACCTCGACAAACTGCCTGTCGCTGCCCACTATTCTCAAACGCCAGATTTCCTTGCCGTCCTCGACCGTCGACGAATCATATTTCAGACGCCTCTTCCGCATCAAAACCATCGCCAGAACAAACCTGAAGTTAATCTTTTCCTGTTCTTTTTCTTCCGCCAGCCTTTCAAAAAAAGCCATCAGCATCTCGTCGTCAACAAATATCTGCTTCTTGTGCCCCGGCTGAGGCAATCTGGTCTTCCAGTAGCAAAACACATCCGGCTTTTCCGCCTCCCAGTAGGCGGCGCAGAAATCCCGCCTTTGCAGTCCTTGCTCTGTCTCTACAAGAGCGGCAAAATACTCCTGGCCGTATTCAATTTTCCTGCCCGTGCCGTAGCAATGCCCCAGCGGCTTGTCTATTTCCCACTCGTCCATCTTTTCTTACCTGCAGGCTGAACGCTTATGCTCGATTCCTATTCAAACTTCAACCATTCGCTGACATTTTGTACCGTCTTAGGCCCTATGCCCCTGACTTTCTGTAAATCATCGATAGTTTCAAAGGCCCGCTCGTTACCGTTTCTTCGCCCAAAATCCTCGCGGTAGCCCACTATCGCCTCCGCTCGTCCGATGCCTATGCCCGGCAATCTCACCAGGCTGCCTAAAGGCGCATTGTTCGGATTTATTCTCGTATCCAATTCAATCTCTTGCGAATGCCCCGACTCGGCAACTTTCAAAACGACCGACAGACCGCAAAACAAAACACACACACCCACACCGATAACAAATGCAAGTGACTGAATCCTCTCTTGCCCGGCTTCAGTCCGGATGAGACCATTGTCCGCCATATTATTTGACGATTGACGCCCTTGCCTTCCCAACGTCAAACTTACCGACCGAAAATAAGCTTCTGCAGTTTCTTGAGAGTCCGAAAAGATTCCTTGGGCTCAAGCCGGGCGGTCAAGAGACCGCTGCTGGCTATGGCACTGTCTGTCGTATCCGTAAGGTTGGAATATGTGACAGTTTCAACAAACGGCTTGCTCAGTGCTATTTTATAAAACTGCTCAATCCAATGTCCCTGCCTCGCCTGGTCCCATTCCTGGTGCCACATCCCGGCAACTTCCGGCTCGTACAAACCCGTGCCGTTCTCGCTCGGAACCTCCACCTCCGTTATGTACAATGGCTTGGCCGCAGCCCCGAAGTAATCCAAAATGGACGATATCTGCATCATGTCCCGCACGTGCATCCCGGATTCGTTCTTGCCGAACCGCATCTGCAGCCCGAACGCGTCGAAATTAATCCCGCTCTGCACCACCATGTCCATATATACCAAAGGCGGAATCGTATTCGGCGTGGTCGCGTAATACTCTCCCCAGGGGTTGCTCACCTCCACTATCTTGACCGCCCTGTTGCTGACGGCCCTTACCGCCAGATTCGCCGCACGCGTCATCTCCAGAATCTGCTCGAAACTGAACCCAAAATGATTAAGCGCATTCAGCCCGCTTATAACCCGCCACGCATGCACAATACCGGCATATCGCGCAACCATCCTTGCGACAAACCGATAGGCGGTCTCACGAACCTTCTCAAACCCCGCGCCGCTGTGCAGCAGCCATTTCGGCAGGTATGCATCTGAGAAACAAAGCAGCGGACCTCCACAAATTGCCAGTTTCTTCTTGCAAAGCGCGTTAATACACGCGTCAACGCTCGAAAAATCATAGGTGCCTCTGCTCGACTCTATCGCAGCCCAATTCACAGGCACCGTTACAAATCCGAATAACTCCACCAGTTTCTCAATATACCCGGCATTGGTAATCTGGCCCGGGTCTACTCTGCACCCAAGGCAGCCCCGGCTGAAACCGTGGTTCTTCCCTCGCGCCTCGAAAAGCGATTGCGCCTGCATCATTGCCAGCTTCTCCGAAAGAACGGTCGCCTTCTGCAGGGATTTATCCGCAAACTTCGACGCCGCAGGAGGCTCGCCAATATTTTGAATCGCCTCAATTAACAAGCCCCGCGCCTCTTTCGACAGGTCTTCCAAACCCTCCATCCCGTCGAAAATCCCCCAATCCTCCTGCTTGTTGATGACATGCATCAGCTTGGCCCGTGCTATCTCAACATTCAAAACATACCGCCCATCCCTTTCCGGCAGACACGTTGTCGGCAAAAGAACTTTCCCAAAACCCTCTACAGGCCACAGCAAAGCCAGACCCGCGGTTTCCAGGTTCGTCTTCTCACACACGATAACGCCGTCTCGCAGCGAGACCTGCGCCCGCCGAATCGCCATTCCGTCCGTTCCGAAAAGATAGGCCCCGCACAACGTAAAATTATCAACTGCACTGCCGTGTCTGAAAACTTGAAATTCCACTTTTTTCCTCTAATAAATTATTAGGCCTTTGGGGGTCCGGCGCATAAAAACTTACCATGCCAGGTCTCCAGCCGTCAATGAAAAAATACACATGCCGGCCCAACTGCCCCTATTATAGCGATTCGACGCCCCAACACAATCAAAAGTTCAGATTTGATAAGGTCAATATCGGTCCGGTGCCAAAATGGAAGCCCCTTCCATTCTCCGTGGTACTACGACGAAGGATGAATTGCGGTTATGCGCCAATCTAACAAGGCGATAAAGACCTCCGGAAAACCAATCACCCGCTGTTCGGCCTTTATTCCGGCTGTGTGCTCTCTGCCGGCCCGCCAGCACCCCCAGTGGATGGCTGGTTGGCGTCTTTCAGCTCTTGTGCCTTTGGTTTTTCCTCTTCGAGCAGGTCCGCCAGTTTCCTCACCAGGTTCTTTGCCTTCCATTCGGAAACTTCATAAACCCACCCCTGATGTCTTTTGGTGAAATCGGCCGCGCGGTCGCGAGCAAGCAGCTTCGCCTCCTTGTCCTTGAGCTCTTCGCCGGACTCGAGAATCCGGGGCGGCTCGCCCGTGTACTGGGCGCTGCATTTGACGTATGTCTTGCCGTCTGCCTCGGCAATCTTGAAAGTATATACAGTCGAGTCCTTCAGCGCCGAAACGTACGTATTGTCGAATTTCAATTTGCCCTCTTCGTCAGATGACTCTTTCTTTACGTCGTTGAAGGACAGACTCGACAAAGCCGAAAGCACCTCCCTGCAATCGCTCGTCTTCAATTTCTTTCCCTCCGGAATATCATCGAGCACGATATTGTCGTCATTGCTGTCGTCAGCTCTCAACGTGTAATTGCCTTCCGGCCCGATTACCGTGACTCTGACCACGTCGCTGCGGTCAACATCCACAATTTCCTTCTCAACATAATCCATCGGTGAGCTTTCCGGCAGCGGCACATCCTGCGCCTCATAAACATCGTTGCTCCCAATCAGCCGCACATACGTGCTGCGCTTTTCCATCTGGAGCTCCGGCAGCCTGCTCGAACCGACAATGACCCCGGTAATAACCTGCCCGTCGCCGCCGAGAAACTTGACAATATTCTGGGCCTTTTCTTCGCTGACGTTCAGACTTTCATGGTTGGCCGGGTTGCCGGTTATCAGCTCCATCGTGCGAATATCAAGGCACGAGGCAATCAGCCTGTTGACCTTGCTCGTTGACGCAGGATAGCCGTCTTTGTTCTCAACCACAAAACGCCTGCCCTGACGGACAAGCCTGGTTACGCCCTCGCCGCGGCCTATGACGATACTCGCAATCCTGGCGGGATCAAGACCCTGGATCAGGGGTAGTGCGGTACCGGACGCTCCAACCGGCCCCATATGCTTGCGCGCCTCCGTAACGGTTAATATGACAACCATCAAAGCCGCAACAATGCCTAATATTGCAAGTTTCCTGTTGCTCATTATTGACTCCCAAGAAAACTACACAAAACCCTGTCTTTCAGGCATCACTGGCGTGACTGACGTACCGCCTGCGCAGCACGCTTCGACGTATGCTCAAGATAACTGCAATCACCAGAATCACCACCGGCGCCGCCCACGTGTTAAGGTTCTGCAGCATACCGCCCAACTGCTCGATCTTCTCCCGCCTTTTCTTCTGCACCTGGCGCAACTCACGCTCGGTCTGCCGTATCTTGACCTCCAGCTCTCTCTGCTTGTCGAGGAATGACTGCGCAATTATGGCTTCCTCACCTTTCCCTGCCGAGGATACCACTTGCTGCAGCTCCTTCTCCAAACGCGCCTTTTCCTCATTTATTTTCCCCACCTCCGCAGCGGTTTCCTGCTCTGCCTTCCTGACAATTTCATCAACTACAACAAACGGACGCTGAAAGTTGCCCCGCGACCTGATGCCTATCAAATCGCCCGAACCACTCAAATCATCTATCGCGTTCAACAACAAATCGCTATTGTTGGCCACCGCCATCTTCATACCGAATACGGTCTCACGATACGCCACCATGTCGCTGATAAAATCCACGTCCGCAAAGACTATCACCGCGCAGTCCGCTGAAGCTTCCGCCAAACCCGTAAGCCGCTTCGCAGCTTTCTTCTCCTTGGCGGCTTCATCACCGCCCTCGCTTTCATTCTTGTCTTCGCCGGACCCTTCCTTGCCGGTCTCATCAGCCACCTCGATACCGTCCGGGAAGCTGGACTTAAAACGCCCTTTCAGCAGATAGCCCATAACCACCGGCTCGGAACCGTCCTTAAAATAACTCATCATCTTTTCCGGATTTATCCGAATCCAATCCCACGGTCCTTCTACTCTCCAGGTATTGCCACTGGCGGTAGTCTGCAGGAGTGGGATAATCTCATTGCCCCCACCACTCTTGTCACCGTCCGCGGCCGTCGTCTTCTCCAACACCCCCGGAAACAGCAGCCGCACCTCATTCAGATTTGCGGTGATAACGCTATCGGCGTTCACACATTCACGAGGCAGGCTCAAATAACCAATGAGCTTCTGGAGCCGCTCATTCCGGTCCAGTTGCACATCCAGCGCCAGGAAGCGGTCCCCGGCAAACGTGTCCGCCGGCATTTCCACGCCCCAAGTCCGTAGAAGCTTGTTCAACTCCGAACCGGGCTCGCCCGTCTGTCTTCCCATCGGGTCCCTGACGTTATCCGCCAGGCAGCGCGGGTCCACACAAATAATCGCCCTGCCGCCTTTCAGGACAAACTGGTCGATAGCAAAAAGCGTCTTTTCCGGCAGGTCTTTCGGGTGAATCACCAGCAGAATATCAACGTCCTTAATCTCTTCGACCTCGCGTTCCACCTTAGTAACCGAATACTGCTGCTGAAGTTGCTGCACAATCGTCCACGGCGGCGACGGTGGCTGACCCTGCACCTGCCTCAGATACGCCATGTACCCCGATACGTCCTCACCCATCACAGGCAGGCTGCTAAGAACCCCGATACGCCTCTTCTCCCGCGTGATGGCGGTGTCAATAAGGTGGCTGATGTCATATTCAATGAAATTCTGCCGGTCCGGCGAAAAGAAAGGAATGGTCTTGACCACGCCGAATTCCGTCTGAAGCACCAGGCCGAAGAAAAAACTCTCCTCGTCCGTTATCGGAAAGCGACGCAGCCCGTAACGCAGAGCTTCTTCTTCCTGGTCTGAATACGGACGAGGGTCAATCACTTCCAGGTTTATCATACCTCTGGATGCCCTGGCGTATTCTCGCAGCAGCGCTTCCACGAAATAATAGTAATTGTTGTAAAACCGAATCTGGTCGGGCGCCTTTCGTGCGGCCGTTCTCGTATAATAAAGTTTCAATTTAATGGGCTGGTTCAGTTTGCCGACTATTGCCCGGGTGCCCGCCGAAAGAGTATAAAGTTTCTGGTCGGTTATATCAGCCCTCAGAGCCCCCCCTACGTTCTGGCATATACTGACAGCGCAAAACACAATAATACCCACAAATATTACCGCTGTAATTGCTCGAAGTGTCCTGTTCATTAAGCGGCCTTCCTTTCATCCAGAATAATAGAACAGCCCGCCACCCAACCGATAATCAGCAGAACAAAGTACGACAAATCCTTAAACTCCAGCACCCCCCTCTGAATCGACTCAAAATGTGTTTGAAGACCCATGTTCTCAACCGCCTCCAGAATCCCCGCCGGCAGAAACGTTGACAGATAGTTCACCGTCGTGGGCATCCCGGCATAAACCAATACCGCACAGGCCACCACCGCCAGAATAAAGCTGATTACCTGGCTCTTGGCCAACGCCGAAAAGAAGCAGCCTATCGCCAGAAAACTGCCCGCCATCAGAAAGCTGCCCAGATAACCCGTTATGATTAGACCGATATCAGGATGACCCAGATAATATACCGTCAGAGGCATGGGAAACGTAAGCAACAAGGCGATTCCTATGAAGAACCACGCCGCCACAAACTTGCCCAAAACCGCCTGAGTAACCGTAATAGGCAAACTCATCAAAAGCTCTATCGACCCGCTCCGGCGCTCCTCCGACCACAAACGCATCGCCGTCGAGGGCACCATAAAGACAAACAGCAGCGGCAAATTCGAAAAGAACAGATACATGTCCGCCTGGCCTACCTCGAAAAACCCCCGCCTGAACGTCAGGTAACCCGAGAAAAACAAAAAGATAACCAAAAAGACGTACGCAACCGGCGTCGCAAAATAACCTTTCAGCTCCCTTTTGCACACGGCCCAGAAACCATTCATTTATCAAACTCCTTAACTTGAAGCCGAATCTTCAAACCGATTCTTCTCGCCTCGGCCCTCAGTCTTTTCTAAGCGCTTTTACGTCTGGTAATTTTCCGGAAAACCTCGTCCAGACTTGTTTGATACTTCCGCTTAAGCTCCTCCGGCGTAGAGTCGACCAGTATTTTCCCTCTCTCAATTATGATGGTCCGATTGCAGACCGCCTCAACTTCTTCCAGAATATGCGTCGATACGACGATACACTTGTCCTTGGCCATCCTGCTGATTAGCTGCCGCACCTCATGCTTTTGATTCGGGTCCAGACCGTCCGTAGGCTCGTCCAGTATCAGCACCGGCGGGTCGTGAATCAGCGCCTGTGCCAGACCCACGCGCCGCCGGTACCCCTTCGAAAGCGTTTCAATCGTCTGATGATAAACCGATTCGATAGAGCACCGCGTCACAATCCGGGCCAAGGCGTCTTTCCTGCCCCTGCCGTAAATCCGCCGTGCGTCACAGACAAAATTCAAAAATGAGCCGACCGTCATCTCGTTGTAGGCCGGCGCATTCTCCGCCAGATAGCCGAGCGACTGCCGCACCTTCAGCGGCTCCCGTAAAATATCATGCCCGCACACGGTCGCCGTACCCCCATCCGGCGTCAGAAAGCACGCCAGCATCCTCATGGCCGTAGTTTTACCGGCTCCGTTGGGCCCCAGAAACCCCAGAACATCGCCCCGCTTAGCCTCAAATGATATCCCATCCACCGCTACTATAGAACCGAAGCTGCGCCGCAAGTCTTTAACACTAATCATATCCCTCACCAATCAAAAAATTTCCGTGCTTCCATCTCTGCCGCTACGACCTTCCCGACTCAGACCGCAATAACGGAAAATCGGCATTACCTTCGAAATTAACTATATACGCCTGTACTTTCATGATTGTTTCAAGAATTATTATAAATTTATCCTGCTCGCCCCGTTAGAAATACTATTTCTAACGGGGCTCGTCAATACCTAATCAGCAATCCGTTCTCCGTAGTATTACTACGAAGGATGAATCGGCGTTTAACATCAATCGGAATGGAGAACTGTGGTCAATTCGCAGCTATCTCGCTATGACCGTATGACGTACTGAAATGCTTCATCTGAAGTTCATAGAGTCGACTGTTCTTCTCAATCAGTTCGGCTATCAAACCCATTTGATTGAGTACTATCTCAATCAGCTCAATGTTTATCAAAGTCAACTCCGGGCTGTACTGCGGCAGCGCGATAAGCACATAACCGCAATCGGTCCGCTCCGTAGCCAGTTGTGCGGCCACAATACTGCAGTCGTCCACTTGAGTGACGACCGGCTCGGCGCCGTCGTCGATTTTGGCGCGGAGCTCCGCCAAAAACGACTCGCTGAGGTTTAACCTGGTGAACCTTTCAGAGTCGCTCGACCAGATACGTCCGTCTCTGCCCAGGATTGCCATAACCGCCCCCCCGTCAGAAAGTATCTCGAACATGTGCCGCGCTATCTGCTCGCTTAGCGCACAGCTTGAAGAAAACACCGAATCGTACATACCCATTTAACCGGCTCCTTGCTACAGCCTGCAAAAACCTGTCCAGCAAAAACTTCGGTCTAACCGCATACTGACTTTCTGCGCCCAGTAATTTTCGCCGCTCTTGCAGCAGGGAACTATTGTTGCTGAATTCAGACTTGGGTTTATAGGACGTGTCCCGTTAGAAATCGCATCTGGCCCCGCCCCGTCAGAAATCATATTTCTAACGGGCTTCGCACGCGGATATCGTCAAAAATCAATAGTTAAGCATCGATTTAAACTTGGCCATCGAAAAGTTCCTGCCGGGACAGTCGGTTACGCGGGCGCCTGGGGTGCTCCTATGGCCGTAAATACGGCTGCTCGGAATTCGATACCGGTCTTTGAGAAACTGAACTAATTTGACAAGAGACCACATCTGCCTCGGGGTAGGCACCGCGTTGTTGAAATTACCCACAAGACAAATCCCCACCGCCTCTTCGTTAGCCCAGTTCTTCGGCGTCTTGCAATGCGCCCCGGTCCGCTGCTGCCGCCACCGAAACGTAACTTCGACCTGCCCATCACCGCTGTCCGTCCCGTTGCCTATGACAAAATCGTAGCCCACACCATCCCAATCGTTGACTTCCTTATGCGATTTGTCAAACACCGCTGCGCTGCCGCTTTCCGTTGCCGAATGATGAATTATTATGGCCCTCCAACTCTTTTCCACCCCCGAAGGCGGCACCCACCCATCGGGAACATCTCTATCGGTGTTCCTCACAATCTTCGGCAGCGTCGGAGTCGGCGCCAGAACAGGCCTGTTTGAAGAACGGTCCGAAACAATCTGAGGCGCCCCCTCATCCTCATTGATACAACCGCTCAGAACAAACAAACAGAGTGCAAAAAAACCTCTCGTAAACAGCCTTACCTTAGTTCCCTTATCCATTTTTCGCCCAACCAAGATTGCCCCGTCCCCTTCTCGGATTCCCCCCTCACCGTCTCGCAGACTTTTTTCAAAATAAACCACTTCGGCGTTTAGTATTCACCCCGAAGTTTTTGCCTGCCGGCCCCGTTAGAAATATCCGGCAACAATTTTTGGCCGAACATTTGTCAAATGCAATTCCTAACGGCGATTGCGTCTTTCCTTATATCTGATCATATGCACGCCGTTGCCGCGGCCGTTGAACTTCACCACATCCATGTATGAGCGTATCAACAGCAAGCCCCTCCCCTCCGTCTTGAAAAGATTCTCACTGCATCGCGGGTCCGGTACGCTCTGCGGGTCAAACCCGTCGCCTTCGTCCGTCATTGAAACCTCAATCTTATCCGGCGCAACCGAATAGTCAATCTTAATCGCCTTCTTTGCGTCCATTCTATTACCATGTGTGAGAGCATTGAGAAAAGCCTCCTGCAGGGCAAGATGAACAGCAAATACATCCTCCTCGCTGTAGTTATGGGCCTTTAGCTCAGGCAAAATCCGCTGGCATATCCCCTCAATGGCCGATGGCACGCTTGTGATAACTATTGAACGACCGGCTGGCGTTTTCGATACCATAGGCTTATATTCTCTCGAAATCTCCCTGCAACTAACCTAAAATCGGCCAAAAGCACTTTTTCAAACAGGCGTGGCTATCAAGACATGTCAAGGTCCAATTACGCATAACACGCAGATTATCCCCAAGTTTCTCGATCCTGCAAGACTTTTGTTCTCTCAATTTGTTGCCTAAGCCAACGCTATCGGCTCCTTCGCGTCCTTCCAACCGCCGAGGCAGACCCAAAACATCGTTACTTAATCCGCGGCAGACAATTCTCCAAGTGCACTTTCCACGTCGGGGTGAATATCGAAAATCTTCGTCAAACGCGTTATTTTGAAAATCTCGTGAAGCTTGGGGCTTATGCTGCAAAGCTTTAGCTGGCCGTCGTTCTCGTAGACCTTCTTGCTGACTCGTATCAAAAGTCCCAAAACCGCTGACGACAAAAAACGGACGTTGCGAAAGTCCAGGACCAGGTTTATACGCCGGGATTGGTCAATAACTGACATTATAGATTCCTGCAGGGCCCGAACATCCTCTTCTTCGAGGATTTTTTCTTCGGCTAAAGTAACCACTGTTGCCTTTTCGGCATACTCTACACTTATCTTCGGCCTAACCTGAGCCATATATACATCTCCCTGACAAAAACCCAAATTCGGCCGCAATCCTATAGTACAACCGCTCAAATGTCAAGTTTTTTACACACCAAAAAGAAATTTTAAAAAATTTTGCTATTTTTCAAAAAAACTTCTTGCATTAATGGATTTTTCGATAAATATTTGTTGCTTGTGAGTTTTATGCTTTTTGAAAAGCAAAAATCTTGCAAATTAACATAAACTGGGGATAATATTTTGGGTGCTCCTTGCAGATTGAACCTTGACATCTCCTAATGCCCGCACCCCGAGTACAAAAAAATTATGCCGGTGGGTATTGTTTCCCGGCTTGTTTTATGCCAAAGTAAGCTGGCAATTGTGATTTTGGTCTAAGAGACCCTTGAAAAAAGTTCCAAGTTAAGTATTATTTCTGCTCGTTTTTGGGTTGTCCGGTAACTCGGTATTGTGTGTAAGAGTACTTTTTTAATAACTGTTGCCTTATTTTTGAAAAGGAGGCTAAAATGAAAATCAGTAGATCAACAGGTTACGCGCTGCTGGCGGCAGGCTATATCGCCCAGCATCAGAAGGAAGGGATTATTTTGTCTCAGGACATTGCCAAGAAATATAATATCCCCTTGGAATACCTGCTAAAGATTCTCCAGCAGTTGGTCAAGGCAAACCTGCTCCGGAGCAAAAGAGGACCGCGCGGCGGCTTCTCTCTCGCAAGACCCCTGAAAAAAATCACTTTGTTGAATGTTATTGAAGCCGTCGATGGGCCCATGATCAGCCAGTTAAACCTGGCAGAGCACGCAAAAGGCGAAAGATTCAGCGCCAAGGTCGAGCAAATCTACGAAAAAGCGATTGCCCAGGCCAGGAACGTCTTCGAAAAGGCAAAGCTCGGGGATTTGTTGAACGGCTGACCTGCGCAAAAAAAGCATGCATATTAGCCAGTTTCAACAGTTAATTGCGCAGAAATACGAAGAACGCGACAGGAAACGGGGAATCCCTGCCACTTTTATGTGGTTTATCGAAGAGGTCGGGGAGCTCGCCACTGCTCTGGCCGGTAAGGATGAGAAAAACAGGACAGAGGAGTTTGCTGATGTATTTGCGTGGCTTTGTACGCTTGCAAATATAAGCAGCGTCGACCTGGAAAAGGCCTGCGTCGACAAATACACCGGCAACAGCACCAAAGGCGTCAAATAGCTTCTGCGATTCCTCGCTTCCTGTCGTTGCGGCTAATCTCCAACCTCGGCCGGCGACTGTGGTTCGGCTGCGCTGCTGGTTGCTGCCAGCGCCTTGTAGAAACACCACCCCATGCCCCCTACAATGAGCAACAATACCGCCGCGAGGATTACAAACGCAACACCGCTCAATCTGTCCCGAATAGGCGATAAGGTTTCTGCGGGTTTTATCGCGCGCGTCAGGCCAAACAGGACCAACGCCAGAAATGCGCTCACATCCATTGTTGCCGCTATTCCCGCCCACCGCGCCAACCATGACGCCTGCGTGCTCGAAGTGTTGTATCTTTCCACAGCGTAGTTGCTTAGCGCCATCCCGAGAATCCCTCCAGCCGGCAACGCCCAGAGAATCACTTTCCCAAATCGTCTCTGTGCCACATCCCCTACAGGGGCCATATACATAATTAAACATAACGCGGCCGGAATCAGCCCTATCACAAGCGATATTACACCAACCAACCTGCCTCTTACGGCTGAATTCTGCTCTTCATCTCCTCCCGCTCCAGCCGTACCCCGACCTCTGACCAGACTCAGGACAACCGCCAACACCGGCGCAAGCCCCACAACCCCAAGCCCAACACAGTTCGGCAATATCCATTCGCCTTCAGAGTTCCTCAAGAAGCCGCTTTCGCCCCTGACGTCATCAAAAAGCTGCCAGAAGAAAAGCGTACCGAGCACCGTCGGAATCACTAATCGAATAAGGTAATCCCACCACTTGCCCAGTTTCCAGTCGCTTCGGCTGTTGGCATGGCGTCTCAGCGTGCCAATCCGCCACAACCACCCCAGAACTAAACATTCCAGCAGACCCAGAAATGCTATACCCCAGGTCCCATTAACGAATCCGTCTATCGTTCCCAGCCAGTTCAACCCTCCTTTTGTCACATAAATCAGCCCAAACACAAATCCCGCCACACTCATTCCGGGCAGCACGAAATCCCTTCTCCAGCCAGTCTTGTCCACGATACTGGCCAGAACCGACTCAGTAATCGAAAACGCCGAGTCAATCCCCAGCGTAATAAGGGCAAAAAAGAAAATAAAGCTGAAGTATGCCGAATAAGGCAACTGGGCCAGTGCATACGGAAAAGCCACAAAGGCTAACGATGGCCCCCCGTCCGCCACCTTCTCAACAGCTACAGGCCTGCCCGCCTGCTGTGTCACATAGGCCATACCACCCAGCGTCGCAAATACCGCAAGCCCCGCAACAAAACTTGTGGCAAAGTCCGCAAGACCGATAATCGCGGCGTTATTATTCAAATCGCTCTTCCTGTGCAGAAAACTGGCGTATGTAATCATCACGCCGAATGCAAGGCTCAGCGAAAAGAACACCTGGCCGAACGCGTAACGCCACGTAACAGGCTTGGCAAGTTCCGACCACACCGGGTCCAGATAGTAAGCCAGACCCTGCATGCTCCCTTCCAGCGTCAAACCCCGCACCGCCAGTATAAGCAGCATCAGCCACGGCAGAGGCACCGTCAGCCATACAATCCTGCCCACCAGTCTCACACCCCGGAAAATACAAAAGTACATCGACAGCCACGCAATGACCAGAGGCCACACAATCTTCCATTGTAAACCAACCGGCGCCAACCCTTCCTGGTATCCAAGATATGTCTGAAAGAAAAAATCACGTGCCTTCGCAACTCCTTCGATACCCGCACCCGCCCACGGCAGATACCCTCCGTTGAACATGCCCTCGACACTGTACCATAAGAAGCTGAAGCAATATGCCAGAATCACAGGATAATACGTTACAATGATAAAACCCAGAATAATGCCCCACCACCCGACAATCTCAAAACGCCTGTGTCCCTGCCTGAACGCATCAGGCGCCGCCCGCTGCGTATAGTGACCCAGACTGAACTCCAGAATCATCAAAGGAATGCCGACCACAAGCAACGCGACTACATACGGAATTAAGAACGCACCGCCCCCGTAGCTGTAAAGTTTGTACGGAAACCCCCACAGATTACCCAAACCCACCGCCGAGCCAATCGCCGCAAGAATAAATCCGCCCCGCGTCCCCCAGCTTTCTCTTTGCTCCTCCAAAAGCTCAGGCATCGCAAATTACCTCCCTGCAACTTACTCCAACAAGCCCTATCACCTTTTTATGCCAAGAGATTCGAGCGTATCTCGTTCAATGACGTGTCGAATTTGTCCACGGGGAACCGTCGGCAGATTCGTGTCCGCCAGAAGCTTGTTAAAACCCAGCAGCACCTCCATACATTCTCCGGCCTTGCCTGACGGAAATCCGCTCCCGAACAATAACTTACCCATCACACCCCACTCATGGGCCGCCATAACCACATTATAAACCTGCCAGACTCGGCTCGGGTTTATCGTCAAATCCGCATACACATTCTTATGCTTGGCCACCATAGATAAGGTTTGCTCGACAAAGGGCATACCCATGGCCCCAATGACAATCTTCAGCCCTGGAAACTGCCTGGCAACCTCATCCAGGAAAAACGGCTGTGCGTACTCCAGCACCGCATCAGGCCCCAGAGTGCCCCCGTTATGAAAGAAGACCGGCAGCCCAGTCTCCTGCGCAGAATCATAGAACCGCATCGCCCTGCTGTGGGCCGGATGAAAACCGCATCTCGAACAATAAGCCACCACCCCTTTAAGCCCGAGCTTATCGGTCAGATACGTCAGGTTCTTGACGCCCACATTGTCCCTCGTAGGCTCGACAACTCCGAAACCTATCATCTTTTCCTTATGTCTGCCAACATACTCCGAGAGCCTCGTATTCGCCTCCTCGCTCGACTCGGCAGCCTCAGCCAATACTATGCAGACGTCCACTGTCTCTGCCGCCGCCAGATGCGCCGACGCATCAATATCACCAGCGGCACAATTTATATGAGTATGGCAGTCAACTATCATATTCCGGCCCCTTCAATCCTTTAAGCCCTTTGCACGCTATACGCTATCTGCTGTCTACCCGCCCGTCAAGAACAAATATTTTCCCCCTATTCCCCAATCTCCCTATTCCACCTTTAACTTCCTGCCTTCACTCCATTCTAACGCCCGACTGACGGAAGGCCCCATCCGCCAAAAAACTCTGCCCCGCAGGTTTACTTGACCGGCAGGCAAACTCAATATAACATTCAACTAACCATCCGCAAGTTTTGACCGGAGTATGACAAAATGATTAAGCCCAGAGAATACAACCTAAAATTCAAGTTGTTAATAATCTCCATCCTGTTACCGACCTTCGTCCTTTCACTGTGTTCGGCCGCACCTGAAGAACCGGCCAAATCAACAACACAAAGCATAACCCCAATCGACCGCTACGCCCTCGTGACCCGCCACAATCCCGTCGTTCGTAAACCTGACCCCTTCTGCCCGTTGTCGGTGGGCAACGGCGAGTTTGCCTTTACCGCCGACATTACCGGCCTGCAAACCTTCCCTGACTTCTACGCCAAAGGGATGCCACTCGCAACCCAATCACAATGGGGCTGGCACACCCTTCCAAATCCCGCCGGCTACAACGTGAAGAACTTCCCCCTTACGTACTTCGAAAGTCACGGCCGAAAAGTCGGCTGCCTCTACAGCCGCGTTAAAGGGCGCGAAGCGGAGGTCCGCTGGCTGAGAGCCAATCCACACCGGCTGGACCTCGGAAGAGTAGGCCTCCAACTGCGAACCTCCTCGGGCAAACAAATCATACCCGAACAATTAACCGACATAAGACAAACCCTCGACCTCTGGACCGGCATCATTACCAGTTCCTTCAACGCGGAAGGACACAAGGTAAATGTACAGACAACCTGCCACCCGACAGAAGACGCGATTGCCGTACGCATCACCTCCGACCTGATCAGGACCGGACAGTTAAAGCTTGTTCTCCATTTCCCTTACGGCGTAGGCAGTCTCGGCAGGCAATTTCAGGACTGGAGCAAGAAGACCGCCGACTGGGACCACCCTGACAACCACGAAACACTGATGCGCTCAACAGCCCCAAACCGCTTTGATTTCGAACGCAAACTGGATAATGACACATATAGTGCAGCCTTACTTTGCTCACCCGCAGCCGCCATCTCACAGCCGCAGAAGCACAAGTTTATATTCGCACCCGAGATTGAAACCGACCGGTTGGAATTCGTCTGCGCCTTTTCGCCTAAGCCGATAGGCCGGTCCGTGCCATCCGTTTCCGAGACCGAGGCGGCATCACGTGACCACTGGAAGCGTTTCTGGTCGCAAGGCGGCGCTATCGACCTGGCCGCCAGCAAAGACCCGCGCGCACATGAACTCGAACGCCGCATCGTTCTGTCCCAGTACCTGACAGCCATCCAGTGTGCCGGCTCGCTTCCACCTCAGGAGTCAGGCCTGACCCACAACAGCTGGCACGGAAAATTCCACCTCGAAATGCACTGGTGGCACGCCGTCCATTTCGCCCTCTGGGGACGGATTCACCTGCTGGAGAAAAGCCTCCCCTTCTATAAAAAGATCCTTCCTAATGCCCAGGCCAGGGCCAAACGTGAAGGCTACACCGGCGCCCGATGGGAAAAATGCATGGGCCCCGACGCCGTGCAGATGCCTTCTTACGTCGAACCGTTCCTCATCTGGCAGCAGGGGCACCCCATCTATTACGCGGAGCTTTGTTACCGCGCTCACGCCGACCGCGAAACCCTTGAGAATTACAAAGACATCGTCTTTGAGTCGGCCGAGTTCATGGCGTCCTTCGCCGCCTGGGACCAGGACCGCCGGCGCTATGTCCTCGGGCCGCCCGTCGTACCGGCATCTGAGAATTACCTGAATGAGAAAGCGAACGGCTTGAATCCAGCGTACGGACTTGCTTACTGGCATTTCGGCCTCGAGGTCGCCCGGAAATGGCGACAGCGCCTCGGCCTGCCGCCGAATCGCGAATGGGACCGCGTCCTCGAAAATCTTTCCCCCCTGCCGGCAAGAGACGGCCTCTATGTGGAACTCGAATCAGTCCCGGATTCCTTTATGCATCGCAGCGGTCATCCCTCCTTCGTGGCCCCGCTGGGTGTATTACCGGGTGACATGGCCGACCGTGAAATTATGCGCCGCACACTCCGCAAGGTCATGGAAACGTGGAACTGGGACACCACCTGGGGCTGGGACTTTTCCATGCTCGCAATGACCGCCGCACGCCTCGGCGAAGGAGAGCTGGCCATCGACGCTTTAATGAAGGACGCCCGAGGAAACCGCTGGCTGCCCAACGGTCACTGTTACCAGTTCGAGGACCTACCCGCGTATCTGCCCGCCAATGGCGGCCTCCTGGCCACCGTCGCCATGATGGCCGCCGGATGGGACGGTGCGACCGATAAACACACACCCGGCTTTCCCAACGACGGAAACTGGACCGTTCGCTGGGAGGGACTCAAACCAATGCCGTGACGCCACAAAAAAGCAACACCGTTCTTAACTTTGCCCACTCTGACCATCTTCACTATCCTCTCTCGTGTCGATAACCTTTCATGTACATCCTGCATACTCCGAACCCGAATGCACAACTAACCTTGTATTGCAAAAAAAAAGATGCTGCCCGCCACCCTCTTCTTGACCTGAAGACCCAACAAATGTAATATACCCCAACAGGAGAATTCGCTCAGGTGAGAATTTTATGGATTGTCCCGTCTGCAAAAACGCGATGATTACTCTTGAACTCGCCGACGTCGAGATTGACCACTGTATCGACTGCGGCGGCATCTGGCTCGACGCCGGAGAACTCGAAATGCTGCTCGGCAATCCCGAACAGGCACGCGAACTGCTCGATTCGTTCCACGTCGACGCTGCTTGCCCTGAAACACCTAGAAAATGCCCGATATGCCTGAAAAAAATGCAAAAAATCACCGTCGGCGCCTCCGGTCCCATCCTTGTGCTCGACAAATGCTCGAAAGGCGACGGCTTATGGTTTGACAAAGGCGAACTTCAGGATATTCTATGTAGGGCCCGGTTGGACAAAGATAGTAAAATCCAGAGACTACTGGCTGATATGTTCGGCCAAAAACAGAATACAGAAAAACAATAACTTATTCTTTAAGAAGGAGAAAGAGCTATGGGAAAATGGAGCATCATACTTTTCGTCGGCGGCGCGATCATTCTTGTTGTGGCGCTCGTGCTCAAAAAGCGCTCACAATAAAAAAACACCAAGAGCATACTCTTAAAGGAGAAAACTATGACGCCAGTGATTGTTGTCGCTGCGGTCGTTGTTTTGCTCATTCTTTTTGTAATCGGCATCTACAACGCCCTGATACGACTCCGAAATCAGGTCGACAATGCCTGGTCACAGATTGACGTCCAGCTAAAACGCCGGCACGATTTGATTCCCAATCTCGTCGAAACCGCCAGGGGCTATATGAAGCACGAACGCCAGACTTTCGAGGAGATAACAAAGGCCCGAAGCCAGGCCATGGGAGCCAAAAGCGTCGCCGAAGCCTCAAAGGCCGAAGGCGCACTCGGCGAAGCCCTAAGCAAGTTCCTGCTCGTCGTCGAAAACTATCCCGACCTCAAGGCCAATCAGAATTTCCTCGCCCTGCAGGAAGAGCTGACCAGCACCGAAAACAAGATATCCTTCGCCCGACAAAACTACAATGACCAGGTCTTGTTCTTTAATAACAAAATCCAGATGTTCCCGTCCAACGTCATTGCGAATATGTTTAACTTCACCAGACGTGACTTCTTCGAAATCGAAGCGCCCGCTGAACGAGAGGTGCCGAAGGTAAGTTTCAGTTGAATGGCCGGGAACATTGCTGAACAAAGAAACTGTGATGTCGCCCTGAGAATCACAAAGCTCCGTACCTGGCCGAAATAATCCGGGTACGTCGAGATACCAAATCGGCTTCTGCCGTAAGGTGTGGTTATTTGCACCAATGTAGAAAAGGCTCCGGCGCCCGGGAGCAGAAAAAGAATCCGGGCCGGAATGGCTATTAACTCCCCAAAACCGGCGGGGCAGACCTCTGGTCAAGAAAGCTGCACGTGTTGATAACAGGTAACATGACTCGACCCAAAACTCAAAACTCAATATTCAACACTAATTATGTGGGAATTAATACGGGCCAATAAAAGGAACTCCATCATCCTGCTGGTAATAATGGCCGCCTGCCTGATGCTGCTCGGTTTTTTTATCGGCCTGGCTTTCGTGGGCGCCGACGGCGGCTTGGTGGGCCTTTTAATCGCCGCCGGTGTCTGGCTTCTGCTCACGATGGTAAGCTTCGCCAGCGGCGACCAAATCCTCCTGGCTGCGAGCAAGGCCACGCCGGTTACCCATGATGTTCATCCGCAACTGTTTAACATCGTCGAAGAGATGAAAATCGCCGCCGGCCTGCCCGCTATGCCAAAAATCTACATCATCAACGACCCCGCCCCCAACGCCTTCGCCACCGGGCGAACACCCCAATCCGCCTCCGTCGCCGTCACCGCAGGCCTGCTGGCCAAGCTCAACCGCGACGAGCTGCAGGGCGTCATCGCCCACGAAATCAGTCACATCCTCCACCGTGACATCCTTTTCGTGACGCTTGCCGGAATCATGCTCGGCTCAATAGTGCTGCTCTCACAGGTGTTCCTCAGAAGTATGTTCTATGGCTCAATGACCGGCTCCCGCAGAAGATATTCCTCCGGCGGCAAAAACGCAGGGCAGGCGCAGCTGCTCATGCTTCTAATCGCGGTAATCGCCGCTGTTCTCGCGCCCATAATGGCGCAGCTTTTGTACTTCGCCCTTTCCAGAAAGCGCGAATATCTCGCCGACGCCGGCGCCGCCAGACTCACCCGCTACCCGGAAGGTCTGGCCGACGCCCTCGAAAAAATCGCCGGCGACACGTCGCCGGAACTGGCGGCCGTAAACAAAGTCACCGCCCCGATGTACATCGTCAATCCCTTCAAGAAAAAAAAACAGATGAAATTATCCGATTTGACCAGCACGCATCCGCCTATTTCCGAACGCATACGAATCCTCCGAAATATGGCCCACGGCGCATCCTTCAAGGACTACTCGGATGCCTTCACCAGCGTAACACACACCAGAACTGTTGTCCCTCCCGCCGCCTTGACCAAAGAGGAAATCGCCCTCCGCCAGGCCGGCGCCGAAGCCAAAAAGAAAGAGCTGCTGCAAAAACAAATGCATCAGGTCGGCGACATCATGCGCAGGGTCAACCAGTTCATATTCCTGACCTGCGCCTGCGGCCTCATACTCAAAATACCACCAAACTTCAAAAGCCCGAAAGTCGCCTGCCCCAGATGTAACAAAATCCTCGACCTGCCAAAAAAATAACCCTTGCGAAGAGAAAACTCGCTCTGAACCCCTGCGCAAGCCCCCACTAAAGCTTCTCTCTTATCCTGTCGTAAATAAGCCGCGACTTCGTCTCGTCCCCGAACATACCCACCCGGATGGAAAGCTTCGTCGTGTTCTCCGCCGTTGTCTTGAGCTTTATTGTAATCTTCTTATCCCCCGCGTCGCGCGCCACAATCTCAGCTCCTAACGTGTCCTTCGAGTCTTTAGTCACTTTTAATCCCATCTCGTTCAACGCCGCCTTCGTCGCTCTGTAAACAGTATCTATGTTCTTCGACTCCACCGCCTCCAGGTCTCCCTTGAGGTAGGCCACCGTCCCTGCCGCACCGGCGCCAACCGCCGCCACCATGCAACCCTGACCGAACATCACCAGACCAGCCAACACAGACGCCAAAAAGACCTGTCTCCTTTGCATCCCAATTCTCCTTATCTGTAAACCATTCGCAGAAAAACCACGCCGGTAGACTACAGCCAAAACCGGCTTTTGTCAATCCCGCCTTCGCCCTAGCTCCAAAAGTTCCTCCCGCCCTCATCTGCGGCCCGAAACAATAACTTGTCGCCTCCTTGAAAACCGGCCGTGTAAGAGTTATCCTACCCGCACGTAAAATATACATCAGTCCGACTGTTTTCAGCGGAAAGGCAGCTTATGGAAAACGAAAATGAGTACCTGCACGACGAACTCAGGGACCTCAGGGAAGAACTCGAACACTTCCAGCACGAAAAGGAACGCGTCAGGGCCATCATCGGCAAAATCGGCGGCGTACCCAAATTTCGCACCAAGCTCATCAACGCCGTATTTATAGCCGTAATCGTGGTCTCCGTCCTGCTGTCCATAATCGGCGGCCAAGAACTGCGGCTCTTGATGATTGAGCTGGCCACCATAACCCTCTCGCTAAAAATAATCTATTTGATACACTGCCAGATGCGCGTAAACCACTTCGAGTTCTGGATTCTTTCCTCTCTCGAATGGCGCCTCACCGAACTGATGAAAACCGTAAGAAAGCTGAAAGAAGACTGAGCTGACCGCCGCGGTTCCGTTTTTCCTTTCGGCCCCAACGCCGGAGCGGCCCAATCCACGATACGCAATACCGATACAGCCGGCATCGGCAATAAATAAAAAAGTCCCGCCTTTCAGCGGGACCCTTGGGTTGTCTATTCTCACATACCAGGATTCACTTCAGGAAGGACGCACATTGGTTGCCTGTGGGCCTTTGCGCCCCTCTCCAACCTCGTACTCCACCTCCTGGCCGTCACTAAGCGACTTGAACCCCTGTGCCACGATGTTCGAGTGATGCACAAACAAATCCTCGCCGCCATCATCGGGAGTGATGAATCCGAACCCTTTCTTCTCATTAAACCATTTTACTTTGCCCTTTGCCACAATGCTCTCCTTAGGCTTTTTCGAGCCTGCAATAAAACTTCCCCTCGCCTTTTGCCAGGATTATTCTCCGAGGGATGTTAAAGAATAACCCTTAATACCGCCTCATAATACCGGCCCCCATATCGGCTATCAACAAAATATTTCCCCCTCGCCGTATTTTTTTTCACCGCCCAAAACCCCCATTCTCGCAGCCCAACGACACCACCGGCAAGGGACACTACCTGACGTACGTTACCCACCACCCACCCTGATTCCGCCCTCGTGCCTGCAAAAACTCCCCCTCCCAGCCCCAAAAAACAGGCTGTCCGGGGCGACCAGTAACTGTCAGAATCCCACTCGCCACCGCCTCCTGCCAGCCTGAGCCTGCAATCTGCCAGCCCTGTAAGGACGCGGATACTGACATCAAGGGCAGCGACCGCATCATTGATTATGACGTTGATATGGGCGCTTACGAATACGACCGCGCTGCTAAGAACCGGCAAAAATCTTGCCAATACGAAAGGGACGGCCCCGGCCGTCCCTTTTGCTTTCCGCGCCGACCTCTCGACATTCCGCCGCTCTTATCCGGCCCCGCCGCCTTTCCCGGGCGGCCTGCCGGGTAAATCTCTCAGCTTGAATTTCACCTCCCGCCACCTCGGCGGCGTGTAGCCCGACTTTCCGGCTTTTGCCCTATGCCCTTTTGACGCAGACCGCTGCCTTTACTTCTTGACTTACCCGCAACAGGCACCACCAAATTACAGCCTTGTGGTAAGACAATCCGGCATGAAGCAGCAGCCGGTGTACCCGCACTGGCCGTTCGACCTCCCATAGCACGGCGTGCAGCCCTCTGCTCTCTGGATGGAATGAATAAGTTCCACTCTTTGCATAGTCCCGGGGTTGATCCCGAGTCCTTTTGCCTTGTTTCTTATCTCGGTCATTGTCATGCTTCTTTGTTTTGTCTTCGTTACTGGCATCTTTTTTCCCTTTCTTTTTGTCCTACAGGTGGGCCTTGCCCTCTCCGACCGCGCCACACGACTACACAAGAACCCAACCTGAAAACTCCAAACTACTTAATCCGACCGCAAGTCTTCCTTGACAAGCTCAAAACCGTTCACATCCGATATATTCTTATCGTACAATTCGCACACGCGGGTAAAAAAAACTGACCGCAAAAGCGGCCATTTTTGTGATTTTTTTTGCTCGGATGAAACGCACTTTTTGGCCCCATCCCCCAGCCGGGTTCGCGCATTTATTTTAAGGTCTGTGCCAGGATACTGGGCCCCCGCTTGCCTCTTATCCGATGAATCTCCTGCCCCGCAATCCCCCCTCTTACCGCATTACCCACCGCCTGCCATTGTAAATCAACTTTATATAAGACCTTAGCCTCGTGTCCCCCTCCAGACCGTAACTTAACTCAAGGGTCTTGCGAAGGTAAACCTTCCTGGGATTGCCCCCCTCATCTTTCGCAACCGGATGGTCAATAACCACCGTTTCGTTGCTCAGGCCCGATATGAACAACTTTATACTCCTGGCCTGCACATCGAAATCAGGCCATATAATCGCGATGTCCTTCGTGTTGTCTTGACCCTGAAGTATCTTATTACCTGTCTCTCCCAAGCACTCAAGGAACGGATACCTGCTCTTATGACGCTTTTTTATTTGTTCAAGAACCGCCCTCGGCGTGCTAATGCCCGCCGGTATGACCTGGAACCCGTCCGTAACAAGCTCGCACTTTGGATAGAAATCAACATCCTGCTTTGTTCTATTGGTCAGCGTTACTATCGTATACCAGAACAGCCTCGGCTTGCCGTCGCCACCCTGCCAGCTAATTTGCTGCGGGTGCTCAAATGTTACGTCTACCGTATACTCGCCCGCCCCCTGTACTATGGCCGGCTCAGGCGCAGCAACGCACACCCCTGTTGCCACTGCCAAAACTACTAACGTCCCATAAGCAAAGCTTCTCATCGCCTCTTGTTCTCCAAAAAAAAACCAGACCAGCACCTCAAACAGACCTACGACAATCTATATTGTACACCAAAAGCCCATCCCGGACAAGCATATTTTCCTCTTTTCCGGCCCCACCCTCAAATTCTATCACTGCCTGGTGAGGCCCTGCCACAGAACTCCAAGACACCATACGGACCATGGGTCCCACCGGCTGTACCCCCACACGCCCCCGGGCGAACCTCCCGTCGGCTGTCCGGCTCCCAGTTAACGTCCCGTCATACCCGTTGCCGCTAATGCCGTGCACAATAGTACGGACACTTTCTTCCATCGCATTTTCCTTTGCCCGTATCACCCTCAAGGCAAACATCATTCATAATCTCCTCATAATACCACAGCGACTTTTGTTTCATAAAACAATCTTCTTCTTTGAATGTCTATCGCCAGTTGCAAAAAAGCAATCCAGTCACGTCACACCCGCCAATATTCCCTGCCACAATGCAAAAAAGAATTGGCTGACAAAAGTAATTCAGTTATTATATCATCCGATCGGCCAAATTCGATTTTTGGCTTTTGCCGGAGCATTTCAATGCTGGACGAACAAAAACAACTACTGGACCAGATTATATTCTGTTTCGAAACCGACGACCGTACTGCCCTGGGCCGCCTGCTCAACGAGCAGCGAAGCAGCGACATCGCCGAAATAGTCCAGCTTCTCGACAATGAGCAAAGACGCATTATCTTTGACCTGCTCCAAAAGCCGGTCTCCGCCGAGGTCCTGGAAAAGGTTGACGAAGCCACACGCGCAGAGCTGTTTGAACTGCTCAGACAAGATGAGATAAACAGTCTCTTTTCAGAACTCGACCTCGACGACGCCGCCGACCTGCTGGCTGAATTGCCCGAGCAAGCACGACAAAAAGTCCTCCGGAGCCTGACGCCGGACGACTCGGCCCAGATCATGAAACTGATGACCTACTCCGAGGACTCGGCCGGCGGCATTATGGATCCGGTCCTGATAAGCGTCCCCCAGGATGCCACCGTCGCCGAGGCCATCAACAGAATCCGCGCCGCCGAAATTGATGAGGATTTCTATTCCATCTATGTCGTTGACAAGACCGGCCGATTCGTCGGAGACGTCCGCATCCGATACCTCCTTACCTCCCCGGAAGAAACTCTCATGATAGACCTGATCGACCCCGACGCAATTTACATTACCGCCGATGCCGACCAGGAAGTGGTCCGCAACATATTCAGCAAAAACGACCTGATTGTCGCCCCCGTCCTCGACAGAAACCACAAACTCATCGGCCGAATTACCGCCGACCGTATCATCGAGGTCGCACAGGAAGAAGCCGCCGAAGATATTTACGCCATGGCCGGCACCGACCCCGACGAGCTTGAAGATGTCTCCGTCCTGCACGCCGCACGCGTCAGAATGACCTGGCTGCTGCCCTGTCTGCTCGGCACTTCAATTACCGCCCTGGTTCTGATGTTATTCAAAAGCCACTATAGGATAGTGTTTGTGGCGGCGGCAGCGTTTGCACCCATGATTGGCGCCATCAGCGGCAACGCGGGTCTGCAAACCTCCGCCATCGTAGTCTCAGGCCTCGCAACCGGCCACCTCGCCGCCTTGAGATTGACCCAGGTCTTCACCCGCGAAGTCCGCATCGCCCTCATCGTGGCGATTAGCTGCGGTATTGTCGGCGGCCTGATTTGTGCGTTCCTGCCCCAATTACTCGCCGGTCCCGGCGAAATACAGACCGACCTTGTCAAACACTCTCGCGTTGTATTCGCTTTCGGCATCGGCATGTTCTCAGCCATAATGGTCTCCACCACCCTCGGACTGTTTCTGCCGTTCTTATTCCGCCGCATCGGCATCGACCCCGCCATCAGCTCCGGCCCACTCGTCACCACCGCTAACGACTCCATCAGTGTCGCTATCTACATGACCTTAACCCTTCTATTAGCGGGCTAATTGATATCCAAACTGCCACAAATAGGCCGCCAATTCTTCTTTTCATCGCGTCGATATTATTTTGGGGTAAATTTAAGGTTCTTAGGTATAGGAAAGCACGAATGACAACGGCAACAGGTAAAATCGGCGTTATATTTGACCTCGACGGTGTCATTATTGACACCTCGGAATTTCACAAAAAGTCGTGGTTCGACCTGGCCGAAAAAGAAGGCTTCGAAATAACCAGTGAATTCTTTTACAACACCTTCGGAATGCAAAACTACCAGATAATCCCCATCCTGGCCGGTCAGGACGTACCACCCGAAGAAATCGAAAGACTCTCCCAATGGAAAGAGCAGCGATATCGCGACCTTATCGATGATAAGTCGATACTCGCCCCCGGAGCAAAGGATTTGCTCGCCGACCTTAAACGACGCGGCTTTCTCCTAGCCATCGGCTCCTCAGCCCCCCGCGCCAACCTCGATTTTGTCCTCGAGCGTATCCACGTAGGTCACTACTTCGACGCCTTTGTCGTCGGCGAAGATGTAAAGCACGGCAAACCAGCCCCCGATACGTTCGTCAAAGCCGCCGAAAAACTCGCACTCCCACCCGACCGCTGCGTCGTCGTCGAAGACGCCATGGCCGGCGTCCAGGCCGCCAAAAAAGCCGGCATGACCGTCATCGCACTCACCACCACCAGACCCCGCAAAGACCTCCAACAGGCCGACCTCATCGTCGACTCCCTGTCGGAACTAAAAGCCCAAAACTTCATAAACCTGATAAACAACCTAAACCCTTAGGAGGTAACATTATGCAGGACCTCAATTACACCTGTCCCAAATACAAAAACACGCGATACGATGTCGGTGAATTCCGCGCGACCGGCGGCTTCCTCAGCAAAATCTTCGACGTCCAGTCCAAACGCTTCACCACCGTAACCTGCACCCAGTGCTGCTACACCGAAATCTACCGCGCACCATCCAGCATGCTCGGCAATATCTTCGATTTCTTCACCAATTAACCATCGCCATTCGCAACACCTTATGGTATACTCCTGCCGCCAATGGCTAAATGAGTAGTGCTCTGTCATTGCCCAATTGATGGTCGTCATTCCTGCGCGGGCAGGAATCCAGACTTGCCAAAAGCCCAGGATTCGGCACAGGCGATGACACATCATCAAATTATGGCTGACAGCGCACCGTGTGAACCTGTAAACTTCTTTGGAGGTCTATATGAGAAAAGAGAAAGTCAAAGAGCTGAGTCAGAAAAGTTTCGCCAGGTACGGCGTGTATGCAAATATGATAAATCCGCGGGCGGAGAAACTCGGCGCCGAGCCTATTGAGTTCTTCCGCGATATGGCCCAGCTCGACCTCGGCGGCCGCACCCTCGCCTCATTCTCCACCTGCCGGGTCTGCAAACGTCCGCCCGTCGTGGACGTTACCGAATTTCACAACTACACCGGCGAAGGAATCCTCCCGCTCGACGCCGACGCCCTGATCCACGTCGCACCGGCCACCCCAACAGGCGAAGTACCGCTAAAGAAAATCGAAATCTTCCGCGTACCGAAGGGAACCTTTGTCTCCCTGCACCCCGGCGTTTGGCACCATGCACCCTTCGCAGACAACACCGACGTGGCCAACGTCCTTATCGTTCTGCCAGAAAGAACATACGCACAGGACTGCCACGTAACTGAAATCGCCGAAAAAGACAGAGTCGAAATCGCCTGAAGAATCCGTCATTAATAAACAGAAAAACTCACAGACAGGGCCTTAAAGCAGAAAAAGACCGGCTTGATTAGTTGATTGTCCCCCCCCTCGGCAGACAAAGAACGAAAAGAATATCTCTCGTTGGGCAGGCAGCCTTGGTCATATTGCTGTGCCACCCCCTCGATACCGTCCGAAGCACACACTTAATCGACCGTTTCTCCGTTTTTCCCGCCCTCGCAGTGGAACAGTTTGCATAAGAAGACTCTCAAGCCGAAACGCGGCCTCCGTCGCCCTAAATCACGCCAGCGATAATCTGAACTCCTACCAGCGTCTGCAAATTGGGGCAAAACGCATAGTCTGAGGAAATTCCTGGCGATTCACAGAAAAAACGGGCAACCGTTTGATATCGAGGTTGACAATTGCCCCCAAATTCCTATAATATATTCTATAAGCGTTTGTTTTAGAGAATCTTAGGATAGAGTATGTTTCTTCCAACTGGAACTCAGCGAGAAGGGTTTCCGGCAAGAAGAGGGTTTTGTTTCGAAAAATGGAGCCGCCACAATGACGGATGAACGACAACCAATCCATTCGCCTGTAAGCTCCACCCGAGAGCCGGAGCTGAACAAGTACTTTATAGCCGCTATCAAAGTCCAGGCCAGCGACCTCCATCTTAAGGTCGGTCAGCCCCCAAAGTTGCGCATCCACGGGGAATTGAAAAACACCACTGGCGAAGTGTTGACCGAAGAAAGAATCGAACAGTTGATCTTTGAGATACTAAGTCCCGAGCAGAAAAAATTCTTCCTGAGAAACGGCACACTCGACTTTGCCTACGAAATAAAACATCAGGACCGTTTCCGTGTCAACATCTTCCGCCAGCGAAGCGCCATCAGCCTTGCTGCAAGACGCATCAGCTCCTCCGTGCCTGCCTTTGAGAGCCTGCACCTTCCGGCTATCATCGAAACGATATCAGACACGGGCCAGGGACTGGTCCTCGTCGTGGGCCCAACCGGCTGCGGAAAGAGCACAACCATCGCATCCGTAATAGACCGTATCAACAGAACACGCTCCTGCCATATAGTCACAATCGAGGACCCCATCGAATATCTATTCAAGGATGATAAGGCCATCATATCACAAAGAGCCATCGGCGTTGACGTACAGGATTATCAACAGGCATTGAGATATTTGATGCGGCAGGACCCTGATGTGGTCCTGATCGGCGAAATGCGCGACGCAGAAACCGTCCAGGCCGCAATGAGGGCCGCCGAAACCGGCCACCTCGTCTTCGGTACAATGCACTCGGCAAATGCCTCACAGTCTATCCAGCGTCTTCTCGACCTGTTCCCGCCCAACGAAAGAGACCTCGTAAGGCAAACCCTGGCTCTGGCGCTCAGAGCCATCATCAGCCAGATATTGTTGCCCTCCATCAAGGAAGGTATAAGCAGAGTGCCGGCCGTGGAAATCCTTATCGCAAACAGTGTTGTAAGAAAACTAATCTCGGAAAAACGCGAAGGAGATTTGCCCACGGTCATTCGAAGCTCTCGAAATGAAGGCATGCAGGACTTCACCGACAGTCTTTGTGAACTGATAACAAATGGAAGCATAGACCCGAAGGAGGCATATCGCTACGCGCCCAACCTCGAAGAATTGAAGATGGCGCTGAAGGGCATCAGAACTACCGCCAGCGGTATCTTGTGAGACTTCATTAAATTTCTTGATGGGGCATCCTATGCCGAACTTACTGCTAAACTCTGTCGAATACGGCAACTACATATCCTTGCCCAAGTTCATTGTCTTTCTCGTCTTGTTCTTCCTGTGGCTGCCCCTCGTTGCCTGGGTATATCGCGACGCCAAAACCGTCGATGTCCCCGCGACCTTATGGACGGGTGTCGTTCTCGGCGCAGGCGCCCTGGCCGTAATCATCTGGCTCCTTACGCCTTTTATCGTCGGTATACTTTTCTTCCTGATCGCCGTGGCCGCCGCCTCCCTCAGTTACGTCAAGTACCGTAATGCCCGGGTTATGGATTTTGACCGCATCCTCACCGCCGAACACATCAAAAGTCTGTTCGTCAGCAAGCAAAAGAAACTCGACGCCCTCAAGAGCTTCGTTTTCATAACCGCCAACAAAAATGAAGTCCCCCTCCCCGAACCCAAGACCCCCGACTTCTTCGGCTACAAGTCGGCCTACGAAATCCTCAGCGACGCCGTCTGGCGAAGAGCAAGCGACATCGTCTTCTCGCCCACCCATCAGGACTACCAGGTCGCTTACCAGATTGACGGCGCAACCTTAAAACAGCCTTCCATCGCCAGAGAACAGATGGAGTACTTCACTCGCTTCATTAAAAGCCTCGCCGATCTGGACGTCAATGAAAAGCGAAAACCGCAAAAAGGAAAATTCAAAATCAGCCAGGCCGAAAAAAACACAGAGTGGGAGGTAACCACCGCCGGCTCAACCGCCGGAGAGCAAATCAGACTCAAACAAACATCTCAACTGAATATAACCAAGCTTACCGACCTCGGCTTTACCTCCGACCAGTACGAAAAGCTGCAAAAAATCCACGATGTCAAACAGGGCCTGCTTATCGTTTCAGGCCCCAAAAAAAGCGGAGTATCAACCACCTTTTATGCGCTGCTCAGAAGCCATGACGCCTTCATTAACAGCATCAGCACCTTCGAAAGACAGCCTTCGGCAGAGCTGCCCAATATAACCCGGAATGTCTTCACCCTCAGTGACACCGGCACCACCACTTTCGACAAAAAGCTGCAGGCAATAATAAGAATGGGACCCGATATCGTCGGTGTTGCCGGCTGTCAGGACACCGAAACCGCCCAGGTTGCCTGTAAGGCCGCCCATGAAGGTACACTCATCTATCTCACACTCAAAAGCGATAGCGTATTGAAAACCCTCGGCAAATGGATCCAATTGGCCGATAACAAGGACCTCGCCGTCGACACCCTGCTCGGCATCACCAACCAGCGGCTGCTCAGAAAACTGTGTGAAGAATGCAAGCAGGCTTATACTCCCAATAAAGAGCTGCTCCGAAAACTGAGCATCCCCGCCGAAAAAGTAAAAGTGCTTTACCGGGCCGGTAAAGTCCAGTATGATAAACACGGCAAACCCTCAACCTGTGAACACTGCCAGGGCACAGGCTATGTCGGCAGAACCGGAGTGTTTGAAATCATCATTATGAATGACCAGCTCCGAAACGCCATAAAACAGGCAAAGTCGCTCTCCGAAATCGGCTCTCTGCTGCGAGGCGCCAAAATGCTTTACCTCCAGGAGCAGGCCCTGCGAAAGGTCATCGACGGCACAACGGCAGTGAACGAAATGCTCAGAGTATTCTCAGAATCCAAAACAACGCAAAACCGGGACCAGAACAGTGATAATGATTAGGAAATCACGGACAGGCGGTCCGACCGGCAACCGCCGGAAACCGGAGACACTATAATGCTTATAGCCAATTTAGTTGTGCTCTTAATCGTCCTGGGCTGTGCCGCCTACCAGTACCTCAAAGGCACCCTTCTTAAATCGTTCGCCACGGTAATAATTGCTGTCTGTGCAAGCACAGTGGCATTCGCCTACTTTGAGCTGCTCGCAAACGTCTTTATCAGCCGCAGCGACAACAACCGTTTCCCCGCCATAGTGCCCTGGGCGCAGCCGCTGTCCCTCGCACTGCTGTTCGTACTGACCTTTGCCATCCTGCAGACCGCCGCCGCCAACCTGCTCCGCCAGCCGGTGGACCTCGGACAACTGCCCGAACGCATCGGACGCCCCATCTGCGGAATTTTCCTCGGTCTGATACTCTCCGGCCTCCTGCTAACTGCCCTTGCCATGGCGCCTCTGCCGATCAAATACCCATACACCCGATTTGATGAAAACCGCCCCGACCCCGAAAAACCCGCCAAGGCGCTGTTCAACACCGAAGGTTTCGTTACAGGATGGTTCAGCCTCCTGAGCAAGGGCTCATTCAGCGGAAAAGCAAGTTTTGCCGCCCTCCATCCCGATTTTATCACCCAGCTTTTCCTGAACCGACACAAAGCCGCCGACGGCGTTTCGATTGTCACCAGCTCCAACGCCATAGAGGTGCCCAAAAGGCAGGGCCAGGCGAAAGCCGCTGCCGCCTGGATTCCCTCTGAAAGCCTGAAAGACTCGCACGAAAGGCCCATACCCGGCAAGACCGGAAACACCCTCACCATGGTCCGCGTCGGAATAAAGAAAAACGCCGTTGACAGCGCCGGGAAATTCACGCTTTCACAACTCAGATTAATCTGCAAACAAAAGGCCTCCCCCGACGCCCAAAACCCTCTCACCGGAAAAGGCAGAAATATCTATCCGCTCGGATACCTCAAAGCACGCAACCAGTTGCAATTGAAACGGCTCGATGACCCGATAGAAGTGAAACGTTCCGATTTTGACGGCGCCGCTACAGTAAGATGGCTCGACTTCGCCTTTTATGTGCCCAACGATTCTGTGCCCGTACTCGTCGAGTTCAAGCAGAACAGCATCGCCGAGGTCCCGCCGCTTGTTTCGGCCGAAGAGGCGCCCGCGCCCGTGCCTTTCGTTGACCAGTCCGACCGCCAAAAAGAAACCAGGGCAAAGTCAAAAGGCTGAAAGCCCCCGCGCTGAGAACCTCAAAAGAACCGGACCCTTAGCAGCATACGACCAGTTCTTCCAGGTTCAGCTCCATCAGGTGCTCAAGATAACTGCTTAAATCTTCTTCGGAAAAACCGGCAAGAAATTCCGGCTTGGCGCTCCTGTTGATTTCACAAATACAATCTATCAACTCCCTTTTGCTCATATACACATCCTTGAATCACAAAACACGAAACTGTGAAACCATTACAGATACGTTGCAACAGAACCCGTTCTGCGTTAACGGCCCCGAACCTTCTCATCAAGGCTTTGGTTTCTGTCTCAACCTGCGTCAATATCGACAGGCCCGGCGTTTTTTCTTTAACCCTCCCGGCGCCTGTCCCGGCAACGCCCCATAACACAAACAGCTATATGTAACAGCTCCCCCCCTTTGACCCCAATATATAGACTATGCAAACAGACCGCTTACACCCCATCTTTCAATGTCCAATAAAATCGACCTCGCCCCGGCACTAAACAAACAAAAAAAAACTGCATCTTCCACCGTTTTTATCCCACTCTTACTCTCTCTCCCTCTTGCGTCCTGCGTCTTGGATCCCCAACGATTCGCTTCGAATTTCCGCTGCCGCGTCGCCACTCCCCCGCCACCGCCCACGGCTTATCGAGCATCCACTATCCAGCATCGAGTATATAGCACCCCCCGTCGCGAATCGTAAATCGCTGCACCTCCCCCCGCTCACAAATTAACCACTTGCCTTTCACCCGTCCCCCAGCCGCAACTCGGCGCCCATTAATCACTAATCCTTCATCCTTAACCATTTCAAAGGCCTTCTCGCCCGAGGGTGCATCTGTTGTTTGTAGGTAGGTGTGGCATAAGAATTGCCTTTCCTGTAGGAAAAAATCTTTATCAACCTACAATGAAAGGCAAAAAAATGATTGATGAAATTATCGAACAATTGGCTGAAGCTTTCAAGGACGAGTTTCAATTGGTCCAGCAGGATTTTGGCAAGCTGGAGCAGACGGTACAGGAAAAACTGCGGTTGTTGGGC
>DATKVV010000077.1:0-113133 GCA_035529895.1 Sedimentisphaerales bacterium
GCCAACGAGCTCTTCGGAGTGGCCGAGGCCGTAAACGGCGGCGGTATCAATCCAGTTGATTCCATTGTCCAGCGCGGTCAGGATTCCGGCGATTGCGTCGCTGTCATCCTGCGGTCCCCAGCCGTACTGCCAGCCGCCACCTCCCATGGCCCAGGTTCCCAGCCCCACGGTCGTTAGTTTCTCGCCGGTGTAACCCAATTGCCTTGTCAGCATAATAATATTGCTCCTGAAGAAACCTGCCGATTCGCCCCCATAGCATATTGCGGCTTGCTGGCTTTATCAATAGTTTTTGTGGTTTCGGCCGGCGATATAAAAGGGCTATGTGTTTATGAGGTCGCTTGTTTAGTGATAGCCGGCTCCGGGATAGAGGATATTCAGCGCCAGCGTGTGTATGGGGCCAAGTGCGAAACCGAGAACCTGCCAGGCGACGACCAGGCCTATGATTCTGAAGCCGGGCTGGCGCAGCAGCGTGTTGTAGCGTTCTGCGGCTCTTTCACTCAGCGCCAGCGAAAGTATGTTGCTGCCGTCGAGGGGCGGGAGGGGAATGAGGTTGAAAACCAGCAGTATAAGATTCAGTGAAAACAGAATGCTTACAACGACTGCGGCGGCGTTTGCAAATCCCGGCGTGTCGGCCGCGGCGACTTTTGTAAAGGTAATCGATTCCGGGGCGTGGAACAGGCCCCAAAGCATTCCCGCGCGGATAATCAGGGCCGCGGCCAAAACGAGAGTCAAATTGGCGGCAGGTCCTGCCAGCGCCATCAGAGCGGCCTTTCGCCGGTGCGTCTGCGCCCAGTAGGGGTCATAGGGTGCGCTGGCCCAGCCGATCATCCAGCCGGCAAAAAGATATGAGAGAATTGGAATAACGACCATTCCGAAAGGTTCTCTCTTGATGTGCGGCACAGGGTCGAGGGTGACCTGGCCGTGCAGGTAGGCTGTCGGGTCGCCGAGCTTCAGGGCGGCAAGACCGTGAGCCGCCTCGTGAAAGACGAAAGATACGAGCAAAACAACGTACCACACTACTGCCAGCGCGAGGTTGTCCATAGAAATTTCTGGGAGCTCCCAATGCTCTGCAAATGACAAGACAGCGATTACCACCCGCCGGGCCGGAGCAGGTCGCTTACGGGCTGGTTCCACCAGTTCGGGTCCCGGAAGTACTGCTTCATCATCATTGCAGCGATGACGCCGTCACCGACGGCGGTGGCAAGCTGCATGGCGGCGCCGATTCTGCAGTCGCCGGCCACGAACACGCCCGGCACTTTTGTGCGAAGGTACGCACAGTCGCATTTTATGAATCCGTTCTCCGTCAGGTCGACGAAGCCTTTCAGGAAGCCGGTGTTCGGAACCATACCAATAAATATAAAGACGCCGTCGCAGGGGAAATCCTCTTCCCGGCCCGTCTTTACGTTCTTGAGTTTGACCGATTCGACTTTGGCTTTGCCCTCAATGGCGGTTGCGACAGTGCTGTATTTGACGGCCAGATTCGAGCCGGGCTGATTGACCTTTTCGAGAAGCTCCTCGGCAAGCACTTTGGTGGCCCTGAATTCGTCTCTGCGGTGTACGAGTGTGACTTTCGCGGCGAATTTTGCCAGGTGCAGCGTTTCCTCGACCGCTGTATTGCCTCCGCCGACGGCGACAACCTGCCTGCCTTTGAAGAAAGGTGCGTCGCAGGTCCCGCAATAGCTGACGCCTGTGCCGGCGGTGCGGAACTGCTCTTCGCCGGGGATGCCGAGTTTACGATAGTCACTGCCCGGGGCGAGAATAACGGCCCTGGCGGTATACTGGTCCTGGTTACAATACACGGTGAGGGTGCCGTCCTGGAGTTTCTCGAGCCTGGTGACTTCGCGGCTGGTCTTTATCTCGGCGCCGAAGTTTTCAACCTGTTTTTGCATTTGCTGAATCAGGCCGGGGCCGTCTATGCGTTCGATGCCGGGGTAGTTCTCTATTCTGTCTGTGTTATTGATTTGCCCGCCGGGCAGGAATTTCTCGATAATCAGAGTTTTGAACCGGTCGCGGGAGGCATAGAGTGCGGCGGCCAGCCCGGCCGGGCCGGCGCCGGTTATGATGCAATCATATTTTTCGGCCATGATAAATACCTTTCAATTGGTTGTCAGTACTGCGGCTGATTCGGTCCCAATATTTTATGTTCCTGCGGAATATAGCGGGCCGCTTCCGGAACTTCCAACAGCACATTTTCCATGGTGGTGCGTTCGAACAGATATATGCCGTCCTCCTTGAGCAGTATTTTTGAAATTCGTTTTCGGCTGTCAAGATACACGCGTTGGGAAGCCCGGCGGCCGTCCAGAAAATTCACGAGAAATTCGTACTGCTGCTTGTCTTCGGGCGGCCCGGAATCATCGGTTCTGGAGACTATCGCCTCGACCGTTCTGCCGTCGGCATTAATTGTCTCGACTATGATTTTCCTGCGGGCGGAATCGAGCATTTGAGTTAAGACCAGGTCCAGCAGGTACTCTGGTATGGAAGAGAAGCCGGGCTTATAACTGACCTTTTCTGGGCTTTTGCCTGATTCAATGACGGTCAGCACACCGCTTTTTTCGAGGACCAGTTCCGTACCGCCTTTTTGGCGCGGCGCGGCGTATTCGCTTTTCCAGGCAAATTCAGTGAAGCTCTCGTCGGATTGAAAAGACATCAGTTGTTCGCGACCGTACCTGCCGCGAATATATAACAGACCTGTCGATTGTATATTTAGTCTGGCGTCGGGAGCCGCTTCAATGAATACGTCCATTGTGAATCCGGTCGTCTGGCCCCTCGCGTTCTTAATCAGGAAAAAAGACTTGCGACCCATGCTGTCGAGGAAGCTGGAGATGCCCTTGCGTTTGATTTCCGCAACAATGTCTCTACCCGCCCTGAGGGGCCCGGTGTATCTTGATGAGCTTATAAAGTGTGCTATTACCAGACCTGCCGCCAACAGGCCCAGCAGCACTATGTTATAGGTCTGATGCTTTCTTGTTGCGGGAGTTTCGTCCATATATTGGCAGATGATAATTCCTGAGGGCGTTTTTTGCAACGGTGGATTCGGATTACACGCTTGTTAGGGTGCCGGACGGCGGCCGCAGGCGGTGGTCCGTGGTTTTCGGGTAAGGTGAGAGCCCCGTCGAATTCGGCTAAAACTTATTTTGCTGATAGCCGATTTATTGTTATATATTAGATAAGGAAGCGTGTGCCGAATGGCGCCTGGTATTCTTAAAAGGACCCTGATTAGGGGGGCTGTTTTGCGGTTTCTGGCAAAACGGGAATCCAAACAGAGAGTGCGTATCGCAAAGCATCTGGCCGTGGGGGTTGATATGAACGAAGTAGCCGTGCTGGAAGGGGCTCAGCCGAGGAAAATTCTTGAGGTCGCAATAGAAAAGAAGGTGCCTGCCATCATGACCTACCTTTCGAGAGGAAAGTGGCATGTTGCAAAGGTGCTGCTTACCGAGCTTGGCGCCTGCAACCTGAGCGTCCACGTTCTGCCCACCCAAAAACCACATCCGATAAACATACGGATAGACCAGCCGGTCGGCGTGTCGCTCAAGCACGGATACGGCAAGTTTATCTTTGAGACAAAGGTAGTCGGTCTCGAGCCGTCACCCGATGCAGCCAAAGGCGGAACAATAGTCCTTGCGGCGCCGGACCGGATTGAGATAATCCAGAGAAGAAGCTATTTCCGCGTTGACGCGCCGAAGTCATTGAAGGTGAATGTTCTGCTCTGGCATCGCAAGCAATATGACAATGGCGCAGCGGGTAACGGTGAATGTCTGGAGGCCGGTGATGACCGGCTGGCGACCGGCCGTTACTGGCAAGGCAGGCTTATTGATATCTCGGCCGGCGGCACACAGGTAGCAATTGATTCCGGGCAAGACCGGGACTTCAGAATAGGGCAGTTCGTCGGGTTGCGATTTACGCCGGCGCCTTATGAAACGCCGCTGATGTTTAATGCCCAGATTAGAAATATTCTACCAACGGCAGACAACAAAAGTTTCTGCCTCGGGCTTCAGATTGTGGGTCTGGAAGCAAGTCCCGAAGGCAGGGAGGTCCTGCAGCGGCTCTGCAGTGTTGTCGAACGTTATTATAAGATGAACCAGTCCGATGCCCAGCAGCAGGACATTCAGCAAACCGCAGTCGCTACGTAGAGGTTTGCCTGAGGGCCTGTTTTTCAGCCGGTCAGCGTTCGCTATTCCACGACGTTTGGCGCTTTAATTTCACGCCTTATTGCCAGACGGGAGCCGAGCAGCTTATAATAAAACCATCTGGCGAATCCGCTTGCGGCAAAACCACAGAAAATCAGTACGAGGGCCGCTTGTCTGCTCCAGATAATAAGCCCGAGGAACAACAGCGCCCGGATAAAATGGGCAAAAGGCTTCTTGCCCCTTATGTACTGATTCAGGATATGCGGATACCTGATTCTGCTGACCATCAGCACCGCGATGCCCAGAACCACGAAGGGCAGGATATACATGATGGCGTTTTCACAGATTTCATACGCCTGCGTGTTTTTGGTATATAGCTCTGGCAGCGTTTCCTGATGGAAGATTACCAGACTGACTATGACCCCTGCGGCAGCGGGGCTGGGCAGGCCCATGAAGCTCATGTGGGCGGACTCGTCCTGCTCATTTTCGACATTGAACCTGGCCAATCGAATAGCGGTGCAGCTTATATATGCGGCGGCTACCAGCCAGATGAATCGGTGCAGCAGACTCGCCAGGCCCGGGTTTAGCCCCGTAGAACCGGCCAATTTGTATTCGAGGACTTTGAGCATTAGGAACGCCGGGGCCACGCCGAAGCTGACGATGTCGCAAAGACTGTCGAGCTGGCCTCCGAAGCTGGAAGTGCTCTGGCTCATTCGCGCGACGCGGCCGTCGAGCATGTCGGCAATCATAGCCAGCAGGACCATATAGCCGGCCATGGCCAGACAGGACCGGCCCCCAAAGACAACAAACGGCGTGCCGGGTTCGCCTGTGAACTGCCCCAAGCGAGGGGCCGTGCCTTTACCGGCAAGCACAATTGCCGCAAAGCCGCATACGCCGTTGAGAATAGTTATCAGCGACGGGAGTATGGTGATGTATTTTAACCTTTGTCTGCGCACCCGGCGCAACAGGCTGTCCCTGGCCGCTTCTGTTCTGAACCTGGGCATTATTCATACCTTACAAGAGGTGACAGGCCTGCTTTGACCTTCTCACCTATTCGGACCAGACACTTTGCGTTTTCACGTACGGGCAGATACAGTTCGGTCCTTGAGCCGAATTTTATCATTCCGAACCTTTCACCGCCAGCTAATTTTTGGCCTTCGCTGGCCGCACAGACAATTCGCCGGGCGATGGCGCCGCTTATCTGCCGGACAATCAGCCTGTCTTCGGGGCTGCCGGTCCTTACGAGGGCCAGGGCGTGGGATTCGTTAACGCGTCCGGCCTGCGGCTTCATTGCGTTTTTGTATTTGCCCGGTCTGTGGGTCATTTTCTCGACCCTGACATCGCAGGGGGCGCGGTTGATGTGCACGTCGAAGATGCTCAGAAATATTCCGATTCGCAGGGCGGAACCCCCTATAAAGTCCTTTTCATCAACAATCTCGATGTCGGTTACCCTGCCGTCGGCAGGGGCCAGCAGAAGGCTCTTATCCATGGGTATGGTTCGGTCCGGGTCGCGAAAAAAAGAAAGAGTCCATATTAGAACGATGGCAAAGACTATTTCTATCAGAACAATTCCCCAGCCCGGCAGGGACTTTGGCCAGACAAGAGGAGCAATCGCCATTATTGCAAGCTCTATTGCCGGAAATGCGGCCACCTCGGGCAACCCGTACTTGGTCAGCGGAATTCTCATGAAAAGCTATAGTAATCTCGGCCCGGCCGAGATTCAACAAAAAAGGCTGCCCTTCGAGGTTCAGCCTTTTGGAGGAGGAATTACTATGTGCTTTTGTTTTGTCTTTTCTTTGTGTTTGTACTTTATTAGACAGACGCCGGACGCGAAAGTTCCGGGGTCTTGGAAGAATTTTCGGAGGTTTTTGAGTTGCCCGGGTTGAAAAAAAGAAAGGCCGACCCAGGGGGGGTCGACCAATTGGAGGAGGATGACACAGGATTATTGCTGCCTGCGGAACTTTCCGGCCGCGAGAGCCGAGGTTCTTGTTCCTATAATATATAGACGCGAAGAGGACCAAAAGGTTACAGGATTTTTCAAAAAATCTTTGAAATTTCCGCGCAAGAAGCCGTTTGGGAATAAAAAAGGCCTATCCGAACGGTCTCGCGTGTCCGGGTAGGCCTTATATGTCGGTCTACTCTTGTGTGTCGGGCACGGCAACAAGCTCGGCATGCGGGGCGAATTTAATCTCGCCCGAGTCATTAAACCACTGTTCCCACAATGCTATTGCCTTCTCATTCTGCTCCGCCGTTGCCTCGGGGTCGTAACCGAAATTCTGACCTGTTATGACTTTCAGGCGGTTGATCATCATTGCAAGGCTTTGTCTCTTTCCGGGGGTTTCGTGACATCCTTCGAGGAGTCCGTCGCCGCAACGAAGTGGGTCGTCCGCGAAGTCAAACAATCGCGCTCCTTCGATGTGTCTCAATGCGTCGATCATTACCGGCAGAGCTACCTCAAAATCTTGTCGCGCCATTTCTTCCATGCCTTTAGCTGCGTACGCAAAACCCCGGGCCAGATGGCAGTAATGTGGCACTATCTCAAACTTACCGAACATATCAATAACTTTTGAGAACCCGTAGATTGCCGCGTTATGTTCGCCCAATTCATAATGGGCGCGGCCCATCCAGAACCACGCCCAGTTGCGCAAAGGTTGAATCTCAACCACCCTTCTAAACAGTTCAACTGCTTTCTCGTATTCACCCTTAGCTGATGCGCCTCGTGCCTCATTGAATCTTTTCTGAGCCACTTCCCCGCTTCTCATCCACTCAGGTTCCGGTTTCTCCGGGGCACCGGGCCGCTTGTCCACAAACGTCACTCCACCTGGAATAGTGGGGATGTCAAAGGTTCCCTCCGGCGGTTCCTCATAGCTGATTTCATAAGCTCCCATAGCAATGGGAAGCTTGGTTTCGGGATCGATATAGCAATCCTGATTCGACTTGAGCCATCGCACCCGATGTGCCTTGCTGCCCCAGTAATCGGCATTTTTCTCGATTGTCACACTGCCTCTGCCGGCCAAATCTTCCAAAAATTCGCCAAGGTTCCATATCCAAGTATATCGTTGTCCGTCCGGGCCGTATAGGAGCACGGTGTTCTTGTCCTTGTAGTATATGAAGATGTTCTCGAGATTATCCACCACTAAGAAATTCGGCGGCGTATCTTGACGGTACCGAGCTTGGACTCCATCCGGCCCGATTTCAATCCACCTTTCATCTTCGACCTGTCCAGCTTCGCCACGGCGCACGATATGCATGTAACGAACGTTCTTTAAGGCTTCTATGGTTTGTTCCAGAGCGTAAGCGGGTGCGGTTAATTTACCCAAAAATGTCACTGATAGCACCGCCGCGACAATTACCACCGCGGCGGCGGCAAATTTGCTAAACCTGTTCATGACTAATCTCCTTACAATGATTGTGGTTCTTGCTTTTTCGACCTTGTGAGCCTTGGGGGTGGGTATTGCCTCAATGCGGTCCATTACATTCTCAACAAGGGACTCATCAGAGCCTATTGCCCGGCGCAGGTCCTCTAACTGTTTTTCAAGGTTATTCTCGGCGGTCATTTTTCCGACTCCTTCAATATGGTTCGCAGGCGTTTGTGCGCCCGCGAGAGCTGTTTGGTTACGGTGCCCACGCCTCGGCCGAGTATGGTGGCGACATCTCTGACACTGTGGCCGGAGAAGTAACGAAGCATTACAACCTGCTTTTCTCCTTCCGGCAGCTTTATGACTGCGGCCAAGACCCTCTGTTTTTCTTCATCAAGGCGGCCATCAGTGCTCTCAATCGGAAAACCGTCTTGTTGCTCAAGGGCAGCTTCCTTGGGTTTTTGGCCGGCCATATTCAGTGCGCATCGGTAAGTGATTTTCATCAGCCAGGGGCCGAAAGCTTCGGGCCTGCGCAGGCCGGCCAGATTCTCGTATGCCTTAATAAAAGCGTCCTGAGCGGTGTCCTGCACCGATTCGTGGTCGCCGAGCACGTCCATCGCCACGGCCCGAACCGGCCGTTCGTAACGCTTTACGAGCGCCGCGAAGGCCTGCTTTTGGCCCTCTAAGACGGCATTCACCAATTCTGCGTCTGATTGCACCTTACCGACTCTCCATACAGAAGCGCTTCTACTATTAAGAGCGAAAAAAGGACCAGAATGCGACATGAAAATCTTTTTCAATGCATAATTGGGCTGCTGACGCAAACAAGGCGGTTCATTGGTGAGGTGTTCGTCGCAAAGGTTTTACACAAGTTTTACTTTGTTAACAAGAAAAACTCTGAGAGAATAGGCTCGGGCAACAGCTTCGGAGATGGGCTTGTTGATTGACGTGATGAGCCATATCGGGGGCAAGTCAATTGCAGGTCCGTCTGTACGTGGAGTGCGGACCCGCCATGAGAAATGGAATTATAAAAATCGCTGCCGCGGCAATGGTGATATTGTATATGGGCCAGAGCGTCTGTGCGAAGAGGCCTCAAGCGGGCAGCGCCTATAAAGATGTTGTGATAGAGAACGTTCCGCATGTGAGAGAGAGGCCCGACTTCTGCGGTGAGGCATGCGCGGAGATGTACCTGCGCAAGCTGGGCAAAGACATCAGGCAGGATGACCTGTTCAATCAGTCGGGCGTTGACCCTCTTAGCGGGCGAGGCTGTTTTACAAGGGAGCTCGTACAGGCTTTGCGAACGATTGGGTTTGAGACTGGTGATGTTTGGTATAAGATTGACGCCAATGAGAGTAACCGGCAGATAGAAAACCAATTTGAGGCGCTGCACGCCGACCTCGTTGGGGGCGTCCCCTCGATTGTATGCATGCATTACGACGATAAGGGGAAGGCGAGCGAGCATTTTCGGCTGGTGCTCGGGTATGACTCGAAGAAAGACGAGGTTGTTTATCACGAGCCGGCAGAGGCGGCAGGGGCCTATAGGCGGATGAAGCGGCAGGAGTTTTTCGAGCTTTGGCCTTTGAAGCATGAGGCGAAACGCCGGATGGTCGTTCGAATTCGGCTCAAGGCAGGGCAAATCAGAGCACCCGGCCCGGCCACAGGCTTTACAAACGCCGACTATGCCCAGCACGTGATGAAGCTCAAAAGGCTGATTCCCAATGACGGTTTTACGGTCATTCTGGAAAGACCGTTTTTGGTTATCGGTGACGAGTCGCCGGCTATGGTCAGGCAGCGCTCGGTTCAGACGATTAAGTGGGCGGTTGATAAGCTAAAACAGGATTATTTCGAGAAGGATCCTGCCGATATTATTGACATCTGGCTGTTCAAAGATGAGAAAAGCTACAAGAAGTATGCGTGGGAGATTTTTGGCGACCGGCCGGACACGCCGTTCGGTTATTACTCACACGAGCATAAAGCGCTAGTAATGAACATAGCGACGGGCGGGGGCACACTGGTGCACGAGATTGTTCATCCCTTTATGAGTGCGAATTTTCCGGAGTGTCCGGCCTGGTTCAATGAGGGGCTGGCGTCGCTGTATGAGCAGTGCCGGGAAAAGGACGGTCGAATCCGGGGGCTGACGAACTGGCGGCTGGCGGGGCTGCAGAAAGACATCCGCGCCGGAAGTGTTCGCTCCTTTGAAGAACTGACCGCCGGCGGCGAACACAGATTCTACGGGGGCAATAACTACGCCCAGGCCCGGTATCTGTGCTATTATCTGCAGGAGAAGGGGCTGCTGGTCAGGTTTTACCATGAATTCTATGCCAACCGTGAAAAGGATCATGCGGGTTACCAAACGCTCAAGAGGGTCCTGAGCGAAGAGGATATGGATGCGTTCGGCAAGCGGTGGGAGCAATTTGTCCTGGAACTGACATTTCCGTAGCCGAGGTCGCCGTAGCTGCACAATTTTTTTTGAGTTTCCCAAAAAAGAGAGTTGACAGCTTAGTTAAGTGGTCGATAGTATATATATAAACCATGTCCGAGTGGACCGCACCGCAGGAGAAACAGATGGCCTTGGAACACGAGTTGGGTCTTAGAAAGCCAATAGAACTGCTGCCCCACGAGGCGCTGCTGAACATCTACTATACGGCCTCGTGCCTGAAAAAGCGTGCCGACGAATTCCTTCGCGGTTTCGGTCTGACGGATGTCCAGTTCAACGTTATGATGCTGCTTTGGTATCAGAGCGGCCCGGAAGGGGGCCTGAGCCAGGCGCAGCTAAGCGATATGATGCTTGTCAACCGGGCGAACGTTACTTCACTGATAGACCGGATGGAAAAAGCGGCCCTGGTTGCTCGCACGGCCTCGCCGGGTGATCGAAGATACAACATTGTGAAAATGACGAGTCGGGGCAAGAAGCTGTTTGCAAAGGTCGAGCCCCTGTATGCAAGGCAGGTTCAGGAGATCATGGCGGTGTTCAAAGCAGGTGAGCAAAAAAGGCTTGTAGCGATGTTGGGAAGGATTCGCGGCGAACTCGCTCGGTGATCGTGCGGAGAAAAGCAATGGTTTACAGAAGCAAACGGCGTTTGGGGATACAGTTGACATATTAACAGTATATATAACAAGTATTTTGAAGGGGAAAAGAAATGAAGCAGGGCTTTGGGCTGAAGAGTGCGAAGGGGAGTCGGAAGATATCACTCGTTTTGCTTGCGGTATGCGGGCTGTCGGTGATTGCGGCGTTTATACCTTTGATTGGCAGGGAAGGGGGCGGGTTATCGCCGGCGGGAATGCTGCTTTGCCTGCTGGCAGGCAGTTGTCTAATCCTCGCATTTGTGCACACGTGGCGAAGGGCGTGGAAGTTCCTGGTCCTGCTGGCTGTGTCCGCGGTGGGTTTTGCCGGCTTTGTAATCCTGCATAACGCGTTTTATGCTCTCGGCCGACGCAGTGACCAGATTATTGTGTTGCACTATCTGTTCGAGGTTCTGCATGCGGGTTGCTTTCTTGTTGCGATTTTTGTGTGTCCGGCAGGTTTTTTGGTCGGCGCAGGCGGCGGTGCAATAACGTGTTTTAGGACCGCACTTTCGGAAGCGAAGAGCGGTCGAAAGGCGGCGTTCATTATTGTTGGGATATGCTGCATAGCGTCGATAGTTGGATTCTTCGCTTTCGTAGCTGCGCGGGCAATTGGTTGATTGTTGTCTTTTTCGATATGAGGTAGGGCGGCAGGAAATGGCAAGGCCGGTGCAAATGAGATGTATCGAGAAACGGGGAAGCTACACGGCGGGAGGAATTCGCTGGGCGGCGAGGGCTGTGGGCGGTCTTCTTGCGGCGCTGGTGTTGTCGATTGTTTTTTGCCACGCATTCAGCCCCGAAGGTCTGCCCAATCCTTTTACCCAGCCAGCCGGCGTGGCCTTTGAACTGCTTGGTTTGGCCATTACCTGGGTGGGGTTGATTGTCGCGTGGAAATTGGAAGGAGTCGGCGGCGTTATGATAATTGCCGGACAACTGGCCTTTCACATCATTGAGAGGAGACTTTGGCTAAGCACAATGGGAGAGTTTTTTGACTTGGCCGGCATTTTGTTTCTGCTAAGCTGGTGGTTGAGCGTGAAATCGGTACAAACGTCTTGCGAAGCACGCGAATGAGAAGGGCCTCGATAATGTGGGGCAACAGAGCCTGGCTCATTGTATGCGTATCTTTTGTTGGTGCGATGTGCCTGACGTCGTGTGAGCGGCCGCCGGTGGGCGCTCTGCACTTTGTCGGCGCAGACCAGGCCGGGGCGGGACAATCACCGGCGAAAGGCCTGGTTGTTGTCACCCACGGCTGGATTGAAAAGGGCCGGGGCGGCTGGCCCGAGGATATGACCCGCCAGATACACAAACGTGCGGACCCAAACTTATGGCTGTGCGGATACTTTGACTGGTCGGAAGGTGCGAAAACGGTCAGTCCGACCGAGGCCGCCAAATATGCTCGCGACATTGCAGGGCCGAAGCTGGCCGAGGAAATCATAAGAACCAAAGGCAACTGGCGGCATATTCATTTGCTTGGTCATTCGTGCGGGTGCTGGGTTGTCAGTGAGGCGGCCAAAATCCTCGCCCCAAAGACAAAGGCAGACTGGCATTTGACTTTTTTCGACGCCTATGTTCCCCCTTCCTGGAAGGAAAGCTCACTCGGCGATGTTAATGCCCCGGCGGATGTGAATTGCTGGGCTGAGCATTATTACACGCGGGACCTGACGCTCGGCTGGACGCAGCAGGACCTGAGCTTTGCGCACAACGTCGATATTACAATTATCGACGGCGTGTTCAGGAACCATAATTTCCCCTGGCAGTGGTATTACGCAACTATCGGCGGACGGTATCCCAAAACCGGATTCACGGGCAAGGCCAAATCGGTTTTTATTGCCGATGGCGTTGAGTACGGCTTTGCGCGCAGTCGGGAGTGCGGCGGCTCGGAGGCGTGGGAGATAAGCCGAGGCCTGCCAATCGGTAATAGGGCGGTAAGACTGAAAAAGGCGGGAGAGTGAAGTGGTTGGTCTTCTCATGCGGGAAGGCGGCGTTTTTGTGGATAGCCGGCTGTCTGCCTTAAGAGTTTCTGCAAGCAGGTATTGACGTCGCGGGCGAAAGTCGCTAACCTCTGGCGGAGAATCACAAACAATAGAAGAAGCAGGAATTCTGTACCTGGTGAAAGGGTAGTTGAGATGCTGACGACGATTGTTGATGTGAAGGGACGGGAAATACTCGATTCTCGCGGCAACCCGACGGTTGAAGTTGATGTATTGCTTGAGGACGGCTCATTCGGTCGGGCGGCGGTGCCGTCCGGTGCCAGCACCGGCGCCCATGAAGCCATTGAGCTTCGCGACACAAAGGCGAAGCGTTACTTAGGCAAGGGCGTGACCGGTGCGGTCAGGAATGTAAATGAGGTCATCGCTCCGGAAGTGCTTGGTCTGGACGCGGCGCAGCAGGAACAGCTTGATAAGTTAATGATTGAGCTTGACGGCACGCCCAACAAGAGCAAGCTCGGCGCGAACGCGATATTGGGCGTTTCTGTGGCGACGGCAAAGGCGGCGGCGGATTCGGCCGGCCTGTTGCTGTACCGTTATCTTGGCGGGTGCAACGCCAACATTCTGCCCGTTCCCATGATGAATATTCTCAACGGCGGAAAACACTCCGACAACAACGTCGATTTCCAGGAGTTTATGATTATGCCGATTGGCGCGGGGAATTTCCCCGATGCCCTGCGAATGGGGGCCGAGGTTTTTCATACCCTCAAAGGCGTCCTGTCCAGGAAAGGCTACGCTACCTCGGTCGGTGATGAGGGCGGTTTTGCGCCCATGCTCAAGAGCAACGAGGAGGCGCTGGAGGTGGTCATGGAGGCAATCAAGAAGGCCGGCTACGAGCCGGGCGAGGACATCTCGATTGCGCTCGACCCGGCCTCGACTGAGATGTACGACGGCAAGACGAAGTCTTATCGGTTCTTCAAATCAGACCCGAAGAAGAAAATCTCCTCCGAGGCGCTGATTGAGCACTGGGCCGGGTGGGTTGACAGGTACCCCATCATTTCCATTGAAGACGGACTGGCCGAGGACGACTGGACCGGCTGGGCCAAGTTGAACAAAAAAATAGGGGACAGGGTCCAACTGGTCGGCGACGACCTGTTCGTGACCAATACCGAGCGTCTGGCAAAAGGTATAAAGCTCGACTGTGCGAACTCGATATTGATAAAGCTGAACCAGATAGGCACGCTCACAGAGACGTTTGAGGCGGTCAATATGGCTCGGCGGGCCGGCTGGACAGCCGTAATAAGCCACCGCAGCGGCGAGACGGAAGATACGACAATCGCTGACCTGGCCGTTGCCACGGGCGCCGGCCAGATAAAGACCGGCTCGCTGTGTAGGACAGACAGGATTTGCAAGTACAATCAACTGCTTAGAATCAGCGAAGACCTTGGCTCGGCCGGGCGATACGCCGGATTTATGTTCAAATAAAATCCAAATGACGGATAGCGTTTGGCACTCGGTTCTTTCTATCCGCTAAGCGCAATTCCAGGTATGCGAAGGCAAAGTATCCTGCGAACGCTTCTGTTTGTCATTTTCTTTAGCATCGGCGCGGCGGCCCTGAGCGGCTCGATACTGTGCGGGGATTTGCTCGAGTACTATACAAACAGGCATTTGCTCAGTTGCGGCAAAGAATCGCTGAACCGGCTGGAATCGCTAAACGACGACTACGATGCGCTGCTCGAACAGGTGCAGAAGGACCCGAATCTTATTAAGCGTATTGCCCCTGTTACGCTGGGCAACGACAGGCCGGATCAGAACACGTATTACCCGGAAGTCGCGCCTGAGCAACTGGATGCCGCCCGGAAGGCCTTGACAGAAGAGCCCGGCGGGCGGGCCGCGAGGCCGGCAATACCCGAATGGCTGAAACGATGCAGCCAGCCGCACCGACGGATAACGTTGTTTTTGGCAGGGGCGCTGCTAATACTTGTCTCGTTTATTTGGTTTGGCGCCGGTGAAGCGACCGACCGCAAAGCCTGACCCGCATATTCCATACGGTTGCTGATTGATAATTTGGCGTGAGCAGTTGTCTGGCGGGCACAGTATAGATTGGAGAGGCGCTCTGCGGCGCAAGCCCGCAGCCCTTTCATTGGATATTGGATTCCCGGCAGGCACTTAGAAGCCTTCCAGCCAGTGCTGACAGAATATCCTGAAATCCCCCCAACCGACAGCTCCCGACAAGTCCAGGTCCGTTCCATCGCAGTCGTTCGAAGCGGCGCAGTTGCTGTTGAGCCAGCGTTCGGCGAAGAATGAATAGTCGCCCAGGTCCACGCCGTCCGGACAGAGAAGGTCGCCCCACATGGATTGCCAGGCCAATTTCGGATAATTCGTGTGTTCACAGATGTCCCAAATGTCTTCCGTTCCGTTCGCCGTCTCTGCCACAAAGTCCCAACCGGCATTGGTAAACGTGCTCTGAGTTTTCATGTTTGCTGTGCTCTCACCGATGACATTAGGGTCTGTTGCATTGCCGATACCGGGTAATGTACCGTTTATCTGGCTGTCCCAAAAACAGGCCGTGTACTTTTCTGAGGTTCCTGTTCCCATTCTTCCCACCAACGCACCGACGGCGTCAGTTCCCTCGGGGCCTTCCACCACGCAGCTCGAATAGCAATAGTTCGTCTCTGTGCCTCCCTGGTTCCTTCCAATAAGCCCTCCGATATAATCTGTTGTCCCTGTAACATTGCCCGACGAATAGCAGTTTGTGACTGTACTGTATATCACGTTGGTGCCAACCAAACCGGCAACACAATCATCGCCGGAGACATTGCATTTTGTGAAGCTCCCTTCGATTTCCGACCAGAAACTGTTTTCGCCCACCAACCCTGCGACCGAAGAGCCTAATATTGGACCGAAAATAAGACTCTCTGAAACATTACCCGTTACAGAGCACCCCGATATCTTACCATACCAGATATTAGCGCCAACAAGACCGCCGATAGCAGTCAAGCCTTGAACATTGGCATTGACGGCATGGCAGTTGATTATGCTACCTCCATCGCTTAAACCGGCCAGGGAACCCACGCCCCAGCCCCAGACCGAGACAACATTCGGGTCAATTAGTGTCAGGTTCCGTATGGAAGCCCCGGCCCCCGTGATACTACATACAAAGCCGAAGTACGACAGGTTCAATAGAGGGTCCGGCTGAATATTGCTGATTGCATGATCGTTGCCGTCGAATGTTCCGGTGAATTCGTAAGGTCTTGGCGCTATCACATAATACTTCGAGCCCTCCAGGTCAAGGTCAGCGGCCAGCTTGAAGTGCTTGTCCATGAGTCTTGAGTTGTGTCCGACACTGTTAAGCTGGTCAGCCGTCGCTATCAAATAAGGATTGCCGACCGTGCCGGAGCCGCCTGCGAAAGTCGGCAGCGGGGGCATGGGCGTAAGTTCATGCCATAAGACAGGGTAACCGCCTCCAGGCGGCATGGCCCAGTCGTCGCTGCCTCCGTTGGCAAGTTCACCGACAAAATCCCATCCCACAGCCAGGTAGGTGTTTACGTCTTGCATCGCTGTTGTATCAAGGCCCGTTGCGGCCGGACTGTTGGGCGTATTACTGCTGGCAACGTCCCAGAAGCAGTTGACCACATGGTCTCGTATAGGGAACCAGTTTGGATCATGATACCCGGAAAACCCTCCGACATTTGTTGTTCCGTTGACCGGACCCGTACTGTAGCAATTCACGATTGCCGTACTGGAACTGTCTCCGATAAACCCTGCCACACAATCGGTTCCCGTAACAGGACCGCTCGCATAACAATCCGCGATATTTGGAAAGCCTGCATATGTAGACGCCCCACCGACAAGGCCGCCGACCTTGTAGGCGCCGGAAACGGACGCCGAAGAACTGCAGCTCGCGATAAAACTTGCCTTGCAAAGTCCTACCAGGCCGCCTACATAGTTCTGGCCGTCAACCGAGCCGCCGATAACGGAGCAGCCTGCAATATTTGCAGAGTCGACATAACCGGCTACCGGCCCCACATAGCTCTGGGAATAATATTTAGTATAAATATCAGGAGAAATAACCTTCAGGTTCCTTATGGTAGCGTCATATACGTATCCGAAAAGCCCTATATAATTATCCTCATGCGAAGATGTTGCGAAATAAGAGAAATCGCTGATGCGGTGGAAATTGCCGTCGAACACTCCTCCGAAAGGACTACCGGTGGGCGGTGCAGAGACGCCGATCCTGTTATAGGAGTTCCCCGTATGTTCTGCCAGCGAGATATCCGCCATAAGTTTGTAATGTTTGCTCCAGCGACTGGGATATAACCCGATGGCGTTAAACTGCTCGCCCGTCCATATCTGATACGGGTCGTCCGGTTCACCTGTGCCCCCGCCGAAAATAGGTTCGTATTCCACCTCAAGCGTCGGCGCACTGGGAGGCCAGCCTAAATCTTTGCTCCAGAAGCTTGCCCTTTGCTGCAGCCCCTCATCTGAGCTTATTATTCTGACACTGTAAAAACCGTCGACGGCATAATCGGTGTCCACATCTTCGGTAACATCCCAGAACGTCTCATCGCCGCTTACTAAACTCCTGTTGATAGGTATAGGTGGTGCAGAGGCGTTGCCCGGCTGCTTGTTCCAGGTGACCGTTGATTCATCCCAACGGTCAGAAGCCCGAAATACGTCCAGTTGTGGCGCAGGGATGCTGATAAAACTATTCTCAAGACGCAATTTTGCGCCTATCACAACCTGGCCCGGCGGAATACTCGAAAGGTCGAACTTTATGAATGCGCGGTAAATCGAACCGCTGCTCATACCACTGGTAATTGCATTACCGCTTCCGTAATTCGTATCCGGGTTTGCACTGTTCGCATAGGTATCTTCAATCGCCTGTAAAGAAATAAGGGTTCCGCTGATCTGGCGGTTGCCGAAATCCCTGTCGGTCAGAATACTGTCAGTTTCAATTGTTTCGGTATATCTGCCTTCGTCGCCCGGATGAGTTTGATGCCAGCCGGCCTGATGGACTTCATCGACAGCATATAAACCGGGCGCCAGACCGGTAAATTCGTAATCGCCGTTGCCGTTAGTGACCGATTTTGGCTCTCCCATGTCCCACTGCCTGTTGCCGTTGGTATCGAGATATATTTCCCAGCCTCCGATACCAGGCTCGCCTGCATCCAAGTTCCCGTCCTCATCCAGATCGTTGAATTTCCTGCCCCTTATAATACCATTGTCACTGGTCAGGACAGTTATCGTATAGTCCTCCACCTCACCATAGCTGGTACTGCCGCAGGGGTTTATCGCTTCTTTCCAGAGTATCCGCACGCGCATCCGCGTGCTGCCCAAAGCGGCACCCGCCGGCGGCGTAATCGTACCTGCAAATGTTATCACGCCTCCTCCCGGCGTCGTCTGGTCCGGGCTGACGGAAATCGTCTCAGCAGCATCGTCGAAATCCTCGTCCTGATTCCAGTCAACCCACACGCCGCAATAATCATACTGGTCATACGGGTAGTAGTTCGTCACGATTATCTGATAGCCGGTCCCTATCTCCATCGTCGTGGAAAGATTGGTATAATCAGTGTAGTTGCTCCCCCCCGTTGCATTATCGATATCCCCCACCTGCACCCTGCTTATGCGCTCATAACCATAATTGTTCCCCCAGGCATCACAATACGCCCCTCGAGTCGGCGCATTGAAAAGGCAGACGGCAAGAAGTGAAAGAACCGCCGTTTTTAAGTGGGAGTTTTCGGCCCCGGCGGCTCTGCTGCGTTTCATTACTGAGATTCTCTGTAACCGGCTCATCTTTAGCCCTCCTTTCCCGGCTAAGTTTCTGCCCCGTTCGGGCTGGTAAATACGAATTATTCTTTGGGTGTGGGGGAAAGCCCGGCATGAAACGCAAGCCGGTTTTTCTCCCCACGCTGCCGCCTTCTTTAAAAGGCATTAAACAGATTGTACCTGATTGAAGCGCGCATATCAAACAAAAATTATGGGACGTTTCTCACTGGCCGCCGCCACAGGCTTTGGGGCTGCGCAAGTATGCCGGGCTATGCCCCGCGCAAGCTCAGGCAATGGACCGGAATATCTGGCCCAAGACGCGCGGTTTTTGCAAATTGAGTCGCAGTATTGTTGTAGGTTATTGCCGTTAAGGTGGTCGCGAAAAACGGCAAAAATACCGCTGAATATTCAGGCTAATGGTCTTGTTCGAACCGCAGAAGCTTCAGGCCTGTTTCCTCGTCCTGTTTGCGTTCGGCTTTCAGGCCGGTCAGTTCGATTATCGTAACTTCAAGAACGAGGAAGGTTTTCGCTCCCCCCCTCGGGCAGCCCACGATAGTTTCGTCGCCTCTGCCGATTGCCGTATGGATATGCAACTTTGGGCCTTCGTCGTCGCAATATATGGTGCCCACGCCGAGCACTTCGCCCGGGCCGACGAAATCCTTGACGTTGCCGACTATTCTGGGCTTTTCTGCTTTTGGCCCCACAACCACGTTAGCTTCCCGGAATCCGCCTGTAATCAGCACGGCGGCCGACCTGATATTCTCCTTGCGCGAGAGCTGCTCGATGCACTGATAGAGGTCTTCACCTTCGAACAAGCGTGCTGCAATCACTCGAGCTGGTTTGCCGACTGCGTACTCCATTTTTCGACACAGCCTCAGAAAGCATTGCCGCATTGAGCGGCTCTGTCAGCCGGAGATACTCTGTTCCAGGGCGGCGAGTATGGTTCTGGCTTTGGAGATTCGGTTGCCGGTCGGCCCCTGCCAGTGCAGGTCCGCATTCTGCTTGATAAGGTCCTCAACTCTCTTGCAGCCCAGAAGCACAGTGGCGTGGTTCTTGTTGCCCATGAACCGGCCGATCTCACAGGACGACATCCTGGTATGCTTTCGGGCAAGATACATGCTGAAATGGCGGGCCAAGGCCACGGTTCTGTCCTTTTTTGAGGAGTGTATGTTGGCGGGCGTTATACCGAAATAAGTGGCCACGGCCGATTCGATGTCTGATATGTGTACGATGGGGTCCGTCCTGGCCAGATGCTCGGCCAGAATCTCCCTGGCCATCTCCAAAGTCGGCTTCTGGTTCTGCAGCGATGCGAATGCGATTAGTTTCAGCATGGCCCCTTCCAGTTCGCGCACGTTGGTTCGCAGGCTTTCAGCGATGTAACGGACTACGTTTTCAGGGAGGGGCTTGCGCATTGCTGTTGCGTACTGTCGGCAGATTTGGCAACGAGTCTGAAAATCGGGAGCATCAATCCTGACGACCATCCCTGAAACGAACCTGTTAACCAGCTTTTCGGACAGTTGGCCGATCATCTTCGGATGGGCGTCGGAAGCCAGCACGAGCTGCTTGCCCGCCAGGCTGATTGTATTGAAAGTATACAGGAATTCCTCCTGTGTTGAAGGCTTGCTGGCCAGGAAGTGTATATCGTCGATTGCCAACAAGTCCATTTGTCGCAGTCGGCGGCGAAAAGCCTCCAGCTTTTTTGTCTTCAAGGCCAGCACAAACTGATTGGCAAAGTCCTCCGCTGACAAGTACGACCAGTTGGTTTGAGGTCGGGTTGAACATACCGCATTGCAAATCCCTTGCAGCAGGTGTGTCTTGCCGACCCCGTATCCTCCGTGAATAAACAGCGGGTTAAAAGGACTTTGCTGCTCGTTGACGACCGCCGTCGCAGCGTTGTAGGCGAGCTGGTTGGACGAGCCGACAACGAATGTTTCCAGCGTCAATTTGAGCCTCTTTTTCGGAGGCTGTACTCTGGTTCTGCGGCTGAGCGTTTGGTTTTGCGTCTTTTCCACAAGTTGCGCCTGTGAATCCAGTTGCGGTTGTCTCTGGCAGCCCGATAGTTCGGGGTCGATAGTAAAAGTAATCTTTCGACCGGCTCCGGTAGCGGCGTGAACCGCCTGGCTGATTTCATTCAGGAAGTGGCTTTCAAGCCAGCCCGCAATAAAGAGATTGGGAACTCCTATCTTCAGGTATTCATCGCTAAGTGTGAACTTGGTTGAGTTTTTGAACCATATCCGAAACTTCTGCTGGCCGACCCTCTCAGTAATAGCTTCGTTAAGAGCACTTATTTCATCCGTGATTGTGCTGTGCATTACAGTCTCCCCTTTCAGGCATACCCACTTTGTGGTATTTTACGGAACGAAGTCTCTGCACCATATTTTTGCTTTAAGTCAAAGAACCACTTTGCTGCAATTATAGACACTGTGAAAACATATCAATATGATTTTGCTCAATTTCTTTTCCACTCGATAGAGGTCGTTGCGAACAAGGGCTTTGCGCTCGAAAAAAATTTATTTTGAACAACTTTTACACAGCGCAAGTCTATTTTGTGGAAAAGCTGTGAATTGACTTTTCAAATTCGGGTCAGTGACGCCTTGTCTAGTCATCTAACTTGACGAACAGGTCACCGGGCCGGGTTTGCCGGCCGTTGACAAAGGCCTCGAAATCCATAAGCGGACTACCTGCCGGTTTGAGTCTCGTAATCCTCAGCGCGTTCTGCCCGCAAATTACGTTGAGGTTTTCATCAAGCGTTCCCGCCGGCAGTCCGGACGGGTTTGATGTTTCGATTGTGCGGGCCGCTGCTATGGTTACCCTCTGCGACTTCATGGTTTTTTTTGACATATAGGTCGCCGAGGCGCCGGGCCAGGGCCATAGTCCGAGTATTTTTTTCCGCAGAGTCTCGGCCGACTCGGCGAAATCCAGGAAGCCGTCCGACTTTTTCAGCTTCGGCGCCAGAGTCGCGCTGGAGTGGTCTTGCCTGGTATAAACGACGGTACCGGCATTTATTTGGTTCAGCGTTTCCAGCAGCAGCGGCGCCGCTATTTGAGCCAGCCGGTCGTGAAGCTCGCCGGCTGTTTCGTCGGGGCCAATATGGGTCTTTGCCTGCGCCAGGATATCGCCGGCGTCCATTTTTTCGGCCAGACGGATTATGCTGATGCCGGTTTGTGTTTCGCCGTTAATAACCGCCCAGTTTATCGGCGCGGCTCCACGATATTTCGGCAAGAGCGAAGCGTGGACGTTTATGGCCCCCTTGGGCGGCAGGTTTATGACGTCGTGTCCTATTTTCTGGCCGAAGGCAATTACCACAATCACGTCGGGTCCAAACTCAGCAATTTTACCTGCGATGGCAGATGCATTTACATTATCGGTTTCGATGAAGGGTATGGAGTGTTGCGCTGCCCAGCGCGCTGCGGGGGTCGGACGAGTTTTTCTGCCCCTTCCGGCCGGTTGCGTCGGTTGGGTAACGATAAAACACAGGCTGTGGGTCGAACCGGCCAGAGCATTCAGACTCTCAATACCGAAGTCACCGCTGCCGAGATAAACTACCTTCACTTTTTTTGTCCCAAAAAGCACTCAAGAACCATTATGGTCTTATGACTTGTACGTTTGTTACTCGCATTCTTGTCTAAGTTTCTTGAGCTGTTTGCGATGGACGATTCTGGCTGTCTGGCCCATCCGGTTGACGATAGTTATTCCCTCGATATGGTCGTATTCGTGCTGCAAAGCTCGTGCGTAAAGCCCTTCAGCCTCTTGCGTGAACAGGTTGCCGTCGAGGTCGGTGGCGGTAACGGAGCATTTTTTGTATCTTCGAATCTTCGTATGAACGCCGGGCACCGACAGGCACCCTTCGTCTGTTACCTGAAGCTCATCGGTTGTCGGGGTAACGGTCGGGTTTATATAGACTTTCACGCCCTCCTTGGTTGCATCGAGGGATATGATAAAAATCCGCAGCGGCACGCCCGCCTGCGGCCCCGCCAGGCCGACACCCTTGTTTTCCAGCATAATATCAGTCATCTTCTTAACGAGGCGGACAATACTGTCGTCTATCCGCTCGACAGGCCGGGCCCGTCCACCAAGAACCTCGGCGGGGTAGTGCGTAATACTGCAGTTTTCAACATCTATCACGTTATCTATTCCTCAATAAGAAGCAGTCGCCAACATGACGTTTATTTATCGTCGAATTCGTCGCCGGCGAAAATGTTTCCGAGGTAATGTTTTCTGACAGTCTGATTTCGCACTATCTCAGCCGGTTCGCCGGCCCCTATAACCCTGCCGTGGTCGATAATGTAGGCCTTGTCCACCACCTCGAGCGTCCGTTCCACGTTGTGGTCGGTAATGAGAATGCTTACGCCGGAGGCAACGAGGCGGCGAATCTCGCCCTGCAAATCCTCGACGGCGATGGGGTCCACGCCGCTAAAAGGCTCGTCGAGCAGAATCAATGAAGGGTCTGTTACCATAGCGCGGGCGATTTCAAGTTTCCTTCGTTCGCCGCCGGACAGAAACCTTCCCTGGCTGTCGGCGACCTCGCTCAGCCCGAAATGTTCGATAAGCATCCCGGCTTTGCGGTTGCGTTCGGCTTTTGTTACAGACATCGTCTCAAGAATGGCGTAGAGATTGTCTCTGACGCTCAGACGCTGGAAGATGCTCGGCTCCTGAGAAAGATAACCCATGCCGAGCCGGGCCCGCTTGTACATCGGCAGCGTGGTAATATCGCGGCCCTTGAATAGAACCGAACCGCCGTTGGGGGTAATCATGCCCATAATCATTCTGAACGTGGTGGTCTTTCCCGCGCCGTTTCGCCCCAGCAGCCCGACAATACTGCGCTGAGCGATTGCAATCGATATCTCATTGACAACGGCCCGCCCGGAATATCTCTTTACCAGCCCGTGAGTTTCAAGAAGCGTCATATCCACCAAACATCACCAGGGTAAATACCGTATAGCCACTAATAGGGTACAGCCCCGCGCGAAAAACGTAAAGCCAAAAACTTAAAATCGAAGGGCGGTGTGTAAAAAGAAAGCGCCGTGTGCAATAAGAGGTCTTCGGAAACGCCGCCTGAGAGGGCTTTTTCCAAAAACCAATAAATATTCTGGCATCTTAGCTGTGTTTCTGCTATTAAGTAGTCCCTTGCGAAGGACAAGAATTATGTTTTCTTTTGAGAGCCTATGTTTGCTGTTATAAGTGATATACATTCGAACCTGGAAGCGCTTGAAACGGTGCTGGCCGACATTGAAAGCCGCGGCATAAAGACAATCTATTGTCTTGGTGATGTTATCGGCTACGGGCCAAACCCCAAAGAGTGTCTGGACCTGATTATACAAAAGACCAAATGGTGCGTTTTGGGAAACCATGATTACGCCGTATTCTATGAGCCGACGAACTTCAACTACGGGGCCGAACAGGCCAGCTTTTGGACTCGCGGCGTTTTGGAGACGGAGCAGGAGCCTAAAAGCCGCAACAGAAGGTGGAGCTTTTTGGGCGAGCTGCCGATGAGGCGGAGCCTCAAAGCAAAGCTCGGAGTAAACACGGCGGCAATAGACTTTATCCACGCATCGCCCAGAAGGCCGATTAACGAGTACATCTTCCCCGACGATGTTTATACCAATCCACAAAAGGTCAGGCTCCTTTTCGAACGGATAAAGCACATCTGTTTCGTGGGCCATACGCATCTTCCGGGGGTTTTTCTTGACGAGCCGGACTTCTATTTGCCCGAGGAGCTCGGCAACGTCTATCCGATTGTTGACAAGGAAAAGGCCATTATCAACATCGGCTCTGTCGGACAGCCCCGAGACAAGGACAACCGGGCAAGTTATGTGTACGTTGATGAAAACGAGGTGCACTTTGTGCGGCTGCAGTACGACCTGGAAACCACGGCCAAAAAGATTATGGCAATAGAACGGTTGGACAGCTTCCAGGCGGAGCGCCTGCGTGAAGGCAGATAAACCGGGGCGTCTCGAACGGGATGCCGGGCGGGCAATACGAATTATGAGAACGGTTTGGGTCCTGATTGTTGTCGGTTTCTTGGCCCTTTGCGGCTGGCTTGTAGCCGAGACGGGCCTCGTTGCGGGTGGTGCGGCCGGCTGGTTTTCCGGCAGGTCCTGTATCCTTTTACAGCAGACAACAGCCGGCGAAAAACCGGAGCGCGCGGATTTACAGATTTCGCCCGATGAACAAGCAGGGGCGGTCGGTTCTGCCGAATTTACGGCTGCCGGCGGTCCTGCCGAGACGGTCATCATAGGTGCAAAGGATCCCTGCACTGAGGACCCTGACATTGGTTTCAAGTTCCAGTTGGAATTAAGCTCGAAAGGCGCCGGCATTATTAGGGGCACCTTCAGCAACGGAGACGGCAAAGGGTTCGATGACCGTGACCCCAGGAATCCTAAGCCGCTGGTAATCCTTTCGCCTGTCGGCGGCGATATTCTTTCGATGGCCAACAGGGAGTTTGTCCTCGTTCGGCAGAATCGCCAGCTAAGCCTGGATATGTTGAGCTGGAAGAGTCTGGGGGTTGAGAAAGGGCGTGACGGTTCCCAAACAGCTCGGTTCAAGGCGACTATTGAGACGTCAGCCGGCGAGCCGGTGGTGAGGTTGATGAAAACCTACACGGTTTATCTCGGCAGCTATCAGGCAGATTGTAATGTAGCGGTCGAAAACCTGTCCGCCGACAGGCAGGAAGTGCGTTTTAATCTGGGCGGGCCGGTCGGAATCGGGAAAGAGGACGCCAGAAGCGATATGAGGAAAGTCGTTGGCGGTTTCCTCGCATCGAGCGGGGAGATAATCTCATCTCGAAAGGATCTGGCAGTTGGGTTTCCAACGACCCTTTTTTCGAAAAAGGTGGGCTTGAAAGACAGTACTGTCAAGTATCAAGAGGCGGTGCGGGGGCGCAATAAAGCCGAAATTCAGAAAGCCCGAGAAGATTTAAGCATAGGCCGCAATCTACCCGGCAGGCAAAGATACGCCCATTTTTTGTGGGCCGCGATAACCAACAAATACTTCACCGCCATCCTCAGACCCGTACCTGAACAGAGTAAGAGCTATTGTGACTGGGTGGCGGACGAAACGAGCTGGTTCTACAATCCTGATGAAGATAAGAGCGCTAATAGCGGGGACGAGACCATAGGGGTGAATTTGAAGATTGCGTCAAACACTCTTGGCCCCGCCGGTCAGGCCGGCTGCGCGATAACGTATAACTTCCAGCTTTATGTTGGCCCCAAGGATAAGAGAATCTTCGATGAAAACGCGGACTACAGGAGGCTCGGGTTCGTCAACACGATAGATTTTATGGCCTGCTGCTGTCCGGAGGCCATGATACGGCCCATTGCCTTTGGAATACTGGCGGCGATGAAATGGATGTACGGCTTCATCCATAACTACGGCGTGGTGATTATCATACTGGTATTTTTGTTTCGGCTCGTCATGCATCCTATTACCAAGAAGAGCCAGGTTTCGATGAGTAGATTCCAGAAGATTATGACCACCCCGGAGGCGCTGGAGGTAAAGAAAAAATACGCCGACAACCTCGCAGAGCAGCAAAGGCAAATGATGCAGGTTTACAAAAAGTACGGCGTCTCCCCCGCAGGTCAGGTTACGGGCATGCTGCCGATGCTTGTTCAGATGCCCATCTGGATTGCGCTGTGGGGCGCCATAAATACGAGTATTGATTTGCGAGGCGCGCCGTTTTTACCGTTCTGGATTACCGACCTTTCGGTCCCTGATGCGCTGTTCAGGTTTTCGGCGGTTAACCTGCCGATATTCGGCAAGGTTGACTCGTTTAATCTCTTGCCGATTCTGATGGGTGTGGCGTTCTATCTGCAGCAGAAGATGATGCCGTCGCAGGCGGGGATGTCGGCGGACCCGAAGGTTGCTCAACAGCAGAAGATTATGAGTATTATGATGGTATTGCTGTTCCCGCTGATGCTGTACGGCGGGCCGTCAGGGGTCAATTTGTACATTATGTCCAGCGTTTTTGCCGGTGTTTTCGAGCAGTATGTTATCCGCAAGCACATTCGCGAAAAAGAGGAGGGTGAAGCGAAGGGTCTGGTTGCCGTGACCAGCAAGACCGGCGGAAAAGTCAAAAAGAAAAAACCCAAGCCGTTTTACAGATTTCACTAACCGGCGGCGGATGCCTGAAACCTTGCCGCGGTATGTTGAGTCCCGATGTACGAGCCTAATGACACCATCACAGCGGTCAGCTCTCCGGCTTCAGAGCAGAGGGTGATTATTCGCGTAAGCGGACCCGACACAATTAAAGTACTGCGGCGGATTTTCAGCCCGTCGGTTTCGAGGGGGCGCAGTGCAATCATACGCGGGCGCGTGGCTGTCGATTCTGAGCTGAAGGTGGATGCAACACTGTATTCGTTTCCGGCTCCCCGTTCCTACACGGGCGATGACGTTGCCGAAATTCACGTCTATACGAACCGCTCAGTGACCGAAGTCCTGATGCGCAATATACTCGGCAGCACCGCTGGAGCGGTGCGGATGGCCGGGCCAGGTGAATTCACCGCGAGGGCATATCTTAACGGCAAGATTGATTTGGCCCAGGCCGAGGCCGTAGGCGAAATTGTCGCCAGCAGTAACAGGTTCCAACTTGCCGCTGCACAGAAGCTGTTGGCGGGGCGGTTGGGCCAAACCATCGCAAAAGCGCAGACGGACATCATGGACTGCCTGAGTCTGATTGAAGCGGGGCTGGATTTCAGCCACGAAGACATCGAATTCATTACCCGCGACGCCGCCGTTGACAGACTTGAGCAGGTAGTAAAGGGTCTGCAAAAATTGTTGTCCGGCAGCATTACGTTCGAATCGGTGATAGATTTGCCGGCGGTGGGAATCGCCGGTGCGCCTAATGCCGGCAAGAGCAGCCTGCTCAACAAACTGCTCGGCAAGGCCAGAAGTATAGTTTCTGAGCAACTCAAGACCACGCGTGATGTCTTAAGCGGGCTGCTGACGCTCAAACACTGTAGTTGCGTGCTATTCGATTGTGCAGGGCTTGTCCGGACACCGGGTAATATTTTCGATGAGCTGGCGCAGCAGGCGGCGACCGAAGCGCTTCGGAGCAGCGCCGTGGTAGTGTTTTGTGTCGATGTATCAAAGGCCGACTACAGCGAAGACGTCGGCATACGCGAACTCATAGAGGCGAAAACTTTGATACCGGCTGCAACAAAATCCGATTTGCTCCCTGCGGATATGCTTGCGGAGCGGGTTTCCATCTTAAACGGATTGTTTGCCGACGAGTTCCTACCTGTGAGCGTGAGAACGAACAACGGCGTGGAACTGTTGCGAGATGCCGTCGACGGAAAGCTTATCGAGCTGACGCTCGGTTCTTCGGAATCCGCAAAGGCGGCACGCTCAGAAGGTAGCGTTGCGCTTACCGCTCGCCACAGGCAGGCCGTCAGCGAGGCGATTGAGAGCGTCGGGGAGTCCATCGGTGAGCTGAAAGCAGGCAGCGAAGAGGTCGCCGCAATGATGCTGAGGGCTGCATACCGGGCATTGTCGACCATTGAACAGGCGAACATCGACGAGCAGATACTGGAGCGAATTTTCCAGCGCTTCTGCATTGGCAAATAAGCCGGGGGGCGAACTGGTACGGGCTTATTTCTTATCTCAAAACCGCCCAATATCTTCAGGCTCGCCCACTCCGGCTTTTCTGCAAACGTCTTATAGACAAAAACCTTTTAAGGAGTCGGTACGCTTTATCTGGCTACTTGTCTTTGGCTTCAAACTCGGCGTCGATTACGTCGTCCCCGCCTTTCCTTTTTACCTCGCCTTCGGGCGGCGGCTCCTGGGCGCCGCCGGTCTGGGCCGAGGCCGCCTGCTTCTTGGCGGCTTCTTCATAGAGCACCTTGCCTATGTCTTGGCTGGCGGTGCTGACGTTATCGATGGCTTTTCTTATCGCGTCGGCACTGTCGCCTTTGATGGCTTCCCTGAGGTTGTTAACGGCGCTTTCGATTTTGCCGCGACTTTCGGAAGAGACCTTGTCGCCGTGCTCCTTGAGTGTTTTTTCGGTCGAGTAAATCAACTGGTCGGCCTGGTTCTTCAAATCGACGACTTCCCGTTTTTTCTTGTCCTCCTCGGCGTGGGCCTCGGCCTCTTTGGTCATCCTCTTTATTTCCTCGTCGCCTAGTCCGGAGCTGGATTTGATGACGATGGACTGCTGTTTGCCGGTGCCGAGGTCCTTGGCGGAGACGTTCAAAATGCCGTTGGCGTCAATGTCAAAAGTGACCTCAATCTGTGGAATACCCCGCGGCGCCGGCGGAATATCGGTAAGCTGGAATCTGCCCAGCGTGCGATTGTCCCTCGCAAATTCGCGCTCGCCCTGCAGAATGTGAATATCAACCGTGGTCTGGCTGTCCGCGGCGGTGGAGAAAATCTCCCTCTTGCTGGTGGGGATTGTGGTGTTGCGCTCAATCAGTCTGGTCATAACGCCCCCGAGGGTCTCGACGCCGAGAGAAAGCGGCGTTACATCCAGAAGCAGGATATCCTTTACACCCGCGTCACCGGCCAGAACCGCTCCCTGAATGGCGGCTCCCAATGCCACCACTTCGTCGGGATTGATGCTTTTGTTAGGCTCTCTTTTGAAGATATCTTTGACAATCTGCTGGACCTTCGGGATTCTCGTCGAGCCGCCGACGAGCAGCACCTCGTTGACATCTTTTGGTGTAAGTTTTGCATCCTCCAGAGCCTTGTAACACGGGCTCTTCAGCCGTTCGAAAATCGGCTCAGAGAGCGACTCGAACTTGCTTCGCGTGATTGTAATCTGCATGTGTTTCGGTCCTGAGGCGTCGGCGGTTATGAAAGGCAGGTTGACCGTGGCCTCAAGCTGGGTGCTCAATTCGCACTTGGCCTTTTCGGCGGCCTCTTTGAGGCGCTGATGAGCCATTGGGTCCTGGCGCAGGTCTATGCCCTCTGTTTTTTTGAACTCGTCGGCAAGGTAATTTATCAGGAGGGCATCCAAATCGTCGCCGCCGAGATGGGTATCTCCGTTGGTGCTGAGGACCTCGAAGACATTATCGCCGATGTCAAGAATCGATATATCGAAGGTGCCGCCGCCGAAATCGAAGACGGCGACCTTTTCGTTCTTTTTCTTCTCAAGCCCGTATGCGAGTGCCGCTGCGGTTGGCTCATTGATAATGCGCTCGACCTCAAGGCCGGCTATTTTCCCGGCGTCCTTGGTTGCCTGGCGCTGCGAGTCATTGAAGTAAGCCGGTACGGTAATAACCGCCTGTGCAACTTGTTCGCCCAGATAATCCTCGGCGGTCTTTTTCAAATCCTGCAAAATCATCGCTGAAATCTCCGGCGGCGTGTGTTCTTTTCCGCGAACGGCGACTTTGACCAGCTCATCGGGCCTGCCGGTAATCCTGTAGGGCACAATCTTTTCTTCCGATGAGACCTCGTTGTGCCGTCGGCCCATAAAACGCTTGATTGAGAATACCGTGTTCTCCGGATTTGTCACCTGCTGATGACGGGCAATCTGACCGACCAGTCTCTCGCCCTTGTCGGTGAAGCCGACCACAGAAGGCGTCAGCCGGGAGCCGGAAGAGTTGATTAGCACCTTCGGTGAGGAGCCTTCCATCAAAGCAACGACGGAGTTTGTAGTTCCCAAATCTATTCCAATTATTTTAGCCATGGTCAAATTCCTTTCGCTATTACTCGTACTTTGTGCTTTTTCTCTTGCTGCCGGCGTGTTGTGTCTTGCCTTGCGAGCAAATGTTCGCACTTTTCTAAGTCGCAGTTGCAAAACACGTGCCAGTAATACGCTTGAGCCGGCTCAATCACCATAAGCCCTTCAAGTATGGTGGGTTAGGTTTTTCGGCTGGATGTCTTTGGAATTCTAAATTGTCAATTTATTGTGCCATTTTGGCAGACACGGCCATCGCGCGACTTTGCGTTTGCCGATGGGGTTGAGCCCGGCGTTGGTTCCTGTCTGACACCGGCGATTTCAAGGTAACGCCATACGTGGCCCGGCCTGCCGACGGACGGTCAACCATCCTGTTTCAGTGCATCACGGATGATTCGTGCTCTCAGCACGTCTCTGTGGGTGGAATCAAGCGGTTTTCCATAGTTTAGCTGCAAATGTGCGGGCAGCGTTAACATGAACAGGCGGTTTATGGTTGCGATGGACAGGGCGCCGCTTTTCTCCGGACGGCCGGCGAGCGTGCAGAGGCTCTCTATGGCTGGTGTTGACGCCCCCATGTTCCGGCGCATGTTGATTCCCAGCCTTAAATGGCTCAGCAGGAACAACGCCTCCTGTGAACTTATAAGGTGAGCGTTTTTCAGCAGCGCCATCGCCCGCGAAATCTTATCGTCGAGTACGTCCACATCTTTGGAGAGCAGTTGATTCCGGGCCGCATTCTCATACTCGATGATTTCAGGGACTACGGTCTTTTCAAATTGAAAGACAATATCCTGCTCCGAGACTCCGAGTGTTACCTGATTCGATATCTGGTAGAAATCACCCGCGGCTTCAGTGCCTTCTCCGAAAAGGCCGCGCACCGCCAGATTCATATCCCTTGCTGCGTTGAAGAATTTCTCTATCTGACCGGTCATCTTCAGGGCCGGCAGATGCAGCATCACCGAAACTCTTATCCCTGTGCCCAGATTGGTGGGGCAGGCCGTCAGGTATCCATAGCGGGGACTAAAGGCGTAATCCACCTTGGCCTCTATCATATCGTCAATATGGTTGATCTGCTGGGCGCATTGACTTAGCTGCAGTCCACCTCTGAGGACCTGGAGTCGCAGATGGTCCTCTTCATTAATCATGGCGGTAAAGAACTCGCGTTCGGCGATAACAGCGCCTCGGGGCCCCTTGCCGAAGGCGTGGTGGCGACTGATTAAATGTCTCTCGACCAGGAAGTGTCTGTCAAGGGTTGACGCCTTGTCCACACTGATGTAGAAAACTTTGTCGCCCAAGTCCAAGGACATCAGGGCATCTCTGAGCTGCCTGAGTATGGCGGACCTTTCGGTGATAGAACAGTGGCTGAGGAAGTTGTGCCCGGCCAGGTTCCTGGCCAGACGAATTCGCGACGATATCACAATGTCCGCCCGCGGTCCTGAGCCGTCAAACCATTCGTTTATGTTGGCACTGAGGTCGGTCAGTTTCATAGGTGTTATTAGTCTACCCGAGTTTATTTATTTTGTCCCGCAATTCCGCAGCCAGCTCATAGTCTTCATTCTTCACTGCGGTTTCCAATTGCTGGCGCAGCGCCATAAGCTCTATTTGTTTTCTTGTATCAACGGGTGTTTTCGCAGGAACCTTGCCGCAGTGGGATGTTTTGCCGTCGTGGGCCTTTTCAATAATCGGCAGCAGCGACTGCTCAAAAACTTCGTAGTCATAAGGGCAGCCTAAAACCGCCTCCTTGCGGAATTGGTCCAGGGTAAAGCCGCAATGAGGACACGCATGCCTGCGGTCGGAGCCCCCGGCCGGCTCGTCGCCCTCCGGCTGGGCCGCCAGCAGGCTGCTCAGCAGCTCGTTGAGCGGAACCTGACTCTTGACGGCTATACCCTCTTCCTGTGCGCATTGCTCGCAAAGATGCATTTCGGTGCGCACCCCGTCGGTAATCTCCGTCAGGTGTATGGTCGCCTCATTTTTTTGACAGGATTGACACTGCATTTTTTAGTCCTCAGGTCTATTATACAAAAATTCCTCTTGAAAATATCGTCAAGTTCAAAACCCGGCTAAAATCAGATTTCGCTATTGGGCGAATTTTGCCGAACAACCCGGCTGCTCCACTACTTTTACGTGGTCGAGCCTGAGGTCTTTGGGCAGTTTCGGCTCAAGTTTTTCATATATATACTGTGCTACGCGCTCAGCGGACGAATTGTTTTGCTGGAAATAGTCGAGTTTTTCCAACTGGACATTATCAAAATCCGCCACGATATTATCGACCATGGCCTTTAGCCGCCTGAAATCAACGACGATTCCGACTCTGTTGAGCACGCCGCTGCCGACCTCCGCGGTTACCGTCCAGAGGTGGCTGTGCAAAGGCTCTTTTGACCCATCCGGCAAGGTCAGCCTATGCGATGCCCAAAAGTGGGTTTCGACACTAACCGTAAACAATCAAAACTCCGGAACGTCCGCAAGTAAATTCCATTCCACCGGGCCCCCCGTACAATATACTCTCTTTATAACTTCAGCCCTTCAGCTTGTGAAGGTGCTCTTTCAACCGGGCATAAATGTCTTTAGGAATCAAGTTCGAAACGTCGCCTCCCAGCGACGCCACCTCACGAATCAAGGTCGAGCTGGTGAAACCGTACTTTTCGCTTGTCATAACAAAAACAGTCTCGATGCCGGCCACCGCCCGGTTGGTCATGGCAAGCTGAAACTCATACTGAACGTCAGTGAGGCTTCGCAGACCGCGCAAAATTACGTCGGCCTTCTTCTTGGCCGCGTATTCGACCGTCAGGCCATCGAAACTCTCAACCGAGACTCCGGGCATGTCCGCTACCAGTTCGGTAATCATTGCCACGCGCTCTTGGGGCGTAAAAAGCTGGCTCTTGATTGGGCTTTGGCCGACCGCGATAATCAGCTCGTCGAAGAGTTTCATGCTCCTTTGCACCACGTCCAGATGCCCGTTGGTAATCGGGTCGAATGAGCCAGGGAAAACAGCTCTCACAAATTTCTTTGCCATTAGTACAACCTTTACTTTCAGTAAATCATTATACCGCAAACGCCGGCCGGGTCAAATACGTTCATTTTTTCTCGCTGACGCCTCGCGCGTCGAACACCACAGGTAAGACGAGACGGAATGGTTTATACGTCAAGAAATCGCTGAAACGGCTATTTTAGCCAGCGGTCCAGCCAGGCGAGCACCGTCTCGTGCCACAGGATGGAATTGTGCGGCTTGAGCACCCAGTGATTTTCATCTGGAAAGTACAGGAGTTTGCTTTCGATGCCGAGCCGCTGCAGGGCGGTAAATGTCGCCAGTCCGTGCGTATCCGCCACCCGGAAATCCAGCGCGCCGTGGATGACCAGCATGGGGGTCCTCCAGTTGCGTATGAAATTCACTGGGTTGTGCTTCTCGTAGCCGGTCATGTTTCGCCAGGGTGTTCCGAGGTGGTCCCACTCAGGGAACCAGAGCTCATCGGTATCAAAGTAGGCCATCCGCTCATCGAGGCTGCCGTCATGACTGACCAGACACCGAAAACGGTCGGGCCACCTGCCGGCAACCCAGTTAATCATATAGCCGCCGAAGGAGGCACCGAGCGCTGCAACTTTCCGGCCGTCCATCCAGGGATACCGCTCCAAGGCCGCGGCCAGACCTTTCTGAAGGTCTTCCAGAGGTTTGCCGCCCCAGTCGCCTCGAATCGAATCCGTGAAGGCCTGCCCGTATCCGGTGGAACCGTGGAAATCCACCATAACCGCGGCGTAACCAGCCCCTGCATACACCTGCGCGTTCCACCGATAGTGGAAATGATTGGCAAAAGAGCCCTGGGGGCCTCCGTGGATCAAGAAGGCTACGGGATACTTCTTAGCGGGGTCAAAATTCACCGGCTTGACCACATAGCAATAGACGGTCTGGTCATTCCAGCCTTTGAAAGAAAACTGCTCATATTCACCCATACGAGCGGCAGCGATTCTTTCGGAGTTTATGCCGGTGATTCTGCGCACATCGTTTCCGTCGGGTCTGACCGAGTATAGTTCCGCCGGGGAGCTGAAGTTACTCAGGCCGTAGACAATCCGGTCCTCGGTCGCGCCGACCGAATCGACGTAACCGTTTTTCACGAGCGTACGAATCCCGGCTTTCTCGACATCTATTGCGAACAGCGATTGCTGGCCTGTATTAGCTGCTGTAGCGTAGAGCGTTTTGCCGTCCGGGGACCAGCAGAGCGATGACGGGCTGCGGTCCCAATCCTCGGTCAGAACCCGCTCTTTGCCGTTCGGCCAGGAGCGCAGCATGATGGCAAAACGCTCAGCTTCGTAACCGGCTCTGGCCATCGCAAGATAGGCTAAGGTTTTGCCGTCGGGTGAAAAGAGAGGGAAGGTATCCCATGCCTTGTTTTTTTCGGTCAGACATCGGGGCGTCTGGGAGCCATCGACCGGCGCCTGGTAAAGGTCAAAGTTTGTTGACCAGGGTTCTTCCCGGCCCACATTCCGGGCGGTAAAGACAATGCCGCTGCCGTCCGGGGTGAATGTAATTTCCTCCGGCCCGCCGAACGGCTTCGAAGGGGTGTCGGCATCCATTCCCCGCATCAGATCCACGGCGTCGCCTCCAGCCGAGGGCATCACGAACAGATGCGAGCGCCGCCCGTCCTGCCAGGTATCCCAGTGCCGTACGAACAGCCTGTCGTAAATCCGCCCGGTCGCCTTTCGCTTCTCAATTTCACTGAGCCGCTGCTTCGTACAATCTGCTGTGTTGGAGTCCGGAAAGACATCCATAGTAAAGCCGAGGTACTTTCCATCGGGCGAGAGGACCAGATTGCCCACGTCAAGAGGCTCGTCTGTGAACTGTTGCGCTTCGGCCTCGTCGATTCGAATCCGCCAGACCTGCCGGGTCCCCGACCGTTTTGACAGAAACCAGATTGATTTACCGTCGGGCGCCCAGCGAGGATTGGAGTCGTCTTCCGGATGTGAGGTCAGGCGGCGCAGACCTGTCCCGTCGGCACCGACCAGCCAAAGGTCGGTTCGCCCGCGGTTCGCTTCGAGGTCGGTTTTCCGCACCACCATGACAATCCACCTGCCGTCCGGCGAAACATGGGGGTCGGAAATCCGGTCCATTGCAAGCATATCGTGGACGCAGAAGGGATGAACCTGGCCGGCCGGTATCTCAGCAGCGGCAAGGATATGCAGTCCCGCGAAAAAAAACAAAAGCAAGGGTTTCAGGTCCATAATTTTCCCCTTTAGCTGAATACCGGTTCGCTTGTTTGGATAGTTTACCGGCAGATAACAGTAACTGCAATGTCAGGCCGGTCCGGTCTTTACTGGGTTACCCTTCTTCCTTGGCGAGAATAACGGGGATATTGAGCCAGAAGGTCGAGCCTTTTCCAGGCCGGCTTTCAAGGCCGATGGTTCCGGCGAGCATTTCGGCCAGCTCCTTGCTTATTGCAAGTCCGAGCCCGGTGCCGGCGGATTGACGCGTAATAGAGCCGTCGACCTGACGGAACTTTTCAAATATTTTTTCCTGTTCGGCCTCGGCAATCCCGCAGCCGGTATCGGTCACCGAGATTCGCACGGTCTTTTCATCGGCCATCCGTGCCCGGATTTCGATTCTGCCCCCCTCCGGCGTGAATTTCACGGCGTTACTGAGAAAATTATAGAGTATCTGCTGGACCTTGCCGGCATCCGTCATAAGCTCGGGCAAATGGTCGTCCACGGACAGTTTGACCTTTATTTTCTTTCTCTTTGTCAGGGCCGAAAAGTGCCCCACCACCGTTTTGCACAGCTGCGGCACATAGGTTCTCTCTACGTGCAGCTCCATCTTGCCGGCCTCGGTCTTTGCGATATTGAGCAGGTCGTTAATCAGATTCAATAGCTGCGTTCCACTGGTTATGATGTTCTCGGCGTATCTTCGGCCCTTTTCTTTTGTTATTGTGTCGGGCCTGTCCCTCATAATCTCGGCGAAACCGAGGATTGCATTCAGAGGCGTCCTGAACTCGTGCGAGATGTTTGCGAGGAATTCCCCTTTTATTTTGTTTGCCTTGAACAGCTCTATATTTCTCTCGGACAACTGAACGATTTTGTCATCGAGCTGTTTGTTGGCCTGCCGCAGCTTTTCCTGAGCAGCTTGCAGCCGGTCCAGCATGTTGTTGAACGCGTTTGCCAGCTTTTCATATTCATCGCCGGTTTTTATTGCGCTCCTCGTATCGAGATTGCCCTCGGCGACGTTGTTCGCAATTGCCCTTAGCTGCCTGATGGGCCGCAGAATTACCCTCTGAGTAATCATATAAAAGGCCACGATGGCCCCTGTCCCGGCGACTAACCCAGCAACGATTATCCAGACCAGATTCATAAGCCGGGTTCTGCTGATTTCACCGGCGGGTCTGCAAATAACCACCGCTCCTACCGGTTCATGTTGCAGAAAAACATCGCGCAACGCCGAGCCCTGGGGATTGTGGCAGCTTATACATCTGTCGGTCGCCCGGAAGATTCGCACATAATTGCTTTGAACCGAGCCGGCCTTTCTGGCCAGCATGATGGACTCGTCTCTCTCTTCCTGGGCCTTGAGAGACTCAACCATCTGTTTCAACTCATCGCCCAACTGCGTGAGCTGTTTTTCGCCGTCTTTGGTGAATCGAATCCAGCATATTTCAGGGCGGTTTACATCGAGCACGGCGCCGGCGTCGGCCAGCGGCGGCAGCGTCGTTTCGCCGGGCTCTTTCAACTGAAAGTGCCGGCGCATCAGCGTTTCCGCTTTCGCTCGTCCGGCATCAAGGGACGCCTTTCTTGTGAGCTGGCCCATCCAGATATAGGGCAACAGAAGCGCCAGAGCGAGAATAAAGACCACCGCCGCGCCGAAGGCAACCCTGCACTTTTCCGCCAGCGAAAGCGGCCACAGCCTCAATCGTTCCAGAAGCCTGTGCAAAATGCGCTTTATATTAATCCGCATAAATTAAAGTTCCACGCTTGCCAGGACCATTCTCAGCATACATCAATGGACGCAAAAGCATAAAATGAAAGCGAGCGATTCCGGTTTTTCAGCCTTTAAGCGCCTCGTTTTTACTCTTTTAGTCGGTGGAGTTCGGCCCTCATCCTGGGCAAAGCCTCCGGGTAACTTTCCCGAATGAATTCAACAAGCTTCTCTCTGACGTGACATCGCAGGTTCCACGCCGCTGAAGCATCTGCGGCGCTCATAAGGGCCCGCAGCTCGATTGTCCGCTCGGTTGTATTGGTGACCTGCAGGACGCAGACCTTGCCGTCCCAAGACTGCGAGTTTTTCAGGACTCGCTGAAGCTGCTCTCTGACGGCATCGATGCTTACAGTGTAGTCGGTGTAGATGTAGACCGTGCCCAGTATGTCGGCGGTGGTGCGGGTCCAGTTTTGAAAAGGTTTTTCGATGAAATAAGTAATCGGCACGATGAGCCGCCGAAGGTCCCAGATTTTGACCACTACATAGGTCAGAGTTATCTCTTCAATCCGGCCCCATTCGTTTTCCACGATGACCACATCGTCAATGCGAATAGGCTGAGTAATCGCAATCTGAAGGCCTGCAATGAAGGTTCCAATAGTGCGCTGGGCGGCCATGCCGACGACAAGGCCGATAATCCCCGCCGACGCCAGAATGGTTGTGCCGAGCTGTCTGACTTTGGGGAAGGTCATCAGTATTGTCCCCAGCGCCAAGATGATTATCACTACAGTTACTATCCGCTTGATGACCTTAAGCTGTGTTTGTATCTTCCTTGCCCTGAGGTTGTCTTTCACTTCAGTGGTGAAACGACTGGCAATATAGTCTTCAAAAACGTAGATAGTTTTAATTAGTAGCCACGAAACCAGCCCTATGAAAAGCACGCTGAGCAGGTGTTGCACGCCCGCAAGGTCCCTGCCGGGCAGTGCAACCGGCAGAGCCAGGCGGATTACAAACACAATAACGACCCATTGCAGAGGGTGGTAGCAATGTTTAACCAGCGAGTTATCCACGACGCTCTTTGTGCGTTTGGCAACTTGTCGCAGTATTCTGAAGATTAGGAAATGTCCCACCAGAGCCGCCATCAGGACAGCACCGGCAAGCCACGCCGCCATTACCCAGTCTTTTGAGATTGCCAACATAGAATTACTCCCATGCGATAGGTCATCTTCTCACGGCAGCCTCTGGGCCATATTATTTATAACGTATTGTTTCTCAACGGACAAGCGCGCAAGGGCGTCAAAGCGCGCATTGGAGCGCCGAAATTCTCATTTTTGCCGGCCTGCCGGGGCAGTTTTCAGGGCTGTTCCCCGGTCTTCTGCTCGATAGCGTGCAAGTGTTTCTGCGTCCGCAGATTCAGCTCATCGAGCTGTTTCTGGTCCACCTCGCTCGGCGCGTCGGTCAGCAGGCACTGGCCGCGCTGGGTCTTGGGGAAGGCGATAACGTCCCTTATATTGTCCGTGCCGGTCAGAAGCATTATCATTCTGTCCAGACCGAGCGCTATCCCGCCGTGGGGCGGGGCGCCATATTCAAGGGCCTGCAGGAAGAAACCGAAGCGCCGCTGCGCCTGTTCGTCGGAGATGTTCAGCAGCTTGAAGACTTTTCGCTGAACGTTCGGGTCGTGTATACGAATGCTGCCGCCGCCGATTTCAGAGCCGTTGACCACAATATCATAGGCCTGCGAGCGGATATTGGCCGGGTCGCTTTCCAGCTTTCCCAAATCCTCCGGCAAAGGGGCGGTGAACGGATGGTGAAGCGAGTCGTAACGCTTTTCGTCATCGTTCCACTCAAACAATGGAAAATCCACCACCCACAGAAAGGCAAAGCTCTTTTTATCGTGGAGTTTAAGCTCCCTGGCGAGCTTGCACCGCAGCGGGGCCAGGGCCTTGTTGGCGGCTGTCTCGCTGCCGGCGACGAAAAGCAGCAAGTCCCCCTCTTTTGCCTCGAAGCGGTCAATTATCTGCTGCATTTGTTCGGCGCTGAAAAACTTGCCCAGACCGCCGACCGGGGCCAGCGTGCCGTTTTCTTTTTTGAGCTTTAACCAGGCCAGTCCTTTTGCCCCGTAATCGCCCACAAATTCGGTCAGGGTCTTTTCGATGTCGCTTCGGGTATATTTTTCCCCGGCCGGTGCACAAAGCCCTTTTACTACCCCGCCCTTTTCAATGGCCGAGGTAAATACCTTGAACGTGCTCTTGCCGGCAAGGTCGGAAATATCCTTCAGCTTCATATCGAAGCGCAAATCCGGCCTGTCTGTGCCGTAATCGGCCATCGCTTCCTGGTAGCTCATGCGCCGCATCGGCGCCTTCACGTCCACATCCAGTATCTGCTTCCAGATTTTTGCCACAAGATTTTCGTGGACTCCTATGACGTCATTGCAGTCGACAAAACTCATCTCGACATCAATTTGCGTAAACTCCGCCTGGCGGTCGGCCCGCGGGTCCTCATCACGGAAGCAGCGGACTATCTGAAAATATTTGTCAACGCCGCTGACCATTAGAATCTGCTTGAACAGTTGCGGCGACTGCGGCAGGGCATAGAAGCAGTTTGTGCTGAGTCTGCTGGGTACGAGAAAATCCCTTGCCCCTTCCGGGGTGCTCTTGGCCAGCATCGGCGTCTCAACCTCCCAGAAACCCAGTTTATCGAAGTAGTCCCGCGCGACCTTCGTGACACGATGGCGGGTCTGCAGTCTGCGCAGCATTTCGGGCCGGCGCAGGTCGATATACCGGTAGGCCAGCCGAAGCTCCTCGCCCGTCTTTTCGGCGTTCTCAAAGTCAAAAGGCGGCGTCCTCGAACGATTGAGGATTTCCATTTGCTCCACGGCCACTTCGATTTGCCCGGTGGGCAGCTTCGGGTTTTCCATACCCTCGCTTCGCGGCCGCACCACTCCCTTCACGGCGACTACCCATTCGCAGCGGACCGTCCTTGCCAGCTTGTGGACCTGCGGGTGACTCTCAGGATTAAAAACCGCCTGGGTCAGACCGTCTCTGTCGCGCAGGTCAATAAATACCAGATTGCCGTGGTCGCGATATGAATGGACCCACCCGGCCAAAGTAACCTTCTTGCCGGCATCCTCCAGGCGAAGATGGCCGCAAGTGTGTGTTCTCTTGAGCATCGCAAGATCTCTCTAATAAGTTCCGGCCTTCAACTTATCCGAAATGGGCCTCCGACATAAAGCCCACCGGAACATTGGCCAAAGATTAGTCAGCTTAGCCTACGGCGATTGTTTCGTCAATAACGGCTTTTTGATATTTGCCTTGCGCCGCTTTTGGGGGTTCAGGCGGCTTTTTGCGCGTTTTGGCCGGTCTTTTCAATGTTGACTTGCTTACGACAATTCTCGGCGCCGGCACGGCCGGCGCAAATCATCGCAGAAAGGCGCAATCGGTAAGCGTACCCGAAGGGGTAATATGACACAACTGCGACAGGCCGGTACGGCTTTCAGCGACCGTACTTGACAGAGCAGCCGTAGGGCCTGGTCGTCGGCGTGCTTATTGTTTTACCGCCGGCAAGCTCGGCCAGAGCTGCATCGACATAGTTAGTTGCTCCCTCCTGCTTCCTGCCCAAAGGCGAGTCGTCAATTGCACCGGCGTATACGATGCTGCCTTTGGCGTCAATGATGTAGATGTGCGGCGTAGTCCTGGCGCCGTAGGCCCGCCCCACCACACCCGAGCGGTCGTCGAGTATCGGATAAGGCAGTTTGTGTCTATCTGCAAACTCTTTGTTCTGGTCCGGCGTCGCATGGCTCGTACTGTTTATGGCCAGCCAGACGACATTTTTGTCCCTGTACCTGTTCGCAAGCTCCACCATCGTGCCGGCCTTTTCGTAGTGGTATCTTACGAAGGGGCACTCGTCGTTGAACCACTCCAGAACGACAATTTTTCCCGCATAATCGGAAAGGCTTATTTCTCTGCCGTCGAAGCTCTTGAGCGTGAACGCCGGCGCCTTGCCATACTTGACGGAGCAGCCGTACGGCTCCGTGGCGGCAGCGCTCACCGGCTTGCCGGCGGTCAACTCCGCCAGAGCCCTATCGACGTAGTTAATCACGCCTTCTTTTTCTCGGCCCAGCGGCGAATTATCAATGGCGCCGGAATAGGCTATCACGCCGTTTGTGTCAATGATATACATGTGCGGTGTTGACTTGGCGCCGTAGGCCCGCCCCACCGCGCCTAACCTGTCATCAAGTATTGGATAAGGCAGTTTGTGTCTATCTGCAAACTCTTTGTTCTGGTCCGGCGTCGCATGGCTCGTACTGTTTATGGCCAGCCAGACGACATTTTTGTCCCTGTACCTGTTCGCAAGCTCCACCATTGTGCCGGCCTTTTCGTAGTGGTATCTTACGAACGGACACTCGTAATTGAACCACTCCAGAACGACAATTTTTCCCGCATAATCGGAAAGGCTTATTTCTTTGCCGTCAAAGCTTTTGAGCATAAAGGCCGGTGCTTTGCTGCCCGCCGCCGGCCTGGTTTCGGCCGCCTTACTCTGACCACACGTAAACAGCACGCCTGCAGTCGCCAATATCACTGCCATTCCAAAAACTGTTGTTCTCATTGTTCCGCCCTTTCAATAAATATTTCGGTTTACAGGTTCCGATAACATAGTCATGTTACTTTAGCAGCCCCGGGTTCTATCTACGATAAGAATACCATACGAGGTGCATTTTTGTGCTAAATTCTGCCTGTTTTCTGTTAACGATTTAAGCAGAATCCGGAAAGATGCCTGGAGCGTCGAGAATCTCGGTAATTTCTCTTATGAGGACCCTTGAGGGCTCTGGTACGGGTTACATCAGGGACGTGCTGAAATAGCGCTCCGCCCTGTCCGGCAGGACCGTTGCGATATTGCCGCTGACGGTCTTGGCCAGCTTCCGGGCCGCCCAGACGTTTGCGCCGGAGCTGATTCCCACGAGCATCCCGTAATCCCTGCCCAATTGCCGGGTCGTCTCAATCGCATCCTCGTCGGTTACTTCTACGACTTCGTCAATCAGCGAGACGTCCAGCACCGCGGGAATGAACCCGTCGCCGATGCCCTGAATCTGGTGCAGGCCCGGCTCGTGTCCAAGCAGGGCCGATTTGTCTTTTGGCTCAACGGCCGCTATTCTTGCATCTGGTTTGTGCTCTCTAAGGAATTTCCCTACTCCTTGAAGCGTACCCCCGCTGCCCACGCCGGCCACGAAGCAGTCGATTTGGCCGCCCATCTGCCGCCACAGCTCTCGCGCGGTCTGCTCGTAATGGACGCGGGGATTCTCGGGATTCTCGAATTGCTGAGGGACGAAAACCCGCTTATCCTCGGCCGCTATCTGTTCAACCCGGCGGACCGCCCCTGCAATACCCTCATTATCCGGCGTCAGGACAAGCTCCGCCCCCAGGGCCTTAATAAGCTTTTTCCGCTCCTCGCTCATGCCTTCGGGCATTACCAGGCGGACGCGATAACCCATCAGGCGACCGACCAGAGCAAGGCCGATGCCGGTATTGCCGCTGGTCGGCTCGACAATTATGGAGTCCGGATTGAGTTTGCCGTCCCGCTTGGCCGCTTCGAGCATTGCCAGGGCCACGCGGTCCTTGATACTGCCGCCGGGGTTAAGAAACTCGGCCTTGGCGAAGATTTTTTCGCCTTTTAATTGCAATAAGGGGGTATTACCTATTAGTTCAAGTATGTTGTCTGTAAGCATTTAAGCGCCTCAAAAAATTTTTAAAAATTTCTTAAAAAAGTCCTTGCATCGCCGCAAATATATACTATAATGATAAACGAAAGCAAGCGGGAGTTTGTTGATTATAGCCCACACCTATCATTAAACCTTGCTGCTCAATATTCTTTGACAATTTGTTTTTTGCTTGTACGAACAATTTTCAAGCAGAATGGTATTGACGAGTAGAGCTTCTTGATATATCATACATGAGCATTTAACAGGGCTGGGAATTTCCGCTTTTTCCTCTCCCTCCGCATCTCAGCCCTGTTTTTTTTATGCGCAGAAAAAACCGCCATTCCCTCAAGACGTAAATGCCGGGTAGGATTTGTCCGCATTTGTGCGCGGTGATTTGGCTTCAATACCGCCCTGTCTTTGCTCGGTGGTTGCCTTCTCAAGTGACGCAGAAGTAACGAAACATATCCGGCGGATCGTGGTCTCGGTCGTTTTTCAGAAAAGATTGTAGAATACCTTTACGGGTCAAGAAAAGGGCAGTTCGAACGCAAAGCAAATAGCACCTTTTTTCGTAGATTTAGCTCTCTCAGCCGTATTTCCATCGGCTGGGGATTAACTTTATACCGTTCAGCAAGTCGCGAACATAACTTGGATGGAATGAGATTACCCTCATACCCGTACAGTTTTACGAGCCCCTCGTAGAGCTTCGCTGCATCTTCCGGGAGATTCCGTCGGGGCATCAGGATCTCGCCGGCGAAATAATTAGCGTCCCTTTCGATGTAACTGTAGGCTTTTGTGATTCGATTTCTCAAGACAATCGAATCCTCAATTGTGTGGCAGCTCCCGCAAACCTGAGTGTGCAGGACAACATGGCCTAATTCATGTGCGATTGAGAAATTTGCTCGAGCCCTTTGCAGGTTCAATGTATCCTCATCTACAAGGATATCGAAATGACCATTGTGTTTGCTCATTAGTACCGCGGCGACTTTAAAACGATCCTCAAGCAAAGTTGCGGGAACAATGTCATCAACAAGATAGTTGCTCTCTGCGAGCCAGTCGATATCAATTGGAATGCTTACGCCTGTAGGATAAGCTTCGTTCAGTATCTTTGCAGCGAAGACCTCGATTTCGAAGTTTCTATACCTCCTTGCATGCGACGGATCCATCCGCTATTCCTTCAATAGAATTTTTTAATATACTCGGCCAACTCCCTGAGTTTCTTTTCGCTTAATTGTTTGTTAGCTACCGTCCGCACCAATACTGGAATGCCCGGCTGTGTTTTTACTGTGTCGGCTACGTCGGCTGGAATGCGATTTTTTGCTTTTGCTGCTAAGTCAAACAGCCTCTCTCGTCTCGTATCCTCTTGTGGCAAGCCGAGGGCGTCGCATATACGGTCAATAGTTCTTCGACCCGCCGGCGGCGGAATGCGATCTCGCTCTATGTTGCTCAAATTTGAGGGTTTCATATCAATCAAGTCTGCGAACGCTCGCAAGCCAACACGAGCTTCAGTGACTCTTATTTTTTTCAACAGCTCTCCGAACGTCTTGTCTGCCTTTACTCTTCGCATCAGTTACCCCTTTCGAACTCGGTCGGAAATAAACATTTCACATGCCTCTGTTATATATATTATATAACACTTCGGCGTCAAGTCAATAGATTATCAAATTTTTTTGCACATTTTCTCAATTGTGCAACATGCCGTCCAATGCCCGTTTCAACACTAATATCGGCGGGAGGCGGCTTGTCTGGGGCGGGTGTGGTTGATGAAGAAGTAGCGCAGGGCGTCGATTGGGTGGTCGTACAGGCCGTCCTTGACCGGCAGCTCAGCCCCGAAGGCGGCGGCGCCGGCCTCCGGATAATGGTAGCACTGCATCGCCTCTATCAGCCGCTCGCAGCTCGGCGAAATCACGAGTCTGCTTTTGCCGTCGCCGGCCCTGATTGCCCGACGGATAAGCTCGATGCCCTCCAGAATTCCGCTCCGACGATACCGCGTCGCTATCCCCAGCGTCCGCAGCTCCCGAACGGCGCTGGTGCCGGTAACGTCATTTATCCCCACACCCGCCGGGTCACAAAAGGTGGCCGCCACCCGTGCTTCTCCGCCGGGCGTTCGCTGTTTAATCTCCGCCGCGTGCACGTCAATCGTGGCCCGGCTGCGCACATACTCATCTATCACCCGCACGACCCCCTCCTCATCGACCTGAATCCACAGACAGACAAAAGGATTGACAAAGCCGAAATCAAGCGTCCGGTACACCGGCAGATTTGGGTCATAATCGACCGGCCGAACGTGCCGGGCGGGGTCGAACTCGTCAAAGACCACATTTTCGAGATTGGGCCTTTTGCAGAGCATCTCAGACTCCCAGCCTGCTCTGCTGGCCCGACGCATCGACGTTATGCAGTCGTCAATCCTCAAGTACCCGCGCGCCTGCCTGGCTTTTCCCTGACAGTCGCACCACAAAACGCACTGCGAGCAGCCGCGGTCCGTGCATTTTTCTATCACCTCCCAGAGACACCACTTGAAAACCGGCGTGCCGAGCTGCTCCGCGGATGACACAATCTTTTGCATAAGGCCGTACGGTCTGTGCATTGTGCTGATTACCTCCATACCGGCCACCAGATTCGCGGTGCTGCGGGTGGTGAACTTTGCCGCCGCAAAGACGTCCTGGTCAAAAAGCTCCACCTCGTCGCAGCGCAGCTTCTGGATATGCTGGCCCCGGACGCTCATCGGCGACTGCGTCAGGACCTCAACGGCCGCTCCGTTAATAAAGCGGCATTTATCTTTGCGGACCGCCCCATCCAGGAACTGCTCGAAGCCTTTGTTGAGAAAGCCGGTCAGGTATTCATACATCCGGCCGGACTGCTCGCCCGAGCCGCCCAGTATCCTCACCTGGCAGTCGGGTTTGAAGACGCAGTCCAGCAGCGTGGCGACCGCAGCCAGTTGAGTCTTTCCGCCGGCGCGGTTGGCCCAGACTATCGCATCGGCGTTTGCGGCTCTTTCGGTGTTAAAATCGGCGGAGAAACTGTGCCACAGATAGTCCATCGGGTTTGCGTGGTCGGGGCAGATTCTTTTGCCGGGGATATCAACACCGAGGAATACTTTGACGTAATTCTGAAGGTCCCGCTTTGCTCCGGGCCGGGTTCGTCGAAGAACCGAGTAAATCGAAGAAGCGTTATCGATACTGCGAAAAGACGCTGGAAAAGTTAGTTTTCTCATTGTTATGTCCCCTCTCTTTCAGTCATGTGCAACCAGTTGTTGTTTGTAATATGGCCGGCACGGCCGTGCGTTTTGATTTTGCTCCGGAGGCGGAAGGTCAATCCCTGTTGAAGGTCCTTAGGTTTGATATTTTTCTATTTTGTCGATACGCCGCTGATGGCGACCGCCTGCAAACAGCGTATTGAGCCATAAGTCAACAATTTCAAGTGCTTCGTGTATTGAAAGCATCTCCTCCCCGAGTGCGAGCATATTGGCGTCGTTATGTTCCCGGCTGAGCCTCGCCGAGCGAAGGTCCCAGCATAGCGCGCACCTTATACCCGGTACTTTGTTGGCAACCATTGCTTCGCCGTTGCCCGACCGGCCCAGCACGATGCCGCGCTCGAATTTGCCGGCGGCCACCGCCTCCGCCGCCGGGCGGATAAAGTCCGGATAATCGCAGCTCTCCGTCGAGTGCGTGCCGAAATCCTTGACCTGATGTCCCTTCTCTATCAGGACCGTCTTAATCTGTTCCTTGTACTTAAAGCCTGCGTGGTCGGATGCTATCGCAATTTTCATGGCCGTTCCTTCTTATCTGGTCATTACAGCTTCGCAGCAAACATAATAGACAATATGTTATTTGTATCAAGACCGAGGTTCAAAAAAGAGTCTATTTCAGGAGGCGATTGAGCAGTTCATCGGAAACCGTGAGCGTGTAAACAGTGTTGGCGTCTTGCGGGCCTTCTATGTGATACGGTACAACCTGGCGAAGAATCGGGGCGTCGGCCTTGTCATCCGGACGGTATTCGACAATGAATTCCCCTTTTGAATAGCCGACGAACTCGAAAAAGGCGAATCCGTTCTCGTCGGTGCTGCTGACGGGCGGTTTGCAGCCGCCGCAGACCACGACGGGTACACCTTCAACTGGGGATCCCTGGGAATTCAGCACCTGGACAACTACCGGGAACGGATCGAGGATTCTGTGCCTGCCTAAATCGATGAACTGACCCTGCCGGAGCTTTAGGTTCTCCGCCACCGTGATAGGCGCGCAGCCAACGTAGCCAGGGCTGCACAGATTCAACCGTAGCGTCACTCCCGCAGGGACCAGAAAGCGGTGTGGCCGGTAGTCGCCCTGGATCTGGGTGACCTCAAGCTGGTTGCCTCGAAAGAGCCCGTGATCGGCCTGTTGGCCGCAGGCGGCAAGCAAGTTTTCGGCCCAGGCAAGGCTCTTATCCTTGTCGATAAACCATTGCGGCCCCACCAACCACCAGGGAGGCAGCCCCAGCATTCGGCGCCGATTTGGGTCCACTGCGAAAGCGAAAGCAGGCCGAACGCTGACCTTCGCTGCCGGAAAAAGCTTCGCCTCGGGCAAGAGACAAGTCCCGTTACCATCTTCTCTGCTCCAGCTCGCCGGCAAATGATAAGGGACATAATCCTGCTCAAAAACAACAAACCTGTCTAACTGTGTTTTTGCCGCTGAATTAACCTCAAAACTACCGCTGGCATCTGTGCGAACCAGGCAGATAAAACGAAAAAGAACTTCCATTCTGACTTTGACTGACTGGAATTCAAGATCGTTCTGCATTGGCGGGATTTTTTGTAGCCGGTGCAGGGTAGCCCACTCCTCGGCGGTCAGATAAGCAAGGCTGCTCCGCCCATTACACCCCCGAGAAGCAACCACAAACGCTCCGCCCATGGGCTGGCCGGTTATACCATTGACCACCCGGCCCTTGTAGGTTCTCGCCGGCTTGGCCCGGAAAACCAGTTGCTCGGGACTGTCCGCGGTAACCTCCAGACTCTGGAACTTGTACTTGTCCTGTGTGGGGTCTTCTGGGTACCTGGCGTCGTATCTGCCGAGTGGTAATTTGGCGCCTTCTTTCCATTGCTCGTAGTCAAAACACAGGTTGTTGTCCCGGCCTTCTCGCCGGACAACCACTCGAATGTCTCTGAGCACATTCGGGTCGGTGATGGTCCCGTTCTGATCCTCGAAGGCAAAGGTATGAAAATAGTCTGCATATTCGAGCGTAACCTTCGCGGGTTGGCCGTTCATAATGTGAAGGCAGGCCGGCAAGAGACCGGACTTGGGAGGCGGCTCGACCTTAACCGTATATTTGGTCTTGGGCGGAACCATTGGGCCGACCTGATAAGCCTCCTCCGAGGGCGGAAGGTACATGCGAAATCTTCCGTCCGGGTCGGTGGTAACGCCGTGCGTTTGGCCACTTACAGTTCTGATCCAGTCATCGCCCAAGGTAATTATCGCGATGCCGTAGATAGTTGCTCCGCCGACCGGTTGTCCGTTAGCATCGACCACGCGGCCCCAGATGCTGCGATTATCCGCCTCGCTCCCGGCCGGTACCAGAGGTACATAATACAGGTCGTGGCGCTCAAAGGCGGTCTGTGCTACAAACGCCGAGCCATACTCTGGTTGGAAGACTTCAAAGTAAAAAGGTTCGCAGCGCGTCTCGTTAAGCCCTGCACTGGCTTTTGAACAGCAGGGGATACCGGTCAGACGGCCCTTTTCATCAAGTTGTCTCCGGTCGATCAGGACACGTTTGTCTCCGCACTTGAAGTGGATTCTTACATCCGCACGTGGAATAGGCTGGGCCAGGCCGTCTACAAAAGTCAGGTCGCAGTCGGTCTGCTCGCCGCCGGGAACCTCTTGCAGCAGCCTGAACTCAAGTCCCTCCTTATAAGCCCAACCGTATATACGGTTGCCCAGTACCTGTCTTACCAGTTTGTCTCGCTGGTCTTCGCCGAAAATGACTACGAATGTAGTTTCGTCGGCATCAACAAAATCGAATACAACGCCGTCCCCGTTGAGCTGCAGGGTGGTTTGCTTAAACGCATTAGGGTTCTCTGTGCCGCATTCGTACAACCGAACCACTACCTGTCTGCCGTCAAGGTCGAGCTGCTGCGATGCTTCGGCCAAAACCGAACCCGCCGAGAAAGCTGCACCGAACAACGCCGCCAACAGAAGAATGCGTTTCATAGTCCGCTCCTTGTATTCCTGTTTTGCATTATACCCGCCGGACCCTTTTCGTCAAGGACTTTTTTGATGGCCAAAGCTGATTTTTTGCACCCCCGCACCAGTCCGCTTTCGGCGAAGGCAAAATCGCAATCGGCTCGCCAGACTTCCTTCTTATCTGGTTATTACTGCTTCGCAGCAAACATAATATACGTTATCCGTATCAAGACCGCGGGTTCACAAAAAGAGTTCATTTCAGGAGGCGATTGAGCAGTTCATCGGAAACCGTGAGCGTGTAAACAGTGTTGGCATCTTGCGGGCCTTTTACATCATACGGTACGGCCTGGCGAAGAATCGCGGCGTCGGCCTTGTCGTCCGGATGGTATTGGACAATGAATTCGCCTTTTGAATAGCCGACAAACTCGAAAAAGGCGAATCCGTTCTCGTCGGTGCTGCTGATTGCGGCATCATGGTCTCCGCAGGCGACTACCGCCACACCCTCGACCGGTGCAGCCGCGGAATTGACTACCTCAACGAATATACCGAATGGTTCAATAATATCGACCTCGCCCAGGTCCCGAACCTCGCCCTGCTGCAACGTGACCCCGTCGGCAATAGTAACCGGCGCCCATTCGATCTCCCCGAGTACGCGCAAGTTTATTCGCAGGTCAACTCCGGCCGGTACGGGAAAAGTGTTGTCTTTGCCGGCCTCGACTCTAAAATCTCGGAACACTCCGTCTTGCGGATGCTCGCCGCAGGCGGCGACAAAATCCTTTGCCCAGGCCGGACTATCTCCAGTGTACACGTGCCATTGGGGCCTGAACTTGATGGTACGCTGCCCCGTTTTTACCTTGGCAACAGGATGAATCTGGACCGTTGCCGCCGGGAAAAGTTCAACATCTGGTACAAAGTAGCGGTTGTCCTGTTCTTTTGTGGTCCAGCTCTTTATTATCCACGCCTCCAGATATTCCTCCTTGGAGACAACAAGCCGCAAAACGATGTCGTCCGACGGAACCACAAGCTCGAAAGAGCCGTCCTCAGTGGTATTTACCGACTGACGGCCGGCTTTCACCATCGCCTTCGCCATCGGCAGGCCTGTAACGCCGCTGACCACACGTCCATAGTAAATTCTCGGCGGAGGAAGCTTGAAAACGAGTTCTTCGGGACTGTCCTCGGTCACCTCAATCGCCTGAAACCTGAATGTGTCGGCTTGTGCACGATACGTTCCTAACGGAAACCTGCCGCCGTCCTTCCACTGATGGTATCCGAAATAGGTGTTGCTTGTTCCCGGAGCCATTTCGATTCTAAGCCCGATGTTACGGAGTACCTCAGGGTCGGTGATAGCCCCATTCGCGCCCTCGAAGACAAAAGTGTGAAAATACCCTCCGTAATCAAGTCTGATTGTGGATTCCTCGCCGTTTGGTATGTCGCCTCTGAAGCCGGCAAGGCCTGAGCTTGGCGGCGGGTCGACCCGGACAAAGCATTTTGCTTTTGGGGGAATCAGTGTTCCGAATTGAACGATATCTTCACCTATCGGGGGGTAAATTCGAAAGCGTCCCTGCTGGTCCGTCACGACGCCGTGTCTTTGGTCCAGAGCGCAGCCTACCCGTTTGCCCCCGGATGGAATCATGCCCTCGACCCAGATAACTGCTCCGCTTACACCGTTGCCGTTCGGGTCGAGCACAGCGCCCCGGAAGCTGCGCCGGTCAGCTTCGCTGCCCGGCGGAACACAAGGCACAAAAAGGTCGCCTGCTTCCAGTGAAGCCCGCGGCTCCAAAATGCTCGTGCCGTATCCGCTTCCCGAAACCCGAACCTCACACCGGCATTGTTTGGCATCGGAAAAATCCTGCAGGCCCCCCGCGCAGAACGGTAAAAACAATTGTCCTTGTGCATCAGTAACGTACCTGCCGAGGAGAATCCTTCCGGCTCCACTTTTCAAATACCATTCAACCTGAGCTGCGGGCAGTGGATTGCTCAAAGCGTCATAAAGACCCCAGCGATAGCTTTCTTGTGCACTCTGCGCTTTGAGAGGCGCATAAAGTTCCAGGCCTTTGAGGTATTCCCACCCGCGAAAACTGCTGCCCAGGAGTTGCCTTATCACGGGGTCTTTCTGGTCCTGCCCGAAAACCACGACCAGCGCGGCATAATCGAGTTGCCCAATATCACATATCACTTTCCGGCCGGATATCTTCAGTCTTGTTTCTCTGTACGCAGAAATATCGGGCTGGGTGTCTTTATAAATTCGCAGCAGTATCTCCCTCCCGTCGAGCTCGGCCCGCAACACGGGCAGGTAAAACGTCGGCCCCTCTTCGTATTTCCACTCCAGCGTCTCACCCGTCAAATACTCCTTTAACAGTCCATCCGTCTGATCCTGCGCCAAGAGTCCAAGAATTGCGGCTCCGTTCGGGTCTTTGAGTTCCGGCTCGATAGTCCGTCCCTTTACCACCACGCTAATCGTTTCGTATAATCCTTTCAGACGGGCCTGTTGGTCCTTAAAGACACGCAGCACTGCTTGTCTGCCGTCGAGGTCGAAGTTCTTCGGCTTCTCGGCCGCAGGCGCAAGTGCCCAAATGGTTCCGCCGAACAACGCCGCCAACAGAAGAATGCGTTTCATAGTCCGCTCCTTGTATTCCTATTTTGCATTATACCCGCCGGACCGTTTTCGTCAAGGACTTTTTTGATGGCCAAAGCTGATTTTTTACACCCCCGCACTAATCGGTTTTTGGCGAAAGCAAAATCGCAATCGGCCCGGCATATTTCCTTCTCACGCGGACGATAAGGTCGCGGCCCCTCGGCGCCCGGCGGTGCCGGCTATCTTACTTGTTGTAGTAGACTTGCTCCATAATGGCCCAGGACTTTTGGCCTGGAAGCGGAATCTGCATCGGGTCACAGACCTTCAGCCACTCCTTGTTCCGCGGCTCAGCCGCCAGCCTGGCCATGTCGTCTTCATAATCGCTGCCGGTGTACTCGTAGTAGCCGAACTCGTACCACTTGCCGTCAATCTTGTGCAGAAAGATGGAGAAATTGTGCATGTGGTACTTGTTGAGCAGGTCGCGGACGCCCGGATTGGAATCGGCGTGCAGCGCCTTGTACTCGGGTATTACTTCCGGCCGGATTCCAACCACCATCCCGACCCGCTTGGCCTTCTGTTGTGCACACCCTCCGATAGCGACAACCAATGCCAACGCTGCCATAAGACTCAATCTCGTGACATTTCTCATTTCTTCCCTTTCAAAAAAACCGTTTTTCTGTTCCTCGATTCAGCCGTTGACGTGGCCGCGTTTTTCGAGCAGCGGCGTCAGGACGCATTTGGGCACCTTGATGATGCTCCCGTGCTTGAGGCCCTTCGGAAAATGTATCTGTTCCGAGACATCGACCCAATTCTTCAGGTCTCTGGACTTGACCGCCCCGTAATAGGTTTCGCCGCTGTGATGGTCGTAGAAAACATAATACTCATCGCCCGCCTTGACAGCGCAGGGGCCTTCATTGTGCCATTTGCCCGGCCCACTGCCGGTAATCGGTTCGGAGATGTCACCAAAAAGTCCGTACCTGCTCCTGCTGCGCGCTATGCGGATATTCTGATGGGCCGGTGTGAAAACCTCAGAGTCGTTGTAACGCTCGTCTTTGAAGAACAATAAATACTCTTGGCCGTCCTTCAGCAGATACGCGTCGATACAGCTATAGCCCGGGTCCAAAAGCAACTTGACCTCACTCAAGCTCTCGAAATCCTTCGTGGTAACATACCAAATCCGATGCTGCTTGCTCGTGTGCGGCAGCTCCGCCGGCGGAAAAGTCCCGTCATCCAGCCACGTCGACCAGACAATCTGCCACTGCCCCGCGTCCCCATCGTAGAATATCTTTGGCGCCCAGCAGTTTCTGGCCTTTGGCTTGCTTTCCATCAGCGGTATCAGCCTCGGCTCGCTCCAGTTGATAAGGTCTCGCGTGCTCGCATAGCCGATGTCCCTGCGTTTCCACCCCGTCGTCCAGACCATGCGGATAGTCCCATCCGGCCCCATCATAATAAAAGGGTCACGCATAATGTTGTCGCCAATCGTCGGTTTCAGATGCGGCCCCGGTATCTCGGTCCAATTGTGCAAATCCTCGCTCCAGACCAGATACAGCCCCTCCCGTTCACCTCTGAACGACGAAAACAGATAGACCTCGTTCTGGTCGGCGCATCTTTTGGCCCTGACTGCATCCGGGCTGCGCTTTGCGACTTTATCGTGTTTGCCCCCTTCGCTGCCGTACTGCGACAGGGGCTGCTCGATGCGGCCGGCCGATGCGCCGACATCCGCAGCAAAACCTGCAATAAAAATTGTAACCGAAAGGACCGCCAATGCTCGTGCTTGTGCGTGTGATTTCCTGTGCATCTTCTCTTTCCTTCTATAGCGAGTGCAAATCCTCACAATTACCTTTGGTCTTTTTGGCCCGTCCCGGGAGTCGCTTTATACTCTATATCAGAGCATCACGCAACCGCCGCTGCGGCTCGCAGGATGGATGCCGCGAAAAGTCCCGCCGAAAAAATCAGACGGGCCGCGACATTAAAACAGAAAAACAAACGGGGTTCACGCCTCCTTTTCTTGTGCATGATTTCACGTGCCGCTAAATGCTCTGTTGATAATTGTCAGAACCCGCTCGGCGACGTAAATCTTGTTCCTTCTTCGACCTGTAATTTCTTTCAGAATGCCGCTCCTGACAAGCCTCCGCACGTTCTCCCTGGCTGCAGGGTATGTGATATTGAAATGCCTGCTTACGAACACAATAGTGACCACGGGTCTCTCTATCAGAAGGTCGACGAGCCTGACCTGCAACGCCGACCTTTTCGCGGCGCAGACTGTTTCGTGGTACTCCTTCTGCAGGGCCAGCAACTGCCCTGCTCTTTCGAACACATCCTTTGATTGCTCCGTGACGCCACGAAGGAAAAACAGTATCCACTCCACCCACCGGCCTTTGGTGCTGACTTCCAAAAGCCGCTGGTAATACTCCGCACGGCAGCGCTCAAAATAAGCGCTCAGGTACAACAGGGGTTTGTCCAGTACGCCTGTTATGCAAAGCAGCATAGTTATAAGCAGCCGCCCTATCCTGCCGTTTCCGTCGCCGAAAGGATGAATCGCTTCGAATTGATAGTGAATCAGTGCCACCCAGACCAGGACGGGCCACTGGCTCCTATCAGAGTTAACGAACCTTTCGAACGCGTCCAGGGCCCCGTGCATCTCCGCTGGCGGCGGGGGCACATAGCTCGCCTCCGCAATGGAGCACCCGGGCGGCCCAATCCAGTTCTGACCCGTCCTGAACTGCCCCGGCAAGCTCTGCCCGCCCCGAACATCCTTCAGAAGGATTTCGTGAAGCTCTCTAATCATCCGCAGGCATACGGGCAGCTCCCGGCTTCTGTCCAGTCCGTATTCCAATGCGGCGACATAGTTTGCAACCTCGCGCACATCCGGAACCTGCGACTCGACCGGCCGCTCGTCCATCTCGAAAAGATATAACTGCTGCATGGTGGCGACCGTCCCTTCTATCCGGCTGGAGAGTTCGGCCTCTCTGCGAATGAACGGGCTGATTAAGAGATTCGGATTTGGCAGATTAAACCCAACACCCCGCAACTGCCCGATAGCGAGATTGGCGTCCGATAAAGCACTGACAAGTTCCGCGCCCCACTGTAAACGGGGTGGCAAATCGTGAGGGACAAAAGCCATCTGCCCTCCCGTAGTCGGGACCAGACGCCCAAAGCTATCGTCGGTTATATCTGAGTGCTTCATCCTTATTATACTTTCGTTCAATTGGCCACAGATTATTACAGTTTTTAACCAAAAACCTTAATAAAGCAAGCCTTATTTCCGAAAAACTGTTGGCAGAGCCGTTCGCCTTTTACGTATCGCCTTGTTTTGCAAGAGCTTGTGTTCTATTGTACTTCCGTCAGCTTTTTCCGGGTATTATTATAGCTTTGGCGATATAACTATAATAAGGCGGCTCATTCCTGTCAACGGCCGCTGCTCTAACTGCCCCGGGGTTCCTCCGCCAGGACTGCCAAAAGTCGGCTGCAAGTTTCGGGCGACAGTTCCGCCTCTGGCTCCCTTTTGCTTTGTGGTTCATCACCGCCCTGCCCCGACCTCTTATCTGTAAACTTTGGGAGCGAGATTATATCCAGGCAAGCCTTGCGGGCCGTTTCTTCCTTTTCCGATTCGGTAAGCTGAACCAGCTTTGCCGCCGCCAGCGCCTTGTACCGCGCGATAACAAGCTCGCTCTGAAGCTTCAGCCAGTCCATCCGCCTCTCAAGCTCTTCGACAAAGGCGTCCTCCCCCAGCCACCTGTTTAATGCCGCCCTGCTTACCTTATGCTTGTCCAGAATCGCCTGCTCATCCACCTCACCGGCGAACAAATCATCTATCACTGCTGCTTGCTTCCTTCTCAACTTCTTCTGCTTGTTCATTGTTGAAAGCCTCGATTTCGTGGTAAAAACTTAATCGACGGAGTTGCCTTGTTATTGTTCGCCGCCCACTTCGATAAAAAATCCTATAATAGCTACTCCATACAGCCAATAATTCAGTTTTTGCCGGAATTCCCCGGCCAGCCCTCAAGAAAACGTGCCGCTATCTCCGTCAAAGCTGCTGCGTTTCGCGCGGCCTTTGTTTTCTCTGCGCTGTTTTGCCCTGCAAGTGTGAGCGCCTTCTCTACAATCCCTTGCTGCTGGTCGTTCAGAAAAAACACCTTCGCATTCGCAAAAGACCCCGCCTCTATCTTGGCGGGCCTACTCGGCAGCTTCAGGTTCGCCAACCGCTCAATCTGCTTTCTTGTCTGCGGCAATAATTTTGCAAGCTCCCGGCTGCCAAACCGCTTGTTTAACCGCTCCAGCAGCCTCAGCTTTTTGGCCAGCACATCTGACCCCCCTAAGCGGTTGAGCGTCGCCAGCAGTATGTCCGTCTGCTCATCGTCTACGTCCCACACTATGCAGTCGGCCGCTTCGTACCCCAACCTCATCAACGCCTGCCACCTGTGATGCCCATTGATTATCTGATAACAGCCCGCCTGCTCCGGACAAGGTCGAACTATCAACGGCTCATATCGACCCGTCCGCTCTATATTGCGCACCAGTTTGGCAAAATTGGCCTTGCTCTGCTGATTAGAATTGTCCGGATGAGCAACCAGCTTGTCCAACGCTATCGAGTTAACCGAATTCGTCATATCCCTCTTTATTCTCTATCCCCTCTACGCTATACGCTGAACGCTATTTCCGGATTGAACCAGATGTAATAAACCGGCCGGCCGGTCAGCCTGCTCAGCACAAATCGCGTCCGCTCAAGACCCGCCGGCTTGTTCCGGCTCTCGCTGTAGCTGTCCAAAAAATCCCTTATCTGAAACTCGATAAACTCCGCCTCCCCCCTGCCCAAGTTATCAAGCTTTTCCTGAACCTTCGGCGGGTCAATGAACATCTCCTCCTCGATACCGACCAGACTGAATGCCTCGACAAGCTGAGTGCACCGCACCGGCGTCTTCCCTGCGTACGCCGTCATACCCGCCCTCTCTAAGAATGGATTTACCAGCCCCATCACCGCCATCCCCTCGATAATGGGGACGCCGAATCGGGGCATCGTCTCGCGCACCAAGCGGCTCGCCAGACCCAGCCCGCGAAACCGCGGCTCGATAATCACCCTGCTTATACACCGAATGTTCTTATTCACCAGAGCCACCTGCGTTGCCGTATCCAGGCCGGTAAAAATATCGCCCAGAGCCGCCCGGCGAAGCTCAACTTCCGGGCTTGGCATCCTGTACGTGACGACGCCGATTGTCTGTATGCCGAAGCCGCCAGCGAGGCCCTTCGCCGGCCTGATGGCAAAAATCGCCGTGGAGCCACCCGTGTGGCTGTCACGGTAATGCAAATGTGCCAGCCTCTTGTAGTCCTCCGGACACCCGGCAACAATTTCCAGGTGTTTTATAATGCTGCATCTCCGCATCTTTATCTGCTTTTCTGTTTGTAGATGACCTGCGCCGGGCCCGAGAGCTCCTTGACAACAAGCACGTCCGGCGCCAAATCAATGAGCGTGTCCTCGTGACCCGCCGCAAGAATAAATGTCACGCCCGCCCGTTTTGCGAACCTGTGCACGTTGTATGCTATCACCGCCGCCGTTATCCGGTCCAATCCGCAGCAGAATTCGTCCGCAAAAACAAATTTCTTTCCCGAAGCCATTGCCTTTGCCAGTCTGAATCGGTACTTCTGTCCGTCACTGAGGTTACTCGCCTTGTTTAGAATACAAGTAACATCGCTCAGACCAGCGGCGCTGAGCACCTTCAGCCCTTTCAGAACATCGCCCTCAATGCACTCGATCACCGTTTTGTCCGCCGGCAGTTCTATCTCGTCCAGATTCACCTTCTCCGACGCCGGAACGCACTCCTCCAGCTCGTTCAATAGCACGCTCTTGCCGGCCCCCGACGGCCCCGTGATGTACACAATGTCACCCTGCTCGATTTCAATAACGCATTCGTGGCGGACCGCGCCTGCCTTGAGCCGCTCAACCGTCAGCCCGAACATCCGCATTACAGCGGCGGCCTTTTCCGTAATCTGTCCGTCCCACCCAAAGCTTCTGGAAACATTGTATGTTGGCATATAATCTTGTTCTTTCCTTGACTCGATTCCCTAAACGGCGTCCCCTCTCTTAACAAGCCGCCTGATTCTCTCGACCGTCTTGCGAACCTGATAAAGCGTCCACTTGCGCTTCTCGGCTATCTTCCTTTGCGGCAGCCCCAGCAGAAAGTGCTCTCTGGCCAGCGCCATCTCGTCCTCCGTAAGCCTGTCCCGGTTCCGCAGACACAGTATGTATTCACCCTCAATAAGCCGCCTGCTCAGCCTCTGGATTCTGCGCGCGATATTCGCCTCATTCACACCTGCCAGCCGCGCCATTTGTCGATAACTGTTCCCATTCTCCAGATACATTGTCATCAGCAGCCTGTCCTCGCCCGTAAGCAGACTTACCCTGCTTCGCAGCAGTTCCAGTCTGGCCCGATAGGTGTTCTTGGCCCCCAAAGCCTCTTGTGGGATATTCTCGTGAAGTAGCTCCATCTATTACTTGCTGTCCACTTTCATTATTTCATTATTTATCTAACATCTGCGTATTTTAACCTTTTGATGAACAATGTCAAGTGTTTTGTATGTTTTTTTGCAAATTTTTTTCATATTTTAGTGATTGCCAAACAAATCCCGAAGCACAGCCAGTTTCAGGGCTTGCCAAATCCAGCCTCTTACAAAATCCACCTGTTCTTGCCCCAAAACCCCTGCGCCCCGGTCGAACAGACCTGTCAGAGAAAAATTTGAGAAAATGGGTAATTTCTTGTTGAGAAGTGAACGTACAAAAGTATAATGGCTCTAATAGCGGCTTATGCCGTTGGGGATGTTTAGAAAGGAGGAGTTCTTATGAAGAAAACGTTCGGCTGACAGCGAGTGATTTGTTCCGATGGACTTAGAATGTGAACTTTTGTGGGCTGCGGCTGGTAGGCCGCAAGCCGGAAATAACCAGAAATTAAAATCAAACGGAGGACGACGAAATGAAAAGCATCAAATCAAAACTGCTGTTTTGCGCTATTGTGTTATGTTTGGCGGCGGTGGTCGTACCGGTCATCGCAAAGGGCCCCCATGAACCTCCTGGGAAGTCAAAAAAAGCTGCCCATCTGTATCTCTATCAAAAAGACCCCGCTAACTGGCAGATAGTTGAAGGCGGCGCCTGGGGCAAGATGACATTCAATCCCGAAGGTTCGACATTCGACTTCGTATTCAACGGACATGGTCTCGAACAATACACCAAATACACCTTGATTTACTATCCGGACCCTTGGCCGGGCAAAAACCTGATCTGCCTCGGCTCCGGCACGTCAAATCGAGGCAGGAATGTCCACATTGAACGCTCGGTCGATACCGGCCCTTTGCCCGACCCGAACGACCAAAACTATCCCGACGGCGCCAAGATTTGGCTTGTTTTGTTCGACGATGTTCGGTGCGGCGACGAGCAAACCGAAGCAATGATGATTGGATGGAATCCCACGCAGTACCTCTTTGAGCATAACCTTATTACCTTTCCCTTTAACGACACGGACGAGTAACGCTCGGATTTGCAGAGGTGATATTTACATAACGTCCAGGCGGCGGTATGCGCACCCGCCGCCTTTCTTTTTCCCACCGTCATCTGGTTTAGCTTTTACGACTTACTAATCAAGACAAGCACTTGAACGCGGCACTGTGGGTGTTTCTTAGTTGTGCACGAATTCTATCCGGGACTACAACACTTCGCATAAATTGCTCGGTTCCTCAAGGCCCTACTCCAAAAGGCTTTAGGCAAAAACGCTCCAAAACAAAACACAAAAATGAAAAAAAATGCCGGTTTTTTAAAATTTTTCTTGACATCGAGTGAGAAACGTGATAATAGCGCGGCAAACTATTGGTAAAGTGGGTAGGCGCATCCGCTATTTTCACTGGCGGGTGAGGTTTTGTGCGCTTTACCGAGACCGCACCCAGGGCTGCGCCAATCGCCAGCGCGGCCGCCAGTGGGAGAGGAGAATTGCCCCCTGTGGGGAGAGGCATTAGGCCACGTCAGTTAGTCGTTAGCATTTCATCTCTCGGCCAGGCTCTATCCGCAACAGCCGCCAATTCCCTCCGCAAGGCGCCTCCTTTACGTTCTATCCCTAATGGTCTACTCCATCACGGCGGTAGCCAAATCAAGTCAGGTAAAAGCAAGACGCAGACCAGCTCACAGCCTGCAGGAAGGAGGCGCCTATGAAGCAGTGTTGAGGTTAGTCAAACGGACTGACCTTTTCTCAACGGATGGGCAGAAAAAGCCGGTTGGCTGCGGGCGGTCCGCGGCCAGCCAAAGAAACATCTTTTGGAGGGTCTTAACATGAAAAAGCTATGGATGCTATGTATTGTAACGCTCGTGCTTCTCCAGGCCGAACCGCTGTGGCCGGCCACGTTAGAGGTGAGGCCCCCCGGCGGGGTCGGTGCGCTCGGCGACGTCTTCACCAGTATTCAGCAGGCCATCGACGCCGCTGGTAACGGCGACACCATCACTGTACACCCGGGCATTTACGACGAGGCCTTAAACATCGAAGGTTTCACCGGTTTGACCTTGACGGGTACCGACAAGACCACCGTGATTATTAAATCTTCTGTCACGCTGCCCTGGAACGTGGGCGGCTACGGCACTTCACGACAAACCGTTGTCCGCGTCGTCAACTCTACGGCAGTGGTCCTGGCAAACATGACTATGGATTTCGACCTGATTAAAGGCAACTCCAGATTCGGCGTCACGGGCTGGGACAGCTCGGTGACCATTGACAACTGCATTCTCAAGAACATGTCCGTCGATGATCTCAGCGGCGGTTACACCGAGCTTGGCACTTATTTCCGTGCACCGGGCTATACCGACGCGGCCAGAGCAACTATCACTATTACCAACAATGAATTCATTAACGCAGGCAGAGTCGGAGTTGTCACCCACGACTACATCAACGCCGACATCTCCGGAAACACTTTCTATAAAACGTTGGATGACTTCGGATATGCCGTCGAGGTTGGTTCTCAATCCACGGGTTCTGTCACGGGCAACACCATCTACGGCTACGATACCCCGGCAGCTTCGGACGGCAGCGAATCCGCGGGCATCTACGTGGAGAATTGTTTCACCGGCGGCTCCCCCAGCGTAACCAAGAATGTCACCGTCAGCGGAAATGAAATATACGATTGCCAGTACGCAATGTGGATTGGCAATGGCTACGACGGCTATTCCGGGGACGTGGACATCGTTATTGCCGTCTCAGGCAATAACTTCCACGACAACGTCGACGGCGCGGTTATCCTTCAGGACGAAGACGCCGAAGCCGGCTCATCCGTAACCGCCGCCTTCCAGAACAACACCGTGACAGACAACAACAGCTATGGCTACCACATCTTCACGCAGGGAGACGGCAGCATTACGGCCAATTTCACCGGCGAAACCATCACCGCCCATGACACCGCAATCGCGGTCGACGATTTCGGGGCCGCCAGCAGCAGTTCCTACAGTATCCAGGTCAGAAACTCCAATCTCAGCGGCAATAGTTCCTACGGAATAAACAACACCGTAAGCACCGTTGTTGTTGATGCCATACAGAACTGCTGGGGCGACGCCACTGGGCCCTACCATCCCGTCACTAACCCCGGCGGATTGGGCAGCTCGGTCTCGGATAACGTCGACTACTATCCCTGGTACCTGGACTGCACCCTCACAACCCCTGTTTACAAGCCGGTCCACAACGTTATCCTGGACGCATACTACGACAATATTAAGCTGGCCGTCATCGCGGCAGGCAGCGGCGATCTGATAACCGTCGATCCCGGAACATACGTTGAGAACGGACAGATCGTCATCGACAAGGATTTGACGATTAAGGGCCTCGGCGGCAAGCCCGTCGTCCAGACCGACCAGGACACCGGGACCTCTGAGAACCCGCGCGGGTGGTGGCTGGTCAACGCCGGCATCTCCCTGGAGCTTGAAAATATGGTCCTCGACGGAAGTGGGCACCTGATTTATCAGGCAATCCGCAACAAGGGCCAGGGCGCTTTGGAAAAGATCGATTTCAAGAATATAAAATACAACGAAAGCGGCCCGAACTACAACGGCGTAGCTGTCGCTGCGATGGGCACTGGGCCGGTAGATGTCAACGGCTGCACATTCGAGCAAATCGGAAGAATCGGCGTCATATACTTCGGCTCCGGAGTCGCAGGCTCGGTGTATTCCAACAACACCTACACCGGCAAAGGTCCCGGCGACTGGCTCGACTACGCCGTTGAACTGGGCGCAGGGGCTGTCGCAGAAGTTAAGAACAACATCATCACCGACTGCAACGGAATTGCCAGCGTTGACGGCTCGACCTCCGCCGGCATCCTCGTGACAACCTACTACGGCCCGGGCACCCAGACGGCAATCAGCAATAACACGCTGACCCGCAACAGTTCAGGTATCGCGGTCGGCTACAACGACGCCGACACGAGCGTTGTTACCGCCAGATGCAACAGCATTGCCGGGAATTATGGGTACGGTATAGAAGCTTCCGGTCCAAGTGTTTCTGTTGATGCCGGGTATAACTGGTGGGGCGACGCTACAGGTCCCAGCGGGGAAGGAGGCGGAAGCGGCGACGCAGTCTCTGCCCACGTTGATTTCTTCCCGTGGCTCTTAAGCACCGACTGCAACGACGTCGCCGCTGTTGTGTCCGACTACGTGGTTGACGATGACTGGGCAGGTTTGCCCGACTGGACGACTGTCGAGGTGGGCGGCACGGACTATTACATCGGCCTGAACGCTTTTGATACCATTCAGGGGGCGGTCGACGCCGCCACCGACGGAAACAGCATCAGGGTCTTGGTCGGGACCTATAACGAGAACATCGACGTTAACAAGCGTCTCGAAATCACCGGCCAGGGAAGCGGTACCGATGGAACAGTCGTCATTCAGAGCGCCGCAGGTGCCGGTGACCCGAAAATCGGTGTTGTTCAACTAAACTCTTCCGGTCTTTCGAATACACAGCCCCTCCTTCTTAAGGACATAAGAGTCGAACCGCATGACATGGCCGGTTTTAGCATCGGGAGGTTCTGCGAGGCCACCGGAACCAGCGTCTCTTACATCAAACTTGATAACGTGCAGGTAATTGGAAACAACACAAATCCCAATACCGAACAGGAAAGAGGTCTTTATGTGGACCTAACTTCTACGGTTAGTCATCTGGCAGTAGTCAACTGTGCTTTCGATAACCTTACATACGGCTGGTACCTGCAGAAACAGGTCAGCGCCGACACCAGTACCGTAGAATACGTTACAGTAACCAATACGAGCTTCACGCATAACAACCTGAAAGGCATCTACGCAGAGAAGCTCTCGGATGCGACCTTCAAAGGTTGTATCGTCGCCGATAACGGATTCTCCGACAGCGGGGTACCATCCTATTTCTTGCCATGGATGTGCGGTGTCGACCTCAACCTTAAGGCCGGAACGTATCAGAACATCACTTTCATAGGCTGCATCGTCACTGACAACGCCCTCGGTGGAGCCCAAGAAGGTGTTGGCCTGACGGTAAAGGGACGCGGAACAGGCACCAATCCCTCGCCCGCGTACACGGCTTTTCCCGCTTATGTTGACAATGTGGCCGTCATTGGAGGCACATTTGCCGGCAACGAACGTGGTTTTCGCTTCGGCGAGCCGGGCAAGGGTAACGCCACACCGACAAATGTTACGGTTACCGCCGCGAACATCTACGGCAACATTCAGACGTATTCCGGCAGTGACGGTTCCGCCTATGGCGGGTTGGTGAACATGACGTCGGCGGAAGTTCACGCCGAGTACAACTGGTGGGGCGATGTCAGCGGACCAAACGACCCGTGCGGGGTAAGCGAAACCGGCGGCATGAACTGCTATGATGTGGCAACCGTCAAGAACGCGGACGGCCTGGGTGACGCCGTGACCGAAAATGCGGACTATTGTCCGTGGCTGATTGCACCTTCCTCCAGCTCGGATGACCCCCAACCGGCGGGCGACCTCAACTACGACGGCTGCGTCGATTGGCGCGACTTCGCCATATTTGCCTCCCGCTGGCTTGAAGGCTGCCAGTAGAACCCGCGGCGACGAATCTGTCGCATTCGGGCGGTCGGATGCAACTTTTGTACGGCACAAACTGGATTATGCGTGGCAGGGGCGCCGGTTATCGTCCTCCGGCCGGCGCCCTTTGCCGATATTTAGCCCGATGGGGATTGGTTCCTCGATATGCCAAGTGTCGGGGAGTTTCGACCACGGCTCACTCCTGCCTGCAGCGCGTTTGTATCTCGGCACTTTTTAATGCTTTCCACGCATAAGCAGTGATCTTCGTTGGTACTTTGTTCCAAAAAAAAAGTTGCATTTAGGACAAGTCCGGCTATAGTTACCAACGAAAGGACTCTGGGTATAAAAATGGCAGGAAGTGTTCCCAAAGTAGTCGTGGTTGGCGGTGCCTACGTCGACATGGCCATCAGGTGCACGCAGATACCTTCTGCCGGCCAAAGCGTAACCGGCTCGGTTCTTTCATACACCGTCACCGGCCCCGGCCCCAACCAGGCCGTCGAAGCCGCCCTCTGTGGCTGCCATGTCCACCTCGTCAGCAAAATCGGCGGTGACCCGTTCGGCCAACTGGTCGGAGCAATCCTCGCCGAGTTCAAAGTCAACACCGATTTCGTCTACACCGCCGAAGCCATGAATACCGGCGCGGTCGTCACTTTCGTCAATGCCGCTGGAGAAAACGCCGGTTGCGTCTATTGCGGTGCGAACACCGCGTTGCAGCCCCGAGATATCGACGCCGCCGAGCAGACTATCGCAGAGGCCGATGTCTGTCTGATTCACGGTCGCCTCCCCCAGGATGCTATTGTAACTGCCATCCGCCTGGCGCAACTGCATGGAAGGAAGGTCATTCTAAATCCGGCCAGACCGCTTGAACAACCAAGTCAGGAAAACAGCCCTCTGCCCCTCGAGTACTTCTCAGCCAATATATTTATACCCAATCTTTACGAGGCCGCGGATATTACAGAACAGTCTGCCGCCAACATCCGAACTGCCAAACTCATCGGCTCTGATTTGGTTGCCCGAGGGGTCGACGCGGCCGTTATCACTATGGGCCGCAGAGGCAGCATGGTTGTTGACAGAAACGGCGCCGACCATATTCCCGCTTTCGAGGTCGAGCTTGTCGACCAGACCTGCAGGGGCGATGCCTTCGCCGGCGCCCTGGCCGCCTATTGCGCCGTAAAAGACGACTTGAGGGAAGCCGTAAAGTTCGCCTCCGCCGCTGGCGCCCTGGCCTGCACCAAGTTTGGCTCAATCGAGGCCCTCCCCACAAAGGCCGAGATTATCGAGCTGCTCCAGAAAGAAGATACCGGCTGATTAAATGCCTTGCCAATGGCAGAACGACCGACGACAGGACAGGTGTTGGAGCCTCATCAGTTCAGTTCTGAAACACACCCAGATTAAAACATTAATCCCCCGCATTGATGAAGTTAATCCCTTGGCTTGGTCTGCACACAAACACGCCATACCCGCCGGCAAAACAGCCCACTTAGCTCTTGGCTGCTTTTTTTCACCGGATTATTGCATAAACAATAAAAAAAAGCGGAGTCGCCCTCCTCCGGAACGACTCCACCACCATATTATGAACAAAACCGGAACCATCAGCCTTTCGACGCCGACAATACTGGTTTTGGCATTTTAAGAAATCGGGCGGTTCCTCCTTTCTCCTCCTTTAATACATCACCCTCAGGACGTTCCACCCGATATTATCGCCTCAGGCGGCGAATTGGAACTCAGTGTGCAAAGACTATGCCACGAACGCGGAATGAGAACGGAGTTTCTTTGAAGCTTCACCTAACGGTTTGCAGGACAAAAGCTTAAGCTTATCCGCCTGTTGCGCTCCAGGAAACGCTCGACCGTCAGCCTTTATCAGCGTGTTGCCATTCATCAACACACACGGCGTTCACCAAGCCGGTTTTCCCCCAGTCGGAACTCATAAACCGTCCCACAACACAACATTTTGGCTCTGTTTACAAAAAACCACACGGGTAGCCCTGTCAATGATGGTTGCAAGAGCCGCGGCGGGGTGCCGTGTGCTATCAGTCAATTCGTTATCGCAGGCAAATACTTCGCCACGGAATCGCGGCTGTTCCAGCGGCAGAGCCAGTTGCCGAATAGTATCATTTTGCCCCTCCGCTCTCGGTTAAGCTGAAAAATGCTGTCCTTGCGCCAGTTGAGAATCTCGCTGGCGATTCCCATTGCCTGCGGCCCATCTAATTCCACCCCCGCCAATTCATTGGGGTCGGCGCCCAAATCGTAGACAAAGACCTTTCGGTTCACCGGATTGTACACGAATTTATGATTGCCGTTGACAAAACCCGCCGGACCCACATGTTTCCAGTCGGAAAAATATACCCTGCGTCCTTCGGCCAGCGGACCAAGTGCATCGGTCCCGTCGAAGCCGGCGGAGGATATATCGAATCCGAACAGGGTCAAAAGCGTTGGCGTCAAGTCGACGGAACTGACCGGGCTTATCACCCTTCTGCCCCGCTCAATCAAAAAAGGAGCACGCATCACCCAGGGTATGCGCAGAACCTCTTCGAAGGCGATTCGTTCGTGACCGTGCAGGCCGTGCTCCCCAAACGCCTCGCCGTGGTCGCCGATAACACAAAAAATGCTCTTCTCTGTCAGATTCAGCTTCGCAAGCTCTTCGTCAAGCGCAGCTATGAACCTGTCTGTGTAGTTAATCGCCTGGCGGTAACGCTCCACCGGCTCTTTGGCCGGCTCGGCAAACCATTTCGGAACCTCGTACGAGTCGTGTGTGACCGAGCACAGAATCGTCAGCAAAAAGGGCCTGTCGTCGGCTTTCATCCATTCCCGAACAGGTTCTAACATCGAAAATTCGTCGCTGGCCAGAGAGCCAAGAAATGTGTTCGGGTCCTTCAGGGATTCTCTGGACCAGAACTTGTCGAACCCGAGATTATACACCAGTCCCGCCCGAGATTCGAAGCTGCCCTTTGCCGACTGAAAAAATGCCGTTCGAAAACCCAGCCTCTCTTTCAGAATCCCGGCCAGCCCCCCGTAAGGCTCTAACACCGGAACCGCCTCGACAATATCGTAGGATGCCGATGGAAAGTGGCCCGTCAAAAGCCCAAAAAGAGCCTTCGTGGTGTGGCTCAGTGACGTTCGTGCGTTCCCCAATTCAACGCCCTGCCGCGCCAGCTCTGCGAGATAGGGTGTCAGGTTCTCTTGCGCGTCCACCAGTGAAGTATACCGGTACTGAATGCCCTCAAGGACGACTATGACCACGTTCAGCCGTCGCGGCTTTGTCGGTGCTCGTACCCCTAACCGCTCAAGCGTGGGGATTTCTCGCTTGGCGTTGGTCAAATCTGTCCTCGTCACCCGGCCGGTTTTTGGCAGGAAGGGCCCCATTAAAGCGCGCAATTGACAATTATAACGCAGCTCTTCCGAGATGCGCTGTGCCGAGCCTCCACTCGGTGCGCCCCGCCGCGCCAGCCCTGCGCTTATCACAATAATCAGGCAAATAAGCGCTCTGTAAAAAAAACGTTTGCGGTTGTAATTCGGAGGTTGCGGCCTTGCCAAAACCCAGAAGAAAAAGCCCAGAGCAATCGCGCTGGGGCCAAGCAGTATCACCGCCGCTGCGGGCATCTTCGCAAGATTGTCCCCCACAATGCCGAAAGAATTCAGCGGGTCGCGAAATAACGGCAAAATCGTCGTCGGAAGGATTTGCATCCCGTTGCGTATCAGCCACCCCGCATTCATAACTGACCACGTGCATACAATTGCCGCGATAACTGTCGCCGTACGCACAACCCAACCTTGCGGCCAGCGGAAGCAGACCAGCGACAGGACAACTTCAACCAGAAGCAGAAAGGATATATCGTTCAGAATCCAGTCAAAGTACTCATTGGTATGGCCCGTGCGCCGCGCGTGAAAGAGTTTAACCGCCAGCGTGCAAAACAGCGCCCCAAACATAATCACGCTGTAGGCCCGCCCAGCAAGGATATTAAACGCCCTCATGCGCCGGACACATCCCTCGTTTTTGCCCGCAGAGCCGGTTTGTAATAGGTCCGTACCCATCACGAAGCAACCATACTAAAAGTCCCGACAAATAGCAAGCCGGCCCACCGCAACTGAAGTTGAAAGAACATATACAAAAAGAAACAAGCGTGCTTTTTCCTTCAAGGATTCAACGGATGCACTATCAACTCAACTCCTCAAGCACCTCTTTGACGCCCACCTCCGCATACGCAATTGAAGTGTCGGCCGCGCCGTAGTAAATCTTCAGTTTATCATCCTCGCACAGCAGGCCGCAACTGAACACCACATTCCCGAAGAAGCCTCCAACCTCGTAATCGGCCTCCGGCTCGAGGATAGGCTTATCGCTTCTTGCGATAATCCCGTCCGGCCGTTCGGCCTCCAGCAGCACCCCGCCGAGGCAGTAGCGATTGTCCCGGTCGGCGCCGTGATAAATCTCCAGCCAGCCCGCCTCAGTTCTCAAAGGTGCCGCGCCTGCCCCGACCTTCAATTCATCCCAGTATCCCGCCCGAGGCCCCATAAGGCGACGATGGTTCCCCCAGCAGTGCAGGTCAGGCGACTCTGCAATCCAGATTTCTTGTTTCTTAAACAGAGACGAAACGGGCCTGTGCAGAGCGTAATACTTGCCGCCCACTTTTCCCGGAAAAAGCGCCGCATCCTTGTTCTCGGGGCAAAAAATTACCCCGTGACGCTCGAATGAGGTAAAATCCTCCGTCGATGCCAGGCACGTCGTCACCCCAAAAGGACACACCGCGACGTAAGTGATGTAGTATGTCCCTTCGACAAGGCTCACCCGCGCATCTTCAATACCGAATGTTTCATAATCGTTGGCCGGAGTCAGAGCAGGCCGCCCTCCAATCTCAAAATTAATGCCGTCCCTGCTCCGTGCCGCTCTTAAATGCGAAATCGACGTCAGATATGTTTCATTTGGCCTTATTATCAGCCTCGGGTCCGAAAAGTCGCTTTCCGCATCATTTTTTGAAAAGCTTTTTACGACAATGTCGCCTTGCTTTGCATCATAAATCCCCGTGAGCACTGCGTCCGCCCGTGTGGCGACGGGCCTTTCCGCCACCCGAAGCAGCAGAACAACTTCGCCCCCGAAACGCGCCACGCCCGCGTTGAATACGCCGATAACTTCGAAGCCCCCCCGTGAAGGCTTAACGTCCTTCGGCCCGATTATAGGATTCTGCGGCGAACGAAACACCATCACTTGTCCGCTCCCGCCATATCACGTCCTTGCATATAATATAACCTCTTTGCCCTCCTATATCCCGCGCCACTCGAAGAGCCTGCACGCTTGCCCGCCCAACGCGTGCTCGATCGTAGCCGTTTACTTTCGGGCCTGCAAGGCTTTTCCCGCGCATAACAGTACCCTTCACGCAGAAAAAATAAAATCGAACCGTCAAAAGAAGACCACCGTGAAGTTGCTGCGAAGCTAAGCAAGTGGATGGAAGAAAGCTTACCAGAAGGCTTAACTGCGTTTGCTTTACCTGCTTGCCACCACAAAAGAGTGCGTACGACAAATATGCCGGAGCAGGCGTATCAGGATAGTACCCGGCGGTATGCACGCTTATCCACCGCTGTCGTCAGAAATCCTAACCTGGAGAATGTACTCAATGATATCCGCTCGGCTAACAATACCAACCACCCTTCCCCTTGCAGTCACCGGCACCCTTCTAAAGTTGTTCTGTGTCAGACAATCGCAAATATCTCTTAGGTCCGCATCTTCGTCAAAACCGACAGGACGTTCAGACATGAAATAACCTACCGTTTCACTCTTCTCATGTTCGTGGGCATAAAACAAGCGGAGTACATCCTTCTCTGTGAGGATGCCCACGAGAGTCATATCATCATCGACCACAGGAATGCCCGTAATATCATTCCGGACCATAAGCTCTACGGCTTGATATATTGGCGTATCTGCCTTGACGGTTATTATTTCGGTAGTCATGATATTTTTCGCTTTAATCATTGAAGCATCCTTCCCTTACCTCGCTTCCGGTTTTGTAACCATGTTGAAAGGCTCACTGATTGTAATCTATTCCCTGTTTTTGTAAATCAATAATATTTATTCTATTATAGAAAAGCTATTAGTAATAGTCATATAGCCTGTAATATTGTTAGTCTTCAAGCTGTGGGCTTCGTTAAGTCATAAGCTGGTCGGCCTTTAGGAACAAGAAGGGCTGGACGGTTACTTGTGGACATGAGGTTAGGCTGTGTGTTAGATGCGCGGATGTTTCCAACGGGCATAGGCGCCTTGTTCGCCGAATGCGACGGTCCGCGGGGACCTGTTCTGATTTTGTTAACGCCTTATCTACGAACAGCAGTGCGCTGAAAATTACTTGCCATTTCGTTATCGGCGGGTATATTAGGCATCAAGAATAGTTGTGCGAACGGAGGTTGGTATGGAGGCCAATATGGAAAATATAAGGCAGTCAGATGTGGTGGCCCCCGGTCAGGCGCGCAAATATCGTGCTGAATCACTCCGCACGGCCGCCCGCGTTCACATCGGGATAGATATTGGTTCGACCAGTAGCGACGTAGTGGCGCTCGATGACGAGGGTGCCATTTTGTTCTACGATTATCGCCGGACGATGGGCCAGCCCATTGAGACGGTGCGAGGGCAGCTTGAGGCGCTGTTTGGCCGGAGGACCCGCGCTGACGTCGGGCTCGCTGCGGTAACCGGGTCGGCCGGTCGGCTTTTGGCTAAGCTTACCGACCTGCCGTTCGTCAACGAGGTGCCGGCACAGGCAGCAGCAATCTGCCGGCTGTACCCCAAACTTGAGCAGGCCACGGTGATTGACATGGGGGGCCAGGATAGCAAGCTGATATTTATCCGCAGGGAGAAGGGAATTGGCCGCGTTCGGGATTTTGCGCTGAATACCGTCTGTGCGGCTGGAACCGGCTCCTTCCTCGACCAGCAGGCACAGCGTCTAGGTGTGCAGATTGAGCAGGAGTTCGGGGAATTAGCCTTGCAAAGCAAAATTGTGCCTCGCATGGCCGGGCGCTGCTCCGTCTTTGCTAAAAGCGATATGATTCACCTCCAGCAGCAGGCAACGCCCATCTGCGATATTATCGCTGGTCTGTGTCTGGCGCTGGCGAGGAACCTAAAGGGCAATCTGGGCTGCGGGCGCGAGTTTGTCAAGCCGATGGTTTTCACGGGGGGCGTCGCAGCGAACCTCGGTGTGGTCAGGGCGCTGGAGGAAGTTTTTGAGTTGGAACAGGGCGAACTTTTCGTCCCGACGGAACACTTTTTTACCGGCGCCATTGGTGCGGTGCTTGTTGCCAGGAGCAGGGGCGACCGCCGCGGCTCGGACGGCCAAATTGACCTTGGAGCGATTGAGCAGTACCTTTCGCAGCGCGGTGCGGCGCTCAAAGAGGCGCCGCGCCGGCAGCGGCTGGGCGACCCGAGTCTGCCGCCTCCTCAGAGCCTGGTTTATGAACAATTACTTGAAAACGTGACTGAACCGATAGAGGCTTGGGTGGGGGTTGATGTCGGCTCACTAAGTACGAATGTCGCCGTGATCGACCGCCAGAGGCGGATTCTTGCAAAGGCATACCTGATGACAGCCGGCAAGCCTCTTGAGGCGGTGCGCCAGGGCATGGATGTGGTGGGCAGAAAGGTTGCCGGCAAGGTAAAGATTCTCGGTGCCGCCAGCACCGGCTCGGGACGGTACCTTACAGGGGACTTTATAGGGGCCGATTTGGTCATAAATGAGATCACAGCACAGGCCGCTGGGGCGGCCATTGTCAATCCGAGTGTTGATACGATTTTTGAGATTGGCGGTCAGGACAGCAAGTACATATCACTGGAAAACGGCGTCGTGGTGGACTTTGAAATGAATCATGCCTGTGCGGCCGGGACCGGTTCGTTCCTCGAAGAGCAGGCGCAGCGGCTCGACATCAAGATTGACCGTGAGTTTGCAGAGTGTGCCTTCAGAAGCGACTCGCCTGTAAAACTTGGCGAACGCTGCACAGTATTTATGGAGTCCGACCTCCTGAGCTACCAGCAGCAGGGTGCAAAGACTGAGGACCTCGTGGCGGGCCTGAGTTATTCCATCGTCGCCAATTATCTCAACCGCGTGGTTGGTCGCCGCAAAATCGGCAAGAATATATGTTTTCAGGGCGGCACCGCCTTTAACAAGGCCGTCTGGGCGGCGTTTGAGATGGTAACCGGCAAACCGATTCTGGTACCCGACCATCACGAGGTTACCGGCGCCTTGGGTGCCGCGGCCATCGCGGCCGACTACATGAACAAACGCGCCGCTGAAGAGGGCCGCGCGGTTGAAAGTAAATTCCGGGGCTTTGAGAATCTCATGTCCATCGAGTACACAGTCGAGTCTTTTGCGTGTGAGCACTGTCCCAACCACTGCGAAATCAAAAAGGTGCAGTTGCCGGCGGCAGAGCCGTTATACTACGGCTCCCGCTGTGACAGATACAACCTCAAGAAGAAGGGGGCCGGCGTCAAAGACCTCGGCGCGTTCGAATACCGCAGACGCCTCCTGCTCGGGTATGCCGACTTTGCCGAGAAACGCGGGGGCCAAAGTCAAAAGAGGGCCACCATAGGTATTCCTATGGCGCTGGTCTATTGGCAGCTCCTGCCGCTCTTCGCTCGTTTCTTCAGGGCGCTGGGGTTCGAAGTGGTTCTTTCCGGCCGAACCGACAAGCGAATCATCCGAATGGGCGTTGAGTCGGTTAGCGCCCAGCCATGTTTTCCTGTAAAAGTCGCATACGGGCATATTGCCGAGTTGATTGACAAGAAGGTGGATTATATTTTTCTGCCGAGCATCGTCTCGATGACCGCCGGCTTCCCCCAAAACAAGCATAACCAGCTCTGCCCCTATGTGCAGTCGCTTGCCTACCAATGTGAGGCTGCGTTTGGCGACAGGCTTGGGACGACAAAAATACTGACGCTTCCGATTCGTCTGGGTGAGGGGGACAGATTAATACGAAGGAGCTTCGCTTCCCTCGGCGAAAAACTCGGGGTTGCTCCTCGCACGGTCGAAAGGGCGATGAAAGAAGGTTTTGCCGCCCAGGCTGGTTTTGAGCGGGCTTTGAAGGAAAAGGGCCGCCAGATTCTTGGCAGACTTGGCCCTGATGACAAGCTGTTTGTCCTGATTTCGCGGCCGTACAATGGCTGTGACGACGGCCTGAATCTCCGGTTGCCGCGCAAGCTGGCCGAGCTCGGCGTCGCGATTATTCCTATGGACATGCTGGATCTTGGCGAGGCGCAGCTTGGCGACGAGCTGCTCCACGAGCGCGTTTACTGGTCTTACGGCCAGAAAATCTTAAGGGCCGCTGAAATAATCAGAAACGACCCCCGGCTGTTCGCCATATACCTGTCCAACTTCAGTTGCGGGCCCGACTCGTTTCTTATGACCTTCTTCAAGGACATAATGGGCGAAAAACCCTGTCTGCAGCTTGAAATAGACGAGCATTCCGCTGACGCCGGCGTGATTACCCGCCTGGAGGCCTTCCTCGAGAGCCTGAAGAATTACAGGGGAGCTGGCCGGCAGGACAGACAGGCTCTAAGAAAGCGCACTGTCATCAAGGGGCTTACCAGAGAGCGCACACTCTATATCCCTTACATGGGCGATTGTGCCTACGGGGTGGCTTCCTGCCTTAAAGCGTACGGACAGCCCGCGGAGGTCATGCCTATAGCGGATGAGGCGGCCCTGCTGCAGGGCCGGGCCTTCACCTCGGGCAAAGAATGTCTGCCCTGTGCGATAACCAGCGGTGATATGCTCAGGATAATACGAGCCGACGGTTTTGACCCGGCCAAGGCGGCCTTTTTTATGCCGGCCGCGTCCGGCCCGTGCAGGTTTGGAATGTATAATTGCCTCCACCGGGTTATCTTGAGATACGCCGGTGCTCCGGACGTCCCCGTAATTGCGCCCAATCAGGACAGCGGCTTCTACAGCGAGCTTAGCGGCAGTCTGGGTACGGCCGGCGTCGGGGCCCGTATTTTCTCGGGCGGCGGTTTCATGAAGGATGTCTGGGTGGCTATGGTGGGTATCGACCTGCTGTTCAAGTTGATCCTGCGGATTCGCCCGTTCGCGGCGGACCCCCGCCATGCCCAGGAGGTTTATCAGAAGTTGCTGCGCCAGTGGCTGCAGGCCGTCGAAGGTCGCCGCAGCCTGTCCGAGATGTGCGAGCTTATGGGCGCAATCGCCGACTATTTTGGGGCGGTCACGCTCGACGATACCTGCAGGAAGCCGAGGATTGGAATCGTGGGCGAAATCTACGTTCGCAGCCACCCATTCGCTAACCTGAACGTAATCGCCCGACTTGAGGAGCTTGGAGCGGCTTGTGACCTGGCTTCGCTGGCAGAGTGGATTTACTATACCAATTTCACCCGAAGCAGGACCGCCAGACGCAAGGGGCAGATGCGGGACCTGCTCACCAACAGGCTCCAGGACTATTTCCAGCATAAGATTGAACGAAGGCTTGCCGAGCCGCTGGAGCGAAAATTCGGCAAGCTGGCGGATGAGCCGGTAGAGCATGTGCTCGAGCTGGCCCGACCTTATATGGATGATTCCTTCGAGGGCGAGGCTATACTAAGCATAGGCAAAACCGTCGAGTATCACCATCAGGGTTTCGGAGGCGTGGTCAATGTTATGCCCTTTACCTGCATGCCCTCGACCATTGTCAGCACCCAGACGAGGCGCGTAAGCGCCGACTGTGGCGACATGCCCATTCTGAATTTGAGTTTCGACGGCCAGGAAGACCCGACCCTCACTACCCGCCTGGAGGCCTTTGTCGAGCAGGTCGCCTCCAGACAGATAGGCCTCTCAACCGTGGCGGACCTGCTGGCTGCCAAAACCTGACCTTCGCCTGCACGCGAATCCCCAGGGCCCGCCGCGATCCTGGAGTTTAAGCACAAGCTGATTACTGCCTTTCTTAAAGGTGACCCGAACACGGTCATCGTCCGGTATGACGCCGCGGATTGCCCAACGCTACCGCCATGGCCTAGTATCGCTCCACAATAGCCCCAAAGCAGGAGGTATCCCCCTTCAATGTGGCCGTGATAAGTTTCTCGTCGCTCGTCTGTGCGTACGTGCGGTTATCCGGCATTAATTTTCTCCGACCCGAATTACTCGGCGATTCTACAATATGGAACGTCCGAATGCTGAAAATGTTACAGACAAATCTACGAAAAGGCTGTTTTTTTGTTAACATTGCGGGTACCTGACGCGTCTAAGCAATGAAGAGGTGCCCACTTTATTCGTATTTACGAAAATAGGAGACAAGAAGATGGTTAATCCGTGTTTTCCAGGAAGGTTGTGCCGCGTTGCCGCCTTGACTGTTTTTGTTGCCTTTGGCCGACTGAGGGGTGAGGACGCATCGCGGAATCATTTTTGGGTGCCCAAGGACCCGCCGAAGGCGCATTACAAGATTGATTGTTCGATTGACCCGGCCAAGGGCCTGTTGGAAGGTAAGGAGATTATTCGTTTCAGGAACTCCACGGGCGCGCCCATTCACCGTTTTGCCATCAAGTGGTTTTCTTATGAGGAAGTGCCGTTGGAGATAAAAAGCAGCATGCAGTTTACGGTCAACGGCAGGACGGTTTTGCCCTTAACAGGCAAAGCGGCTGGCCCGGTGGTTTTCGAACTCCCTGATGTGCTCAAGCCCCGCAAGAAAGTAAACCTCCAGATAGAGTTTGCTGTTTCTGCCCCGGCGTACGCCGGTCAAGACAAGCTGATTTTGACCGATTGGCATCCGCGTCTCTGGTGGGGCTTCGAAACACACGATGACTTTGATGTAAAAATCGAAGTGCCGAGCAACTATGTATTAGCCGCTGGCGGAATGCTCAGTCGCAAAACGGGCCGCTATCGCGCCAAGGGTGTTCGTTCCTTCGGCCTGTTTCTCGGCAAAGATTTCGACGTAATCGAAGCGAACGCGCACGACGTGCTTGTCCGCTGTATATTCCCGCCGAAAGGCCGGGAGTGTGCCGAACTGCTGCTAAGGACGGCGGTGGACGTCATCGGTTTCTATCGGCAGCGCTTCGGATTCTATCCCTATCCAAATCTTACCATTGTACCCGGCCACGATGAGCCAAAGGGCGGCTGGCCGATAGCCACCGGTATTGTGGGCATCCATGGCATGCAGACAATGAGCAGGCAAAACCTGAACTGGTATATGGATACTCACTGGCGATGGATTACCGCGCATGAAATCGGCCATCAATACTGGGGCGAGTACGTGCTGGAGAAAGACAAGCCGGGCTGGCTGTGGATTGCATTGGGCATTTACGCCGACCGAGAGTATGTGCGGGCAAGAGGGTTGTCAACCGTCAAGCATCTCGGACTGATGGACCGCTATATCGAGGGCGCGCGAAAGGGACTGGATACCACCATGAACAGGTCGCAGGAGGAAATGACCAGGATAAAGTTCGACTTCAATAACGTTGTTACCCACGGCAAAGGCTACGCGGTTATCAGCGCGCTGCATTGTGTTCTGGGAAAGGAGGTGTTCGGCCGCATTTGTCGGCGATGTCTGAAGGAATTCGCCGGTCAAAGACTGGGCGTTGCGGATTTCCAGAGGATATGCGAGCGCGAAAGCGGCCAGGATTTGGGGTGGTTCTTCGAACAATGGGTGAATTCAGACAAACAGCTGGTGTATGAAATATCTTCACAGGAATGTCAGAAGCGGACCGATGGGTACCTCTGCAAGGTTGGTGTCAAACGTGTCGGCAACCTGAAAATGCCGCTGCCGGTCGCAGCCTATTTTGAAGACGGCACCGTGCAGCGCAGGTTCACCGACAGGTTGCTTGATGTGGATACGTTGACGTTTAAAGCCGCGGCGCCTTTGAAGCGCGCTTTTTTAGACCCGGAAAATCGGCTCGCACTGGTGGATGAGGTAAGTGGCGAGATTTGTGCCCTGCCCAAGGTCGGCTCCGGGGATCGGGCCCTTGTCTTGTTCAAGAGGGCGAGTCGGACCGGATTCTCAAGGGCGGGTTCCTGGTTTATTCTTGGTCTCTTGTTATACGATGGGAAATACTACGAGGAGGCTTTGCAGGCTTTCCAATGGGCCTACGAACTCGGCGATGGGCGCTCATCCCGCAAGCTCGCTTCTTTGGTCTGGCAGGGGCATATCCTGGATCTGCAGGGACGGAGAGGCCAGGCCGTGGCGTGTTATGGACGGGCCCTGAGCGAAGGCAAGGACTTTGAGGTACGGCATGGTCAGTATGAGATGAGAATAAATCGCCGGTGGGTCGAAGAGCGACTGGAACAGCCGTTTGTGCGCAAGTAGGGCCGGTTGGCATTTACCGAGCCGTGTGCCGGCGATTTCGGGTTTTTTTGCGTTGACATAGCCCTTGGGGGCTGATATAATAATTTATAATCGAGGTCTAAACTTCTATCCAGGACTATGGGTGTTGAATTTCGAAGAAGGTGGAATGATGAAAAACAATAACAAGGTGAAAGGTTACGTCTTGGGCCTTTTTGGCTTGGCCTTTGTGCTGTGCGTCTGGGTTTTCTTGGCCGGCGGTTGTGGGTCCTGGGCCCAGCCGGGCGAGACCGAGGCCGAGGGGCAAAGGAGACATATGCGGAATCTTGCCATAAATCAGCAGGAAATGATGGCGGATATCGACAAGGTTCTGCTCTTTGATAAACCGAGCACGCTGAGCGATAAGAGAATACGATAATTCGGGACCCGGCTGCCACAGCGCCGGACCCGTCGAAGGGATTTGACCCGTGGAGATGCTCATCGATTATTTTCGTCGGGTGGCGATGAATCCATGGTGGGTGGTGGCCATTGAGCTGTTTTTTATCGGTTTTGTTGTCTACTGGGCCGTGGATTTCCTCGAGGGCACTCGCGGAGAGAGGTTGTTCCGCGGGGTTGTGTTCATTCTCATTGCCGGCTTTCTGATCTTGAAGCTGGTCGTCGGCCGGTTTGCGTTCATCCGTTTGCAGTATCTCTACAATGGCTTTTTAATCTTCGTGTTGGTTATTGCCGTGGCGGCCTTTCAGCCCGAAATCCGAAGGGCCCTCATTCGTATCGGTGAGCCGCGCTTCTTGGCAAGTTCCTCCCAGCTGTTGGTAAAGACGATAGAGGAGATAATCGCCGCGGTCACGCAATTTTCCACCGCCAGAACAGGGGCTATCATTGTTATGGAAAGACGCGTCGCGCTGGGAGAGTTCATAGAAACCGGCGTGCGCCTCGATGCCAGAGTTACCGCCGAGCTGCTCAGGACTATTTTCCATCCCGGCACGGCCCTTCACGATATGGCGGTCATAATACGACTTGACAGGGTGGTCGCCGCAAGGGCGCAGTTGCCCCTGGCCGAGGCCGACAGCGTCGACGGCGTCGAACTGGGTTCCCGACACCGCGCCGCCCTGGGCATTACCGCAGGGTCGGACGCCGTCTGCCTGGTCGTCAGTGAGGAAACCGGAACAATCTCGCTTGCTCAGGACGGACGCTTGACCAGAGACATCACGGAGTCCGAGTTGAGAAAACGCCTGACCGCCGCGATGGGTGAAATGATGATGCCTGCCTTTTCGGGGGTCCGGGGATGGCTCGGGAGGTTTGGCCGCAAAGCCCCACAGCAGCGCAGCGGCGCCGCCGGGCAGAAAGCTGTCGATTGACGATTGAAGGTGGAATCTGCTTATGCCCAAGAACATCAAATACGGCAAAGTCCTGGTTGTGGTTTTCTTGACAGTGCTGATATGGGTCTGGGCGGACTTGGCCTTGGACGAATCGCTGCCGGTTTTGGGCGCCACCGTGAAGATTGCCAGGTCCAACCCCGCGCTGTGGGTGAGTTTTGATGATAGGCCATCGGTTTCTGTTGAGGAAATAGTCCTTAAAGGACCGTCGATGAGGATTGCCGAACTGGACAGAAACCTGAAAAAGGGCCAGAACCTCGTGTTTGACTTTGATGCCGTGCGGGAAGGCATGGCCGACCCCGGCCCTCATTCCCTTGTGCTGCTGCCGTTTCTCCAGAAAGATAAGGAAATAAAGAGGCTTGGTCTGAAGGTTGAGCGCTGCAAGCCGGACAAGCTTTCTGTTAAAGTTGTCGGCCTCGTCGAAAAGAAACTGGAGGTAAGGTGCGAAGATGACGACCAGAATCCGATACCTGCGTCCATTGAGCCCAAAGAGGTTTTCGTGCCCGTGCCCGAAGATGTGGGTGGCGGGTTTGCACAAGTTCAGTTGACAGCCGGTGACATTGAACAGGCCAGAGGGTCGTACATAAAAAAAACGCCCCATTTCAAGCTTGCTGACGGCCAAATAACAATGGCCAGAACACCTGTTAAAATCACAATGCCGGCCGCAGAGGACCCGCGGCAAGACCGGCTTGTAGAGCAGCCAACGCTTGCTGTCGCTTTGAGCGTCAACCTACAGGCAAGATACGAAGTTATTGTAACCAATTATGCTGAGGTGACGGCTGCCTTTGAAATCCGGGCCACCCTCGATGCCTGGAGGGTTTTTCAGGCGCAGCTGTTGCCCTCGATGACTCTTTATATTTATGATGATGACGTAAAAAAGGGAACAGAGGAGCAAAGCAGAGAGGTTGTTTATAACTTCCCTCCCGAGTTTTTCCGCAAGGGCGAGATCGACCTCAAGAGTCCGTCGCAGCCGAGACGGGCCAAGTTCAAGCTCCGGCCTCTGACTGCTGCTGGGACTCCCCCGACTGGCGCACAATAGCCAAAGCCGTCCGTCTTCAATCGTTACTGCGCCGCAGTCCCTTCCCCTTGCTAAGAGCAGCCATCTTTCTTGGTAGATACGGTTGCCGTCGCACCCATTCCCCGCGGCCGCTGGCTCAAGGGCTGGTCTCTAACCCCTTACCATTTTCGTGATCGTCTTGTAGGATTCAAACATCAAAACGATTGCCAGCAGCAATAAAATGCCGGCAATAATCCCGACCGCCGAGGACCTGTATTGTTTTAGCAGCAGCACCAGCGCCGAGACCGTCAGGACGTTCATGAACACCATGGGACCGAGGACAAAGGCCAGCTTGTGGCCCTTCTTTTTCAGCCAGACGGCAACCACCAGCAGTACTATGGCCGCCAGCAACTGGTTGGTTGCCCCAAAGCAAGGGCCTCTGCCAGGACACCCACAAATGCAACCGCTGCATATTTGTTCTTCATAAAGCGTATTCAGAAGATTTCTCCCAGCAGTTCATTGCACAGATAGCGGGTAATCCTTGTCCCCACACGAAGGGTTGTCATAATAAAGGTCCTGAGCATGGTTATACCTATGAGTGTTCCCAGGCTGCCGAAGAACACCATTATAAGCTACCCGTATCCGGGTCCGAATGCTCCAATCCAGCTTTTAGAAAGTCTTCCCGTATACGAGTCCTTCAGTTCCGTGCGGAGCACTCCTCCATTACAGACCGTCGGCCCCGACGAGAAGACGTCCAGAAGATTGCACTTAGGTTTATTACCGGCGTGCGGCTTGAATCGGCCGGCAGTTAAGCGCCGACCATCTTCCTGAGTGTTCGAAGCGCCTCAAACATTAGCAACAGGGCCAATAGCAGCAGCACCGCTGCAATAATTCCCACAGCGCTGAGCTTGTGCCTTATCAGCATCAGCACCAGAGCCCAGAGCGTGACTATATTCATGAAGAGCATCGGGCCTACAATGAATCCCACCCTTCTGCCCGTTTTTTTCAACCATACCAGTATCACGAGGGCCACCAGACCCGCCAGGAGCTGGTTGCTGGTCCCGAACACGGGCCAAATCGCTTGCCACGCAGGTATTGGCTTGCCCAGCGGGTCCTCGAGGCTGATTAGCACGAATATGGCCGGCAGCACGAGCGTGGCCGCCGTCGCAAGGTAACGCGAGTGTGCTCCTTTGAGGCTGAAAAACTCCTCAAAGATATATCGGCCCAATCTGGTGGCGGTGTCCAGGGTGGTGAGAACGAAAGCCGACAGTGCCAGAAGCCCGAAAGAAGAGCCCAAACGCTGGGGTATGCCGACGAGGGACAGAAACTTGCTGATCCCCGCCGCATAGATCATCAGGGGCGGCTTGCCGGTAAGCTCGTCACCCTTCGGCAGCATGACCACAGTGGCGAGTGCTATCACCGCCACAATACCTTCCAGCAGCATACCTCCATAGCCTATGGCCCTTGCGTCGGTTTCTTTGTTGAGTTGTTTCGACGATGTGCCCGAAGCCACTATCGAATGAAAACCGGAGCAGGCCCCGCAGGCCACAGTGATGAAAAGGATGGGAAATAGCGTCCCTGTTTGCGGTATGCTCCAGGAGGTGAACGCCGGGTAGTTGATGGCAAATCCTCCCAGGAATATGCCCACAAAACCGCTCAGGACCGATGCATATAGCAGATAGCTGGATAGATAATCGCGGGGCTGCAATAAAATCCACACCGGCGTGGTCGACGCTACGAAACAGTAAGCAAGCAGAATCAGGGCCCAGACCTTCCTGGGCTCGCCTGAAAAAACCTGGGCAAGCATATCAGCCTTGAGCGGGATTTGTTGGCCGCCCCAGACGGCAACAAACACCAGCGGCACAAACACTGCAGAGCACCACAACAAAGGCACTTTCAACCTGTTCAAGGCCGCCCCGAACATAATTGCAAGGGCGATAAACAGAATCGAAGAGGTGGCCACTCCGCCGTCCTGCACGAACGTGGTGGCGGTCAAATCCGCGAATACCGTCAGGACATAAACCAGCGTCAACCAAATAAAGGCCAAAAGAAGCTTATAGGTCATAGGCGACATATATTCCCTTGCAATCTCCGCAATAGAGCGGGCATTGTGTCGGATCGAAGCGACCAGCGCGGAGAAATCAATCACACCGCCCACAAGAATGGTACCCAGAATTACCCATATTAGAACCGGGGCCCACCCGAAGGCCAGCGCACCGATAATGGGCCCGACTATCGGTGCCGCCCCCGCAATCGAGGAAAAATGATGGCCCAGCAGCACCATCTTATGTGCCGGCACCCGGTCGACGCCGTCATAGTCCGTATGACTGGGTGTCGGACGATTGTCATCGACATCGTAGCGAGTCGTCAAGAACTTTCCATAGCTCAAATACGCTACTACGTACAAACCAATCGTAACCAGAAGAATCATGGCCAACATTACAACGCTCCTAAAAAACTCCAGGGCTGACGGACCTGCGCGAACGCACATCTGAAATCCGCCTCCGCCGATTAGTATTACCGAAAATTGTATTTCCTTGTCATTCTACTTTCCTGTGTGAACGCAGTAATAGGCGGATTGGAACCTCGTCTACAGGCAAAAGCTCCCGCAATCGGCCTACAATAAATCTACGATAGTTCTCATCAAACAGTTCCGGCTTGTTGACGAACATAAGTATCGTCACCGGGTTAACCGCGACTTGTGTCGCATAGTAAATCTTTGGCCGCGCGGTTTTTTGTTTGCCGGCCCCGCCTTTTGCGGCCTTTATGATTTCAAAAGCCTTGTTCAGCCTGCCCGTGGGTATCCAGGTGGTCGACTGCTTGAAAATCTCAGCCGCTAAATCCAGTACGCTTTGGACGTTCTTTGCGTCGGTCGCGGTAGTAAAGGCTATCGGTGCGTATTTTAATCCCGGCAGAATCTTTGTCAAATACTCATCGTAGTCGCCCGTGACCGCCGCCTCTTTGGCAAGGTCCCATTTGTTGACGACTATTATGCAGCTTTTGTGTTCGTCCCCTATGAACTTGGCCAGTTTCTTGTCAATCTGCGCGACCGGCAGCGTGGCGTCAATCAGAAACAGCACCACGTCCGCCCGCTGAATCGACCGTGTCGCACGGACATAGCTGTAAAACTCGATGCTGTCGGCTATCTTGCTTTTCTTTCTCACCCCGGCCGTGTCGATGACGAGGATGGTTTTGCCGTCCTTCTCAAACCGCACGTCGACCGCGTCTCTGGTCGTCCCCGGCGTCTCGCTGACGATTACCCTCTCCGAACCCACCATCGCGTTTACAAGCGTGCTCTTGCCGGCGTTTCGCTTGCCGACTATCGCAATCTTCATAACCGGCTCCGCCGGCCTGGCCGATTCCAGCCCTTCGAGCTTCTCGAAGATTCTGTCGAGCAGAACCGCCTTGTTGAGATTGTTCTTTGCCGAGATGCAAAGAAACTCGCCGAAGCCGAGCGCCGAAAACTCCCCCGCTGCCGGAAACATTCTGGCCGTGTCGGCCTTGTTGGCGACCCCGATGACATCAAGGTCTTGTTTGCGCAGAAAGCCCGCTATCTTTGCATCCAACGGCACCAGCCCGTCCCGAATGTCGACCATAAACAGCACCAGTTCCGCCGACTCAATCGCCTGCTGAATCTGCTTCTCGATATGGCTGCTCAGGTCGTCGCGGTCAACGACTCCGTATCCGCCGGTGTCGACAAGCTCAAAGCAGCGGTCTTTTCTTTCGATGATGGTGCTGATGCGGTCGCGCGTAACCCCCGGCGTCGGCTCAACGATGCTTATCATCTCCCCGGCCAGAGCATTCAAAAGGCTGCTCTTGCCTACATTCGGCCGACCAATTATTGCTACCTTCGGCAGTCCCATCGTTGTTTGCGAAGCCTAATTTAGAATATTTTCATAAAATATGAATTATACCAGAGCTGCCCGCGCATTTGAAGCGCTGCGCGCGGCCCGATAGCGTTAAAGTATTATGTGTAAGTTTAATTTTGCCGGCGAAGGAGCCGGCCAAAGACGGCCTTTTCGATGGCTGAATAGTCGTAAAAGCAGCTCACAGGTCGCAAACGTGCGCAGCGTATTGCACATAGTCGAGCATTGACCGGACAGGGCTCGCCAGACCTGGGATTCAAGAAGTTACAACTTCTTGAAGTTCAACAAATCGCAGAAACACGCCCGGCAGGATTCGAACCTGCGACCTACGGATTAGAAATCCGTTGCTCTATCCAACTGAGCTACGGGCGCAACGCTATGAGCGACGCGGTGGTCGTCCGGCGGCATTGAGGACTGGACGAAATCACCAACTGTCAGTAAATATAATCTACCGGTGCAATGGTGTGTTTGCAAGAGAATTGGGGCCGGCGAGAAGGGCAGGTGGCGCATAGCCACGAGCGCACAAGGCAAGAGGATGATTTGCGGATTGCTCTTGGCAAGTGTATAAGGCCGGGGCACTGTACATAGGGTTAAGGGTGGCCAACAGACGAGTACGGAGATCCATCTGCCATATTGGCACACGCACAACCGCGCGGGTAGTCGCGTAATTGGTTGTTAGAATTGAACTTGTGGTTCCAAGTGGGTTAGGCACGTTGTTTGCTTGCTGTTTTATGTGAAGCTTGTGGTGCATCCGATAATTGGTGCGTCAAGGGGAAAAATCATGAGATTTGACCGAATTACATTGAAGGCTCAGGAGGCATTAGCCACCGCCCAGCAGACCGCGCTGGCAAAGTCGCACACTGTTTTGTCGCCCCTGCATCTATTAAGTGCAATCCTGGCCGATGATGGCGGCGTTGGGGGTATTATTCTGAATAAGATAGGGGCTAACCCTTCGCGGATTAAGGATATGGTCGAGAGCGAGCTTGGCCGGCTGCCGCAGGGCAGCAGCAGTCAGCTCATCCCTGAGCCTGCCTTCAATCAAATTGTACTTGATGCGCAGAACAGGGCCGATGCGATGGGTGACGAGTACCTGAGCGTGGAACACCTGTGCATTTCGCTGGCCTCAGTGCAAAGCGATGCGAAAGAGATTCTGCGGCTGAACTCGGTCACACCTGAACGGATTGAGCAGGTTCTGAAGGAAATTCGCGGCGGGGAAAAGATAACAGACCAGAACCCGGAAGACAAGTACAGGGCCCTTGAGCGATACGGGATTGACCTGCTGGAAATGGCCAGAAAGGGAAAGCTTGACCCGGTCATCGGCAGGGACGAGGAGATTCGGCGCTGCATGCAGGTCCTGAATCGGCGCACCAAGAACAACCCTGTGCTAATCGGCGAGCCGGGGGTGGGCAAGACAGCAATTGTAGAGGGACTGGCGCAGCGCATAGTGGCGGGCGATGTTCCGGCCGGGCTGAAGAACAAGAGGATTATTGCTTTGGATATGGGCGCTCTTATTGCAGGCACGAAGTTCAGAGGCGAGTTTGAAGACCGCCTGAAGGCCGTGTTGAAAGAGGTGATAAGCGCAGAGGGCCAGATAATACTGTTTATTGATGAGTTGCATACTGTGGTAGGTGCGGGCAAGGCCGAAGGCGCGGTGGACGCAGGCAACTTACTGAAACCATCGCTGGCGCGCGGCGAGCTGCGGTGTATCGGCGCGACTACGATTGACGAATATCGAAAATACATCGAAAAGGACGCTGCGCTGGAGAGGCGGTTCCAGCCGATTCTAATTGACCCGCCGAGCGTCGAAGAGACAATAGCAATCCTGCGCGGCCTGAAGAACCGTTATGATACCCACCACGGTGTTCGGATAACGGATGCCGCGCTGGTTGCGGCGGCGACCTTGTCGAACCGCTATATTTGCGACCGCTGGCTGCCGGACAAGGCGATAGACTTGGTTGACGAGGCCGCTTCGAAACTGAGGATTGAGAATGACTCGCTGCCGGCCGAGCTGGACACGATTCGGCGAAAGATTGTGCAACTGCAAATTGAGCGCGAGGCCCTGAAAAAGGAGGCCGACGAGGCGAGCAAGGAGCGGCTAAAGAGCACCGAGAAACAGTTGACCCAGTTGCAGCAGCAGGACAGGGAACTGACAGCGGAGTGGGAAGCTGAAAAGGGGGATATCGACCAGATAAAGCAATTGAAGCAGAAAATCGAGGACGCTCAGAATCAGTTTATTGGTGCGCAGCGCAGGGGAGATTTGGAAGCGGCTGCCCGTTTGAAATACGGGACTATTGCGGACTTGAAAAAGCAGCTCACGGACAAAGAGGCTCAACTGGCCAGAACCGATGGGCCCAAAATTATTGAAAACGAGGTGACCGAAGAGCATATCGCCGAGGTTGTGTCCAAGTGGACGGGGATACCAGTGGCGAGACTGATGACCGGTGAGCGGGAAAGATTAATGAAGATGGAGGAAGCGATTCGCCGGCGGGTGGTAGGACAGGACGAGGCGGTCTCGGCTCTGTGCAACGCGGTTCGCAGAAACCGAGCCGGGCTGGGGGACCCGAATCGGCCGATAGGGACATTTCTGTTTCTCGGTCCGACAGGCGTCGGCAAGACGGAGCTTTCCAAGGCCCTTGCCGATTTTCTGTTCAATGACCCGAACGCCATGATTCGCGTTGATATGAGCGAGTTTATGGAGCAGCACTCGGTTGCGCGGCTTATCGGCTCGCCGCCGGGTTACGTTGGTTACGAAGAAGGGGGGCGATTGACGGAGGCGGTTCGCCGCAAGCCGTATTCGGTGATTTTGCTCGATGAGATTGAGAAGGCCCATCCGGATGTATTCAACGTGATGCTGCAGGTATTTGATGACGGCCGGTTAACGGATGGCAAAGGGCGGACCGTCGATTTCAAGAACACCGTGATTATCATGACCAGCAACATCGCCAGCCAGCAGATTCAGGAGTTGACCGAAGAAGCGGGGGCCGACTGGGAGATTGAGGCGCACGTTAAGGATGCCCTGAAGAAGCACTTCAAGCCGGAGTTTCTGAATCGTATCGATGAGATAATCGTTTTCCACATGCTGACAAAAGAGGATTTACGCAGGATTGTCGACATTCAGCTTGATTATCTCAGCGAGCGTCTGGGCGGGCGCAAGATCGCGGTTGAATTCACGGATAGCGCCCGGGAGCAGATTATGGACGAAGGCTACGACCCTGTTTTCGGAGCGAGGCCTCTGAAGCGGACGATCCAGCAGCGGCTGGAGAATCCGCTTGCGGCCGAGTTATTGGCCGGCAAATTCGTCGAGGGCGACACTGTAAGAATCGGCGCCCAGGCCCACAGGTTCACGTTTGAAAAGGTATAATTTTCAGGCACAATTCCGCTTGTTTCATATCTTGCCCGGCGCTCGGTAGGGCCGCGGCCTTCTGCATGACGAGGATTTTTTGGAATTTGTCTTGCAGTTTTTTCCGCAAAGGCAAGAATAGTCCGCGTCGTGTTATCAAGTGTTTGTTCGGGCAGGAAACCCGCAAAGAGCCTACTTTTAGAGGAAGATTCGGATGGTAGCCAAAGAGCTTTTGGAGCAGGTGGAGAAGGACGGTATAAAGTTCATCACCCTGCAGTTTACCGACCTTCTGGGTGTTATAAAGGAGGTGATAATACCTGCTGAAGAGCTGGAGGACGCGTTGGCGGACGGCGTGTGGTTTGACGGCTCTTCAATCGAAGGTTTTGCGCGGATTCAGGAGAGCGACTTGTTTTTGAAGCCGGACCTGGCGACCTATGCCGTTGTGCCGTGGCTGATGGACGACGGCAGGACCGCAAGGCTAATCTGTGATATCCACCGCCCGGACGGCAGGCCCTTCCAGGGGGACCCGCGGTTTATTCTAAAGCAGGCTGTGGCCGAGGCCGCGCAGGACGGGTATGAGTATAATGTGGGGCCCGAGCCGGAATTCTATCTTTTTCGCGCGGACGGCGAAAAAAGAACCAGCCCTATCGATTGCGGCGGCTATTTCGACCTTTCTTCGCATGAAGGATACAAGGTCATAAAAAAGATAGCGGCGGCGCTGGAGGATTTCGGAATCAAGCTCCAGACCTCACACCATGAGGTGGGCCTGGGGCAGTACGAAATAGACTTCACTTACGGGCCCGCGGTTGATATTGCCGACAAGGTGGTCACGTTGAAGTATTGCGCCAAAAAGATTGCTCAGATGTACAACTTATGCGCCACGTTTATGGCCAAGCCGATAATGGACGCGCCCGGCTCGGGGATGCATGTTCATCAGAGTCTGTTTGATGCAAAGTCGAAGACAAACGCGTTTTACGACAAAGACCACAAATACAATTTGTCGAAGCTGGCCTGTCATTTCATCGCCGGGCAGATAAAGCACATCAATGCGATGTGCGCGATGCTCTGTCCGACGGTGAATTCCTACAAGAGGCTGGTTTCCGGCTTTGAGGCGCCGGTATACGTTACGTGGGCGGCCATGAATCGCTCGGCTCTCTTGAGAGTGCCGAAATGGTTTAAGGCAAATAGTGAAGCCGCTCGAATCGAGCTGAGGTGTCCCGACCCGGCGTGCAACCCCTATCTGGCGTTTGCCGTTATGTTGAAGGCGGGCCTGGACGGAGTTAAAAATAAGCTCGAACCGCCCGAGGCGGTTGAGGAAAACATTTACCAGCTTGATGGTGAAAGTCTCGTCCGGCGAAATATCGAGGTCTTGCCGAGCTCTTTGTTCGAAGCTCTCAACGCGTTAAAGAAGGACAAGCTCATTCAAGAGGCCCTCGGAGAGCATCTGTTCGAAAGATACATGGACGTCAAGACAAAGGAGTGGGACGAGTTCAAAAAGCAGGTTACCAACTGGGAGCTTGATACTTATTTAGATACGTTTTAGATTCCTCGGCTCGTCTGTGCGGACAAAGCGGACAGCCGTGTCCCCGTTTCTGGAGCGCGTCGCGTGTTCTGCTAAAGGGGCGATTCGGGCTCGCACGGGGCCTGGGTTGATTGGATTTGTTGCGCAGTCCGGAGGAATGGTTATGAGCAACGGGCCAACTCATACGATAAACAGATGTAATCGCAGAGACTTTCTGACGCTCAGCGCGGCTGGGGGTCTGGCTGCGGCTTTGGGTGGTCGCGGTCTGGTCGCCTACGGGGCGGCGCCGGCTCGGGAGCCGGCGAAGGCTCGTGTTGGCGGCGCGAGCGACAAATCACGAGCGGTTCTGGTAAGAAGAAAGGCGACGGTTTCACTGGTGAGCTTTCCCACTCTGCCGCGCAACGAGCCGGACCGCTTGAACAAAACGTTGGAGAACATGAGCAGGCATATTGCCGAGGCGGCGGCGCTCGGCAGCGACCTGGCCGCCTTTCCCGAAATCGCCAACACCTTAGGCTCAGCGGAGCCGTGGCAGTTCGAGCCGCTGGATGGACCCACTGTCTCGGCCATTTCCAAAGCAGCGAAACGGCATTCAATCTATGTTGTTTGTCCCATGGGTACACTTGAGGAGGGCATACACTACAACAGTTCTGTCCTGATTGGCCGGGACGGCCGCATCGTTGGTGTATATCACAAAAATTTCCCCACGCACGGAGAGCTGGATATTGGCATCGTTCCAGGCGCCGAGACGCCCGTGTTCGAGACAGACTTCGGACGTGTGGGGCTGACCATCTGCTTCGATTTGAACTACTGGGAGGTCGGTTCAGGCCTGTGCGCCAACAGGGCCGAGCTGGTTCTCTGGTCGTCCATGTGGCAGGGGGCTCGGATGCTAAGCAAATGGGCCATTGAGTTCGGCTTTTACATGGGCGCTATCTGGAGGGGAGGCTCGACCTTCGTGGATATCGCCGGCCGCGAAATCATCAGCATAAAGCGTGACATCAGCGACAAGAGCAGCAGTGCGCCGCTTGTTACGGCCACGCTGGATATGGACCGTCGGCTCTTGCATCACGATGGTAACGTCGGGCGTCTGAAGCCCCTTTATGAAAAATACGGCAGCACCGCCGCGTACGCCGAATGGCTCTCTCATGAGTGCCTGCTTATTTTCGGGTCCCAATTGTCGAACATCTCGACGGACCAGCTCATTGAGGAATTCGGTCTGGAGACCATGCGAGATTATCTTGCCCGCGTCCGGCGTGACCGACAGCTGGCCTTGAAAGGCCTTTACAGGCCGAAGAAACAGAAATGACAAATACGCGATGGTTACTGATGTGCGCATCTTTCTTGTAATTTAGTTGGGAGGTTATGCGATGAAACGCACGGCTGATCGAACCAGTTCTCCAAGTCGTTGGGCGGGAATTATCCATTGGATTATTCTCTTGGTAGTGGTTCTCGCGGTCTGTATGACCGCCCCGTTGCAGGCCGCAGATTCGGCAAGCGTAAAAGCTTTGTTTGCCAATCCTCCGCGCCGGTACAGCACCGCGCCCTTATGGGTGTGGAACGATATGCTGACTGAGGAGCAGATTGTCTCGACGCTGCGGGACTTGGCCGGGCAGAACGTAAAGCAGGTTTTTGTTCATCCCCGGCCGGGCTTGATGACTCCGTACCTTTCACAGGATTGGTTCCGCCTCTGGAAAGTCGCCCTCAAAGAGGCCGAACGGCTCGATATGAATATATGGATATACGACGAGAACTCGTATCCTTCAGGTTTTGCCGGTGGGCTGGTGCCGGAGGCCATGCCCGAGTCGCGCGGGCGGAATCTGTTTGTCGAGTCGGCGAATGACGTGGTCGCCGTTTATCGTCAAAGCGGTGACGCGTTTGAGAGCCTTACAGCGCGGGCGCACCCTTCCGGCGCTGATTGTCTTATTGCATCTATAAAGCTGGCGAAATCCTCCCCCTGGTATGGTGGCAAGTACTATGTGAACCTGCTCACCCCCGGGGTTACCGAGAAGTTCCTCGAAGTTACGATGGGTGCTTACACCCGCAACATCGGCAACGAGTTCGGCAGGCGGGTTCCGGGCGTTTTTGCGGATGAGCCGCAGATCCGGCCCGCGCACGGTCTGCCCTGGGCGGAAGACCTGCCGAAGTTGTTCGAGGAAAGGTGGGGGTACTCCCTGATCGACAACCTGCCAAGCCTCGTGCGGCCCATGGGCGACTGGAAGCGCCTCCGGCACAACTATTTTCAGCTTGTGCTCGAATTGTTTATCGACAGATGGGCAAAGCCCTATTACGAGTATTGCGACCAGAAGGGACTGGCATTCACGGGTCATTACTGGGAGCATGAGTGGCCTCGCGCCAAGTCGGTCCCGGATAATATGGCCGTGGCGGCGTGGCAGCAGCAGCCCGGTATTGATACGCTGATGAACAAATACAGCGAGGACGTGCACGCCCAGTTCGGCAACGTCCGTGCGGTCAAGGAGCTGGCCAGTGTGGCCAACCAGCTCGGCCGCAAACGAACGCTCTGCGAGGCCTACGGCGCGGGCGGCTGGGACCTGCGCTTCGAAGATATGAAGCGAATAGGAGACTGGCTCTATGTGCTCGGCGTCAATCTGCTCGATGAACACCTCTCCTACATCACCATTCGCGGCGCACGAAAACGGGACCATCCGCAGTCTTTCTCGTACCACACGCCCTGGTGGGATTCCTATCATGTTCTGGCCACATACTTTACAAGGCTCTCGGCGGTGCTTTCTCAAGGCGAGCAGATTAACTCTGTACTGCTAATCGAGCCGACGACAACTGCGTGGATGTATCAGGCGGACCCCAGCCATTCGGAACATCTCGAGACTATAGGGAGTGAATTCCAGAAGATGACGGTGGGTTTGGCGAAGGCCCAGGTCGAGTACGATATCGGCTGCGAGGACATCATCGCCCGTCACGGCTCGGTTGAAGGTGCGCTGCTCAAAATAGGCAATCGTCGATATGACACGGTGGTATTGCCTCCGCTGACCGAGAACCTCAATGACAAAACGATGGAGCTGTTCGAGGCTTACGCCAAAGCCGGCGGCAGGGTGCTCTGCTGCGGCGACCCACCGGCGATGGTCGACGGCTCGCCCTCTGAATGCGGCAAGGAGCTATCGCATGAGCCGAGCTGGAAGCAGATTGAGCCGGACCAGTTGCCTGCTATGCTGTTGAGTGGGTCAGGGGATGGCTTTGCCATTAGGCGCAACAGTGATGACAAGGGCTTCCTCTATCATCACCGGCGGCGGCTCGGCGACGGAGAGATTCTATTTCTCGTTAATACCAGTATCGACTCGCCCACCGCCGGCCATATAGAATCGGCGATGCGCAGTATCCAGCGGTGGGACCCTGAGACAGGGGACATTTCAGCGTATGCGTTTACCGAACAGCCCAGAGGCGTCCGTGCCGACTTCGAGCTTGCCCCTTGTGGAAGCCTGTTGCTGTTTCTTTCCAACAAGCGCAGCGAGCCGGCCCCAGCGGAACCGGCGCGGACTGTCAAGGTGGAACCTGCCGGGCCGCTGAGAATTCGCCCCCTTGAGCAAAACGTTCTTACTCTGGACTACGTCGATGTAACCGCCGGCGGCCAGACGAAGGAAAACATCTATTTCTACGAGGCCTCCAGGTTTGTCTTTCAGAAACATGGAATGGAGGGCAATCCCTGGGACAGCGCCGTCCAGTTTCGCGATGAGCTTATCACCAGGACTTTCCCGCCGGACAGCGGCTTCAAGGCGACATATCGCTTCACCATCGAGGGCCGCGCGCCCAAACCTCTGTATGTTGTCATTGAACGGCCGGATCTCTACTCTGTAAGCTGCAATGGGAAAACGGTATCGGCCAAAAAGGGTCAATGGTGGCTCGATAGGGCGTTCGGCAGGATCGACATCGCGTCCGCGGCAAAGGTCGGCCGGAACGCTGTCACTATCAAGGCCTCGCCAATGACTATTTATCATGAGCTCGAGTCGGCCTATATATTGGGAGACTTTGCGCTAAAGGCTGCGGATTCGGGGTTTGTGATTGTTCCACCAGAGCCCTTGAAATTGGGCAAGTGGAACGGGCAGGGACTTCCGCTCTACGCGGCCGGTGTATCCTACTCTCAGAATTTCAGGATTCCAAAAACCGCAGGTAGATACTGTGTTTCGCTGCCCGACTGGTACGGCAGCGTCGCTAAGGTTGCCGTTAACGGCAAAGATGCGGGATATATCTACCATCAACCGTGGGATTGTGACGTCACCGAGCATGTCACCGCGGGCACAAACAACGTCGAGGTTGTGGTCATCGGCACGCTGCGAAACACCCTCGGCCCGCATCACGGCAATCAGCCTTTGGGCTCGACCTGGCCCGGAATGTTCCGCAGCGCGCCCGAGACCGGCCCACCCGCCGGTAGCGAGTATCAATCCATCGCCTACGGACTATTCAAATCCTTTGAGTTGCATAACCAAACTCAATGAGAGTCCTGAGAAATGAGGGGCGCGGGCTGACGGGCACTTGGGTTAGAGGTTTACGGGTATTCCGCGGCCGGCAAGGTATTCTTTCATTTGTTTGATGGTGTAATTTCCGAAGTGTGTGATTGAGGCCATAAGAACGGCGTCTGCGCCGCCGGCGACGATGCCTTCGTAAAGATGGTCGAGTGTTCCTGCTCCGCCGGACGCGATGACGGGGATGTTTACCGCGTCGGAAACGGCTCTGGTCAGCTCGATGTCGTAGCCGGCCTTTGTGCCGTCGGCGTCCATGCTCGTAAGCAGTATTTCCCCCGCGCCTGACTTTTCACCTTCTACAGCCCATTCGACCACGTCGATATCCGTCGGCTGGGAGCCGGCTTTTACGCAGACGTGCCATTTGCCTTTTCTTGTTTTCGACAGGCGTGCGTCAATCGCCAGCACGACGCATTGGTTGCCGAATCGCCGGGCGGCTCTGGTGATTATGGAGGGATTTTCGACGGCGGCCGTATTCACCGAGACCTTGTCGGCCCCGCTTCGCAGAATGGCGTCAATTTGTTCGGCGGTTTGAACGCCGCCACCTACCGTGAAGGGAATAAATACGTTCTCGGCAACCTTTTCCACAAGCTCAACAATGGTTTTGCGGGACCGAATCGTGGCGGTGATGTCCAAAAATACCAGCTCGTCGGCGCCCTCCTGGCTGTACCTCGCGCCAAGTTCCACCGGGTCGCCGGCGTCACGCAAATTCACAAACTGGACGCCCTTTACTACCCGATTATCTTTGACGTCGAGACAGGGAATTATTCTTTTTGTCAGCATAATCAGCTTCTCTTTTCGCAAAGCTCGGCAAAATTTCGCAACACTTTCAGGCCCGTTTTGCCGCTCTTTTCCGGGTGAAATTGCACGCCGTAGATGTTGGCCTTTTGCACCGCCGCCGCAAGATCGAAGCCGTAGTCCGTATGGGCTATTTTCGTCTCAGGGTCTGCCACCTCGGCGAAAAAAGAGTGGGCAAAATAAAAATGCTTCTCGTTTCCGAGGTCGGTAAACAAATCCATATCTTCCGGCAGTTTCACGAGATTCCAGCCCATGTGGGGAATTGTCCTGCCGGGCGGAATCGGAACGACATTGCCACCAATCAGACCGAGGCCCCTGTGCTCGCCGTACTCATAGCTTCTCTCGAAGAGCATCTGGTAGCCGACACAGATGCCGAGGAGGGGCTTGCCCCCGAGGGCCGACTGTTTGACGATTGCGGCTGCCTTGCCCAACGCGCTGACTGCGAAGCCGAACGCCGCGACGCCCGGCAAGACCAGTCCCGCCGCCTTTTCGATTATGGCAGCTTCACTGGTTAACTGCACGTCGCAGCCGATATGCCGGAAGGCGTTGCAGACACTTTTGACATTTCCTACGTTGTAATCGATAACGACTATCATAAATCAGATTAAACTCCGGATGTGCCGGAAGGTCAAATAAAAACGCCTTATAGCCCTGTTAAGGGCATCCGATATCGAATAAGGCCTGTGCAGCGCAGCCAGCGGGGCGTTGGACTGCTTCCTCGCCGCAGTTGAGATTTGACAAACGCTGGTAAAATGTGTTATCCTCGCCGGACCGTGGTGGGCTGCTTTCTGCCGTGGGGCGTGGTCCGGTCAGGCAGCGGCTCACGTCCGGAAAGGCCGTGGGGGGCGTAAGGCCGTATCAGAAAACGTAAGGCCTTGCCCGAGAGCGCAATGGTTGGTTCTGCATCATTAAGCGTTTGTGGGCCGGGCAAATAAGCATACTTGATATGACTGTTAAGCAGAATCGATTTGTCAAATCGGCCAGATACTTTTATAATGCCCCGAGCATGGCAGCGGGCTGCAGGACGATGCTCTTCTTTTTGCTCTTGTATTGCTTCTTGGGTGTTTGTGGTTCAGGAAGATACTAATGTGCGGGATAGTGGCTTATCTGGGTAATAAAGTTGCGCAGCCGATTCTGGTAGAAGGCTTAAAGCGGCTGGAGTATCGAGGCTACGATTCGGCAGGTGTGGCTCTGCTGGGCGGCGGCGCGATAAGGGTCAAAAAAACCAGCGGCAGAATCAGCGCCCTGGAACAGATTCTGGATGAGCCCGACAGCCGGGAGAATCTTGGCTTGGGCCATACGCGATGGGCGACCCATGGCGAGCCCAACATGGTTAATGCGCATCCGCATTTGGACTGGACCGGCAAAATCGCCGTGGTTCATAACGGCATAATCGAAAACTACGGTACGCTCAAGACCTGGCTGCAAAGCGAAGGGGCGGTCTTTGCGAGCGAGACCGACACGGAAGTCATAGCGAATCTGATGGGTTATTTCTATGCCAAAGGCGACGAGGCCGAAGGCCGGCGGCAGTCCGACGGGCAGAACAAATTTGAATGGGCCGTCCAGCGGGCGCTTCACGAACTGCACGGCACCTTCGGGCTTGCTATTGTATGTTCGGATTATCCACGTATGCTCATTGGCGCAAAGAGGGGAAGCCCCCTGATTTTAGGGGTAGGTGACGATGATTACATCCTGGCTTCGGATGCCGCCGCGATTGTAGAGCACACCGCTCAGGCTATATACCTGGCCGACAATGAAATGGTTACCGTCGGGGCAGAGGGCTTCTATACTAAAACTATTGATAATATTGCCGTGAGCAAGGACCTTGAGCAGATTGAGTTTTCGCTGGACCAGATTGAGCTGGGCAGCTTTCGGCACTACATGCTCAAGGAGATATTCGAGCAGCCCAAGGCCATAAGCACGTGTATGGGCGGCAGGCTGGATGCGCATAACAAGAGAATCAGGCTCGGCGGGATAGAATCCCATTTCCGGGAGCTGGCACGGGCCCGGCGCTTCATTCTTACAGCGTGCGGGACCGCCTTCCACGCGGGCCTGGTCGGCGAGTTCCTGTTTGAGCAGTTGGCGCGTGTTCCGGCCGAGACCGAGTACGCCAGCGAGTTTCGGTACCGCAACCCCATTATCGAGGATGGCACAGTCGTGCTGGCCATAAGCCAGTCGGGTGAGACTCTCGATACCATGGCGGCGGTGGAGGAGGCAAAGGAACGCGGCGCCACGGTGCTGGGCATCGTTAATGTCGTTGGCTCTTCCATCGCCCGGGCCACCGACGCCGGAATATATCTGCACGTCGGGCCCGAAATCGGAGTTGCCAGCACGAAAGCCTTTACCGCGCAGGTAGCGGTGCTGACTATGGTGGCCATAGAGCTGGGCAGGAGAAGACATATCAGCAGCGATGAGGCGAGCAGGTGCATTGACGAACTTTCACGAATACCCGACAAGATAAGCCGGGTGCTCGAACAGTCAGAGCACATCAAAGAAATCGCCTCGGCCAATATCGAGAGGAACAACTGGCTCTTTTTGGGTCGCGGGTTTAACTATCCGGTTGCCCTCGAGGGGGCTTTGAAGCTCAAAGAAATAAGCTACATTCACGCCGAGGGTCTTCCCGCGGCGGAAATGAAGCATGGGCCCATAGCGCTGATTGTTGACGGTATGCCCGCTGTGTTCATCGCCCCCACCGGCCCGCAGTATGACAAAATCATGGGCAATATCGCAGAGGTCAAGGCTCGCGGCGGCAGGATTATCGTTGTTGCAACGGAGGGGGACGATAACATCAAACAGCACGCAGACCATTTGATTACGGTCCCCGACGTGCCGGAGATTTTGCAGCCGATGCTGACCGTTGTGCCGCTGCAGTTGCTGGCGTATCACGCCGCTGTCCTGCGCGGCCACGATGTCGATAAACCCCGGAACCTTGCCAAGAGTGTTACCGTTGAATGAGCTGGGTAAAATGAAAACTGAACGCCGAATATCAGGTAGACGCCTGCGTTGCCGCGAAACGCCGCGCCAGTCGCTTCGAGGGGCCTTTACCCTTATAGAGCTGCTGGTTGTCATATCGGTCATTGCGCTGCTGCTTTCTTTGCTGATACCGGCGCTGGGGAAGGCCCGGTCCGCGGCGGTCCGCCTTAAGTGCGCGAGCAATCTGAGGCAGATTAATCTGGCGATACAGTTGTATCTTCAGGCCAATGACCAGAAATACCCTTGCGCGGAGGACCCTTTTCCGGGAGGTTACTTCTTCTGGATGGGGATATGGGGCTCTTTTGTCGAGCCTTACCTGGGGACCACAATCAGCGCCGAGCGGCCTTCGATTATGTCGTGTCCCGAGAACAGCACTCAGTATGGTTTCAGCTATGCCTACTCGATGACGTTTTATCACAGTGCCGCGCAGATCGACACGATGAATAACCAGGATACGTGGCTGACGGCCCAGCCCTCGAGCGCCCAGCGAAGTCTGAGCGTGGCCAGGCCTTCCGCCAAGATTCTTGCCGGCGAGTGGTTCAGCAATCACTTCCCGATTGAAAACGACCAGGGATGGTGGTGCTGGGGCGGGACGCGCTACTATCTGTTTGCCGACGGGGCAGTCGCTTTGCTTGAGGCCGAGGAGATTCGGCCCGCCCGGGACCAGCTTCCGGACCCGCACCTGACCGTTCACGGAATCAAAGGCGTGGACCTGATACGGTGACGGCGTGCAGGAGAAGGAACCAACTGTGCTTCGGGCGCAATTCGAGAACGGTTACCGGCTTTCCAAATCGACGCGTGCGAGGACCTTTCGGCATGTGCAGTGACTGCCCAGGTGACACACAGCGAGCGTTGATGGAGTAAATTGTACTGGAAACGGTCCGTTTTCCATCCGGCCGTATCCTATGGTTATGTGCGGGAAAAAATTCTCAAAGCCTGAGTTTTGCCGATAATTCTGAATCCAGCTCAATGTGGGCTGTCCGACCTCCGCAGGGTTATACAGCATCTCTTTGGTCACGTCAGAGCTTAAATATGGCGCGAGTCTTTCCATAATCGCTTCATGAAGCGCCTGAAGCTCCTGTGTCTTCTGCAGTTCAAAAACGGATATTTCCTCGCCGACCGAACTGGTTGAAGTCCGAATGCCGATGACCGTTAGTCGCGACAGCGAAGTTTTCTCTGCGATTTGCTCGACGACTTTCTTTATTTCAGGGATGTCCCTTTCATCGATGCACCCCATGGCCAAAGAAATATGGGGCAGGCATGTTTGTTTATTCAGGACTATTTTCTCTCCGCATTGCCTGACCAGCTCGCCGTTGGCTTCAATTGCTTTGTTTGTCATCGCCTCATCGGGAAGCAACACCACATCGACTGCTTTTTTGCCCATATTTATTCGAACCGCCAAAGCGTTATTGTCCGGCCTCAATTTCTGCTGCGACTTGTTCATATTGTCTCAAGACCCGCTGGTTTTTCTGTCTGATTATCATGCTGACCAGGCAAATCGTCAGACAATTGCAGATAAAGCCGGGAACGATTTCATACATATACTGGTCCAGCCGGACCAGCTTCCACGCCGCCAGCACGACCGTCCCGGTCACCATCCCCGCCAGGACAGCCTGCCAGCTGGTCCTGCGCGAAAACAGCGCAGCGAGCACCGCCGGCCCAAAGGCCGCCCCGAATCCGCCCCATGCATGGGCGACTATGTCCAGGATGGTCTCGTCCGAGGTAAGCGCCAGAACCAGTGCTATGGCCGAGATTATGATTACGCAGATTCTACCGACGATAATGACCTGTTTTTGCGAGGCATTTTTCTTTACGGCTTTCTGATAAAAATCTTCCGTCAAGGCCGACGAGCTGACCAGAAGCTGCGAGTCGATAGTTGACATAATAGCGGACAGAATCGCCGCCAGCATAATCCCCGCCAGCCACGGGTGCATCACCCGGCCAATCATATAGATAAAGACCTTTTCCTGCTCGCCGTCGGTTAAATTCGCGAACATGCCGATGCCGATCAGGCCGATGACAACCGCCCCGCCCAGCGAGAAGAAAACCCAGATGATGGCTATAGTCATCGACTCGCCCAGCTTCTTTATCGATTTGACGCTCATAAATCGCGCCAGGATGTGCGGCTGACCGAAATATCCGAGGCCCCACGCCGCCGCCGAGATTATCGTCAAAACCGGAAACCCCCCGCCCTGAGGAATCAAACTTGCCGATACTTTTTTCATTGCCATTGCCTCTCTTATACCCGCAACCCCTCCTGAATGAAAATATGCGACCGTCGGCACCACTATCAGCGCCAGCACCATTAGCGTGCCCTGAAACAGGTCCGTCCAGCACACCGCCAGAAACCCTCCCAAAAAGGTGTACGCGATGATTACGGCCCCACCGATGATTACCGCCTCGTTGTATGGGACTTCGAAGGTCGACTCGAACAGTTTGCCCGTCGCCACCAGTCCGGATGCTGCGTATATGGTGAAGAATATCAGAATGATTATGGCCGAAACTGTCCGCAAAAGGCCGCTCGGGTCCCCGAACCTCTGCTCAAAAAAGCACGGCAGGGTAATCGTATCGGTTCTCTGCGTATAAATCCGCAGTCGTGCCGCCACCAGCTTCCAGTTGAGGACCGTGCCTATGAAAAGTCCTATCGCTATCCATGTCTTCGCCATTCCCCCGAGGTAAATAGCGCCGGGCAGGCCCATCAAGAGCCACCCGCTCATATCGCTCGCCTGGGCCGAAAGCGCCGTCACCCACGCCCCCATCCCTCGACCGCCCAGCAGATAATCCTCTATGCTCACGGACTTGCGGTAGAAATAAAGCCCTATGCCGAGCATGAATATGAAGTACACAATAAACGTAACTGTAGTTGGAACCGACACGGCTAATGGTCCTTTTGTTTTTGTCTTCCATTCTATATGGCCGGCGCTTTGCTTCAAATAACTTTTACCTGTCTATGAGGGCTGCTTTTTGGACCGAAATTTTGCTTCCTTTTGGAGCGGTTATTGTGTATTATCCTCGCGCCGGTGGTTTGGAGAAGGCAGGGACGTTGACGTATCGATGGGAAAGCAGCGAAAAGCTTATTTCTACGCATCGGGCGCCGTCTTGTTGTGGTCTACGGTCGCCTCCGCTTTCAAGATTTCTTTGGCTTATTTGAATGTTTTGCCGCTGCTGTTTTACGCCTCAATCGTCTCGACAGCCGTGCTCTTTTGCCTCTTATTGTTCTCGAAAAAACTGCCCTCACTAAAATCTCTGGCGGGAAAAGACTATTTGCGTTCGGCGTTTCTTGGACTTCTTAACCCTTTCCTGTATTACCTTGTTCTGTTGAAAGCGTACTCCCTGCTGCACGCGCAGGAAGCTCTGACGCTGAATTTCGTTTGGCCGATAATGCTGGTTTTATTGTCGATACCGCTGCTCCGGCAGAAAATTGGAGCCAGAAGCGTTCTGGCGGTGGTTATCAGTTTTGCCGGCGTTCTTGTTATTGCCACGCGAGGCGACGTCCTCGGGTTCAGATTTACAAATGTCCCCGGCGTGCTGCTGGCTGTAGGAAGCTCGGTAATCTGGGCCCTGTTCTGGATTTACAGCATAAAAGACGGGGGCGACGAGCTCGTCAGGTTGTTTCTCAACTTCGTATTCGGAGCCTGTTTCACATTCATTGCCGCTTTGCTTTTCTGCAGGCCGCAAATTCCAGGCGTCAAGGCAGTTCTTGGTGCCGTCTATATTGGCTTGTTCGAAATGGGGATTACGTTCTTTCTCTGGATGAGGGCCTTGAAGCTGTCGGCGACAACGGCCCCCGTCGCGAACCTGATTTATTTAGTGCCGTTTCTTTCCGTCACGGTTATTCATTTTGCCGTTGGTGAGGAAATCTTTTTCTCAACCATAATGGGCCTGATTTTGATTGTGGCGGGTATAGTCCTGCAGAAATTATGGGCCTGATTGCCCTCAGCCCAGGATGTCCTTGTAGTCTGCGCAGAATTTCTTTCTTTTGCAGTTGCGGCAGTGAGTCCCTCTCCAGATGTTGTCGAACTGCTCCATTATTTTTCCGACGATTTTTTGGTCGTCGGTAATGATACCGGCCTCGAAATTTCTCTTGTGCTCGCTCTTGGCTCCCATGCCGGCGCCGGTCAGGTTGGCGCTTCCGATATATGCGAACACCCCGTCAATTACTGCGGCCTTAAGATGCACCCTCGGACATAAGATGCGCTCCATCCCCTTTATCAGGTTCGGGTACCGGTCGAAATCCCTGCGAAACGCCCGCCCGGGCTCTTTCGCGTGCAGCAGTCGTATCTCCACCTTTGTTTCAATCAGGTCGGACAAAATCTCCACAAACGGCGCCATTTTCCCGTCCTTGTCCACGTGGAGGTCCTTCAGGTCGGACGTTGCCAGCCAGACGAACCTGCGCGCCTTGACGATTTGCCTGCAAATCACTTGTTCATATATGTCCCTGTCCGCAATGAACTCAATCATTAATCATCCCCGTCAAGCCTGCGTGACAATACCAGTTTCCTCCCCGCCTCGTGTGCCTTTCTCAATGCCTTCTCATTGAGCCTTTGTTCTTTATTCGTGGCGGTCAGCCCAAAGTATAGTTTCTTCACTACCTTGGCGCCCATGGCCCTTGCCGCCGCCTTCATAACCCCCAGTGCGTTTGGCATCAGAATCCTTCCGATACACGCCGGACACGCGCTGGAAGTGATTATCACTGCTTTTTTGCCCGGTTTCTTTGTCCTGGGTCTCGGCGCCGCCGCGCCCCAGGGCCAGTAAGCGAAGCCAACCAGCCGCTCGACGAACCTTTTCGTAATCGCTGTCACTGTGAAGAAGTTTATGGGCGAGCCAAGCACAATACCGTCGGATGTTTCGATTTCCTTCAATATCTCTTCGAGGTCGTCGTTTTGCACACATTTGCCTCTCGCCACGTCCTGTTCCTGCGTGCACGACCGGCAGTTTGTGCAAAATTCGATGTGCTTGTCGAGCAGGTATATCTTGTTCGTCCGGGCTCCCGCTGCTTCCGCCCCTTCAAGCACTGCCGAAACAGCGCTGTCTATAATGTGCCCCTTGCGATAACTGCCAACGATTCCAACTACCTTCTTGGTCATGCCTTGCTCTTTCTGTCAAAGTGCAATCGTCCGGACCTTAGTCCTCTTTCAGAATTATGTCATCGTATTCAATTTCAAAACGCAGCTTATGCTTGGCTTCTTCCTGTGCCAGCGCCAAAAACATCTCCGTCAGTTCTTCCGCCTCCGCTGCCCCCGCCAGGTCGATATAGAGTCGGTACGAAACTTTTTCTTTTCTCATGGCGACGACGAGCACATCGGCGTAGCTCATATCCGACCTAATTTCTTCCTCCACAACATAATCGGCGATTTCAAGGCTCTGCACCTGTTCCTCCTTGAGCTTAATCTGGCCACCTTTGACCGCTTCAAGCTTCATCTTGTGCCCGAGCTCCTCTATTGCGAACTCTTCAAAGACTTCGCGCATCGCCGGACTACCCATTCGCTGGGCCAATTCCGTATAGAACTTGTTCGCTTCAACCTCTCTGGCAATCGCAAAATCCAGAATCTCGTCCACCGAACCGAATCGTTTCATTTGCAGCTCCTCTTTTATTGTTGATTGCCTTATCGCAGTTCTGCCGCCCCATTAGAATCTTGTGCTTCAATTTCAATTGCTGATGCCTATGGGCGCGGTGCCTGATTTTACCCCCCGATTCGTGTTTACGCTAACGGCTTTTCAGGAATTTTGAACCGGCTGTTGCACCTCGGGCATCGCCCGACCCTCCCGGCCAATTCGAGAGGAACCCTGAACCTCTTTCCACAGGAACACGTAAGACGCAGCACCCCCTCCTTGGCCTTTTCAGCCTCACGGCCTGCTGTTCCTGCCTGTGGCTTGCTCTGTCCCGGAATCTTCAGCGGCGTCTTGCACTGTGGGCATCGCCCCGTCTTGCCCGCAAAGGCTGCGGGCAGCTTGAACCTCTTTCCGCACGCACAAGCAAACCGTATAAATTCTTCTGAGGGTCCTTCGCCTTCCAGAGGTATTGTTTCAATCTTCGGTGCGGGTTTTTCTGGTGCCGCTGTTGTTGCTGCCACTTCCGTCGGCTCAGGTGTGGCGTACTGCGGGTGCCAGGGCAGAAGGTCTTTCCTCATGGATTCTTCCGTCTCACTCTTCTGAAGACCCAGCCATTCTAAGAGCGACTTCTCGTATCTTTCCATCCTTACCCATTTTGTCTTCAACATTACCACCGCCAGCGCAGCCCCGCAGATGAAGCCCCCGAGGTGCGCAAAATATGCTACGCCCCCTGCTCCAGCCGAAAGGAACATCGCCCCCAGAACGTCAAAAACGAAAAACAGCAGAATTATCCAGATGCTCGAAACGCTGAATTTCTTGACGTAAGGAAAAAAGAGTATCCACAGACAATTTACCTCATTCTCCGGAAAGAATACCACATACATCCCCACTACCCCGTTTATCGCTCCGCTTGCTCCGATTACAGAGCCTCCGACGAATGTTAGGTGACTTGCTGCCGCTGCAAGACCGAATACGAGGTACGCCGGCAGATATACGATATTGCCGATCTTCGCGCACACCGCATTTCCGAACACCCACAAAAAAATCAAATTCCCGGCAAGATGCAGAAGGCCTCCGTGCAGCCACATGTGCCCGAACAGGCCCTTCGCGCGCCACCCGTCCAGAACGTATTGTCTTATTGGCTGCAGCGGCTCGTTCTCTTCGCCTGCCTCTTCGGCGGGTGTTTGCGATTCAGACATGGCCTGCACAACGACCGCCACTTGCATGGAGAATACCGTAATAAGCCCCACAATTATAAGCCAGTTCACAAACGGCCGGCGGTCATACGGAACATCAACCCGATAGGGAATAATCACGCTTGAGCCACTCCCGAGTAACTGGTCTTCCCAACACCAGCCTTTACTATATCTTGCGACGGCCGGGATTGCAAGCAAACGTCTCCCTTACCCCTCCACGGCGTCGCAGGTGTTTCCCGTCCCGTCGCCGTCGGAATCCGGCTGGGAGGGATTATATGTTGCGGCGCAGTTGTCCGGGTCGTCGTTGACCCCGTCGCCGTCGGAATCGATACAGCTCACTTGTTCTGCAGAAGGTTGTTTAGGCCCTTATGGTATGAACTCCGCCGTTTTTTCGTGATTGGGGCCGAACCAGCGTTCTCGTCCCCGAAATTCGGCCTCAATCCTGCAACGTTGCACCTTCACTCCCGCATAAAAATAGCGCAAAGCTTTTTTCTTGCGACAGTCTCACCGCAAACCGTTTATCGGTACGTAGAAGTAGCCGGGCCCGTGCTCGTCGTACTCGTATGGTTCATTGGTAAATCGATTCTTTATCACCTTCATCGTTGCTGTCTCTGCTGCCGCGAAACTCTCGACGTGTCCGTCTGCATAACAGGCGTGCAGCTTTGCGTCGAATGCGTCCAAATCGAAACTATCGGATTTCAGGCCAGACCAGTACGCTGAGCCGGCCGGGTATTGCGGCTCTCCCGGCGTAACGTTTGCCCCCTTGAAATGTTCACAACTGCCATAGGCATAATAATTTCCGCCGTAGCACTTTTCGTTTTGCCAGTGCGCAAAACCCAGGTAATCGCTTACCAGCACTTTACTTTGGCCCCGTCCGCCGGCCAGGTTTCCCGGACCCTTAAACAGCCGTCCCTCCAGCAGGCCCGTGTAATTCCAGTAAAAGCAGTATGTCCCGTTCATGGCATCGGCCAGCAGCCAGGTATCCGGATTGTTCCAGTTGTCCCCGGCGTCCCATGCCTCCTGCAGGTATTTGTACTTCTTCGGTCCGCTCGGGCAAAACACGACGCTTGCGTCTTTGACATAGTCGCGCAGGTATTCGCTCATAGCGCGATGCGGCCCCAAATTCGTTCTATAAAGGGCCGTCATCTTGCGAGGGTCGGACCAGTTCCAGTTGTCGGTTGCGCCTATCGTAGCCACCGATGGCGGGTAAAGGCTATCATTATCCAGTGCACAAAGAGTTACCCCGTTTCCAATCTCACGCTGGTTACTCATCCCCAGCATAACCCGGGCCCGACGCCGAACCTTGCCCAGTGCGGGCAGCAAGACCCCCATCAGCACCGACATAATCGCCAGCACCACCAAAAGCTCAACAAGGCTAAACGCCTCGCTCCGCTTTTGCTCCCTTAACCCTTTGTAACCTTCGGAACCGATTTTCTTCTCCTCTCAGTTCACCGCGCCTAAGCCTTGCCTTTCCTTTAGTGTTTTGAGCATAACATACTGTTATTCTGCTGTCAGCACAGCCTGTACTGTGTCCCTTCTGACGGCGCCCTTCTCGTACCGCGCATACAGTCAGGGCCGCGAGCACCACGCCCGTCACCCTGACTCAGCCTTCACGTTTTACCTGCCTATACTCAAACACCAACCAACAAAAACATCCTCATTGCGAGCCCAGGTCAGGTCTCGCGCCAGCGCCGTACCATTACTCTACTACCGTCGCACTCGCAATGAAAAACTCGTCCCCGCAACAGAAGTCGTTGGAAAAAATAATTCGCATCGGCCCCAGCCCGCGAGCAAAGACGATGACATGCTCGCCGTCGAGGCTTATAAATGCAATGACGTCGCTCTGGTAGCCGAGAGGGAAATCCTCCACCGCAAAGCCTGTCCCTTCCAGGACGCTGGCAAGGTCTCCCCGCCGAACTGTCGTCATCCCAACTCCTCGGATACTAACAACGCCGCCGACAGGGATGACCTCAGGATAGTGGGGCCGTAAACCTCCCGAAATCTCCGGCAAGCTGTCAAGGTCCGAGAGGTTCTCCGTCGCGTAAAGCATGCCGTCAACATACACGTAATAGGAAGTCACTATTTCTCCGCCGTAAAAGGTGCCGAACCAGTTCGTAAACTCCCATATCTCGAAGCCGTTAACGAAGAAACGGTCGGTGACCTCCAGCGCAAAACCCGCGTCCGGCATTGTCTCGGAGTCCCACCGGTTCCCGACGGCGAAGGGCCAATATTCCGCGAAATTCGCGAACTCAATCCAGCCCGTTACCTGTGTCCATTCCGCGGCCAGCATCGAGTAATCTACCGCGTCAATAAACCCATCGCGGTTCAGGTCGCCCGGCTGTTCGCTCGCACTGCTAAGCCAATCTTCCAACTGCCCGGCCAAATCCGGCCAATTGACCATCCCATCGTTGTTCAGGTCTGCCAGAAGCGCCCACCCGTGCGGCGGCATACTCGCCTGGCTCGTGCCCCCGTAGGCGCCCATGTTGATACGTAGGTTTATGCCGTAGTCGTTGTTCGGGTCGCGGGGGATAGTCATCGGCTCATCTCCAAGGTCCAGGCCCGGATTGCCTGCGTCGATGCACCGGGTCGTCACTTCGTCCCACGTCCAGCCACTTCCCGCCCAGCGCCAGCCTTCGCTCTTGAGGTGATAATCTCCATTGGCAGGGTTGACGAACAAAGGATCACTGCTGATGTTGCCTAACCCTTCGCCGCCCCGCTGGATGCAGCTATAACGGGCCTGGCACTGGAACAAATCTTCCTCCGTGTTGTTCCAGAAGATGCAGTTGCTGATATCGGGCTGCGCCCCCTCCTCGGCCAATGCCCCATTATTGTTATCTGCCACAGTCACGTTCGTAATGGTGGGCGAGGAGCTGCTGAACAGGAAGCCGGCGTAACTGTTTCTTACCACGAAGTTCTTGAAGACACTGTTGGCATCCTCGCCGTAGTGAAAAGAGACCGCGTAACCGCCGGTGGCCTCGATGGTAGCCGCCCCGGCCGTGCCCGCCACCGTTATGGCCTTGCCCAGAAAATCAATTCCTTCCTCGTATATACCCGGATACACCGCCACCGACTCCCACCCGAAGGTTATGTCAATGGCTTCCTGGATCGAATCAAAAGGATGCGATCGAGTGCCGTTCTCCAGCGGGTCGCTCACATTCGGGTCACCCGGGCCGGGGTCGCCCGGCGCATCATCATCGACGTATATTACGCCCTGGAATTCGTAGGCGCCCATGTCAACTCTGCCTGTTACGATGCGCGGGTTTCCGTCGAGGTCTGTCTCGTCGGGTTGGCTTGTATAATTCGGGTCCCCGGCATTAATGCAGGGCGAACCCACCAGCAGGTGGTAATCGTTCGCGTCGGCGTCCGCAAAAAGCGGATCGCCATCGATATTACCGGGACCCCAATCCAGGCTGTCCTTGTCATAAATAGCCGCTTGTCCTCCCTGCATGTTGCTAAAACGGACCGAAAGGTGTGAGCCGAAACTTACGGAAGTCATTGCGACTTCAGGGCCGTTGGCCGCACTATCGCCCCAAAGAACGGAACTGACAACGGTTACGTAACTGGATTCGCCGCACGAAATTGCACCACCGTATACGGCGCTATTGTCGGAAAAAGTGCAGTTGACAATTGTCGGAACGCCTGGGTCGAACATGTCACCCCCGGTGCAAATCCCGCCCCCAGTTATGGCGCCGTTTCCGCTAATAAGGCAGTTGGCAATGATGCCGTCACATCCGTACAGCCCCCCGCCGGCGCCGGCGCCGCCGCCGGCTTCGTTGGCCATAACCACATTTTTCTCAATCAGGCCGTCACAATCGTACAGCCCGCCGCCGCGGCCCTGCCCGCCAAACAGCTCACTTCTCTCGGCTATGTTGCCGCGGATGACATTGTGCTGGATGGTCGCCATGGTGCCGTTGCCGCAAATCCCGCCGCCGTCGAGGGCATATCCGTTGGTGATTGTAAACCCTCTTAACACGCAAGAGCTGTTCTCTGTACCGCAAAAAGTCACCACTGAGTTCGCTTCGCCCCCGTCAATAACGGTGCCGCCGACAACATCGTCATCCACAGGGTTGGTACTGCTCAAGATGATGTTCTTTCCCTTGAACTCGATGTTCTCACAATACGTTCCCTCCGCGACGATAACGGCATCGGTGCTTTCAGCCGCGTCAATCGCTTCTTGGATCGCGTCGAATGGATGGGCTTGACTGCCGTTCTCTAAAGGGTCGCTGACATTTGGGTCGCCAGGCCCGGGGTCGGCCGGGGCGTCGTCGTCCACATATATTGCGCCCTGGTGCTCGTATGCGCCCATATCCACCGTGCCGTTGACAATGCGCGGGTTTCCGTCGAGGTCTGTCTCGCCGGGCTGGCCTGTGTAATTCGGGTCGCCTGCATCAATGCAGAGTGAACCCGCCAGCAGGTGGCAATCATCCCCGCCGGCGAACAGCGGATTAACATCAATGTTACCTTCGCCTGGGTAGCCGCCCTGCACGTCGCCATAGGTAACGGCAATCGTCGAACTGTCGTTCTTCCATATTTCGTCGCCCCCATCCCACAGGATACAGTTCATCAGTTCAACGCTGCTGGGGGGATGCTCCGGATGCCAAGTATAACATACCAACACTCTGCCATTGCTCGCCGAATTTTCACAAAAGCTACAGTTTCTCAGCGTAGCGCTACTGTCGTAGTAAATAAACAAACACCCGCCATTACCCCCGGCACAGTTGCCCCGGAAAACGCAGTTCTCCACCGTAAGACTGTTCCAGTATCCGGCATCTATCGCACCTCCGTCTTCGTGCGCTAAGTTACCGTAGAAAGTGCACCTGCTAATCACACCATTGCATCCTGCCAAGGCACCACCACGGCCTGCTGAGTTCTCACTGAATGTGCACTTCGTAATTAGACCACTGCAATCACTAAGCGCGCCGCCACCCCATGCAAAGTTCTCACTGAAAGTGCAGTTAGCAATCGTCGGGCTACACCCGCAGATTCCGCCGCCGTTGCCTGCTGCATTTCGATCGAACGTGCAATTAATCAACATTGGGTTGCTGTTGTCCTCGTTGAACATCGCGCCACCGGCACCCAGGACGGCGTTTTCGGTAAAGGTACAATTGGTAACCCTTGGACTGCCACAGTCATTGTAGAGCCCGGCACCACCGCAGGGTCCAAAATCACAAATCACATTGAAATTACCGCGCTTGATGGTAAAACCGTCCAGAACCGCTGTCTCGTCTGTGTTGTGGCCCGTCACCACGTGATAGCTGTTATCGACCCTGGTGGGTTCCTCAAGCAAGACGTTAGGGTCGGCAGTCACCACATCATCGCCGTTGAGGTCGCCGCTCAATATTGTCTCGTATGCCTTGATATCCCTGGCGTTTGGATCGGGCTCACCAAAACCAGCATAGCCTCCCTTGATAACCACCCCATTGATGAGCTGAAAACTGAGCGATTGTTCCTCAAACTCTGGCACACCAACAATGCCATCATTGGCTTTATGCGTGCCTTGCGCGACCCGGATTTCGACTGGCCCGCATGCAGAATTGGCATCACGAAGGGCGTCCTGTAGGTAGTTGTAAGCATTCGCCCAGCTGGACCCATCATTGGCACCGTTGGCGTCCCCGTCCACATAACGCACCACCCCCTGGAATTCGTAGGCGCCCATGTCAACCCTGCCTGCTACGATGCGGGGGTTACCGTCGAGGTCCCAGTCTGCCGACGGCGGTACGCCGTTGTTGTCCCCTACATCAATGCAGGGCGAGAAAGGCTCTAAGTGGTAGTTATCAATGCCGGGCGCAACGAACAGCGGATCAGAATCGATATTACCCTCGCCGGCGTGACCGCCTTGTACATCACTATACGTTATGACCACTGAACCACCGAAGTTATAAGTCTGCGGCCCAAACAGGGCGGTGTTGCCCCACAGGATGCTATTGGTCGCTGCTACGACACTGGTGTCGGTGCAAAACATCCCACCGCCTTTGACGCCTGCCGAATTTCCAACGATGGTACAATTAACGACTGTGCTGTTTCCTGAGCAAACCATACCGCCGCCGTCACCGTCACTTGAATTGTTGGTGATCAGGCAATTGACGACCGGGCCATCGCAATTGCTTAGTCCGCCCCCACCGGTGGCCGTGTTGTCCCTAATAATGCAGTAGCCAATCCCACCGTCACAGTCGCCCAGTCCCCCGCCGCTGCCCTCCGCGTGATTGTCCCTGATGAAGCAATACGCAATTCTAGCTGCCGTCCCGTTGCCGCAAATCCCCCCGCCCTCGCCCGAACTATTGCCGCCGGTGATTACAAACCCGAAAAGCCCACAGTTCGCATCCTCGCTGCCTGCAAAAGCCACAACCGGCCCCGTACCGGTTCCCTGAATAAGGGGGCCGTCCACTACCCCGGGGTAGCATGGAACTGGCGTCGTAACGATAATATTTTTACCGTTGAAGCTGATGTCCTCGTTATACGGCCCCCCCGACACGATAACCGCGTCACCGTCGTTTGCTGCGTCAATTGCCGCCTGAATCGTGGGGTACTCATACGGGACATTTAATTCGTCCGCCCACACAGGGCCGCACATAACTGAAACAGCCAACACCGTTAAAACTACCGTTCTCGTCTTCATGACCACCACTCCTTTTCTTTCAGAGTTTTCCACTTTTTTCACTGCCCTGTTTCTCACGGGTCGCCGGTCGCGAGTTGTATCAGCCACAGAATGCCGGGCCTCTCTCGTCTCATACCCCTGTAACTTCTCGTTATTCTCGGCTCAATAAACTCATCACCCTCCTTCTCGATATCCTGCAGGTACGAAAATTTCAAAAATCCCTCTTTGCCCTGATTGGTTGAAATTGCTATCGCGTCGATAACGTCGGCCTGCATATCAACGGCATAAACGAGTTTGCCCTCCCTGCACGTCAGGGTAACTTCCGCCTTTTCATTCCCCGGCTTATATTTCGTTTCGAACGGGACCTGTTCTTTCGCGGCGTCCCGGCGGACCGTATCAATCGTATGCAGGCCCAGCCACGGCCTTGCGAATCCCTTGAAGAAACTTCCCCCTGCGTAACTTGCGACTACCTTCCCAGTGTCGTCGTAGAGCAGCGCTTCCTCGCCAATGTCAGCAATCTGCAGGCGGTTTCCAACCCGTAATCTGAGCCAGGGACTGTGTAGTCTCCGCGCGGCGTAAACAAACGGCACCCGTCCCGTCCCCGTGACTCTTTGGCCGTTTATGTGGCCCTCGACCCTGAAGTACGTCCAGCCCCGCTTGTGCATCGGGTCACGATTGTCGGCGAATTCCACCCCTGCCGGCCAACTATAACGGATATATTCTTCTTCCAGCGCGCGGAAGTGACGAGTTGTCCACGCAGAATAGCCGGTTTCGACTCGCTCAGCCACTACCACCAAACCGGGTCCATCAGCGGCAACGTATTCCATCTTTTCTGTTTCACCCTCAATCCCGGCAAGGAATGCCGTCAATCCGCCCTTGTCGGTGGGAAGCCGCCAAACGGCCAGGTCACTGTTGTACTGGCGATAGTTGTTGATATGGACGGTGCCGCTGTGCCTGTCGAAGTAATAGTTGGCTTGTTCGTCCTGCAGCCACTGGCAGTAATAGCCCCTTTCCTGCGTGCTTGCTTGCATCGACCGTGCCATCACCGGGCCGTCGCTGCCCTCCGGGAAAAAATACCAGCGCTTGAGGGAGGCTGTCGCTGCTTGCTCATCCCGGACGTCAGCCGCCGCGCTTGCCAGTGGTCTTTCATCTGATGCGGCTGTTGTCCTGCCGGGTCCGGAAGTGGCAGCCACGGCTCCGATGCCGATTGCCCCGGCCGTCATCAGGGACACAACGGCGGTCTTGCTTGTGACCATCCCCACCAGACTGGCCGTAACTCCCACCTTGGCAGCAGCCGCTGTTACCGAAACCTCCGCCGCGGCCACCTCGCTCGGAGCCGTCATTTTTCCAAACAAAGCCAATGCCATCAGCAGCGAGCCCTTGCCGAAGCCTTGACGAAGAAGCTGTTTCTTCAGCGTCTTCTTTGCCCGATAGAACAGCATCTGTGCCCCGAACTCGCTGCACCCCATCGAGTCTGCGATCTGGCTATAAGGCATTTCCTCGTAGCACCGCAGCATCAGCACCGTCCGGTGTTCGGGCTTCAAAGCCTGCATTGCTCGCAGGACAATTTGTTTGAGCTCCTGGCCCACCATAGTTGACACTGCTTCCTGGCCCTGTTTTTGAATGTCTCCATCCGGCATCGCGGAAATTGGCACCGTCCTGCGATTTTGCTCTTTCCTGTGATGCAGGCGCAGTTTGTTAATGGCAATCCTGTACAGCCAGGGCCAGAACTGTTCCGCCTCTTTTAACTCGCCCAGTACCTTCAACATTTTTAGTATAGTCTCCTGTACAATATCCTGCGTCAGGTCGTGCTCAAGGGTAAGCCGATAAATGTTTACGCGCAACTGCTCTGCTGCCATCTTAGTCAGGCGGTCGAGGCACTGCTTGTCGCCAAGTTGGGCCCCTTTTACCAATCTGACGCAATCAACCTTCTTTTCCATTTCGAGTCGGTTCTATAAATATGATGCGCCAAACGCGCAAAACTAACGGTTTTTCTTTCAGAATTTGGCAGAACATACAAAATCTGAGCAATTTTGGCCTAAAGATGCATAAAAAGGCCAGCCTGAGGCGCCTATTGTACATTATAGCATCGGGCAGGCCTAATGCGATGAACTGTCGGGTTTGATTGGTGTTGACTTGAAAACGCACGCCGAGCTGATGTAACGCTCTCGAAAAACACTTACCTGCCGGGAGCCTTCTTCCGTGCGGATTTTGTCCTTGTTTGACTTTTGCCGGGAATTCCCCTGATATTGAATTTGCCTGTTTTAGGCTTTTTCGGAAAGCGAGCTTTTTGCGGAGCCTTGCCTTCCATAAGTAACAGGGCCTTCTCGCATGCCTCTCTGATAGTGCGGTCACGATGCTTCGCCCCTTGCTTAAGAACCTCCGAAGCCATCTTCTTCATCCTGCCGTGCATACTCCTGAGTCCGTAGGCGGCTGCCTTTTTGGCGGTCCTTGCGAAATTGCCGACCAAGGCCTCCTTGAGGATATCCAGACCATCTTCCTGCATCCAGGACAGATTATAAGCCGCCCGTCTGGCAGTTGAAATGTCTTCTGAGTGCAACTTCGCTCTGAGCTGGCTCAGATGCTCGACCGCGGCCTCATCTTTTTCCCGGCCCGAAGGTTTCCTTTTCTCCAACTTCATAAAGCCACCCTTCAAATAAAAGCAAGTATAAGCGAATATCTTCGGTTAGGCCAGTTAAAAAAACAGTATATACTGAAGTACTATTTGGCAATACAAGATAATTTGGTTGATGGAGCAAGAAGGTCAAATAGGCCTTCGCCCGGTAGAACTGACCGGTCCGTCTTGCGCAAAACAATACTGTATGTATCAAGTACAGTCAGTCCGCACATACAGGCTCACAGCTTGATAGTTGCCTGTCCCGGTTTTTGCGTCCTTTCGGCCGGTTTACATCATTAGAGTCGGTCGGCTCGGGCCGTTTAATTGCCCCTGCGGCTTGGCCTTTCCGGCAGACCGAGTTTCTGCATTCTTTCCTCAAAGGCCTTCTTCTTCTGTGTTATCAGCTTTTCGATAGTTGATGCAGTCTGCGTTGCTTTCTCCTTTATTGCCGACTCGCGAATAGCATTCAGCTCACTGATGGATTCTTCATGTTCCGCCTGTAACCCTCTTCGTCCTTTTAGCTTCGCAAGTTGTTCTTCAATTATGGCAATTGATTGCAGCCGCTCTTCACGGAATTTCGCTCTCAATTTCGTTCTTTCTTCGTCAGACAGGTTTTGCCCGCTCCGGGGGCCTGCAGAAAATGATTCCATTGCAGACTTCATTTTTGCAAGCTGTTGTTCGATTGCCGAGATAGCCTGCTGCTGCCGTTCGCGATACATAGCTCGGTTTCCACGCTTGCCGGCGGCTCTGTCGGAACGCCCGCCTGCCGGGCCTTCCGCCTGACCAAACGAAACCCAGGCCAGCCCTGAAACCACGAGAATGGCGACGATTGAAATTAGGTAGCGCTTCATAATACTGTCCTCCAAAACAAGTCAAAAACTAATATTTCAACTAATCCTCACTCTGAGCATTAGTGGTTACCCTCTGGTCTGAATCTATTAATTCTATTGCAATATAGACGCAGAAACACGACCTTTTATTGCAGCAAATGAAAAGAAAGTCGCAATTGCAACGGTATTTGCCGACCTCCTGTCTGCCTTCTTCAAGAGGCGGAACGTGAACCGTTACTTTCCGGCTGATAGCGAGGTTTTTTTTAGTCGGGGTGACTGGATTTGAACCAGCGGCCTCCTGCTCCCAAAGCAGGCGCTCTTGCCAAACTGAGCTACACCCCGAAAACGCGAATGGCCTATAACAGACAAAGTATTCTACACAAAGCACGCGACTGTTGCAATAGAATCGGGTTTTGTGAAGATTTGGCGGGTGCATCTGTAGTTTGTAGGTAGATTTTTCAGGCGGCCAGCGGCTTTTGCGACCATAACTGCTCCCATCGGTTATTCAGCCAGGTAATCCGCAACGCTAACACCGCCGATGAGCCGGCTCTGCTCCAGATCATCCCAGA
>DATKVV010000078.1:0-75171 GCA_035529895.1 Sedimentisphaerales bacterium
TTTATTTTGACAACAGAATTTTGAAAGAGCTTGCATTGTCTTATCTCCTGAACGTTACCCTTTATGGGACAACGATTTGTCCCTCGTTCAGGATATCGGCAAAGACAAGCAAAATTATTCAATCATGTTAAGACACAAGGCGAATTTGAGCAAATTACGTTTTTTCGATAATTGGGCCTGTTACGCTTGTTTTGCTTTCCAAAGACAGAGCGATGTGGCGGGGAACTTTGAATCGCCGGGGAGAATTTACCCGGCATTTAAGTCTTGGGGAGAAGACTTATTCATTCTCCTGAGCTTTTCCCGCAAGGTCTTGCGGTCGATGCCAAGAATCTCTGCGGCCCGCGTCTTATTGCCTCCGACGCTTGCCAGAACATTGCTGATGTATTCGCACTCCACCTGAGCGAGAGTTCGGGTGAATCCCGCTCTCCGCAGGACTGAGAAACGCATCAGGGAAGGTAAATCAGGCACATCTATTACGTCCCCGTCGGTCATGACAACCAGACGCTGGACTACATTCTCAAGCTCTCTCACATTTCCGGGCCAATTGTAATTCCGAAGACTCTGCATCGCCTTATCGGAAAAGCAGGGCGGCGGCTTGCCTGATTCGCCTGCAAACTTAGTTACGAAATGATTGGCTAATAACAGGATGTCGTCGTCCCTCTCTCTAAGGGGCGGAATGAAAATCGTGATAACATTGAGACGATAGAATAAATCTTCGCGGAAAAGCCGCTTCGTCACCAAATCATGCAAATCCTTGTTGGTTGCGGCCAAAATCCTCACGTCAACTTTCCGTGCCCGACTCGAACCCACCATACAAACTTCCCTGTCTTGAAGCACACGCAGAAGCTTGACCTGCATGGCCAGGCTCATATCGCTGATTTCGTCGAGAAAAATCGTGCCGCCGTCCGCAGCATGGAATAAGCCTGCCCGGGATTCGGTTGCTCCGGTGAACGCTCCCTTCACATGGCCGAAAAGTTCACTTTCAAGCAGCCCCTCGGGTATACCGCCGCAGTTGACAGGTACAAAAGGCGCCGAAGACCGGGCGCTGCCGTAGTGAATAGCCCTTGCTGCGAGCTCTTTACCTGTACCGCTTTCCCCGGTAATAAGAACGGTGGCCGAAGTCCCCGTCGCCTTGCCTATCGCTGCAACAACTCTGCCCATCACCTTTGAAGCTCCGATAAGGCCTTTATGGGCCGGGGTCGTCTGCGCCGACGCGGCTTGCGCGGACCGGCGCAAGTTCAACTTATCCAGAACGCGCCGAACCGCAGACAAAAGCTCTTGGTCGGTAAAAGGCTTCGCCAGAAACTCCTCGGCGCCCGTCTTGACCGCGTTGACCGCCCCTTCAATCGAGGGATACCCTGTTATCATCATAACTTCCGTGTTCTTGAAGTTCTCCCGCACGTGCCGCACCAGGTCGAGGCCGCTGACTTTAGGCATCTTGAGGTCTGTGATGACCAAATCCAGTTGCGTGCCATCAAGAATCTCAATAGCTTCGGCTACGCCGGGGGCCGTAAAGACCTGATAGTCCTCTGCTTTCAAATTCCGTCCGAGCACTTCCAGCGTGCTTGGCGAATCATCCACAATCAGGATGCGTTCTATCGCGGGCGGAGATGCCATATCAGTTGCCGTCCTGCATTCTGTACGGCTGCTCTACCGGCAGCCGGATTTCGAAACGGGTGCCATACCCTGCCTTGCTCTCAACGTCGATTGAGCCGCCATGCGCGGTGACAATCCCGTGAACCACAGGCAGGCCTAAACCTGTTCCCTGGCCGACGTCCTTGGTTGTAAAAAACGGAACGAATATTTTCTCGAGAATTTCCTTGCTCATGCCCTTGCCTGTGTCTTCGACGATAAGTGAAACGTAGTGGTCGCAAAATTGTGTTCGAATCGTAATCCTGCCGGCTCCGGGGATTGACTGCAGGGCGTTGACGACCAGATTTACCAGAACCTGGTTCAATTGCGCGGGGTCGGCAACAATATCGGGCAGATTGGGAGCGAGCGTTCGAACCAGTTCTATTCCTTCCTTGGCACAGCGAGCCTGAAAGAAATATAGTCCGTCTTCCACTATCCGGTTAAGGTTTACGCTCGTTTTATTGGGCGGCATTTGCCGGGCAAAGACCAGAAGTTTCTGGATAATCTCTCGCGCCTGCAGGGAAGCAGCCTCAATTCTCTCGATATCCTTTCTTGCTGATGCAGGGACTTTCGGGTCCTTTCTTGCCAGCTGCGCAAAGCCGAGAATATTCCCCAGCGGCTCATTCAATTCGTGTGCCACTCCGGCAGCGAGCATCCCGATAGTAGCCAGCCGGTCGGCGTGCCTGAGCTGGCCATGAAGCTTCAGCTTGTCCTCTTCGGCCTGTTTGCGTTCGATGATAAGTGCGACCTGTCTGGCCACAGCGTCGATTAGGCTGCGTTCTTCTTTGAGAAAAGGACCTTCATCAAGTTCGGGCTTTTCGTCCACGTAGACCATCTCGACAACGCCTCTTGGCACATCGTTGACAACTATCTCGGCTGTCTGCTTTTGACAGTCTTCACGGAATCCAGTCGTCGCGTGCGAAGTCCCGTCTAGCGTTATTCGGGCAAAGGCCGTTTCGGGATATTGCCAGGCGGGAGGAAGAAGCTTGACAATACCTCGCAGGACCGCTTCCAGCGTTATGCCTGGCTGGCCGGCTATCTGGGCAATGCCATAAAGACAGCTCAGTTCCTTTATCCGCTCTCGCAGTGCCGCCTTCTCGGAGTATGACGATTGCTCGTCTGTCATCAATGTCTCCACTCATTCAGGAAAACCACGGATCAGGATTCCTTGGCCGGTTTTCCTTGTATCATATTATACTTGTGCTTATAGCATGCTGTCAATATCCACGATTTGAGGCGACCGGTTCACAACAAACCGGACATTAACCAATGAAAAGAAGCGGCATTGGTAAGTTATCGCGCCAGACTTGTCGCTTGAAAACTTGTTTTCAGTGGGCGGCGCCGACAGGTCCGGTTAACATGTATCCGCGGAAAAAGCACCAGAAAGGGAGCATGGCTTGTAAACGCCTCGTAAAAAAGCCGGGCAATTATTTTACACGCATTTTACTTTATTCTCAAGCGACGTTACTGCATAATTAATTCAATGAGGAAGGCCGGGTAAAAGGTTAGTTGAAGGCGTGACACTATGATGCTCAGTCGTAAAATGCTTATATGGTTTGAACTAAACCGTTACTAATGTGTCCGGGTATCTGCACGAAAAATTCTTTTATATTAGGGAGAACATGTCATGTGTAGTCGGTACTTTTCCGTAATTGTGGTTTTGTGTGGTATGGTTCTTGGCGCTGCCGGCATGAGTCACGGCCGCCGGCAAAGAAAAAGAAAGCAGTCAACCGCCAAAGGTCTATGTGCCCTACGAGAAGCTGCGGGACGTATTCGAAAAGAAACAGCAGGGCGTATTCCTGCCCTACGAGGAATTTCAGAAGCTCTGGCGGGCGGCAGAAGACAGGCCGATGGACGTTTCAGAGGCCCCATTTGACTACCTTATCAGCATCGCACGATTCGAAGGGAAGGTCAAGGAGGAGCTTGCCACCGTGCGGCTGGAGCTTACGATTGACATTCTCGGCAGAGGGTGGGTGCAAGTTCCTCTCGGGCTGGGCGAAGCGGGGGTCTCGCAGGCGCAGTTCATTGAGCCCAAAGATACGAAAGTCAAACCTCTGTTGCGGGTGGCTGACGGCCAGTACGTTCTCGTAACCAGGGGCAAAGGGCGGTACGTGGTGGCACTCGAGCTTGTGCGCCAGTTGAAAACCCAGCCCGGACTGCACGTTTTGGATTACCGCATACCGTCAGCGGCGGTCACGACTCTCGAACTGGTGATTCCGGAGGAAAACCTGAAGGTGGACGTGGAGCCAATGCTGGCGGCCGCAACGTCACAGGTTGAGGTGGAGGGCGCTAAGGCCACCCGGCTTCAGGCCTTCCTCGGCTCGGCCAAGGAAGTCCGCCTGAGCTGGAAACCAAAGACCGAGGCGGCGCCCGAACTTAAGCCGGTGATAGTCTGCGAGCAGTTCCAGCATATCGAGATTGCAGAAGCCCTTATCAATTATGAGGTCAAGATGGACTACAGTATTCATCGCGGCGGGGTCGATGCATTCACCATCCAACTGCCCGGCGCATTTCGTATAACCGACGTTTCAGGAGCCAACATTGCAAAGTGGGAAATAGAAACGCCTGCCGAGGCAGCCGGTCGGCAAGCTCGGCAACTGGCGAAAGTAAAACTTTTTTCGCTGGTAAAAGACCGGTATGCGCTCACAGTATTGGGGCAAGTGAGGCTTACCGAAGCATGTCCGCCCGTGCCGCGATTTCGCAAGCAGAAAGTTGAAACGCCCCTCCGGCAGGCACTACAAACATAGGCACGCATCAGTAAGACCGTTGGCCTTGACACTCTGATAAACCGAATCGAGGGCGTGGATTTCCTGAGTCGCCTGAAGCCAAGCACCGACTCTTGTCGTCAAATTAATGCTTGGCTAAGAGAATCACGCTGGTTACAATTGTCCTGTCGTGAGCAGATAACAAACTCGACTTTGAGCAGGATGTTTTCTCCGGATTCTCATTTTGCGACAAACTGCGACGTGGAGTCCTTCAGCAACCGGTGTAAGTCATTATCCTTAATGGTCTTATATTCTGCGTAAGGTCCTGAGCAAAAGGATTGAAAGGGGATTAGAACTATGAAGAGCGTGCTGTTGATGACTCAAGCAGCGTGTCTTGTGATGTGGTTTCAGCCGTCAGGTGAGGGCTGTGCGGCTGAAACGCCGGCAACCAAGCAGTACAGTAATTCCATAAGTATGAGACTGATTCGCATCGAGCCGGGAACATTTATGATGGGTATGGAAAGCACGCCGCTGCCCGATGAATTGACGAAACTGGACAATCAACCAAAACCCCGCCTCAAGAACGGAGATTACGATGAAACCCCTCGGCACAAGGTGACTATCTCGCAGCCGTTCTACATGTCTGAAACCGAGGTTACCATAGAACAGTTCCAGAGATTCAGGCCCGATTATCCGGGCTTCAAGGCCCGCATGGACTGCGACCCGTACGCATCGGGAATAAGCTGGTATGATGCCGTCGAATTCTGTAAATGGTTGACCGAGAGGGAGGGCAAGCCATACCGCCTGCCCACCGAAGCCGAATGGGAATATGCCTGTCGGGCGGGGACGCAGACTCCGTTTTCCTCCGGCAATATGCCGCCGGCACATGAAACGGCTAATCCCTGGGGACTCAGGAACATGCACACGGGGGTAAGGGAGTGGTGTCTCGACTGGCACGGGCTTTATTGCGACGTGCCGCAGACGGATCCGGTGGGCCCCGAAACCGGCTGGACGAAGGTCGTTCGCGGCGGGGGGCTTGATTTCCTCGATGCGCGAACGATGAGCTTCTACTTCGGCAGAGACACAGAAGGGTGGCAATTGGGAGAAAGCCCTTTTTACGGCCGCTCGGCCAACCGTGCCGCAATCGCCCCGTCTTTCGCTCCGCCGCCGCCCGAGTATCAGGCCAAACAGATGGAAGGAATAAATCCGCCGCTGCCGCCTGGCCCGCAGTCCCCCTCACCGTATCGCGCCAAAGGCCTGGTAGGGGGGTGGCACTGCATTGGCTTTCGTGTCGTTCAGGCCCCAATGCCGAAGACAACGCCGGGCGAATCCGAGCCGCCGTTTTTCCAAAGATGTGTAAAGCAGCGTCGTGAGGGACTGCAGCAGGGGCCGGATATGACTAAACCATATTACAAAACAAGGCGCATATTTCCTTCGCTGACCAAAGAAGAAATGGTCAATATCGGCTGGAAAATCGGACTGCCTCCCGGCCTGGGGACAAACCAGCACAACGGTGCGCTGGCGGTGCTGCCCAACGGCGACCTGCTGGCCGTTTATTATAACGGGTTTGACGAGAGCGCCCCGGACCTTTCGATACTTGTCGTTCGCCTCCGCCATGGCAGCAACCACTGGGACATCCCGAGTGTCTGGCCCGATTTTCTGGACGGCAACGACGCCAGTCCGTTTATCTGGAACGACAACGGCACGATCTGGCTTGGCTGGGGCTGTGCGCACCTTACAGGAGGCTATCCCTTCCAATGGACCGTCTCCAAAGACAACGGAGCAACCTGGGGACCGATTCAGTTTCCCGTTTTCGAAAGCCGGCCCGGCGGATACGGCAGACGGCAGCCAATTAACGCTGCCTTCAGAGGCCCCAACAACACTATATATATAGCCTTTGACGGCTGGGGCTCCACCTCCGGACTCTGGGCCGGCAGAAATAACGGCCAAACCTGGTTCGACCCCGGCGGCCGAACTCTGGGACTGCATTCCACATTCGTTTTGCTTGATGACAACACCATCCTCGCCTACGGGACACGAAACAGAACTATCGACGGCTTTTGCCCAAAAAATGTATCGACCGACTGGGGTAAGACCTGGACGGTAAGCAGGTCGCCCATGCCGGGGCAGGGCGGTGGACGGAATCCGATTATGCTGAAACTGGCCAGCGGACGCCTGTTCTATGTAACTGATTTCGGCAACGCCAGAGACCCGAACGTCACGGGTTTCACTGCACCGGGCGCCTATGCCGGACTGAGTGACGACAACGGCCAAACCTGGCGCATAAGGAAGCTCATCGGCGAACAGACACGCAACGAAGACGGCAGCCTTGTTCAAGTAAGGACCGTCGGTTACGTGGGCGCGGCCCAGAGCCAAAACGGTGTCATTCACTTGGTCACCTCCCGCAATAACCCCGACCTGCATATAGAACTCAATGAGGCGTGGATTCTTGCGGGCGATGATTCGGCAAACACGCCGACACCGACAGACCAGACCGGCATTGCTGCCGGCAGCGTCGGCAATTATCAGGAAACATACCCGAGCGGAAAAACCAGGGTCATCTGGAGCGCGGGCGTCGGCGGGGATGGACGCTATCTGCTTGACGACCAGGAAACCTGGTACTATGAGGACGGCAAAAAACAGTGGGAAGTCAACTATCGGGCCGGCACTAAGGTCGGCACAGAGACATACTGGGACAAAGATGGCACGAAAAAATGGCAGTGGGAGCACCGTGACGATGGAACCGATGTTTGGACCGTTTGGGGTCCCGACGGAAAAATCAAAGCACTCTCACATTGGCGCGACAAAAACCTGCTCAATCACACCCTTCCCAACCAATAGTTTCGCAGGAATTATCTACGCGTTTCTTAAAAGAAAAAAGGAGCAAAAATCAGAATGGAAATGTTGTCGAAATTGATAAAGCCTCTGGCTGTTTCTGTCGTATTGCTGTCGAGTTTCCCGGCTTATGCACGAGGGGCCACGGAAGCTCACCCCGAGTATTTGAAGGCTGTCGCCTCTTATGCGGATGCCATGATCAAGCATGGGCGGGATACGTACGGCAGCGCGAAATCGCCGGTCTTTATCGCCGGAGGTCTGGACCTGAATACGAAAGAGTTTGTCCGGCGGCAGTTGAAGGGACAAGGCATTCGCGAAGGCGACAGGGCATACGGCGCCAACCCTCATCATGACCTGAATCTTTATCAGATACTGTACGCTCTGACCGAATTGACCGGCGACAAAACGTACCAAGAGGAAGCGGATAGGGCCCTAAAATGGTTCTTTGAGAACTGTCAGAGCCCCGCTACCGGCCTTTTCGCGTGGGGTGAGCACCTTCACTGGGACGTTGCCGCCGAACAGTGCAAGGGGCGCGACCTTCACGAATTCTACCGACCCTGGGTACTCTGGGACCGCTCATTCGACGTGGCGCCGCAGGCCTGTCAGGCTTTTGCAAGGGGCCTGTGGGACCATCAGATTTACAACCATCTGGGTGACTTCAATCGCCACGCGAAGTGGTCCGAACACGGCCCCGGCAGGAGCTGCAATATCTCACGCCACGCCGGTTTTTACATCGCGACATGGGGACATGCTTATGACCGAACCAAAGACCCCGTCTTCTTGAAGGCGATTGAGCGCGTCTTGATATTCAAAGAGGCCAGCCGCCACCCGGTAACGGGCGCCCTTCCCAGCGACCGCGCAGCGCTTTCGGTGCAGGAGTGGCTTCATTACATTAGCGGACAGGAAATCAAGCTCGAGCATGACCCGCGCATCGGCGGGCTTCACTCTCACGTGGCCGGGACGCTGTCACTGGCCATAGACCTGCACGAGGCCGCGCAGTTCGTGCCGGGCGAGCTTAAAAAAATGATGCTTGACTTCGCGGCAACCGAGGACGGACATTTTCTAAAATACCACGAGGGCCTCGGCGAAGACTCCGAGCATTTGTTTGTGGACCTTGCAGGGGTCAGCACGATGAAAGCCTTTGCCGTCGGCCGGTCATATTGTCCAATCTGGGACTTCGAGTATGGCAAGGCCACCGAGGCCCAGGTCGCGATGATATGCTATGAACGCTGCCGCCAGCTGCCGCCGGGCGAGATCAGGAACGGCTACCATCGGCTGATTACCGCCTGCGCCAACCGCTATCTGAAGAACGACCCGCCCGCCGGGGCCGTTCAGAAGCCAGGCGTCATCGGCGATGTTATTATGCTGATGGCCACTGCTTATGAGTTTTCCGCCGACAGGAAATATCTTGAGCGAGCGAATTACTTCGCTCGCCTCGGCATGGAGAATTTCCTGGATATCTCCCCGCTGCCTCGTGTCGCTGTTGGCTTTGACCATTATGAAGCCATCACCCGCGCCGACACAATGATGATGGCCCTGCTCAAACTCTGGCAGACAGAAAACAAACGTGAAACGAAACTGCCGCTTATCTACACAGACCGGTAACCGGCCCATTTATGGGTTAATAATCTCGCCGTATCGAAAAGAAAGGATCAGTGGAAATAACGATGAAAGCAGTGTTGAGGAAGGATTTGGCAAAGGTTGTGTGTCTTGTCGCCCTTATCTGTATCAATGTGCGTCCTACCCACTCGGCTGAGATGCCGAAAGCTAAAGAGTATACAAATTTCATAGGCATGAAGTTTATCCGCGTCGAGCCCGGCACGTTTCAAATGGGTGTCGGCAGTACACCGCTGCCCGCGGAACTGACGACCGATGCCAGTCTGCAGCCTGAAGGCGACTTCGACGAAAAACCAAACCACACCGTCAGAATCTCCAGACCTTTCTATGTGGGGGCGTATGAGGTAACGAACTTTCAATACGAGTTGTTTCGTCCCGAACACAGGAAGCTGCGTCGTCAGGGCCGCGATTCCGGCCGGGACGACGAGGCCGTCATCAATGTTAATTGGTATGATGCACAGGCATTCTGCCAGTGGCTTTCAGACAAGGAGGACCTGCCGTGCCGCCTGCCCACCGAGGCCGAGTGGGAATACGCCTGTCGGGCGGGGACAGCCACCCATTTCAGCACGGGTGACACACTGCCTGAAGAATTCGTCAAAGAGTCCAGGTCCGTTAAAGTCGGACAGACGCCGCCTAATCCCTGGGCCATCTATGACATGCACGGCAATGTCGAAGAGTGGTGCTATGACTGGTATGGCCCCTACGAGGCGGGCCAGCAGACAGACCCTGTCGGATGTATCACCGGTGATTTCAGAGTCATCCGCGGCGGCGACCGTTCTACTAATCCGTATTACTTACGCTCGGCCAATCGCCTCGGAACCTTGGCGGAAGATAAGCACGCAATAATTGGTTTCCGTGTAGTTATAGGCGAGATGCCCCGAACCCAGCCGCTGCCAGCGCCTCCGTTGCAGCTTTATCAGACCGACGTGCGCCAACATGTCCCATCAGATATCAAAAAGGGCCCGAATCCCCGGAAACCTTACTACAAACAGCGCCAGTTCGTCAAAATGCCGGTCGGTAACACAGGCCCCTTGTACGAAAAGCATAACCACTTTACGTCTGTCAGCGAATGCCCGAACGGCGACCTGCTGGCCATCTGGCATACGTGCATTGGCGAATCCGGGCGCGAGCTGGCCGTTGCCGCCAGCCGACTGCGGCACGGCCGCGATGAATGGGAGCCGGCCTCGCTTTTCTGGGACGCCCCCGACCGCAACGACCACGGCCACGCGCTATGGCTCGACGGCAAGGATACGATTTACCACTTCAACGGCCTGGCGGATACCGTCAGGAACGTTGCCCTCGTGATGCGAACTTCACGTGACAATGGCGTCAGTTGGTCGCCGCCGCGAATCATCGCCGACCACGGGCCCAGTCACATGCCCGTCGAATCGGTTTTTCGAACAAAGGAAGACTTTTACGCCATCTCCTGTGACAAGGGTCCGAACATTCTTTGGATAAGCCGCGACCGGGGCATAAGCTGGAGTGAGTGCGGCGGCTCAATCAGGGGCAAACACGCCACCGCCGTGCAGCTCGCGGACGGCCGGCTTATGGCTCTGGGACGCGAAAGGGATATCGACGGCAGGATGCCGATGAGCATCTCTGGTGATATGGGCAAAACGTGGGAGTATTCGGCAAGCGAATTTCCGCCCGTCAGTTGGGGGCAAAGGGCTGTTCTGCTTCGGCTGAAGGAAGGCCCGCTGTTTTTCGCCTCATTCTGTAAAAAGATGATGGTCATGAACGAATCGGGCAATCAGCATGAAGTCTCCGGCCTGTTCGGGACGGTTTCGTTCGACGAAGGTAAAAGCTGGCCCCATAAGCGGCTGATAACCGATGACTGCCCCCCTCATGAGGTCGGCAGTCTGAACGGCGAGCCTGTTATAATGAGCCCGCACAATAGCGAATCCGTCGGATACCTGGCCGTTTGTCAATCTGCCGACAAAGTCATACATCTGCTCACCAGCCGGCAGCACTATGCGTTCAACCTCAAGTGGCTGGTGACACTGCCGCCGGCAGCGCCGACCAGACCGACGCCGCCGGATGCCAAACCACTGCCTGCAAAAGGCCGCCTCGCCAAGGTATATGTCTTTTCTGACTCGTCCGGCAGAGAAAAATGGACGTGGAAAGCTGAGGATTTTGCCGAATCGCCCGCTGCCCGCAAGCCGCTCAGAATTGACAGCACGAAAGGTGGAGGTTTTTACGAGAGAAGTGGCGACCCCCCCGGCTTTGCCGCGGTCGACCAGAAAAAGGGCTTCACCGTGGAAATCAAAACTCAGGTTATTAAACGCGCGCCCAACGCCAAGGCCGTTGACATTGAACTCTACGACGGCGCCGGCAGCCGCTATGCGATGGCCCTAACCGACACCGGCGTCTATTGGTACGAAGGGTACATCCAGGGTACAGCTTTTCTGCCGTTTGACCAATTTACGCCGGTAGCCGAAGGTCTGGACAACACTGACACCATGCATACATACAGGATTACCGTCCGCCCCGACCGCGTCGCCCAGATCTATCGTGACAGCAAACTCATCGGTGCGCGGCAGCACGAGTATCGCACGCCGCGAGACGCCTACATCCAATTGGGCGCAGGACCCGGCGCCGAAGTGCTCGTCGAGTATTTCGCCTACGACCTGGGCGGACCGTACCAGCCGTAACAGCAGTACCGAAACCTGCCGGGCTGCCGAGGGCGCCAAGATATGACAGTAACGCCCACCATTTTTCTATGTGCCTGTAGCTTCGAGCATAATTATCCAGTCGTGGGCTTCGGGCGGGGGAGTGGCGGGCTGCCAGTTGCCGTTTTCGTCGGCGGTCACCCTACCTAAATCGTACCGGGTGCCGGTGCACGGGTCGAAATAATATGCCCGGTACTGAACGTCCCTTTCAATGCCTTTAATTGTCGGCGGGGTCCAGAGCAGGGGAACGTAAATAAGCCGAAGGCGGCGAGGTATGCCCATACAGCGAATGGCCCTGCGGTCGGTCTGCTCACTCTTCTGCTCGACCCATTCCGGATGATTGTCGAGCTGCCACCAGGGGAACCTCATTATGAATCGCCCGCCGAGAGCGACTTGTCTTCCGCCGGGCAGTTGAGCCGCCTCCTGCCAGGGCATATTGCCCCAGCTTCGCCCGTGCGGCGACGGACCGTAGGGTTTGTCCTTTTCGTTGAACTGCCATATCCCGTTCGCGCCGTAGGTGTGACCGGCCGTGCCGTTAAAAACCGAAATATAGAATGACAAACGCACAACATCCTGCCAGCATTGGCCGCGGATGCCCTCGTAATTTACTTCCGAGTTGACGACCGGCATCCTCGGCTTACGCGCAACAGCATTCGATACGGCCGAAACCGTCGGCCCAAGACTGTCGTAGCAGCTATGGCCTGTTTGAAGCATCTCGAAATCAAACAGACCTGCATCTTCCGACATGTCACGCGCCGTGGTCGCCGGATGAATGCTCAAGAGATTGTGATACGGGTCAATCTGACGCACATAAGAGGTCACCTCGCACCAGCCTTTTCTCTGGATTTCCTTGTCCTGCTGTTTTGTTTGAGAAAGGTAATACGGCATTGTCCCCTCGCCCGCTATGCACCACACGACCGGATAAGCCCCGTACCGGGCCACGATATACCGCCAATATCGTTTCACGCCTTCCACGCCTATTCTCGGCAGGTGGTATCCCCACATACCGACCATGCATGGCATCAGTTCGGAGTCAAGTAGGTGTTTGATTTTCGGGTCTGCATAGTCATAGAAGGCCGGGTTGATTCGAGCAAAACCTTCTTCGAAAGGAAAACCGCCCTCATTCTTGCCTCGCGGATCCCAGGAATCCATATCCGGCAGGGGACCTGCCACAATCTGAATCAGGTTGAATCCCTTTTTCACCCTGTCTGCTGTGAGCGATTTGAACCCTCGGGGCCAGCCCAGCCGCTTGGTAAGGCCCATCCACCATGTATCGCCAATCCAGAAGAAATCGGCACCGTCGGCGTGCACGAAATGCCGCTTGTCCCCTGCAACGCGCAGCCGGCCATGCTGAAATAGCCGGTTCGGGCCGGTGTAGGGCCGCACTTTAACGGTTCCCGTCCGGTCGTGCAGGCCCTTATCGTCCGGGTTGGAACAGACCGACTTAAAGGTATAATCACCCGGCTGTTCGCCCGCGAAACGGACCGCCCAGACATTCTTGCCGGCCCAAAAGGCCGGTACGCGCAGCGACACACCGTTCGGTCCGTCAAAAATAACATCCAGGGTAACATCATTATACGGGTCCGCGTATGTGACGGACGAACGAAAGCGTATCTCCTTGACGCAGTTTCTCTCAACGCTTGCTTTCGCTCCGTCTTTCTTCAAACCTGCGAAGGCCCGCCCTCCGGCACAGATAGACAAGGCAAAGGCAATTGTCACGGCTAACAGCAATATCGAATGCTCTTTTTTCATGACTACCCCATCCTTTCTCATAACTGCTCAAATATAAATGTTCGGGAGCTCCGTTCTGTAATAAAGACGGCAGGACTCGACTAAACTGGCACCTTTATCGGAGGATAACACAGGTATTCATTGATTGTCAAATCCTATTTGAAGCGACAAATACCCCCAAACGACTGGGGCGCAACTGCTCTCTCAGGGCGGCTCTCCGGAAAATAGGTTGGATTTGAGCGGCGGATTCGGGTATTATGATTCTCGATTGATAGTAGTTTCCTGCCTTATGTGAGGCTGAAGCTTGTTTTTGTCACAAGGAGTTTGAAGAAGGAGAGTATTGATGAAAGCCATTACACGCCGAGATTTTATGAAAAGTTCGATGGCCGCAGGCGTCGCGGCGGCGATGCCGTTTTCTCGGGTTTTTGGCGCCAACGACGATATTCGCGTGGCCGTCGTCGGTTTTCGAGGCAAGGGTGCGCAACATATTGAGGTTTTCCGTAATCTTGCCGGCGTGCGGGTAGCGGCACTGTGCGATGTTGACCGCGAAATCCTGGACAGTGAAGTCAAAAAGTTCACCGACAGCAACGAGAAGGTTGATGCTTACACCGACGTTCGTAAGGTCCTCGAGAACAAAAACATAGACGCAATCGTCACTGCGGCCCCTAATCACTGGCATTCGCTGGTCACCATCTGGGCCTGCCAGGCGGGTAAAGATGTCTATGTCGAAAAGCCCGTCTCCCACAACGTCTGGGAAGGCCGCAAGATGGTCGAGGCGGCCCGAAAGTACGAACGCATCGTGCAGGCCGGCACGCAGAACCGCTCCGACGTCGGTTTACGGGAGGCGGTACAGTATATTCAAGAGGGAAACCTTGGTAAGATTCTCTGGGCGCATGGGCTGTGGTTCAAACTGCGACCGAGTATAGGCAGGGTCAATGGTCCGCAGCGGGTGCCGCCCTCTATCGATTACGACCTCTGGACAGGACCGGCACCTCTTGGGCCCTTAAGGCGAGAGCATTTACATTACGACTGGCACTGGTTCTGGGATACCGGCAACGGCGATATGGCCAATCTCGGGGCCCACCAGATTGATGACTGCCGATGGATAGTAGGCCAGTCGGGCCTGCCGCCGCGCGTAATCAGCCTCGGCGGACGGTTTGGCTACGTCGACGACGGCCAAACGCCTAATACACAGCTTGCCATCTTTGATTATGAGCCTGCTCCTATCATTCTTGAAGTTCGTGGGTTGCCCCGGGCGAAGGGTACCAGCGCGATGGACCACTGCAGGGGCATACGCTCCGGCAACATTATCCAGTGTGAGAACGGATACTTTGCGGGCGGTCGCGGCGGCGGCTGGGCCTACGACAACAATGGAAGTAAAATCAGGCAGTTCAAAGGCGATGGCGGGGGCGGGCACCAGGCCAATTTTATCAAGGCCATGCGCAGCCGAAAGGTAAGCGACCTTCACTCAGACATCCTCGAAGGGCACATTTCAGCCGCCCTGTGCCACATGGCGAATATCTCCTACCGTCTGGGCTGGGAGTCCTCACCCGAAAAAGTCAGAGAAACGATTCAGAGTAACAAGGAGGCGCTGGAAACATTCGAGCGTTTTGTGTCGCATCTGTCAGCCAATGAAGTTGACCTTAATAAGACGCCCGTGGTGCTTGGTCCGTGGCTCAAAACTGATGTGAAGCAGGAGAGATTTGTCGGTGACTTCCCCGTTCAATGGGCAAACGAGCTTCTGAGGCGGGACTACCGCAAGCCGTTCGTTGTGCCCGAGGGCGTTTAGAGCAGGGACAAGCCTAACAAGCGAGCATAGGGAATCCCACCAATATATGAACCTTGCGGGAAAGTCATTTAAGGAGGCTGGAGGAATGAGCAGCGAGCTATTGCGCCGGTCGAAAATTAGCGCGATTCTGCTACTGGCTGCGGCGGCCCAGTCTGGCGCGGCTGCCGGACCGCTGGCTAAACTGACTGTCGAGGCCGGGAAATATACTCGTATCGACACTCCGGTATCTGTTCGGCTCGATAACATACCCGCCTTGGCGCCCGATACCGAACTGCATTTGCAGGAACTCAGAGATTCTCAGCGTGTTTATGTACCCTCGCAGGTCGAACCGGGCAGTCCCCCGCGTCTGTGGTGGATTCTTTCCGGCGCCACACCGGCCGGGAGCCTGCGCCGCTACGAACTGGTACAGCACAATCGCGTCAAAGACCCGGCCTTTGTCCAGGCGCTGGAAAACGGCCGTCAGGCCAACGAGGGTCTTGAACGCTGTCAAAGGTACGTCGCGGGCTGGCTCAAATATGCCGACCCAAAAACGGGGTTGATTCCTAAAGGCCTGAAAAAGGACCGCTTGGATATTTGGAATGCACAGGATGCCGCCGCCGACAATTATCCCTTCATGGTGCTCACCGCGGCCATTACCGACCGCCCCCTCTTCGAAGGGCGCATGCTCGACATGCTCGGCGCCGAAACGAGGGTCACCTCACGCATTGGAGCGATGCCCGACACATACTCCTTTTCCAAACAGGACTTTGCAAACGCCGAACCCAACATCGGCAGCATTATTTTCGGCTCGTCCGAGTACGTCAAAGACGGCCTGTTGCCGCTCACCGAATGGCTTGGCAGAAGCCCATGGTCGGACCGTATGATTTCGATTCTCGATGATATGTGGAAACACGCACCCGTTGAAACTCCCTTCGGAAGAATCGTATCCGAAAGCCAGGAAATTAACGGCGAGATGCTCCAGACGCTTTCCCGCGTCTACTGGATGACCGGCGACAAGAAATACCTCGACTGGGCCCTTCGGCTTGGCGATTATTACCTGCTCGATAAACATCACCCTACGCGAGATGAAACAAAACTTAAGCTGCGCGACCATGGCTGCGAAGTCGTCTCCGGTCTGTGTGAGCTGTACGCAACGGTCAGCTTCACAATGCCGCAAAAGAAACAGGAATATCAAAAACGGCTGCATGAAATGCTCGACCGAATTCTCGAAATAGGCCGAAACGAACATGGCCTTTTCTACAACGCCATCAACCCGCAAACAGGCGAACATGATGAACGCCTCGCCGACACGTGGGGCTATGACCTCAATGGGTACTACACCGTCTATCTTGTAGACAAAACCGAATCATATCGCCAGGCCGCCCTGAAAGCCCTCGGCAGCTTGGCCGACAACTACAGGAATTACAGGTGGGAGGGAAATTACAGCGCCGACGGCTTTGCAGATTCCATCGAGAGCGCCATCAACCTCTACAATCGTGAGCCTGTCACCTCCGCTGCTGACTGGATTGACAGCGAAACGAAAATAATGTGGAGCAAACAGCAGCCCGACGGCGTTATTGAAGGATGGCACGGCGACGGCAACTTTGCCCGCACCACCATAATGTACTGCCTGTGGAAGACAAAGGGCGTCACCATTCGCCCCTGGAGAAAGGATGTTGTCTTCGGAGCCGTACAGGAAGGCGACAGTCTGAAAATCAGCGTGGTCGCCGACAGCCCGTGGAAAGGAAAAATCCTGTTTGACGCGCCTCGTCACAAAACGAATATGAAGATGCCTCTCGACTGGCCCCGCATCAACCAGTTCCCTGAATGGTTCACGGTTCAAAGTGAAAACCGGTACGTGGTCCACGACCTGAAGTCGGATTCGAAAACATACTACACAGGCAGACAGCTGCAAGAGGGTATTACTATCGACCTCAAACCGGGCGTCGAATCCCGCTTGATGGTTTCAGCAGCTCCGGCCATGGAAGTAACAAATAACGATTTATTCCTCGAGATTGAGGCGGACGGCAATAAGGTTCTGCGATACAACCATGCCCTCGTCCCGCCGCCCGAGGGGGCCGACCCGCTTTACACCCGCAGCGGCTTCATCCATCCCCTTTGGTCGCCGAGCGGCGCGATACTGACAGATATTCACCCCCCCGACCATATCCATCACCTCGGAATCTGGATGCCGTGGACAAAGACCGAATTCGAAGGCCGCACAATCGATTTCTGGAATCTCAAAGCAGGGCAGGGAACCGTTCGTTTCGTGAAATTCCTCTCGACGACAAGCGGCCCCGTCTACGGCGGTTTCGTCGCGCAGCAAAACCACATAGACCTCACCGCCCCCGAAGGTGAAAAGGTCGTCCTCAACGAAACCTGGGACGTTCGCGTCTACAATCTCGGCGGCCCGGCGAAGGGCTGCCGGCTGTGGGACTTTGTCTCGATCCAGCACTGCGCCGGCGATAGTCCGCTCATCCAGCGTAAGTATCGCTACGGCGGGCTGGGCTTCAGGGCGACACGCCAATGGACCGCCGATAACAGTGAACAACTGACTTCCGAAGGCAAAACTCGTGAAGATGGGCACGGAACCAGAGCCCGCTGGTGTGATACATACGGTCAGACCGCAGACCACTGGGCTGGCGTAACGGTTATGAGCCATCCGGCCAATTTCCGCCACCCGGAGCCTATGCGACTCTGGCCCAGGAAGAACTCGCACCTCTTTTTCAATTTCGCCCCCTCGCAGATAGGCGATTGGACAATGGAGCCGGGAAAAGATTATGTCTTCCGATATCGCTTCTACGTGCACGAGGGCAAACCTGTAGTCAGCGAGCTTGAGCGCCTTTGGATTGATTTTGCCGACCCGCTGGCTGTCAAACTCGAAAAAATAAGGGACTGAAAAAAAGCAGACAGGAAGCTGTAAATGACAGACCCCCAGGACAGCTCTTCCAGCGAGACAAACCTTGTGAAAGGTCTGCCGATGTTCGCCGCATCGGACCCAGCGGTTCTTACGCAGGAAAAGGCCAAGCTGGCAGAGCTTCAGAACAAGGGTCTTTTCAAACGCTGGAGCGGGTATTTCGCCCTGACAGGTCCCGGCTGGCTCCAAAGCGCCCTGACCCTCGGCGGGGGCAGCGCCATGGCGTCTCTGTTTGCCGGAGCTTACCTGCAGTACAAGCTCCTCTGGGTACAGCCCATTGCAATGCTCATCGGGGTTTTTATGCTGGCAGTGGTATCCCGCCAGACACTTTGTACAGGCCTGCGTCCCTTTCCTGTGATGAAGCGCATCCTCAATCCCGCTGTAGCTTGGGCTTGGGCCTTTGGCGCACTGGCGGTAACCGTCGTCTGGCACTTCGCGCAATACGCGCTGGCGGCGGGCATGACCGAGGATATGATTAATGCCTGTACCGGCTGGCAGCCGACGCGGGCGGCACGCACTACACTGTTGATTGTAACAGGTCTGGTTTTTCTGGTTATATCCACCGCAGTTACCTGGAGCTACGGCAGGGGACATAAGGGCGTCAAGTTCTATGAGCGAATGCTCAAAGGTTTCGTATGGCTTATCATTATCACGTTTACCCTCGTGGTGACACGCCAGGCCTTTGCCGGCCATATCCAGTTCAGCAAAGTCGCTAAAGGATTCCTGCCCCTCAAGATGCCCACCGATCCCCGAGGCGTCTCTGTCGTAATGGCCGCGTTTGCCGCCGCTGTCGGAATCAATTCCACTTTTCTTCTTCCCTACAGTCTCTTGGCCCGAGGGTGGGCAAGGGAGCATCGGGGTCTTTCATGGTTCGACCTTGTCACGGGAACACTGCTGCCTTTCTGCATTGCAACGTCCCTCGTGGTTATCGCCGCCGGTGCGACCATCTACGACCCGCAGACTTTTGCATCGGGTTCCGCCGCTCTGTCGCCGATAAAAGCGGCGGCCATGTTCGAGTCGGCGGGTCTGAACAGGTTCTTCGCTCGCATCATTTTCGGGCTGGGTATTCTCGGAATGACGCTCAGCACTATCACGGTGCATATGCTTATGTCGGGCTTTGCCGTCTGTGAGATGTTCGGCGTCGAGCCGGGGGGCTGGCGCTATCGACTGGGCTGTCTTATCCCGGCCCCGGCGGCCACCGGCGTCATATTTTGGAAATACATGGGACCGTGGGTTGCCGTGCCAGCCTCAGCCATCTGCGGCCTGCTCCTGCCGTTCGCCTACATAATATTCTTCATCCTGAACAACAGTAAAAAGTATCTTGGGCCGGACAAGCCAACCGGAATAAAAGCTGCCCTTTGGAATATCGGCATGATTATCGCCATAATAGTGTCTGTAACCAGCGCAGGGTATTATCTTTACCGGCAATTGTGATTGAACAGCACGGAATAATGAATTATGCTGCCGGATAACATGGAAATCAAAGCAAACAAAAAGCTGACTCGCCGGGACTTCCTGAAAAGCTCCGCTGCGGCCGGGGCGGCTCTGGCCGTCCCTGCAATAGTGCCCGCTTCAGTACCGGCTGCGAATGCGCCCGGCAGCAGAATCACTATCGGCTGTATCGGCGTCGGCAGGATGGGACTCGGCGATATGCGGACAATTCTCGGCTTTGACGAGGCGCAGGTCATTGCCGTATGCGATGTTGACTCGAAAAGAGTGAGCTACGCCAGGCAAATCGTTGACGAACATTACGGTGCACGCAGCAGGAGCGGAAGCTACAAGGGCTGCGCCACGTACGGGGATTTCAGGGACCTGCTTGCCAGAAACAATATTGACGCGGTCCTGGTCTGTACGCCCGACCACTGGCATGCGCTGCCTGCCATCGCCGCAGCCAGGGCCGGCAAGGACATCTTTATCGAAAAGCCACTGACATTGACCATTCCGGAAGGGCGCGTGTTGAGTGACACAGTTCGTCGGTACGGCCGGGTTCTGCAGGTGGGAAGCCAGCAGCGCTCCGACCCGAGGTTTCGCTTCGCCTGCGAGTTGGTCCGAAACGCACGCATCGGCAAGCTGCATACTGTAAAAGTGGGGCTGCCGACAGACCCGGGCACGGTGCCGCAGCCGACGATGGCGGTCCCGGAAAATCTCGATTACGATATGTGGCTGGGGCCGACGCCATGGGCGGATTATACACACGAGCGCGTCCATCCGCAAAACGATTACGGCCGGCCCGGGTGGCTTCGCATCTCTGATTATTGTTGCGGAATGATTACCGGCTGGGGCGCCCACCACATGGACATCGCCCACTGGGGGATGGACGCCGAATATACCGGCCCCGTCGAGATTGAGGGCCGGGCCGAATATCCCAAAGACGGACTCTGGGATGTGCATGGCCAATTCCACATCGAGTACGCTTACGCCGACGGCGTCAGACTCATCTGCGCCGACAATAAGACCAACAGGCAGGGCGTTCTTTTCGAGGGAAGCGAAGGCTGGGTGTATGTCAAGCGCAAAATCATTGACGCCCACCCCAGGTCACTGTTGACCTCGGTAATCGGCCCAAATGAAATCCACCTTTATAGAAGCAATAATCACAAGGCGAATTTTTTGCAATGTATCAAGACCCGGGCCCAGACCGTCGCCCCGGTTGAAATCGGCCACCGCTCCTGCACCGCCTGTGTTTTGGGCTACATTGCCATGCTGCTCGGACGTAAGCTAAAATGGGATGCTGGCAATGAAAAGTTTATCAGTGACGACGAGGCTAACCGCATGCTCTCAAGACCGATGCGCAGCCCCTGGAATCTTTGAGAAAAAAATGCCGGTCTCGCTTGATGTGCGAAGGCAGAATCGGAGAAAGGAGTTGGCATGACCAAGAAAACCGTTCGCACCGGAATTATAGGCGCGGGCTTTTCCGCGACATTTCACTTCGAAGCGGTCAGGAAACTGCACGGTACCGACGCCGAAGTCGTCGGCGTCTACTGCCGCACAAAAGAAAAACGCGAAGAATTTGCCCGCAAGCGAGGTATAAAAGCATTCGACAGCCTCGAAGCAGTCCTTGACAAGGTCGACGTCATTCACGTCTGCACGCCCCCGGTTTCCCATGAGCCGGTTGCCGTTGCCGCGCTCGAACGCGACAAGTTCGCCATCGTGGAAAAGCCTCTCACGGGTTTCTTCGGTAACGGCTCGGAAAATTTCAATGGCGAAACATTTCCGAAGCAGAAGGCACTCGACCACGCATTGGCCAGCATCGGGCGTATGCTTGCCGCTGAAGAAAAAAGCAAAGGCAAAATTCTCTACGCCGAAAACTGGGTCTATGCGCCATCAATCCAGAAGGAGCGCGAAATCATCGAAAAGACCGGCGCGCAAATTCTGTGGATGCACGGCGAGGAGGCACACTCCGGCTCGCACGCCTCCACCTACGGCTACTGGAAATTCTCCGGCGGGGGGGTCATGCTCAGCAAGGGCTGCCATCCCCTCACGGCCGCATTTTACTTCAAGCGCGTGGAAGGCAATGCCCGCAACGGCAAACCAATCCGGCCTAAAACGGTTTCATCCCGCATCCATGCCATCACGCGGACGGAAAACTTCAGAAACGAGGGACATATACGCGCCGATTACCACGATATCGACGACTTCTCAATCATGCATATCACCTTCGAAGACGGCACGATTGCGGACATTATCGCCTCCGACATCCTCCTCGGCGGCATTCACAACTGGATTGAGGTCGCCGCGAACAACCACCGTACCATCTGCAACATCAATCCCAACACTGCCATGCAGACCTACAATCCGGTCGATGAGAATTTCAAGGACATCTACGTGGTGGAAAAAATCGGCACGAAGCAGGGCTGGTCGAATCCTTCGCCGGATGAGGACTGGTTCACAGGATATCCACAGGAGATTGAGGCCTTCTACCGGACTGTCGCCTATGATGAACCGCTCGAGGGCGACAGCCGGCTCGCTGCCGACTGTATCTCCACGATTTACAGCGCGTACGTTTCAGCCGAAAAAGCTGGCGCCGAAGTACCGGTAAGAGCGTTCTGAGAAGGCGGGCGCATGCTTCCGGCCGGATAATAATGTTCGTAATGGAAAGTCAAAAAGATGGCCAGTGACATTACAGGCGGGAAAACCGGTTTGCCGGATACCGGCATCGAAAAGGAGCGCAGATTATTAGCCGAAGCCAGACAAAAAGGGACGCCGGCAACGCTCGGGGCCTTTGTCAGACTCTCCGGGCCGGGCTGGCTGCAAAGCGCCATTACACTCGGCGGCGGCTCCCTGGCCGGCAGTTTGTATCTGGGAGTTCTCGCCGGCGTCAGTCTGCTCTGGCTGCAGCCCCTTGCGATGATACTGGGCGTCATTATGTTAAGTGCCATCAGCTATGTCACCCTGTCCACGGGCGAGCGCCCGTTCCAGGCCATTAACCGCCACGTCAATCCCGTATTGGGTTGGGGATGGGCCATCGCGACCCTGATGGCAAACCTCGTCTGGGCCTTGCCGCAGTTCGCCCTCTCAACGGCTGCCATAAGACAAAATCTTTTGCCGCGCCTTGTCGGGCCCGACGCAATGCCGAACACCCTGGGGAATCTGGTTGTCTGCTCTGCTATCTGCCTGATTTGCATAATCGTTGTTTCGTTCTATGACACCGGCAGTTGGGGAATCAAGCTGTTTGAGGTCCTGCTCAAAATCATGGTCGCGGTAATCGTCCTTTGCTTCTTCGGCGTGGTAATCAAACTCAGCTTCGCCAAAGGCGCTCTCGGCTGGAAGTGGATTCTCGGCGGCTTGATACCGGATTTTAGTCTTTTGACCTCACCGGCCAGAACCTTCGCACCCTTCATCGCCGAAGTCGATTCGAGGTTTCGCCAGTTTTGGATTGACACCATCGTCGGCCAGCAGCGTGACGTCATGGTCACCGCCGTCTCCGCCGCCGTCGGCATCAACATGACTTTCCTGCTGCCATATTCCATGCTCAGACGCGGGTGGGACAGGAATTTCCGCGGCCTTGCCATTTTTGACCTGGCGACGGGACTGTTTGTACCGTTCATGCTGGCCACCGGCTGCGTCGTTATCGCCTCCGCCGCCCAGTTCCACACCCGTCCGGTCCCCGGCGTGGTCGCTGAGTCCCCTGACGTCCTCTCACTTCACCCGCCACAAAATCTAATCGCGGGATATAAAACACTTGCCTCAGCACGCATCAAATACGAGCTCGGCCCCGATACTTTTGCGGGTCTGACCGAACAGGAAAAAACGCAGCGTATCGATGCCTTACCAGTCGCCGATAAGAAAATGGCCGCGATGCTTGTCAAACGCGATGCTTTCAACCTCGCCCAGTCCCTCTCGCCGCTGACCGGCGATATCGTAGCGCATTATGTCTTCGGCATCGGCGTCATCGGCATGGGAATCTCGAGCATCATCATCTTGATGCTCGTTAACGGCTTCGTCGTCTGCGAGATGATGGGAATCGAACCCAAAGGCCGGCCTCACCGCCTCGCTGCTTTGATGCCCTGTATAGGCGTGCTCGGCCCCTTCATCTGGACCGGCGGAAGAGCCCAGTTCTGGCTCGCCATCCCCACATCCATGTTCGCCATGGTCCTGCTGCCCATCGCATATTTCACCTTCTATCTGCTTATGAACCAGAGAAGCCTGCTCGGTGACAATATGCCGAGGGCCGGCAGACGGGTCGTCTGGAATGTCCTGATGGCCATCGCCGCCGGCCTGGCCGCTTTCGGCAGTATATGGAGCCTCTGGTCCAAATTGAAATGGCTCGGCATATCGCTGTTTGTCGCCTTCATCGCCCTGGCCTTGATTGTGCACGTTGTCCGTTCCGCAAGACAGAGAATATGACCGGCGAACAATGGGAAAAACTCGTCGCCGTAATAAATGGTCGGCTTCTTGAGCCGCTTCCGGTCGGTTTTATTATCGACAGCCCGTGGCTTCCCGGCTGGGCCGGCGTCTCGGCCATCGATTATTTCTCCAGCGAACGAATCTGGTTCGAAGCCAACCTCAAAGCCATCCGTCGGTTCCCCGATTGCGTGTTCCTGCCCGGCTTCTGGTCCGAGTTCGGCATGTGCACCGAGCCTTCCGCCTTCGGCAGCAAATCCTCCTGGCCTCAAAACGAGCCGCCTCACCCAGCAAAGATTCTCACCGATATAAAAGACGTGCACTCCATCCGCAAACCCAACCCTAAAACCGATGGCCTGCTCCCCTTTGTCCTCAACCGCCTGAAACTAAACCAGCCGCGCATCGAACGCGAAGGTCACGCAATCAGGTTCGCCGTCTCGCGTGGCCCCTTGAATATAGCCTCGTTCCTGCTCGGCGCCACCGAGTTTCTCACGGCCATACGCACAAATCCCGCCGGGGCGCACAAACTGCTCGAAACGACAACAGATTTCATCATCGACTGGCTCCAGCTCCAGGCCGAGGCTTTCCCGAGTATCGATGGGATATTCATCCTCGATGACATCGTCGGTTTCCTCGGAGATGATGATTTCAGGCAGGCGGCACTGCCTTATCTGAAGAAGGTTTTCAAATCGCTCGACGCCAAAGTTAAATTCTTTCACAACGATGCCGCTGGCCTGGTCTGCGCCCCGTATCTCCCCGATATAGGCATAAACCTCTTTAATTTCAGTTTCGAGCATAGCCTTGGCGAAATAAAGAAGTTGACCAATAATTCTGTCACGCTACTCGGCAATATCCCGCCGCGCGACGTTCTCGCCGCAGGCTCACCTGAAGATGTTCAAAGCAGCGTAAGAGCCGCCCTCAACTCCGTCCCCGATAAGACCCGCATCATCCCCTCCTGCGGCGGCGGCTTGGCGCCTGATGTCCCCTCGCGGAACCTCGACGCGTTTCTGTCTGCGGCGAAGGAAGGTACAAAATAACAGCACGTTAACCGTCCCTTCGTGTAAGAAGGGCTATCCCTGGAATATCAGACGTTCTGCCGCCATATCACAGGTTCGTCCTGTTACTCCAGCGCGAAAAAATGATAACCCGGCCGATACGGGTCCCGGAGAAGTTCATCCCCCAGATATACGATGAATCACTATTATCAAGCCGCCTTTTTCATGCTGAGGCGGCCATTATTGCATAATTTACCCGCCGCTTTACGTCAAATCTGTTAACCTATATCCTGTCGTCTGCGATGAGCAGGCGTCCAGGTGGTCTTATTTTGCTTCGAAGAGACCAAAAGTGCAAGGAAAGGAAAAGAAAGTGAAGAGAAATCCGACTAATATGTTCCATTGCGCGACTATTGTCACTTTGTCAGCGTTCCTGGCCGGTGCTGTCTCACACGCCGCCACATTCCGGCAGGCCGACGGTCCCAATGGTATCGTGTCCGTCGAAGCAGAAAACTTCGCCTCCAAAACCACAAAGCAGGGGCACTCATGGGAAGTATCCGCCGCTGTCGAGGGCTTCTCAGGCAAAGGATACGCCCAAGCTGTCCCTGACAATGAAGCTAACCAGGGCCCGGGAGAAGGCCCGGAGCTCAATTTCCAGGTTAGCCTGGGCAAAGCAAAACCCACATTCACGGTTTATGAGAAAGGATTCTGCCGGCTGCAGGGTGCCCGCTACTGCAAGGTCAATCAAGGCGAAGAATGGCAAGCTGATTCGAGGACGGGCTCTTACGCCGATATCGCCGTAGATTTCGACATTCCCGGCTGCAGGTTCGTCTTTTCGAGAGGGTCGAGCTATCTGCCTTACTGGACAACCGACACCGGCAGGTGGTTCGTAGAAGAGATTCTGCCCAGAAGCGGCGACGGCACAGACACCATGCCGGACAAGGTCAATAAGTACTCGCAGGTCTTTGTCATCGAAAACTCTCCCGCGAGGGCGGTCGTTCGATGGCGCTACGCCCCTGATTTCGAAGCCGCACCAAACAAGGCCTTTGCCGAAGAATATTTTACGATATATCCCGACGGGCTTTGCATACGGGCCGTCAGAAAACCCGCTGAAGACCTCGAACGGTGGATGGACCCGGCCAACATCGTAATTAGCAGATTCAGACTCGCCCCGGGCGGCATCGAAAAACTCCCCGCCGCAGCGGATGAGTTGAAATTGTTACTTGCAGAATCCTGTAAATCAGATTTTGAGGTACTGCCCTTTGACACTGCGGGCGGTAGCTATGTACTTAAGTGCAGAAAGAACGCCTTGCCGTCGAAATTAGAGCTCACGCTAACCCCTCAAAAAGCCACCGGCGTTAAGAATCCCGCGGTGCTCGTAAGGAATTGGGGCGACTTCGAGCCCCGGCTGAAACTCAATGGCCACCCCTTCAGCGACTACCATTACGGCTACGTTCATTTTCCCTACAGCAGCGACCTGGTTCTCTGGCTAAACAGCGAAATCGAGGGTAACCTTGATATTTCCATCTCCCCCGGCGCTGGTAGCCCCGCCGCCAATCAGCCGCCTGTCGTCGATGCCGGACCTGACATTTCCCTCGTTGTTGACGACCCGCCTGCCCCCGTTTCTTTGGTCCTTAGCGGTTCCGCGACGGACGACGGATTGCCTGCCGATAATCTGAAAGTAAGCTGGTCGAAGCTCACAGGTCCCGGGAAGGTTGTTATCAGGAACGAGGACAAACCGTCCACCGAAGTGTTAATAAACGAGCACCCTTTTGAGCCTGAGATGTCGGCCAACGACGTGGCTTACAAGTTCCGAATGACCGCTAAAGACGGCGGGCTCGAAAGCAGCGATGAAGTGCTCGTAAATGTAAGGAAAAGGCCCGCCCCCGTCGCCGCGCCTTCTGCTTACTGGAGCTTTGACGAACAATCAGGACGCCGGGCCATCGAGGCCGTCGGCGCTGTAAACTGCCGCGTTGACGGTCACAAGCCACTCTACAAGGCCGGCGTACTCGGCACGGCCATGCAGTTCGACGGATACAGTACGGTTGTCACTTGCGAAAAGACCAAAGCTCCTTCGGTCGGCGCCTCCCTGACAACTGAGGCGTGGGTCGCCGTTGGAGCTTACCCGTGGAACTGGGCCCCCATAGTCCATCAGTCGCACTGGAACTCCACCGGCTATTACTTCGGTATAGACCAGGCAGGCCGTCTGGGCCTGAAGGTCGCCGTCGACGGAAAGTGGGTGGAGCTTACATCCGAAAGAGCGCTTGAGCTTTACAGGTGGACATACGTCGCCGCCGAATTTGACGGCGAAGACGGCCGGATGTCGCTTTATATGGACGGCAAGAAGGTTGCCCGGCTTTCCGTCCCCAGGTCCGCAATAACGCCGTCAGATTCCGACCTGCTCATAGGCAGAAACAATGTCGCGCTCCAGCCCACCGACGCCGTTCGCCCCAAAGCCACACTTGCCACTCGGTATGGCTTCGATGGGCTTATCGATGAGCTGAAAATATACTCACGGGCTCTGGGCGAAAAAGATATTGCCGCCTCTTACCAGAACACCAGGCCTGACCGGCTCATTCGTGACAACCCCGATATGCAAAAACGCGTCCTTCCCGGAATGCCCGGAAAGGCCCGCTTCGGGGCTTACTACACCAGGCTGAGGTACTACGAAACATGGGACAACCTCTGGCGCGTCGCAGAACATCCCGACGTAGTCGTGAAGTTCGACGACTCGCCGGTAAGCGTCGTCTTCTGGCGGGGAACAAGCTATGGCCCCGGATGGGTTACCGAAAACAACAAGTGGCTCTCGGACCAGAGCGTCGAGGAAGGCGGAGGCGGGACCCTCGGCTGCTGCGAACACATGTCGGACAAGCAGTGCCGCCACGCCCACGCAAGGATTATCGAAAGCACCGACGCCCGTGTCATCGTCCACTGGCGATACGCCCTCGTCGACATACTATATCGAAATCCTCGTATGAACAAAAAGACCGGCTGGGGCGACTGGGTCGATGAGTATTTGACCATTTACCCCGATGCCGTCGGCATCCGCAACGTAAAATACTATAGCAGCAAATACGGCCATTACAGCCTCCAGGACACCCAGTTCCTCAGCCAGCCGGGCACAAGGCCCGAAGACAATATCGAACTTGAATCCCTCACCGTCGTCACCCAGGACGGCCAAAGCAAGACGCTTTCCTGGGCCGCAAAGGTCCCTGAAAACGACCTCGAAAAAGCCAACATCGAACTGGTAAATCTAAAGTCAAAATACAGACCTTTCCTTATCTTCCGGCCCGGGGTACGCATCGAACCGTGGGGCCAGTCCGAAAAGAACGATTATTGCCCATGGCCCACATGGAACCACTGGCCGGCCGCCCAGATACTCTCTGACGGCAGACTCGCCACCGCCCCCGACCGTCTGACACATTCGGCCCTCGGTGCGGTTGATATTGATGATCTCAAAGAGAACATGATGATGTACGGCCTGACGGATAAACCCGCGACATCGCTGGTGCCGCTGGCGAAATCCTGGAACTGCCCGCCGAAGCTCAATATCGCCAGCGACGGATTCTCCTTCAATGGCTACGACCGGGGCCATCGCGCATATCTTCTGAGCCAGGATTCGCCTGTCGCTCTCCCGTTGCAGTTTACGCTCGACGGCTCAAAAGATTCGCCCGTCTTCAATCCCTGCTTTGTTATAAAGAATTGGCGCAGCGATTCAAAGGTCTCGCTGGCCCTTAACGGAAAAACCATTCAGCCGGGCCCGAATTTCAGACAGGGTATCGAAACAAGCGGCGATGAGCACGGCGAATCGCTCGTCGTTTGGCTCAAAACGGCTTCGAACAACACAGTGAATATCAGAATATCACAATAGCCGGTCGTCAAACTATACAAGAAAATCCGGCGTCTTGAAGATGGACTCAGAGTCAGAGAAGTAAAGATTGTGGATGGAAAGTATGTAGATGAAATTCTGATGCACAGGTTTGTCAAAAGACACGCCTGAAAATTCTGTCTCGCAGCCTTTTTGTCTTGCCCCGGCAGGTATCGCAGTCGCAGATGCCAACCTTTCGCAAATGGGAAACGCCCGCAAGCTTCTTGGTCTCAATCAATTTGGCCCCTTTCGCCTCCATCTTGCGCAGCGCCAGCCTTGCTTGTTTCTTATTGTGCAGGCCCAACGCATCAACAACAATTTTCACCTTCTTGCCTCGCTGCAGCAGCCCCAGCGCCGTCGCCTCCACCGCCCCCTCGGTAGTCGCGCCGATTAGAATGAACTCATCCGCCCGCACTTCGCTCAGCAGCCTCTCTATTCGCGGCTCATCAAACGGGTCGACGCACCGCTTGTGCAGAATAATCTGTTCGTACTGCTGGAGCAGGTCGGCCGGCAGGTCGGTGTTGCCGTCCGCGGGAAAACTAAGTCGATTGCCAAGAACCGTGTACCGTATCTTTTTCTGCCCATCCGTACCGTCGATGCAGCATCCGCCGTTGCCGTTGTTGCTGTAGACCTCGCAGGTGGAAATTACGGAGACATTCCTGGACCTCGCCCAGGCCATTATCCGGCGGATCCGCCCCAGAATCCTCCGGTGGTTTCGCGTGCACGCCTTACCGCTGCCGAGGAAAAAATCCCTTTGCGTGTCTACGTCAATTAGTACGTGCTTCCGCCGTTTTCTGACTAATTGCCGAATCATCTTCGCTATTCCTTTTTGGCTGCTCCTGCGTCCCATAACTGCTACGCATTTGCAGGCCTTCTGTTCTGGGCTTCTTATCGAACGGCTTCCGCAACGACTTTAATTCCAACCGACCCCCGGGAAGCAGTTACCGCTTCTATATTCTGGCTTCAGCGCCCACTTTATGTATAATACCGTGTGAATAGCTGACTTTTAGGCTCCCCACATTGCGCCTTACGCCGGTCAGTGCATTTTTCTTATCAGGATATTCCTGATTTTGCGCGTGCAATTGCCTGAAATAATAAATTCGCGCTTCTTGGACGAGTTTGCTGATGGCCAGAATCCTAAAGGATTATCCTTCGGTTGCCTTGAAACCGGAACAGTTAAACGGCAAAATAGATTTTGTCCTCGTTTTTGGACGTCGAGGCCCCGTCCATATCGAAATTGGCGCCGGCAAAGCCGCATTCATCCTGAATCAGGCTATGGCCCAGCCGACCGTCAATTTCCTCGGCATCGAGCGGGCAGGCAGATACTACCGCTACGCCGTTGACCGTATCGGCCGGCACGGCCTGACGAACGTCAGGATTATCCGCATCGACGCCGCCGCATTTCTGGCCGATTTTTTCCCTGCCGGCTCCGTCGACTGCCTCCACATCTATTTCCCCGACCCCTGGCCCAAGAAACGCCATCACAAAAGACGCTTCTTTTGCCCCGCCAACCTTGAGCAGCTTATCCGGACCTTAAAACCCGGCGGCCAAATAAGGGTGGCCACAGACCACGCCGACTATTTCGAGCTTATAACCAGCCTGATGGCCGCCAACGCAGACCGCCTCGAACCCGCTCAGTTTCTACCCACCGCCGGCGCCGGTCAGGACGAGTGGGTCGGCACAAACTTCGAAAGAAAATACCTCAAGAAAAAAAGGACAATTTACACCCTTGCTGTCACGAAAATAGTATGAGCAGATGCCCCGTACCGCCTTCCCTTCACGCCTTTTGCGCAGGCTCATGCACGACAATTTTTCTCTGAAGCCGCAGGATGCTTCGAAGCAATCAAATGGTTTTTTCGAAAGACAGGACTAACTTTGCTTCAGCCACCGCAGAACTTCCCGCATTGCCGGACGTTTGCCGTACATTAGAATTCCGGTTCGAAAGACCTTGGCAGCGCACCACATTACCCCCACCACCGCCGCCGCCAGCACAACTATCGAAGCGATAACCTCGACCACCCATACATGCGAGCTGGCGGACAACCGAAGCATCATGACCATCGGCGTCAGCGGAGGCACGAACGAAAGAATCCTTGCATACGTACCATCGGGATGGTTGGCCAGGTTGAACCAGGATATCATGGGCAGCACAAAAATCAGGCTGATGGGCATCATCAGACTCTGCGTCTCTTTGAGTGTGTTGCAGACCGAGCCTATGCCGGCCATTATCGCGCTGAAAAAGGCAAAACCGAGGATGTAATAAACCACAAAGTACACCATCAGCTCCGCGCCTACCTCGACGCTCAGACCTTTCCACCGGGCGGTCCCGTACGCCGCAACAGCCCACAGGCTGATTACCGTCAGACCGATTCCCACGAGCCCTGCGATTTTGCCCGCCATCAGCTCGAAAGGGGTGACCGCCGACAGCAGCACCTCAACCACACGCGATGATTTTTCTTCTATGATGCTTGTGAGCATATGCTGGCCGGCCAGGAAAATCCCCAGAAACATCAGGTACATAAAGAAAAACGGAACCATCATTTGCGCCACCTTCCGGTGCTGACTCTGAACCTGTTCTTTGTCACCGGCCAGCCCCACTTCTATATGCTCCGTGGGCACTCGCCGGCGCAGCTCGGCCAGCAGTTGGGGCGAGAGGTCCCGCAGCTTGCACCGCCGATTGACTACCGCGTTGTTCAGGAGATTTTCAATCGTAAATGGCGCATCGAAAGTCGCCGCCTTGGTCCCGCACATATAGAAGTGCACCTTGCCTTCGCCGCTGATAACCTCCTTATCAACAACAAAGTAAACATCCAGCTTGCGGTTTCGCAGTTTCTCCTTCTGCTCTGCCGCCGCTTGTTCAAGGCCTGCCTGGTCGCTCTCAACCTGCTGCAAATCAATCTGGCGCTGCGGATGTGATTTATTGTACGCCTCGAAGGCGGCTTTGATCTCTTCTGCCAGCTCTCCGGACAGGTCCGTCATGGCCGCTTTCACCGGCGGACGCGGTCCCTCCTTTTCTTTGACCATTCGCCCCGTGAAGAATATAATCGCAACGACTATAATCGGCGCCATCAGTATGCCGAAAATAAACGTTTTGGTCCTGACCGTCTCAAGATACTCCCGCTCGGCAATCTTAAGGGTCCTGTGCATTGTCGGCCCCAACCAGTTTAACAAAGATTTCGTGCAGTGACGGAACTTTCATTTCAAACGCTCGTATCCGCACGCGCCCCACCAGGGCTTTGAGCAGTTCCTGAGTGTCCCCACCCTCTGACAGTGCAATCTCCAGCCTCCTTCCTTCACGCTTTACCCCCGCCACCATCGGCAGGGCTGCGATAAAGCCGGTGTCCCCCTCCGCCTCGATGGACACCGCATGGCCTTTCTGCCGCGAGCGAATTTCATCCAGCCCTCCGTCCAGAACGGCCCTGCCCTTGTTTATCAAAAGAATGAAATCGCAAAGACGCTCGGCTTCGTGCATAACGTGCGTCGAGAATATAACCGTTCTTCCTTCGTCGCGCATCTCGAGAATAATCTCTTTGAGCAGGTCCAGGTTTACCGGGTCCAGCCCGGAAAACGGCTCGTCAAGCACCAGAAGGTCCGGCTCATTGACTACCGTCACCGCGAACTGCAGCTTTTGGTGCATTCCCCGCGAGAGGTCCTCAACTTTTTTACCGGCCCAGCCGCCCAAGCCGACGCGCTCCAGCCATTGCGGCGCCTTCTCCGCAATCCTGCCCTTGCTCATCCCTTTAATTGCGCCGAAATACCCCAGCACTTTGGAAACCGTCATCTTCCGGTACAGCCCCCGCTCCTCGGGCATGTAGCCTATCCTGTCCCTATCCCCCGTGTTTGCCCCGTCCCCGAATATCGCGATGCGCCCGCTGTCCGGCCGGATAATATTCATAATCATCCGAATGGTGGTCGTCTTGCCTGCCCCGTTGGGCCCGAGGAACCCGTATATGCTTGCCGCCGGGACCCGCACGCTAAGGCCGTCAACTGCTCGAACCTCACCGAATGATTTGCAAACCTGCTCGAGTAACACCGCGTCCATACCACGGACAATACCCCAAAAGGATGCCTCTTGTCAAAATAAAAACACGCCCCGTAAACGTCACGGTCGTTCGCTTTGCAAATCCGCAGTTTTTCACCTGAAAAACCGCAACAAGCCGCTTCGCGTCACCAGAAGATAATATACAGGGCGGCAGTTGCAACGATAACAGCAGTGCCCATCCAAAAAACAGATGTGACCGGCAGCCTGCCCGTTCATCTCCACAAACTGCTCGCTGAGGATGTTGGCCGCAATAAGAGAAAAACCAATCAGCGGCCGGACAAGTCCCCGGCTGGCCGGAAAAGAATCTTCGCCCCTTTGTTCCTTGCGGCTTTTGAATATGCTGAAGACGACAACAAGAACGAAGGAAGCCAAGAATACGCCAATATCAAAGCGATGCAATTACGTGACTTGTCAACTCATGCCCAAAGAAGTATCCGGCGATTTGAGTCTTTTCTAAAGAACTGTTCTCAAGAGCCGCTGATTGCCGGTGCTTGTGGATGTCTGCAAACCTTTGTTTCGGTGGTCGCCTGGGAAAGTGCGTCATTTTGCGTCCCATTTGATATTCTTGTCGGCGGTATATTTACGGATGGCTGCGATTTCATCGGGGCGGTAGGGGGTTCCGTCGGCGTGCAGGATATCGTGAAACCAGCCGGTGTTGGGGTCGATTGTGCCGCCTCTTTTGTTGCTCCAGGGAAACTGGCACTGGGTCCTGCCATTAACCAGCCCCCAGCTATAGCATCCAACTCGTTCGCTCTTAAAAAGAGGCAGTTCCGTCTCGAACCGGCTGCCTTTGGCCCGCGCCATCCACTCGGAGCAGATAATGGGCCGGTTGTGCTTTTTGAATTCGGCAATCCTTTTCTTCATCCCTTTGCAATCGGTATAGGCATGGAAGCTGGTCACATCCGATAGCGCGAGTGTAGCCTCGTTGATATTTTTATGGCGCTTTGAGTATGGCGCCACGGTCAGGGGCTGCTCGGGGTCTGCCTCTCTCGCCCAGGAAAAGGCGGCCTTGAGCAGGGGCAGGCTCTTGTCACCCATTCCCGCGGCGCCGGGCTCGTTGTAAATGTCCCAGGCTAAGACGCGCTTGTCTCTGCCAAAGCTGCCGACCATATCCTTAACATATCTTTCGAGGTCGGGCCATTCGTTCTGGTCGGTGACACGTTTGTGGCCCGGGCTCGGCGTCCAGCTCGGCAGAATCATGCCGGGGATGGGCTCTCTCTGCTTGCCCGGATATGGTTCGGTCTGTCGCGGGTCGCCGAAGGTGCAGTCGTCAAACAGGACGGGCATGACCGATATGCCGCGTTTGGCGGCGATGGTCAGGAATCTGTCGAACGTTCTTTTGAAGCTGTCGGGGTCGCGTTTCCAGGCGATATACTGAACGAAAGCGCGGGCGGTATTGAAGCCGAGGTCGGCGGCCCATCCGAGTTCGCGGTCTATGGTTCTTTCGTCGAAGCCTTTGTAGGACTGCCACCATTCAGTGGTGTTGCATGCGGTGCTGGGGACATAGTTGAAGCCCACAAGCCAGGGCCGTTGTTTGTACCATTTCCAGGCCTTCTCCGCGGGCCAGCGTTGTTGAGTGCTGAATTGCCCTTTATCGAGGAATCCCGCCTGTCGCATCCATTGTGCGCACTGGGCGGGCCAGTTTGATGTGGTGTTGCCCGGTATTCCCAGGCCGAAGCCATGCCGGCCGGTCTGGTAGATGTGCATTTCGACCGGCACTTTGGCGTTTCTCAGGGCGCGGTAGAAACTCAGACTGTTTTCGACCGACACAGTCTTATCATCGGCGGTGTGAACGAGAAACGTGGGCGGCGTTTGGGCTGTGACTTGTTTTTCGTTCGAAAGAAATTCGAGCAGTTCAGGGTCGGGATTTTCGCCGAGGAGGTTGCGCATCGAGCCTTTGGAGGCAAACGGCTGGGTGAACGTAATGACCGGATATATCAGAATCATAAAGTCCGGCCGACAACCCGCGCGCTCAATCGGGTCGTCTGAAGCGGGATTGCCCCAATCAAAATGAGTGCCGGCGGTTGACGCCAGATGTCCGCCCGCGGAAAAACCAAGAATGCCGATTCGATTCGGGTCAATGTTCCACCGCCCGGCGTGGGTACGGGCGGTGCGAACTGCCCGCTGGGCATCTTTTAAGGGGACCGGGTGACCATACCCGCCGCCGCGAGTGCGATACTTGAGCACAAGGCCGGCGACGCCGAACGAATTTAGCCATTCGGCGACTTGGTCGCCTTCGTGAGAAATGGCTAATCCGCCATAGCCGCCTCCGGGACAGATTACGACGGCCGCGCCGGTGTTCTTCTCCGCCGGCGGAAGATAGACGGTCAAGGTCGGCTTGTCGGCCTCTTCGTCGCCTTTACTGTAAGGGTCGTTCTTCGGCCAAAGAAGTTCGACGTGCGCCGCAAATGCTTTGTCGCCGGTTTGAGTTGATGCTGCTGTGGCCGAAATAATAGCCAGTGCAATCAGGAATACGACCGGCTGCTTCGCTTTCCTCGGCATAATTTCTACCTCCCTTTCAGCTCAAAATTTAAAAGTGTTATTCGGCTGCCGGACATCGCTGCAAAGGATACGGGCCGGCGTCGCAGGTGTCAACGTTGGCACGGTCGGCAAGCATCATGTGGAATATGAGAAGGCAGCTCTGTCATGACTAAGTACGCAAATCTGTGGACGGACATTCCTTATCAAGATCCGGCTGGCCTTGGCCGGCCGATTCTGGTATGCTATCGGAGACCCTTTGACGATGAAGTTTTTTTACTGGCTTGCGGCAAGATTGCAAAGATGCAAAAGGTGATCAAACAAATGAGCAGATGAAAGTTTCTGTCGTCGTCGGCGACTTTGTAATAAACCAGAACTATAGAACTGATTGAGCTAAATCGGTCGGCTGAACCTTCTCAGAAGCGGTGACATGATTATGCGTATAAAAGCATTCGCATTAGTGATGTTTACATGGCCCCTATTCGGCGGGCAGTCCCTTGCCGCGGATTGGCCGCAGTGGCGCGGACCCAATAGGGACGGCGTCTGGCGGGAAAAGGGCATTGTGCAAAAGTTTGATGGGCCGCAGTTGCCAATCCGCTGGCGGGCGAAAATCGCCAACGGCTACAGCGGCCCGACCGTCTCCAACGGCCGCGTGTATCTCACCGACCGCCTGACCGAGCCGAATCAGGTCGAACGCGTCCTCTGCTTCGACGCCATGACCGGCAAACAAATCTGGTCGCATACCTATGGATGCACATACGGTAAGGTCGGACACCCGGACGGCCCGCGGGCTTCGGTCACTATCGATAACGGCCGCGCCTACTCACTCGGCACTATGGGGCATCTATTCTGTTTGGACGCGGCAAACGGAAAAATCCTGTGGAGTAAAGACCCCGCTGCCGACTACCAGTCTAAGGTGCCGATTTGGGGGATTGCCGCCGCGCCGCTAATCGAAGGCGGGATGGTTGTGATCCAGGTCGGCGGCAAAGACAACGCCTGCCTGATTGCCTTTGATAAGCTCACGGGCAAAGAAAAATGGCGGGCGCTGAATGACGGCGCTTCTTATTCGGCGCCCATCGTCATAGAACAGGCGGGCCAACGCGTGCTGGTTTGCCTTACGGCCGAACGTCTGGTCGGACTCGACCCGGCCTCCGGTAAGTTCTACTGGCAGCAGCCGTTCAAATCCATCCAGAACGTTGCCACTCCCGTCGTTTATAAGAATTTCGTATTTGTATCAAGTTTCTTTGACGGCTCAATGCTGGTCAGACTCGATAATAACAAGGCCGCGGCCGGCCTCGTTTGGCGAAGAAAAGGCCAAAGCGAAAAAAAAACCGACAGCCTGCACTGCTGCATATCCACACCGATTCTCGACGGGGACTATATTTACGGCGTCGATAGTTACGGCGAGCTGCGATGTCTCGACCTCCATACCGGCGACCGCATCTGGGAAAGTCTCGATGCTGTCCCGAGGGACCGCTGGGCCAATATCCACTTTATCCGCCACAAGGACAACGTATGGATGTTTAACGAGCGGGGCGAACTGATTATCAGCAAGCTATCGCCCAAAGGATTCGAGCAAATCACCAGGGCCAAACTGATTGACCCCACCCCCGGCCAGCTCAGCAGAGCCGGCGGCGTCTGCTGGTCCCACCCCGCCTTTGCATACAAGCACGTTTACGCCAGAAACGACCAGGAACTGCTGTGCGCAAATCTTGGCGTTCCAGATTGAATTTCACTATTGCTGCGGAAGCTAAACATGCAACGTGCGGTCGTTTGACTAAAACCTTCCGCTTGTTGTATCTGATCTTCAGGCCTGCTCAGCTTTTCTTCTGACCATCATTGGGCCGAGCGGAGCGGCCGGAGCGTGTATGTTTCAGCGCCCCGACGAAAGTCATGGTTGCGGGACTTTGGTCAACACCGTTTTTTCCCAATCAAACTCACTTAGCTTTGGTACCGCCGGCACCGATAGTTCGCCTTGTTTTTTCAATGGCAGCCTTATTACTCCCAAAGCCGGCGTATTAACCGACAGACCCAGATCGGCTTGGTAGGGAATTTTGGAGCCCGGCCTTATCCCCTTAAACGCCTCAATGAGGTCCATATAGTTTATAGTCGCCGGAAGTGAAACTGACTTCTTGCTTTCGGCGGGCACAGTGGTCTGGAGGTCAGCCTTACCGGCAAACAATGACTTTGACCTGCTGGTCAGGCCGTAGTCGACATTCACCAGCGGCAGGGCGACCGGATAAGGGTTTTCAACCTCCACGTCGAAAAGCAGTGTCGCTGAATCGACTGTAATGTTATCGAACTTCAGACCCGTCATTTGCGCGCGCGGCTTGGGAACATCCAGAGCCTGCTGCATTGTTTCGCACCCTGAGGCAAAAACAGCCGCCACCACTGCCAAAATCACATATCCGTTAGTTCTCATGAGTATACCTTTCCTAAGAGGCCCCTTACTGCGCCTTTACGAACCTTGGCCGAGCCGGCCGAAAATCTGATGTCTAACGCCCCGCAGACAGTTCAACTCTGGCGCTCCGGGTTCGACTGTGCCTAAGCTGCCATTGCCTCGAACCTTTTGCCGCCGGAGTGACACAGCCGCGACTAACGTGAAGCAACTTTTTCGGCGTTAAAAACGCCCCAATGTTCTTTGCCGCCGCCGTCCTGAACATGAACATCTCCATGTGTGAACGGCTTCGTAATATGATTCTGGTCAAGACTCAGCGTGATTTTCGCGGGCACGTCGAAATAAACATCCCGGTAGTTCTCACACCTGACAGACGGACTAACGACACAGTTCACACTGCTGTCACCCCGTTCAGACACCGCCACTGTCGGAGCTTACCCTACAGAGGCTTCAACTACTTTTAATAATTGTTCTGCGTGTTTCAATCGGGGCCTGACCTGTTTCATTTATAGGGTTTTCCCCTACGGGGGAGAAACTGCACGAATCTATTGGGCACTTCTTCTCTGCAAAATGGCGCCAAAGCACGTCTGCGCGAGGGCAGGGGGGCCGGCGTTTTCACGCCCCGTGAAGAAAATGGCAGGTTCCAACCACGTTGATTTTCGGCGCTGCTGGACTCCTGCGTAAACAAAAAGCGGGCCGAAAGGCGGAGAGAGGTGAATAAATTCGGCCCGCAATGGTATCCCTACCATTTATTGTACGATTGCCCTGCGCCGACGTTCAGCCCAAACACTCCTGCAGCAAAAAATCCTGGCTGACAAGTAAGCTCTTATCAGGGACGTAAACTTATTGAACACCGTTTCCTTTTCTTAAGACCGCGGTATCCAAAGGCTAAATAGTCCGAGCTAAAAACGCGAAAGTCTCCTTATCCACCAGATAAGCGATGCCAGCCGTATTCCTTCGCGAACTCTCACAACGGCGTGCGCCTTTCCCGCGCGCACTTACTTAGCCGGAGCTCTTTTTTAGTCTGCCGCAACGGTTTGGACCTCTCGCTTCAGCTTTCCTGCGCGCCCTCGGCATCCATACCAACAACAGCAGGCAGTTCAGAGTATTCCGAACCTGCGCAAACAACCAAGAAGCCCCGCACCGATAAGCCCAAGCACCAGAGCCTCTGGAGCAGGGATAACATAAATACATGCCTGGAGCCTCGCAAAAGTCGTGCCGCTGTCGTTGTTGCCATTGAAGGCTTTCAGCCAAAGCTGATATTCGTGCAATGGGTCCACAACATAATTTTCCTGCCAATCGACCGCGTAATATTCGAAAGGCAGGCCGACTGTGCTGCGGAGGTCCACCAGGTTATTATGAGTCAAATCGGTCAAGCTGTAGGTGACATAAGTCGAAATATCCTCAGTGCCCAGCCTTTCTCCGGTAAAAGATATGGACAACCAATCCGTGTCCGGCTTGAAAACGTACGTTGATTCTGCTCCTGCCAGCGTTGCAAACAAGGAGAACCCCGGCGTTATTGACGCCTCAACAGCAAAATTGCCCGCCGTACTGCAGGCGCTGTTCAGGCCTGTGTAATACCCCGGGAATTCACACCACCCCTCACAGTACCCCGTGACCGGAACTGTATCGGTGTGGTCGTAGCTCGTATATTCTGCATAGTCGTGCGCCCACCCCCATACACGGTGTGTTTCGGACAGGACTGTAATATTTGCAACCGCCTTAGATGCGTTGACCACAACTACCAAGAGGCAGCAAACATACACTAACACGCGCGCTTTCATCGCATTTACCCCCTGTTTCTTGTTTGTTACTCTTTTCAGTTTCTTAGTCCTTTCTATGCAGCCCGTCTCTGAATGCTATTGTTTGCTTCATGCTTTCCCCCCCTTCAAAAATGTTGATATTCACACCACGTTTTCTCCGCACCATCGTACTTATAAGATTCCACGAAATGGGTCTAAACGACCGCACCTGGTGTCTTCTCTGTGCCGCTATTATTAAGCAACAATTCGAATTCTACCACCTGCCTGCTGTTCGTCAATCAGGCCAAGTCCTTTTTTCCCATAGGACAAAACCCTTACCCGCTCCTACGAGCTTTGCCTTTCTTACTTGCAGTTACTCTGCCTAAGCCGAACGGCAGATGCTCGAATGTTTGTACAAAACCCGTCTAACGCACAAACAGGAATGGATTGAGTCTGGGCAAACAAAGTGTGAAGGCCAATACGCTCAAAATCACTGAGTTAATTCCACAAGAAATGCGCTCTCGAAGACCGGTCCGCACTTGGTGCAGGCGGCCCGCAGACAACGCCGCCAACGATTGTCGCAACGCGGAAGCGGCCAGGAAAACAGCAGCAAACGCGGTCAAGTCTGAGTAAAAAGGTTCAGCCATTATTGCCCGATTCTTAACACGCCTGCTGCGCGGAGCCTTGAGTGCTTTATTGAAAGCAAGACTTCGTTCGCCTGCTCCAGCGGAAATTCCTCGACGGCCGGAATGATGGGGATTTGTGCCGCCAGGGGCAAAAACTCTTCGGCATCTCGTCGTGTCACGTTCGCGACGCTTTTTATTTCTCTTTCAAGCCATAAATATTCGGCGTAGTTCAACGCGGGGACGGGCGTTTCCTTGCGAATCGCGTTTATGACCAATCGCCCGCCTCTATCCAGTGCAGCGAGGGCGTCGCGCACGCATTCGCCGACAGGGGTAAAATCCATTGCCCGGTCCAGTTTTTCAGGCGGCTGCTCCCCGGACCGGCCCGTCCACGCTGCGCCGAGACTCCTCGCATGCTCGGCGTGCTCGGCCGTCTTGGTAAAAACAAAGACGGGGCTGTGCGGGAATTTGTGTCTGATTATCTGAATCACGATGTGCGCCGAAGCCCCGAAGCCGTATAGGCCGATGATTTGGCCGTCCGTTACTTGCGCCAGCCTCAGCGTCCGGTAGCCTATTACGCCCGCGCACAGCAGCGGCGCTGCCTCGGAGTCCGAAAAACTCTCCGGCAGCGGATAGGCAAACTCCTCGGAAATGACCATGTATTCTGCGTAGCCGCCGTCGGCGTCTTTGCCCGTCCATTTCGCGCGGCCGCAGAGGTTTTCCTGCCCGGTTTGACAAAAGCTGCATCTGCCGCAGCTCGAGTAAAGCCACGTGATGCCGACGCGGTCGCCTGTTCTGAACTTGGTGGCGGCTTTCCCTTTGTCCGCGACCCTTCCCACTATCTGGTGGCCCGGCACGATAGGCAGCTTTGTCGGCGTCAGTCTGCCTTCGGCTTCATCGAGGTCGGTATGACAGGCGCCGCAGACCGAGACCTTAACGAGGATTTCACTATCGGTGGGGACGGGGACAGGCAGGTCGGCCGGTTCTAATGGCTTTTCTTCAGCACGACGCGTCCTGCTTAATATCATCGCTCTCATTTCGCGGTTTCCCGTTTCAGTTGCTCTTCGAAGACTTCGTAAGCATCCCGCCCAAACAGGCAAAAGACAACTTTTTCCAGGCCCGTCCCGCCTTTGAGATAATCGACGGTGGTCTTTAGCATTATTTCGGCGCATCTGCCGATCGGAAAACCGAAGATACCGCTGCTGATGGCCGGGAAGGCGACGCTCTTGAGGCTACTCTTGTCCGCGACTTTAAGCGAGTTGAGCGTCGCGTTCTTAAGCTTGTTGTCTTCATCTCCTTCTCCCATTCGCGGCCCGACTGCGTGGATAACGCGCTTTGCTTTCAGGTTGCCGCCGGTGGTTATCACCGCGCCGCCGACGAAGGTGCCGCCTATCTTGTTGCATTCCTGCTGGATGGCCGGGCCGCCTTTCTTTCGGATGGCCCCCGCCACCCCGCCTCCGAGAATAAGCTGTGCGTTTGCGGCGTTGACAATGGCGTCAGTCTCTATTTCGGTGATATCGCCTTCCACCAGTTCCAGGACCGAATCATTGATTTGGACCTTCATACTGCCTGTCTCCTTAAATTGCTGCCGGCCCATAGATTACCTTATCCGCCCCCGAAATTCAAAATAAACCCCTCCGCCATCATACCATCTGACTGTTTCCTGGTGCGCCTTTGACAATGGGCCTCTTTACCTATCGTTCGAATCGCCCCCGAACTTTGCGACAGTGATGCGCCTGACCTGAAGCTGGTTGACCTAAGGGATTTTTGATTATTGCTCATAGCCCGCTTGAGCAGAATTGAGCTTCACAGCGTAACAATCGGGCGCAAAAATCGCGCTGCTATTCGTAGTTCGCCAAGACCGACTTTGCCACGCCTTCACTGATAATGCCCCCTTCGAGCAGTGCGTTGATGGATTCCACCATCGTAATCATCCCGTGCTTTTTCCCTGTCTCGATTACAGACCTCAAAAAGAAACCGCCTTTTCTTCTGATGATGTTCTTGGCCGCGCCCGTTACTATCAGCACTTCACACGCCACCCTCTGTCCCCCGTCCACCGTTGGCGTCAGCTCCTGATGAATCATGCCCTGCAGCGACTCGGCCAGAAGGAACCTTAACTGTCCCTCGTCGTCGGCGGGCGCGTAGCTCAGAAGCCTCTCGATAATCTTGTCGATTGATATAACATGCAGCGTCGAAAGAACCAGCACCCCGGTCTCGGCAGCCGCCAACGCAATCTTGATAGTCTCGTAGTCCCTCATCTCGCCTATCGCAATAACATCGGGGTCCTGCCTCAACGCGGCCCGCAGCCCGCTGTAGAAAGACTGGGTGTCCTTTCCAACCTCCCTTTGCCGGACAATTCCCATCTTATTCGCATGAACATACTCAATAGGGTCCTCAATGGTAACTATATGCTTTCTGCATGTGCTGTTGATTTCATCTATCATCGCCGCCAGCGTCGTTGTCTTGCCCTGGCTCGTGCTCCCCGTTATCAGCACCAGTCCTTTCCTCAGGTGGGCCAGGTCCTTGACAACGCTCGGCAGCAGCAGCTCTTCAATTGTCCTCGGTTCCGTCGGAAGAATTCTGATTGTAGCGCCGACCTGCCCGTCAAAATAACCGATATTTATTCGATACCTGCCGTCGCCGTCCGCCAGCATCAGGTCGTAATCCCGGTTCTTTTCGAACAGGGTTTTCTGCTCTTCCGTCAGCATCTCCAGCGATATCTCCCGGCTCTGCTCACCCGTCAATTTTTCCTTTGTTGCCGGTACTAAATCCCCTCCGACCCTGAATAGTATCGGAGCACCCGCGCAAATATGTATGTCGGTCGCTTTCTGAGCCTTTGCATGCTGCAGTATTTGTTTCCTGCTTATCATATCCCGATACGATACTTGCCGCTGTGCCTGAAGGTCTGCCTCGCACGGGTGCACACCGTACTTATCTCAACTTCGGCCTCTCTATCGCTCGGCGCACCTATAGTTATGCTCAACCCGCCCCCCTGAATATTCATTTCGGCAACGTCCAATTCCTTTGTCTTGCCAAACGCTTCCTTGTTTTGGCTTTTGATATTCAACTTCGCCCACGCCAGCCCGCTTGCCGTAAGGTTCCGCTCGCACGCCCGAAGATACGCCGCGTCCGATTCGAACAGCATCGCGTTTGACATGCCCGTCAGGACAAACATCTCCATCCCAGCCAGCCCTATTGCCGTTACCACAAGTATAAGGACAAACCCTTTCTGCCGCGGCTTTTTCATGTTACCTTGAAACCTCTCGAAACACACCCAAAAAGTACACGTGCGAATTTGCCATTCTCTTTTCAATGCGACCTCCGGCCGCGTAATCAATGTGGCTTTGTACTTCTACTGCATAATCCTTGCCCTCTTTTTGCCATACTTGCCACGCTATCCTGCCCTTCGGCGCCAGCCAAACCGTCGCATCTTCACCTTCGCCTTGCCGACCATCAGTCGCCATTCTTCTGACCACCTTATCCTCTTCTAATTGGTAGCAAATCACGCCGTCCGTCAACTCAATTAAAAGCGTTCTGTCATCTCTCGCAAGGCCCCCAAAAGACTCCGGCAATCGCTTCGCCGCGTCAATATCCCTGCCCATTTGCTCAAGCATATCCGCCATGCTCGTATTCGCCTGTGAAACCCGGTACGACCGTGGAATATCGCTGATAAGCGTTCTGAACACCGGCGCCAAGGCAACCAGGGCCGCCGCAAGTACGGCTATCACTACCAGTATCTCTACCAGCGTAAATCCTTTGCGCATCTCTATTGCCTTCCTTCCGCCTGAATATACCTGTTAAGCTCAACCTTCACTTGCCTGCGATAGCTCCTGCCGACCGTCGTAACCTTAACCAGCCTTGTCCCCTCCCACTGACCCGTCCCCGCCGACTCCTCGATAAGCACGCTTAGACCCGGCCACAGCCGCTTGAAATCTTCCTCACGTATCGGCCCGCCCGTCACGCTCAGGCTATCAAGTTCCGCCGCCGCCGCCGCCGTGCACCGCTGCCTTGCCAGCACGTAGCCGTTGAACCTTGCGAACCCATCCAGCGACAACGCCAGACCAATCATAAGCGTCCCCAGAATAGCCAGCGCCGCCGCTATCTCGATTATCAAGAAACCGTCGTATTTCCTGCTTCTACCCAACACAGCCATTCTCCATTCACTCCTCACGGCGTCACCAGGGTCGCCAAATGGTTGATAACCGCCACGCCCGGCGAAAACACCGCGTAAACCACAAGACCCACTATTATTCCCAGCCCAATCGTTATACACGGCGACAGAATAAACTTCATGAGGTTCACACGGTAGCTGTAGTTTGTCCGGTAGAATGTTTCAATAGTCTCTAAAACATCCAGCGTATTGCCCCGGTTTACCTTCTCGTCAAAAGCCCAGGCCAGCGACGAGCCTAATCCCTCTTCCTGTGCCGCCGCCGAAATATTCTCACCTGCCTCCACCCTTGCCAGCCATTTCTTGAGCCGCTTTCTGAAACAATTATTCACATCCAAATCCAGCGCATTGGCGATGCTGTTATTGACCGTACAGCCGGCATTAAGCGAAAGCCGCAAAAGCTCAACCACCTGCAGCAGCGAATAGTTCCGCTCGAACCAGTGCAGAATCGGCAAATGCCACTTCAAAAAATCACCCATCCGGGAAATTAGGTAGGGCTCCTGCGGCCGGCGGGGACGAAACCGCACCCGAATCCACGCCGGAATTACCACCAAAACCACAAATCCGACTATTATCCACAGAAGCCATCCCATATCGTACGCAATAAAGGACGCAACGCCTATCACCGCTCGCGTAATACGCGGCAGCGACTCTCCCTCAAACATTTCATTCAAAACCTCGACGAACTTCGGAATAACGTATGTCATTAATCCCAGTACTACAAGGAACACGACGCTCAGCAGCACTACCGGATAAAGCGGCTGAACCGGCTTGAGGCGCCTCGACTCCTCCGCCCGGGCCATCATATCCGCCTCTATCGCCTCCATCGCCTGCGGCAGTTGGTCAATCCGCTCCACCGCCGCTATCATCGCCGTCGCATGACCGGGACATTTCGGGTAACCCCGTCGGATGGACTCACTCAGCGAGTAACCCTCCACCAGCCATTTCTTTATCGCCCGCAGCGCCCTTGCCCGCTTGTCATTCTGTCCGCTCGCCGCCGATTCCAGCGCCATCGGCAAAGGCAGATTCTGCCGCATACTCGACCCTATCGTCGAAACCACATACGCCGCAATCGCATATCGCGACGTCAGACCGTACGCTATCAGCACGCCTACAAACATGACTGCAAGCACCAGCCCCAGAACGCCCCAGGGACCGAACAAGGCAAAGTTCACTGCAATTAACAGAACAGCCACTAACACTATTAGTATCCATTTGGCCCAGACCTTCGCCCATGATTCGTAATCACGCTCACTCCTCGATATCGCCGCCCCCATCACCACCGCCAGGAAAATAAGCGGTGCAATGGCCATACCCGGTACGCAGTCCTCCTCCAGCGAAATATAAAAAAACAGAAGCCCGACGACCGGCGATGTAAACATTCCGATTTCAGGCTTCTTAAAGCCCACAATCGCGTACGCCACCAGCAGTATCGCCCCTGCAGTTATAATTACTACTTCCACCATAACTCGAACCAATCATCAACCGGACAAACCACTTACAACCTGTATCATCGGCATGAATATGGCAAGCACCGCCAGCAGCACAAATGCCCCCACAAAGACTATCATCCCCGGCAGCAAAACCGACTGCAGCCGGGTCTGCCAGCACCGCGCCTGTTCCGAATACATCTGCCCCAGGCTGTAAAGATTGTCCTGCAGTTCGTTCCGCTGTGCGCCCAACTGTATCGAATACAAAAACAGCCGCGGTATCAAATTGCAAAACTGCCCCGCCTCCAGAATATTCGCTCCCTGCTCAATCTGCCCGGCCAGCATTTCACTTTCCTGCGCCAGCTTTTCGCTCGCCCCGGCTGTCGAACCCAGTCTCAGACACGTCGGCATATCACAGCCGGACCCCACCATTACGGCCATTGCCTCCGCCATCCTGCTCAGCAGCCCGCTGCGATAAATTCTGCCGATAATCGGCAATTTAAGAAAAATTGATTCCTTGAATATACGCCCCGCCGGAAATGACGACAGTACCGCCGCAGCCGCTGCGACCGCAGCAGCCGCCACTCCCACACCTATCCAGAACGGTACCCAGTTTCTTGCGCCCGCAAAGAAAGCCAGAGTCAGCGCGGGCAGGCGGGCCCCTTCGAACATTTCCGTCAGTATCGGCTCAAACTGCGGTATTACGAACGAGAATACGAGCGTCGCGATAACGATAGCAGTCACCAAAACCACCCCCGGATAGGTTACAGCCTCGAAGATTATCCTTCGTGTCTGCATAGCCGTTTCCAGATGCCGGTTCAGGCTCGTCAGCATCTCGCTCAGTCGCCCCGTCTCCACCCCGGCTTTCAGTATCTGCCCGTACAAAGGAGGAAAATGCTTTTGTCTCTTCTCGAACGCCTCCTCAATGCTCACCCCCGCCTCCAGTTCATCCGCAACGCCGTCAATCAGCTTGCGCATCGACTTCGAACCAACATCCGCCGCCAGCTCCCGCAGACCTCTTTCCAATGGAATGCCCGCCTTCGTTATCGAAGCAAGCTGCTGATTGAAAAGCATGAATTCGTTCCTGCCGATGGCGGTCTTGGGCTTTTCGGGTTTGGCCGGCTCAATCGTATTGACCGTGAGCTGCATCTGCCCCAGCAGCTCGCCCGCCTCCTCTCGCGAGCCCGCCTCAATCGTCCCTTTCATCAGCCGCCCCGCCGATGTTAGTGCGTTATATTTGAACGTTGCCATATCTTTTTCCTTTTAGTCGTACAAGGAATCCAAGTACCTCAAGTTTCATTCTTTCAGCGTCAGTTTGTATTCGAGCGCATCTTCGGGTCTTGCTGTCTCGGGCAGGACCGCTTCCAGAACCAACTCCGAATCCGTGCGCCGGTAAACAAACGGTCTGCCGCTCAGCGGGTCAACCGGAACAGATACCTCGGTGACATCGCTCAATTGATTCGGGAATTTGCCATCGTGAGCGTCGGCGTGCAACCGCAGAGCTTCTATGCACTGCAGCGCCGCCACCTGCCGATTCAGTTTCTTCGTCAGCACGCGCACACGTTCATGGGCCGGCTCCAACTGGCGCTTCATGGCCATTCGCGTCACCGGGTTTCGGTATTGTGACTCAATGTTGGCAATTTCGTCCTGCATCTGTTTGGTCAGGTCAATCAACGGCTTGGGCAGACTCTCGAGAGCCCAATAAAGATTAGGCGAATCCGGCGCCTGGATTAGCTGCTCGGCTTGCTTCAGTACGAGTGCGCCCACAGCGGTGCCGAGCAGGCCGTGAATCAAGGTTGGTCCGTCGGCAATGTGCCGAGCCATACCCAGACCCGTTTGCATGGTGTGAAGTGCCCTATCGTACTTTTTCTCGGCGATGTCAAGGCGGGCCTGCAGGGCCAGGGCCGGAGCAATCATGCGGTATTTGTCCAGGTTAGCGGGCATCGCGCCTGTCTGCACAGCCGGCCATTTGCACTTGCTGCATCGGGCCGCCTGCTCAACAAGTTTCAGCGAGGGCTCGAACCTCTTCAGCTCGGCCTGGACCTGCTTGATAGGCAGTTCTTGAGGTGGAGTCCCACGCCAGCGACTAATATCCTTTGCGTTCTTGGGCAACGATTCGACCGCCTTTTCATATAGCGGCACACCATCTAAGTCGCTCATCTCCTCTGGTTTAGGCAGCAGCCGATACTTGTCCTTCGGTTCAGGCGCTCTTGCCGGATACAGCGTAAGCTCAACCGGCTCAGACGCCTTGCTCCCGCCATCTTTACGTCCCTCCTTACCGTCGGCAGAAACGACTGTCAAAAAAGCGATAACGCCACAAACGAAAATACGTTTCATAACGCACCCTCGAAATAATCAAGACCCATTGATGAACTTGCGCCAACCTTCGTCCAGACCTTTCAGGTCTGTCCCGTATATCTCCTGCGCCGCTTTCTCCAAATCCTCCATGCCCTCTGCCCGCGTGGCGCGGACATAGAACTCTTTGAACTTTTCAACATCCTTCTTGAGCAGAAAGTCAATAAACACAACGTTCTCTTCGCACACACCGTCCAGCAGCAGGGTCTCGCTGACCGATTTCAATTCCCCTTTGCCGAAAGTGTGTTTCAGTTTCGCCCTTGCCTCATCAGGGTTAATATTGCCCGGCTCGAAGTACACTGCGAAAGCCTCCACCAACCCGCCGCGATTCGAGCTGTAACCGGGAAAGTGATACGAAAAAACGTGTGCCAGCTCGTGGTATGCGTCACATTGATATGCCTCGCTATGCACTTCGGCAATATGTCTGTTTGACCTCGTATTGCACGCCGTGTAGGTGGTGCCGCTGCCCAGCCCTTTGGACTCCGTATCCGGGTACAGGTCAACGGTAACGATTTTGGGCAGCTCCATCTGCAATACACTGCTGAGGTGGTCGTAGGCCTGCTCCCGCTCCCTGATAATCTTCTCAATATTCCGCTCGGCGTACGAGCCCGGCCGATACCGGAACAAGAAGTGCTCCGATTTCTTCTGCGCCGTCAGTTTGGCCCGCTCCTCCACGGGAGCATGCACCGGAATAACGCACTGGCCGCGCTCGGTGGCCCGTCGAAGATTGAATGAGCCGTAGCCGACAAGCCCAACGTCCCATTCGCGTCTGTCACGCTCACCGAAGGTACTGCTGTCTTTGTGCGGCTTGAATAGCGTGAATCCAAGAACAGGATCAGGCCCGACCGGAGGTATGTTGTAAGGTATCGTGATAAGCGCCGTGTCCCGGCCAGGTACGGTCTGGACAGATCGCCGGAAAAATCCTCGTGGGCGAGCCAAAACTCCTTTGGTCTCTATATTTTTGGGATCATTTACAGCCACGTAAGTGCCAATCAACAAATCCTCGTCGGTCTTGTTGCGCACTTTCATAAATATAAGATTGCCCTGGTCTTCGGAATGGGCCAGTTGGACTTCTTCAACTTCAAAATCCTCATTGTCTACCTTCGTAAGCTGGATGTCCCCCGTGGATACTTCATCTGTTTTGAATGGGTCTATGGTCACAACTACCGTTTGCGCCGAGGCCGACGGGTCCAGGCTGTGATGCGGCTGGCCCATTCTCAATATAAATCTAATCGGCCTCGTGGCCGAGGCGATGGGCGCAATGGTATCAATCAGCCGCTTTTCGCGCGGACTCAAGGTATAGGTTACGCCCATACCTGAGTTGCCGAGCCCCTTCTTCTTGCTCTCGGTCCTGTAGTTGACCTTAAAGTATAGCGTGTCCGAGGTCAGATTTTCCACCGGTAGATTGAGCCTGACCACAGGAAACAGTCCGAAACGCCACGGAACACCGTAGAATGCCGAGTCAACCAAGGTCAGCTTGCCCACGGACAAGTCCTGCTTCCACTCCTCTGGAATCGTCACCTCATATTCCCTCGCTGCGCCGCCCCCGGCTTTCTGACCGAGTTCTGACCGCAAGAGAGCATCCTTCCACTGCTTCTCAAGCTCCTCCAGTGACTTACCGTAAATCCCGGCCAGCCTCTTAACATTGCGTTTATGCACCTTCTCGTTATCGGAGCTCTTGAGCTTTTTATATGCCCGCAGAAATTTCTCCTTGCCGTAATTGTCGATAAGAAACTTAACAAAAGCGGCGGCTTCTGCATAAGCCACAGGCGGCCTGCTTTCCACCGACCCGATTTCGGTGTAAGCAATCAACTCTTCCAGCTCAATCCACTCGCCCTTGGTCTTCAGCTCTCTGGCCCGTTCATAAATCGTAGCCTGCCTGCCACCCAAATCTTCCAAAGCATGTGCTCCTAATCGCTCCGACATGTACACCGCAAAGCCTTCGTTGAACAGCGCCGGCGGATTCCCCAACGACCCCATCAAGACGTGAGTCGTCTCGTGATAGGGGTCAAGCTGTTCCTGCTGGTTGTACACTTCCACCGTGGTATTCCCATACGCCCAGCCTCGCCCTTGATGCCCCGTCTCGAACCATTTGGTTTTCTCATCCTCGAAGAGGATCAACTTGATTTTGACCTGCGAGTCTTTGCCCAGGAATTCACAAATGGCCCCGTAGCCCGCCTCTCTGTCCCTTGCAATCTTTTCTATCTCTTTCTCGGCCGGAGAGCCTCTCTGGTAGTAGATATCGAAATGCTTCGTGCTGTGTTTCTCCATCTGCGGCAGCAGGCGCTCCTCCCAGTTCTGCCACAGCAAAATCCGGGGCGTGTATCCCGCAATCCAATCGATTTTCCACTTTCCGTCCTCCTGGGCAAAATCTATCGTCCAAACTTCGGCTTCACGCTTGGCCGTCAGCGCCAACGCCGGTCCTTTCTTGACCACCGGCCCCGGCTGCAAACTCAGAAACTCCGCTTTTTGCCACCAGAAAGCCGAATCAATCGGCTTGTGTTCTTCCGGCTCCATTATCTGCTGGAACTTCTCAAATCCCCACGATTGAAACTCGGCATCCTGGTAGTCCTTTGTGAACAGCTCCCACGCCCGCTCGTACTTCTTTTCTCTGATGTGATTCTGAATCTGCCGAAACGCTTGAATAGCGGCCTCGAATTCTGTTTCTGAGGCGGGCTTTATAAGACTCTCGTCGGCCTTGTAGTGTTCTATCTCACCGCTGGAGTATTTGACCCTCTTGAACCATTTTTTTTGTCTCTCGTCTCCAAAGTACCTTTTTCTGTCGAAGCCTGCCGCAGGCCCCGGATTATGAAAGTCCAGCCGAACATACGTCGACTTGGTGATTGGTCCTTGAATCTTGAACGCAAATCGCGTCCATCTTGTTTCGCGCCCCTTAATCGTTTCAAAAAACGACGTCCCCCAGCCCACACCCTGACGCCCGTAGTCCGGCGACCGCGTATATATCTGAATCCTGAAAATCTGCTCATCTTCGGAAGCATTCTCAACCTTTACCCGAACCACATTCTTGCCCTGGCGGATAGGCTCGAATTGAACGTCCAGCACCTTAAGGTTGCTTTTCTTTGAAGGAGCGCTTATTGCCGATGCAGCAAGTGACATAACCAGGCTTACTGTGAGAACGCGCCTCGTGCGAATCTTACACATCGCCTTTGTCCTCAAAGTGCCTTTTTCTTCTCGGCTATGAATCATCTGAGACCATTCCACAGACTTTATTCAATTCCTCCCGGGTGGTCGTACCTGCGGCAATGAGCCGCTCCCCGTCGGCCATCATATTCGTATGGCCCCTGCTCATCAGCAGGGACTCAAGCTCATTGAGGTCGGCCTTGGCCAAAATGGCCTTCCGCAGCGGACCGTCCAGTTCCACCATTTCCGCTATCAGCACTCGTCCTCGAAACCCCGTATCGAAACATTCCTCGCATCCTGCCGCTTCAAACGCATTGCTGTCTGTTTTTCTCTTGCATTTGCCGCAAAGTCTCCTGACCAGTCTCTGGTTAAGAACCGCGCAAATGCTTGATGTCACCTGATAAGGCTCAATCCCCATCTCCAGCAGCCGCAAAAACGCCCCCGCCGGCGTCCCGCTGTGCATCGTGCTCATCAGCAGATGTCCCGTCAGCCCCGCTTCGATAACAATCTTGGCCGTCTCCGCGTCCCGAATCTCCCCTATCATCAACACCTGCGGGTCCTGCCGCAGCAGAGACCGCAGCGCCATCGGAAATGTCATCTGCCCGTGCGCCTTGATCTCCACCTGCGTCACGCCTTCAATCCGTATTTCCACAGGGTCCTCCAGCGTAACAATGCTCTTGCCCGCAAAGTGTTCCAGAATATGACGCAAAAGAGCCGCTAATGTCGTGCTCTTTCCGCTTCCCGCCGGCCCTGTTAGCAACAGCACCCCCTGATTCTGAGCGGCAATCCTTTTCAGCGCCGCGTATATCTGCCGTGAAAACCCCAGCCGCTCCAGTTCCGTAAGCTCCTCGTGCCGGTAGAAAAACCGCACCACCGCCCGCTGCCCGTGTATTGTCGGAAAAACCGCCAATCGCTGGTCGATTATCTCGTCCCCAGCCTTGCCTGCTTCAATCCGCCCCTCCTGCGGTATGTCATTCCGATACGTCAGAAGCCCCCCCAGCACTTTCAGCCTCGCAATCACATTATCAGAAATCGCCTTCGGCAGCCTTTCGACAGTCCCCAACACCCCGTCAAGCCGGAATTTCACCATCAATTCCGAGCCTGTCGGCTCGAAATGCACATCGCTCGCGCCCGATTTCACGGCCCTCCCGAGCAAATCCTCCACCAGCCACACAACATCCTGTGCCTTTGCCTTATCGTTGTAAGAGCCGTTTTTGTAAGAACTTAGGTCCATAACTTATCACCCGTACCGGGCAAACCCTGCATTTCCAAACACCTTCTACGCCAGTAAGACGCACCGGCACCCACTGGCGTTACCCGAAAAATCAAACTTTTTTCCCATTTTTCCCGGGATTTTTGTTAACATATTGATAGGTCCTGCGTCTTACAAGGTAGAAGTAAGTAGGAAACAAAACGGGTTTCTATGTTCGATAAGACGGCCAGTTGTGGACTGATTTGGGATTTCGCTATCTCCAAGTCGGTTGACGAAAGCCAGCGCTGGGTGCTTTCCACAATGCAGCGGCACGGCCAGGAGTTGGTAACTATGCTCTGGCGCATACTCGGCAATGAACAAGACGTTTGCGATGCCTACCAGGACACCTTCCTGCAGCTTGCCCATTACCAGGGCCGGCAAAAACCCGAACACATTAAGGCCTATATCTTCCGCACAGCAAGCAATGTGGCCGTCTCAATGTTAAGACGCAAAATGGCTGAAAAAAGATTGTGCCGGACCATCGCCGAAAAGCCCGATGCCCGGCTTTATTTGGCAAAACAGGCACAGAACGCCTACCCGCTCAATCAGCTCGACTCAAAACATCTCCAGGAGACTCTCAGGTATTGCATAACCCGCCTCCCTGAGCATCTCAGGAACGTCCTGACTCTGCGCGACCTCGCCGAGTTGTCCTATGCTCAGGTAGGCAGAATCCTCGGCATTTCGGAAGGAACAGCAAGGGTTTACAGGTATAAAGCTATCCAGCTACTCGCGGTCTGGATGAACAAAGAAAAGAAGGCAGACCAATGATAAGCAAAAACAAAAACAGCAGGTGCGGAAAAATCAAGGCCTGGCTCCACCGGGTCGCAGGCAGCCGCCTCGGCCTCGACGCAGCCTGGGTGCAAAAACATATCGCCGATTGTCCCAAATGCCGCCAAAGGCTCGCTTTGCTTGGCAGGGTTAATCTTGCCCTCTCAATGATAAAATCTCAGCCTCACAGTCTGGATTTGTTGATGCGTGCCAACGCCCAGGCCATCGGCGTCCTCAGACACAGTCTGCGATACTCGCCCAAAGCCCACCGGCTCAAAGCCGTACGGCCTGAGCCTAAACTCTGGGAAAGGTGCCGAAAGTACACCCACTCTGTCGCAAATGCCGCCGCCTGTATCGCCATCGTGATTCTTATGAAGACCGGCATCTTCTCGTATATGAATAACGTCCAGACCCAGGGCCGCAACGTCGTCAAACATTATTATGCCGCCCAGGTGGGCCAGGACATGGCCGACGATATGTTCTCCACTTAAGTCATGTGACCACGCCTTGCCTCTATAAGACAATATTTGGTCCCACACTGACAAAGAAACCGGAAACCGCTGGCTAACCCTCCCATAATCAGAGCTATTCTCAAGCAGGAGACCTCCACGCAAAGACGAGGTTTTTTGAAAGCCGCATTCCTGGCGATAGGATCCACGCTTTGCCGAAGCTGGCCCCGGCCGGAAGATGTATAACAATTACAGCGTGAACGCCGGCGCTAAAAGTCAATTTGGACCGCTTCCACCGCTCGAACAATGTGGGCGGCGTATTTGGCAAGAAACGAAATTCGGCGCAGGGTGAGAAGATGGCTAATGGAAAAGTCCTGTCAGAGGAATCGGCAGCCCAACTTTGCCGCGCGATCTCCCTTCGCAGCTGCGCCAGGCAGGACAATGCTCGCAACAGTTGCTCCTTTCACACAGATTTGGTAACATAATCCAATAATGAATTGGCATGAGCGCCGCTGAATCAATGTGAGTTGGAATCGCCTTTTAATAATCTCAATTGGAGACCTAAGATATGAAAAGAAGAGACTTTTTGACCGCGACCGGTCTGGCCGCCGCGGGGACGCTCGGCCGCATCGGCCGGGCCGAGAGCAAAACTCGTCAGTCGCAGCGCGAATACTACGAGCTGAGGGCATATCGCCTGAAATCGGCAGACAGACAGAAACTTGTGCTTGGTTACTTGAAAGCGGCCGCCGTTCCGGCCCTGAACCGCATCGGCATCGAACCGGTCGGCGTGTTCACAGTGTTGGAACCTGATAGTCCCGACCTTTACGTGCTCCTGGTTCACAGGTCTTTGGAATCGGTTGTCGCTGCTTCACGGCTTATAGCGTTCGACCCCGACTATCGCAAAGCCGCCGCCGGCGTGTTGGATGCGCCGAAGTCCGACCCGGCTTATGAGCGCATCGAAAGTTCACTCATGCTCGCTTTCGAGGCGATACCCAGACTTGAGATACCGACGAAGGCCGAATCTCGCATTTTTCAGTTGCGCATATATGAGAGCCATAACTCGCTTGCGGCCAAGAAAAAGGTTGAGATGTTCAATACCGGCGGCGAAATAGCTATCTTTCGCAAAGCGGCTATGAATCCGGTCTTCTTCGGCGAATCCCTCATCGGACCGAAGCTGCCGAACCTGACCTATATGCTCGGCTTCGATGATATGGCCGCCAAGGAAAAGGCCTGGAACAAGTTCCGCCAGGACCCTGACTGGAACAAGCTAAAAGAAGACCCGTATTACAAGGATACCGTCTCCAACGTCACCAATATACTGTTGCGCCCGGCTTCCTGCTCACAAATCTGAAACTGACTTCGACCGCGCCGGCCGCGTCGGGACCGGCCTTTGTGTCACTCTGTCAGGGTGTAGGTTCTGACTTCGTTAACGGCGTGAGCCGCCACAATCAGGCCTGTCGCATCTTTCCCGAGGGCCGCCACCGCAATTTGTGTCGGGCCTATGCCTTCGTCTATTAGCTCATAGCTGAAGTCTTTGCCCTGTGGACCGCTCTTTCGGTACAGGCGCAGCTCTTTTCGCCCATCGCGTCCTCCCACAAGCAGGCCCGGCCTGCCAAGAAGCTCACCCGCCCAGAGCACATGACCCATGGAAATGTCATCGGCTATGACGGTTCCGCTCCACCGGCTCTGCTCGCGCCGGTAGATGGTCACTGTGTTGCCGTGGAACGGGCTGATGGCAAATATCTGGGGATACCCGGCTGCGTCCCAATCATAAGCAAAGGCGTCGCTGTGCTCACCCTCGGCGATAGTCTCAACTCCCCACCGGTCCTCGGGACTATCGGGTATTCTCATAAAGAAAAGCCCCTCCATCGCTGAAAGCAGAAACCCGCCCCGGTCTGCCTTGTCAAGCTGCCCATAGTCCATCCCGTGGTTCTTGTTCAATCCGGTTACTATCTGCCTGAATTCCCACTTGTTTTCAATCTTATCCGGTATCACGGCCAGATGCACCCCGCCCGGCTGTGTCCAGTCATACTTGAAGGCCTTTGCCGAGCAGAGCGTCGAGCCGAGGAAACACTGCCGGCCGCCGACAGCCAATACAGCGACCCGGTGCGTGTAAGGCAGCCTGCCAACCTCGAAAGCCTCGCCCCTGACCCTCTCATCCAGCGGATAAACAATGATTCGACAATTCTCAGCCTTAAAGCCGGGCTTGAAATCGGTGGCGGCAACCACATATTTACCTGTTTCTCGTTCGAATGCCCACAGACTGATAAAACCGCCTGGCTCGTTTGCTATCTCAATCGGCTCGTATTGCGGCGGCTCAAAGTACAGCAGAGGACCATCACCTTCGCTCCCGCCCAGAAAAGCAGGCCAGCCCTTAGCCTTAAGCCCCGGCGCCGCCGATATACTGTAAACCCTTTCGAGGCTTGCTACTGTTCGCTTTGTAATTTTCACTTTGCTCACTCCTCTAATTGGCCCCGTGCGATGTCCCAGCCCTCCAGCAGGGTTTCCATGCAGTACCGTATCAAATCCGGCGCACTTTCACCTGTGTTCCGCACCTCAAGAAACAATTTCGGCCGCCTCGAAGCCGAGAAAAAACCCATGCGCCGGCACTCGGCAATGAGGCGCCCCACGGCCTGAATATCAAGCACGCCGGGTGCTCCAAACTTGATGTGTTTGTCTCCAAATAGCGGACTGTCACCTGCGAGTACCGGGTTGCAGATATGGAACTCGTCTATATAGTCCATCGCTTTTTTCACCGACGAGACAACATCTTCACCGTTCAATATCATGTGCGAGGTGTCCAGACAAAGAAAGGCATTGTCAACTTTGTCCGTGAGATTCCTGGCCATCTCGACAGCCTCGGCCGTCGAGCCAACTGCCTTCTTCTTGTCAGCTTGAGTATCGAGCGGTTCGACAATCACCTTCAGGTCGTACTTCCGGGCCGCCTCACAAAGCTCCAGCCAGGACTTCTCGAACTGACGCAGTTGTTGCAGCCTTTGATTGGGGTACGCGTCAGCCGGGCCGCTTATGACCTGCACCACATCACAGCCTTGTTGCACCGCATCATCAAAATGGGGGACCAGCTTCTCGACGCTTTCTTTGCGCAACCGCTCGTCGAGCGCGGACAAATCCAGCTTGTTCTCATTGAGCACCCTGGCCAGGCAGTAGGTCATCCTGAGATTCTTCTCTCTGGCGTGTCTTGCGATTCGAAGCCTCTCGGCAGGGTAGGGAACCTCAACCGTCTGATAGGCCTCAAAGAAATCCAGCTCCATCGCCTCTTCGAGGACCTCAAGGGTCCGCCCTTGTTCTTTCCGTGATTCGGGCTCGATATTCGATATCATTAAGCCGGGTCTTGCAACGTCTTTCAGATTCATAGGCCCCAGATTACCAAAGTTGCTCCAAGATAGCAAGAACAGCAATTCAGCACAGGATTCGCAGGAAGACTTTGAAGAAGCGCTTGTAGAAACTCAGCACGCTCGTTATGGGAGATTGCGCAGAGACCGCAAGGCTTTCTGGACGCAGAACCTGTGCGGTCTTGAGTTCATCGGCTCGCAATTTCTGTGCTGCCTGCTATAATGACCACCTAACGTTGACGATTTTGAAGGGAAACAGTTATGAGTAATGAGCACAACGGCCAACACAAACAACTTTTGCCTGATGAACAGATACTGGAGCTGAAGCGCTGGAATACGCCCACAATTTACAACGGCTGGGAACAGATAACCGGTCAAGATTCCGGTAGGGACGGTTTTAATCTGGAGCCAACGACTGATTTTATGCCTCAGATGGGGCCTATGGTAGGCTATGCGGTGACGGTTATTTGTCAGCCCGGCAGGGCGGAGCACCAGAAGAACAATCCGAACGCCGCCGGCGAATGTTATCGTTATATCGCATCCGTGCCGGGACCGAAGATTGTCGTCGTCCAGGACCTCGATAAGCCCGCAACTTACGGCTCGTACTGGGGCGAGGTCAACAGCAATCGGCATCGTGCGCTCGGCTGTGTCGGCACAATTACCGATGGCGCCGTCCGTGACGTCGACGAGATGACCAACGCGGGATTCAAGGCCCTTGCCCGCCGGATGTGCGTCGGACACGCCTATTCGACGCCGATACGCTGGGGCTGTGAGGTCGAGGTGTTCGGCAGGAAGGTCCAGCCGGGTCAGCTTATTCACGCGGACAAGCACGGCTTTCTTGCGATACCATTCGGTGAGGAAAAGGACCTGCTCGACGCCGCAAGGTTTATGGATTCGAACGAGTGCAGGAGCATTATTTTGACCGCTCGCGACACCGCAGGCAAAACAATGGCCGAGATTCTCGAAGGCTTCGACAGGGCGGGCGAATTATTTGCACGCAATGTAAAGGAAAAGTTCGGCAGAAAGAATTGACCTGCTTGACGTTGCTTGCACGCTCTGTTCTTGGCGCGTGGCTATTATCACTCGAAGCGACGTGCTTTAATAGCCAACTGCTGCACGATTATGTTTTGCCGGCTTGCTCGGTCCCAAAGCGATTGGTTCGCGTTTTGCCTTCCAGCAGGCGGGTTATCATCATCGCTGCCACGGTGTCACCGGAGGAGTTAATCATTGTGGCCGGCGGGTCTACAAGGGTGCCCAGCATTGCGATAATCGGCAGGGCCTCCGGCCCGAAACCGTAGAGTGAGACAATCAGGGCCTCGCCGAGAAACCCGCCGCCGGGGATACCGCTCATAACCACGCCGCATAGCAGCGCCACCCCTACCGCCCCTGTCAACGTGCCCGGCCCCCCAAAATCCCGCCCGAACATCGAGAACAGGACCGCGATTTTCATAATTGCCGCCAGACAGGAGCCGTCCATGTGAATCGACGCGCCCAGCGGAAGCACAATCTCGCGGACATCCTCAGGTACGCCGATGCGCTCGGCCGCTTCGAGATTGGCCGGCAGCGCCGCCAGACTGCTTCCGGTGCCCCATGCCGTCAGGGCCGCCGGAGGGATGTACGTCCAAAACCGCTTGATGCCCTCTCGACCAGCTCCGGCAAACGCATAAAGAGAAAAACCGAATGCGAAATACAGTATGGCGACAGGGTAATAGACTCCGACAGCCCGTCCGTATGTGCCGATGAGCTGCGGACCGAACGCCCCGACCAGATATGCGAAATATGCGCCTAATCCTATGGGGGCATAAAGCATAATCAGCTTAATCAATCGCCCCATCACCTCGGCGCCGGCAATGAGGAATTCCCGAAACGGCCGACCTTTGTCTCCGGCCGCCTGCGACGCAAGCCCCACCAGAATGGAAAAAACAATCAGGGCAAGGATATTGCGCCGGCTCAGAAGATTTGAAAAATCCGCGACCGTGAAAGTGTCGACAATCTTTTCCGAAAGACTTCCCGTCTCCTGCTGCGGCGGTTGGGCAAGCTGCAAAGTCAAACCTTTACCCGGGTCAAAGATTTTGACTGTAAACAGCATCAGGCACGATGAGACCACTCCCGTTATCACAAACACCACTAACATACAGCCTGCGATGCGCCCCAGACGCCTGAGATTGCCGCTCGCTGCTACTGCCGATGAGATGGAAAAGAAAACCAGCGGCACCACGGCGGTCAAGAGCAGATTCAGGAACACATCGCCCAGCGGCCGCAGAACCCGGGCCTTCGCGCCGATTGCATACCCTAACCCAGCGCCGGCCGTCACGGCACAAATCAGAATCAGCGTAAACCGCCATCGCTTTAAGAACGTTCTCGCCTTCATGCCTTATAAGAAAAGACCATTTGCCTGACACAGCAAAAGCCAAAAGCAGCTCGCACAAAACATAACGCCTCCCTGCCTTCTTTGCCAATGATTTCTACCTCACAATACTTGTCCAGGGCCGATTTTAGCATCATCAGTCGCTGACTCATCATCTTTGGCGCACAGCAAGTGCTGACCATTGCTAAGTCCGTGTCCTATCGGCTGGGGACAGTATGTAAATATGAGTAGAGGAGCCGTAGCGGCGCGGTAGATGAGAACTCGTACTAATCTGGCCCGGTTTTGATGCGTCGCGGGGCGAAGCGCTGAAAATAACAGAGTTTACACTCAAATGAGTTCTTGCCTGCTACGTCTCTGAGAACAATCTTCTAACGATTAAAGCTGAACGGTCTTGCCTTCTCGTGCTGATTCGTAGAGGGCAAGGATTAACTCCACGCAAAGCCTTGCACTGGCCGGCGGAACCATAGGCTCGCGGTCGTCTTTTACCGCCTCAAGGAAATCGGCAATTATTCTCTCATGGCCCTGTGTGCCGATAGCCATCGGGTCCGTGACGCCGCTGGCGTTGGATACGCTTTCGAGCTGGGGGGCCTCCAGGCCTTCCACGCTCCAATCCACAATCTCGCTGTCGGTCAGAATGATGCTGCCCTTTTCGCCGTGAATCTCGATCCTGTTCGGATACCCCGGCTTAATCACCGTCGACGCTTCCAATATCCCCCGCGCGCCGTTTTCGTACTCCACTATGGCATGGCCCATGTCTTCGACCTCTATGTCGTGGGCTACAGTCGCGGTTCGCGCAAAAACGGATTTGGCGCGCCCCATCATCCAGACCATCAAATCAAGAGTGTGCGCCGCCTGTTGAATAAAGGGCCCGCCCCCGTCAAGCTCCCACGTGCCCCGCCATGCCGCACTGTCGTAGTATTCCTGCCCTCTGTACTTCTTCAGGAAGCTGTTTGCGATATAAATCTTTCCGAGCTTGCCTGACCGGACCGCTTCGTACGCGGCTTTGTTATGGTCGGCTGTGCGGTGCTGAAACGCGCAGCCGAGCTTGACGCCGGCAGATTCACATGCCGCCGTCATTGCATCTATCTTCTCAAGCGTGATGTCGAGAGGTTTTTCGCAAAGGACGTGTTTTTTGAGTTTCGCGGCGGCCATGGCGCCGCCGGCGTGCAGTCCGCTGGGCGTCGCTATTATGACCGCATCAAAATCAACCTTCCTTGCCAGAGACTCGAGGCTGTCAGAAAAATGCTCAATACGGTGCTTTCGCGCAAATTCCTTTGCCTTGGAGATTGTTCTCGAAACCACCGCCGCAAGCGATGCATTCGGAACATTGTTGACCGCGGCTACGTATTTGCCTGCGATATTTCCCGTGCCCAACAGAGCAAACTCTATCTTATCGCTATCCATCAAATGCTTCCCTTTAATGATTGAACCAAATTACAGTACGCGCTGCCGATATAATACCAATGGCGTCATACTTGTCTATGACCTGCCAATTAGATTATAATCGGGATTCAATACACCTGTTTGTGCATAAAGAACGCCAATTCGGTACAGGGCCGGCAGGGAGATGTCGGACAAGTGCTGTCAAAGCAATAGGTAGTGCAATCCCTGGACTGTTCGACTTGCTCTTGGAAAAAATCCTGCAACTGGCTCGTCTTTTTGCAACAAAATCCTTTCTTGTTCCTCTATAATCTGACTGCTCATTGGATACGGGGCCCAGCGGCGTAGGTGACCGGGTATTAATCGGAAGCCCCCGATGAATAAAAAAAAGCGAACCTTCGGTCAATCATAGGACACATAATAGATGGTATGAAAGAGAATACTGAACAGGACTGGGTGGAAAGCGCCAGGCGCCGAGAACCCGCCGCCATTGCTGAGCTCTACCGTCGTTATTGGCGTGCGGCCCGGGCCGCCGCCTTTGGTGTGACGGCAGACCTCGACCTGGCTGAGGATGCCGCTTCCGAAGCCTTCTATGCCGCCATTGACGGCCTGCACGACTTGAAAGACACTCAACGATTCGGCCCCTGGCTGCGCACAATCGTCGTTCGTACAGCGACCCATCTACACGCCGCCAGGGCAAAAGAAACCGCAGCCGACCCACACACGCTGCCCGACGCCCAGTCCCCTCCGCCGGGTCTCGATTTGGAACAGCAGGAGGTAATAGCCCTGATTCACCAGGCCGTGCGAAATCTCTCCCAGACCCTGCGCGAGGCCATGTCCCTGTTCTACTTCGAAGGCTACAGCCTTAAAGAGGCCGCTCGCTTCCTCGATGTTCCGACCGGAACCCTCAAGCGCCGTCTTCACGAGGGACGCCGACGTCTCCGGGATTCCGCCGAGCAAATCATGAAAGGGACAAAGCCCATGGACCCGCAACGTGAACAGATTCTCCGGCAGCTCACCAACGCTGCCAACGAAGGGATAGGTTCTGAGGCCTTCTACCAGGCCATGCGTCAGGTCTTGCGTCTGCGTCCTATGCCGCATGACCTGATGCGCAAGCTTATGCAGCGGCATCTGGCTGCAAAACAGGGGAAAACGCCAATGTCCCCCGAAAAAGAGCGTTTGCTGCGCGAGTATTTCAGTCGCGTCTTTAGACATTCCGAGAGGGCCCGAGACCCCAATCATCCGGTAGGGGCGGTTGCAAACGCGATTCGAGCGGCGCTGCCCGAGTTCCAGCAATGGCACGTTGACATGTCCCAGGTAGATGTTTCCCAACTGGCCCGGCAAATGTTTGACGGTAAGAGTTTCTCAATGCCGCCGGGCTTTGCCGAACCATCTGAGGCCTCTTACATATCCGCAAGGCAGGCATGGCTGGTGCAGGACGGGGACGGCTTCGTTTGCACTACCTACGAGCTTATGCAAAAGACAGCCGATAAGCAAACTCTGAACGCGCAAATCAAGCAAGGTAGTCGCTCAAGCGATGTTCTGTTCCTTGTATGGAAAAGATTAGAGGCCCTCGAACTCCGGGCCGTTGAAGAGCTGCTGCGGCGCTTATCTGAAGCGATTGCTCCAAAGCTGACAGTTCGGTTCATCACCTATGAGGATCCGCGCTATCGCGCGGCTTTACGTATGCAGCTTGCAGACAATCCTGTCCCGGCTGCCATAGGAGGCGTGCACAACCCCTGGCCGGGACTGCCTGAAGGGGTCAGTGTTGCCTCTGTCCTTCTCTGCCTCGAGCCCTGGGCCGCCGCCCAAACCGGCCAGCCAGTTGAGCTTGCACCCTTCTGGCCACTGTCTTTCTTGGACGCCAACAAGAGCCGATAGAATCCGAACCGGCCCGCCCTCGGATACCGGCATCTGATATTGAGACCCATCCCGTGCGATATATACCTTCTAATATTCTTTCAGCGGTACGGCGCCCAGTAATTGCGAGGGTCGGTCTTCATAACGTACCTTTTTCTCGGCACAGGCAGCGGGTCCTGGACCCGCAGTACCCACGCCAGAAGCTCGGCGAGCATCTCCTGTTGTACCCTCGCCGCCCGCGGCTCACCATAAAGGTTCTTCAGCTCCGCCGGGTCCGTCTTCAGGTTATACAACTGTCCCCTCCCCTGCATATCGAACGCAAGCTTCCACTCACCTTTTCGCACCATCCGCATAGTCCCGCTTTGAGACCAGCTATTCAGGCAGTCGAAGCTGCACGAAGTATTCAAAGCGCCCTCCTTGACAGGATCAAGCTTGTCTTCCGCCGTGTAGTGCAGCCCGCCGAATCCATGTTCGGCATACACGCTGGCAAATTCCTCTCTCGGATAGTCGCCCCCTGTCAGCGCCGGCCAGAGACTTCGCCCCTGCACCCCCTTGGGCAGAGGCACGCCCACGGCCTCGCACAGCGTCGGCATAATATCCACTATCGAAACGTGGGCAGGGTGCGGCTTGCTGCTGGCCGCAATGCCCGGCCCCACGAAGAACATCGGGACGCGCGTCAGATATTCCGGCAGCTCAGGCCCTTTGCGAACCAGACCGTACTCACCCACAAAGTCACCGTGGTCCGACACAAACACAATGATGGTATTGTCGAGCCGCTTCTTGTCTTCGAGAAATCCGACAAATCTTTTCACCTGGTCGTCAATCAAACGCAGCATCCCGAAATAATTGGCTCGCGCCCGTGGTATCTGTTTCTCGTAATCCGCAAACGCCCGTTCCCCCAGCTGCCTGCCCCACTGAAACTTGAATCCCTTCACCTTCAGCGCTTCCTTGCCCGACCGCGTCGCAGGCAGCGAATCGGGCGGAAACATCGAAAAATAAGGTTCCGGAACCTGGTACGGGTTGTGAGGCTCGGGAAATGATAGCCACACAAAGAACGGCTTGCCTCTTACGCCCTCTATCCACTTCATCGCGCTGGAAACAGCCCGATAGGGACACTGGCACTCCAGAGGAAACGGCGCCGGCTTGAAGTCCGCCCGATGACGCAGACCCTTCAGGTATTCGTCAAAGGCCTTTTCCTCGGCGCTTCGATCCTCCCCCGAGCCCCCGTCGTGACCCAGCCCGAACCAATGGTCGAATTTGTCCCCACTCAGGTAAGTATGGTTCTTGCCGCACAGGCCTGTTGCATAGCCCTGTCCCCTAAGCACGTCAATCAGGTCTTTCTCGTAAGTCGCGTCTTTCGTATTATGGTTGGTCCGAACCCTCGTCGCGCTCGGGTACCGTCCCGTGAACAGGCTCGTACGCGCCGGAACACACACCGGCATCGATGTATACGCGCGATTGAACCAGGTCCCCTTGGCCGCCAGCTTGTCAAGAAACGGCGTCGTGTCCAGCGCAAAGCCCTCGCGCTTGCACACATCCGCCCGCTGCTGGTCCGTCATAATAATAACGATGTTCGGCTTGCCTGTAGTAACCTCACCGAAACTCTCACGCAAACCTCCTAACCCACCGACAGCGACGAACCCTGCCGCTCCCATCCCAAAAGCCTTCATAAAATCGCGCCTGTTCAAATTCCTCTTCATTGTCTGCTTACCCCTTATTTGAATCCTTTTTTTATCAAGCTCTAACCACCTCAGTCCTCTTTACCTCACGCTGCAAGTCTCTACGGCCAAAAAACCGCAACCGCAACTACGACCCATATCAGCACGCCAATAGCGAACTTGGCCGTGATGCCCAAGAGTTCACCGAGCCCCGCTCCTATACCCGAATGAATAGACTCTTTCATTTGCTTCCCCGCCGTCAGCTCCAGCCCCCACGCCCCCAATCCGGCGCCGATACACGCCCCCATTAAAGTACCAAAAAGCGCCACCGGAATTGTGAAAGTGCCGATTATCGCCCCGGCCACCGCCCCGATGATTGCCCCAATCGACCCCCGCCACGAAGCCCCGGCTTTCCTTGCTCCGCTTGCCCCGCCAAAAAATTCAATCAGCTCCCCCAGCACCGCTAAGACCGTTATCGCAATCAAAGTATAAATGGAGAAGACCTCATCTTCCGCCCGCCACCACGCGAAAAGACACGTCGATATGACAATCAGCCAATTCCCAGGCAGCCCGAACCCAACCAGCGCCAGCCACACGCCGTTCAGCACCACCAACATTACCGACCAGACATACAGCATGCTAGCGCACTCACTTGCTTTCCTGGGCATTACGCCGGGCCGCAAGTACGGCTGCGAACGCAACGCCCGCCGTCTCAATCCGCAGCACCGTATCCGTCAGCCGCACAGCCTGGCAGCCGTAACTTTGCAAAAGAGCCTCTTCCTCCTCCGTCAAACCGCCTTCAGGCCCAACCAAAGCCACGATGTCACCCGACCCGAACTCCCTGTCTATCAAAGGTTGTGCCGAATCCGATAAACTGCCCAGCAGAAATTTTGCATTCGGATACTCTTTACTCAGAGTCTCAACAGCCTTCGTCAGCGGCGCCGGCTTGTCCATCTGAGGCAGAAACACCCTCCGGCACTGCTTCGCCGCCGAGACAGCCAGGTTGTCCCAACGCTCATTAACTTTCGGGTTCTTCGCCTGCTTTACCGTCCGCTCAAAAAGTACCGGGCAAATTCGGTCCACGCCCAACTCCGTACACTTGCCGATTAGCCACTCGAACCGCTCGCCTTTTGCCACTGATGCGGCAATCACAATTTGAGGTCGCTTCGGCTTCGGCAGTACTCTTGTCTCGCGAACGTCCAGAGTCACCTTCCGGTTGCTCGCTGTCCTTATAACGCCCACCGCCAGCGTGCCGACGCCGTCGAACAGCTCAACCTCATCGCCCACCACCAACCTGCGAACCAGCGCCAAATGTCTGGCCTCTGCAGCCGAAAGCTCCACCACCGGCCCAACTATAGGATTACAATAAAACCGAAGCAGTTCCATAGCCGAAAAGGATAATGGATTGCCGAGGAAAAGTAAAAAACAAAAGGCCGGCCTTGCCCCTCTGACCACTCAAACAGAACTCGGCGACGCTCCGAAAATTATCAGCTTCGACTATGCCATTCGCCTGCCGACCACTCAAGTGACATCCATCGCCTTCATCTTGCGCAGCTCAATCTCCTCGAATCGCCTGCGAATCGTCCCGCGCAGCCCTGTCGGGACAATAGTACAAATGCCCCCCAGCAGCAGCGGCGGATAGTACACGCCATAAGGCTGCGACAAAACAACAGCCGTCAAACCAAATACAAGGCTTACACCGCCAATCAAAGATAGCAGCGTTAACAAAAATAGAACCAGCCGCCGGCCCTTGCCTATCCCCGAAAGCAAACCTATAACACCCCCGACCAACCCGACAATCGACCCCGCAAGGCCGCCTACCACCCCGGCCGTCCTGTCATCCCACCAGGCCCGGCCCCGGCCCGCCAACAAGGGTCCTCCGGCGCTTACGTATTGAACCAATTCAAGCGGGCTAAGATACACCGTCCCCCGACCGGGCAAAACCACATTAAACTCCAGCTTCGTCGGCCGCATATCCGTCGCCTCCCCGATATAAAAAGGCAGCGTAAAATCGCGCCAATCTGAAGAGCCATGAAGACTCTGCATCTGACCCGAATCCGCGAGTGTTCGAGAGAAATACTTACCCCCGTCGGAAAAATAATTCCACATCTCCAGATAACCTGTCCCCTCCACCGCCTCGTACCTGACTTGCCCGGTGACAGCATAGCTGCTCGATGTAATCCCCGGCTCGCTTATACTCAGGATGGCAAAAGTCCGCGACTCACTCTGAGGGTTTTCCACCTTTAACTGCTCTAAACCCGCCGCACGGTTCGTTTCAATAACTTGGCCGACCGTCAGCTTCCCCTGATTTTGCATCTGTGCCCACGATATCTCGCGCACGACCTCCTCGCCCGACGACACGCAACAGGTCCACGCAATTACACTAAGGGCTGTGATTAGACGTTTCATTTTGGGCCTCCATTTCTTTCTTTTGCGCCGTAAGCAGCGTTTTAAGTGTGTTTATATCTACTTTGCCCTCTGCGCAGAGTGCACGGGCAACCCGTTCGAATTCGCTCATCGGCTGCTGGCTGTCCACAACCTTGATTTTCTCAATCAGCCGGTCCAGCCTGAGCCTCACCGTCGGATACGTGATGCCATAAATCTCAGCCATTTCCTTAAGAGAGCCGGATGCCAGCACAAACCTCTTAATAAATGCCACGTCCTCCTCACTTAACAAATCCAGCCATTTTGCTCCATCTCTCTGGTTACTCGCCATAATCTATTCCTCACTATTAATAAATACAGCCTCAATTATATTCAACATTTTATCAAAGTCCACTTTTATTTTATTAAATTTCTGAAAAATTCTTTCCCACTGTAATTCGCTGCCTCTTTGGAAATTCACACTATCCGAGCGGTAGGGGGGTATAGTACCTAAGTCCTTATTTTGCAAGGAGAAATGCTCGTTCTGTTCTGAAATGCCTTCAGAATTGCTTGCAATTACGTGTGTTTCGGCGGCTGGACCGAGCCCCAGTCATCCGAAAATTGTCTTATCCTTGTCTTTCAGCAGTTGCAGGACCCTGTCCGCATTCACGTTCCCCTGTATATTAAGCAGCCTGGAGGAATCCTGCAAAACCTGGTCCGCCGCATAGCTCGCCACTTGCTCGGCCAAATTCAAGCTGAAGTCCGCCAAATCGACCCCCACAGCGGCTGCGACCTCGGACTCGATAATCGCCGTGGCATCTTCCACACGCGCTGCCTGCCTGCGAAGATATGCGGTGTACTCGTTGAGTTCTGCTGTTGCCTTTTCAACCTTTGCCAGGGCACCCGCCGGGTCCGTCGTCAAATCCAGCCCCTCGGTGCCGAAACTAAGGTCCTTCGCAAAAATATCTATCCTGGACCCGTTCCCGATAGAAATAGATATGCTCTCACCTTCCGCCGTAAACAGCTTGTTGAAGTTATACTCCGTGCTGTTGACTGTTTCATTTATCTCCTCGGCCAGGCCCAGGAATTCTTTTTGCATCTGCTCGACCTGAACCGCCGAATAGTCCGGACTGGATGCCTTCTCGGCCAGTTCTTTCATCGCAGCCAGCTTACCACCGATGCTATCAGCCGCGCCCGCAAACATCTGAACCATAGAGATGGCCGTACTGGCCTCGTGTGCGCCCTGACGGATAGCCGCGATATTCCCGCCGAGCAGCTCTCGAATTATCGCCACCACCTCATCGCGGTCCGGCGCCCCCGTCATACCGTTGACCCCGCTGTACGCCCCCTTTACTACGTAAGCGCCGTACGCGACATCCAGAACATTTCGAAATTCGAGCACTTCTCGCTCCTCCGTTGCCTATTTGGTATGCCCCACCCTCCGTAGCTGCCCGAAAAACAGAACTCCACCTCAAAGTATACGAAAAGACACCCCTCCCTCCAAACCAGGACCCTTCCTAACGCAAACAGCCGCATTTTCTCGGACCCCCGCCAAAGCAAAAAGCCGGAAAAAAACCACCTGTGGAACATTCTTACGCAATAAAATCCCTCTCATGAACGTCATTTTATGCATCCGTTGATGAACAACATGATTCGCACGGTTTACTGATGGAACTTTTCCCGGCCGTGCGATAAACTATTTCGACTGTGGCGGGATAGCACCCCGCGGTGTTGTCCCGCAGAACCGATACAAATATTTTGAAAAAGGAGTCAATTATGGTTCGAAAAGTTGTCCTAATCTTCACCATTGTATGCCTGGCATTGGTTTACCCCCCGGCGTTCGCAGCCGATGTGAGCCAGGCAAAACCTCAGAACGTCATACTCATCGGCTGGGACGGCGCCCAGCGCGACCACGTCAACGAGCTGCTCAAGCTCAGGAAACTGCCCAGCCTGCAAAGGTTGATCGACCAGGGAACTTATATCAAGATTGATATCGAGGGCACCACCGACACCAAGGCCGGCTGGTCCCAGATTCTCACCGGCTATTACCCCGAAGTCACCGGCGTTTACAGCAATGGACGCTATCAACCCGTCCCCAAAGACCTTAGCATCTTCGAACGCCTCGAGAAACACTTCGGACCCGACAATTTCGTCACCGTCGCGGTCATCGGCAAAAAGAAACACTGCGGCGAAATCGACCCGCCACAAAAAATCCGCCTCGACGGCGAGGCCGCTACTAAGAAAAAAACCAAAGGTAAAATCATCGAGGAAAACGGCGTCAAGTATCGAGTCATGCCCGGCTCGCCTTATTATAATATGTACACCGCGCTGGACGTCTGGGAGTTCGGCCTCGTGGAGGATGAAAAAGTAGGCTCCAGGGCGGTCGAACTGCTCGAAAAATACAAGGATAAACCCCTCTTTTTCTTCGTCCACTTCGCCGAAGTCGACAAGAACGGTCATGGGTCCGGCGAAAACTCACCCGAGTACGAGCAGGCCCTCATCTCAAACGACCTCTGGACCGGCAAAATCATGGACAAAATCAAAGAGCTCGGACTGGCCGGAAAAACCGAGATTTATGTCACCGCCGACCACGGCTTCGATGAGGGCGCCAAAGCCCACAAATTCGCACCCTACGTCTTCCTCGCAACCAACAACAAAAAAGTCATCCGCGATGGCCGCCGCCAGGACGTGGCCCCAACCGTGCTCGATGCCTTCGGACTCGACCTGGCCAAATTCCAGCCGGCCCTCGACGGTATCTCCCTGACTCAGCCAGATAACCGTCCACCGGGCAAAATCGCGCCGCCCGAAGGAAAAAGCCCCGCGGAAAGGAAGGCCAAAAAGGATAAAACCGCCGGAAAAAGAAGAAATGCATCCGCCGAGAACCAGCTTTGATGCCGCTCCCAATGACCCGGCTTGAGTTTCTGATAGTGTCTTTAAGTCTTTCTTGAGCAAGCTCCCACCGAACAAGCTCGGTGGGAGTTTGCTCCAAACCTCGCTTTCTCTCTACTTTTCGGCGCTGAATACTTCGAAAGCAAAACATTTTTTCCCTGCTGGCGCCTGCCGCCGCAAAATTGAAGCCGCCGGCCAACCGAAAGGCAATCCCGCCCCTTGGCCGGCTCGGATGTCCGCAATTGCCCGACAGCCCTCTGCTCAAAGAGCGCGTGCCCCTTGAAAGTTATCTCAACTTTTCGTCACCCTGCCCTTTTCCCGTTTACAGGCTTTTACCTTCTGCGGCGTAGGTCGCGTCTTGCCGTGGCTGCCCCGCCAAATCTTGCCTCTTTTGCTTCTTCTGTCACCTTTACCCATTCGTCTTCTTGCCTCCAGCGATCTCAACCGTCGTCACACTGTTCGCAAACCGGCCTCCAGGCCCCAAACGACAAACACAAACAGTTTATTCCCCCTCACCAAACTCGCAAGTAAAATCCGCATCCAGCCCCCCCTGGGCGCGGCAGGATTTTTTTGGTTCTGAAATTGGGTTTGATACCTATGGCATAAATTGGGTTTGTTTTGCCAGTGGTAAAAGGTGTCTTTCATTTTCGTAATCCTTTGTGGTAACTAATGTTGCGTCCATTTTGCCTTCTTGGAAATTGGGTTTGTTTTGGGTTTGTTTTGCCAGTGGTAAAAGGTGTCTTTTATTTTCATAAGCGTTTGTAGCAACTAATGTTGCGTTCATTTGGGCCTCCTGGAAATTGGCTTTGTTTTGCAAAAAAGGGCGAATTTGTAGAGGGTTCTCGACAAGTGTAGAGGGCGTATCCGTCGCACGTGGCCCGCCAAAAGGACCCGCCTACGGCGGGTAAACGGCGAGCAAGCTCGTCGCTGGTCGTTCGTATCTCGAAATCGTATCTTGCGAAACGAGGTTGGTAGTTCGCTGTTCATAGTTGGTAATTTCCTTTGACTTTGAACTTATTATGGCGTGTATCTGCTGATACGAAAACGTGCGGGTCCCCGCTGTATATGTTTGCCATTTGCGGCAAATACGGGGGTATTATACAGGATTTGGGGTTGGAAGTAAAGGGAAAAGTTGGCAGGACAACAGATGAAAGACACAGGACTCAAGACACAGGAGATGTTCTGGTGGGGGGCGAGGGGCGGGCAAGGAAACTGAAAAGTTGAAGTGTAAAGTGCAAAGCTGTGGAATCCGCCGGGGGGCGGTAGTGAGGGGCAAGGGAGGTGGGGTTGGGGTTGTCAATGGTGAGCATGTGCGAGCGCTTTAGCCGGCGCCCCCGGCGAGGCAAAGCGCCTCTTTCAGTACGGAAAAAAGCCGATTGCCCTTTTGCGCTAAATGCTTGACACAAAGCCCTTTCCCACGTAGAATGCCCTTATTATCAGTCCAGTAGTTACAAATGAGCGGGAAAAATATGGCAAAGCAAGCTTCAGGGACGAAGGGCAAGGCGGAGAGTTTTCAAAAGACTCTTTTTAGGGCCGGGGATAAGCTGCGAAATAATATCGACGGCGGCTTTAAGAATAACGACCAGTCAAAAACAAACACCAGCCTGCATAAGGAAGCGGCGAAGATAGAGTTTAAGGTGATATAAGGGTATTGAACAGCGTATATGGGAGAGCAAACGCACAAGGAATTTTCCGATGACGACATTGCCAAAATTGCGGGGACTTATCGCCTATGGAGAGGCAACCCTCACCCTAACCCTCTCCCAGTGGTAGAGGGGCATTATCGGGGAGGATTTGATTTTTCCGGATTAGTTGAAACCGCCAGGAAATTAAGAAAAAAACAGACACCTGCCGAATTGGTGATGTGGGAATTACTCCGAGACAGACGATATATGAACCTGAAATTCCGTCGTCAACACCAGTTCGGTGATTACATAGCGGATTTCTACTGTCACGAACAAAAGCTGGTGATAGAACTTGATGGCGGAGTTCATGCCGGCAAGGACCAGAAGAAACATGACCAACGGCGCGATGCCTATCTTGTATCAATGGGATTGACAGTCGTGAGATTTAAGAACGAAGATTTTCTCGCAAGTCCGGAAAATGTTCTTCAACGCATCGCTGACGACGTTAAATTATCCTCTCCTGATGGGAGAGCAAGCAAAGGTGAGGGTGTCTATAAAGAGATAAAGGGCTTCTGCAAATGAGCAACATTGGCGGAAATCCGAAAGCACAACTTTGTCTTAACGCCGGGGCGTTATGCGGGGATAAAAGAAGAAGTGGACGATGGGATACCGTTTGAGGAAAAAATGAAGCAATTGACCGTAGAGATGGAAGGTCAATTTGAGGAGTCAGCAAGGCTGGATAAGGCGATTACGAAGAATCTTAAGTTATTGGGCTTTAAGTAGTGACAAGTAAAGAAGGAAATCAAAGGATGACAGATATATCACAAAGTGGTATTCAAAATATTCTGTTCAAAGTATGTGATAGACCATATTGTCTTTGGGGTGTTGATTTGCCAAAGAGAAATTTAAAGGCTATTAATAATATAGATTCAGAATATTTTGAATTTTTAGCAAACCTTTATTATGAGCAATTGAAATCGGAACATAAACAGAAAGCGGCATTGGCAATAAGAGCAGCTTATGGTCATGCTCTCGAAACACTTTTTTCCCTAATAAGTGCTACTTTGCAAGCTCCTCATTGCTTTTATGCATGGATGCTAAAATACAAACCTGGAGATGTTCCAAAGATAATAAAAGAAATTGGAGATTGTCACTTTAATTTTTACTTGAGTCCTGCGTACCGTATTGAAATATCATCATGGAAAGATTTTGCGATGATGATACACTTGGTGCAAATAAAAAAAGAAAATGAGGACATGGCAATCAAGTTTAGTGAGTTCTGGCGAGAATTCAGTCGAGATTTTCTTGACGAAAAATTTAGAAGTGAATACAACAGCATAAAACATGGCTGTCGCATCAAATCCGGAGGTTTTTCAATGTCGGTGGGTTTAGAAGATATTCCTGGCGTTGCAGTTAAGAAAGAAAAAATGAAATCGCTTGGAGGCAGCGAGTTCGGAAGTAGTTTTTTTCTTGCTCAAGAAATTAAGGGGAATATCATTAAGGGAGACCCTAATTTTAAAACCCGCAAGTACTCAGTCAACTGGAATGCGGAAAGTAATGTTCACGCATTGGTGTTAATATCATATTCAATACATAATATTAAAAGTTTTCTACAGCATATAAATCATGTTCAAGAAGTTAGCTTCGTGGTCCCCGAAGAAATTGAATATTTCAAAAAGCATCTAGAAAATAATCCTAAGCTGTTGAATTGTTCCATTGATCTTAATGTGGATGATATACGAATCAAAAAAAAGACTCGCCAAGAAATTGAAGAAATATACAGGGAACTCCAAAAAACTGAAAGCAATGACTAACTGGAAAGAAACAACGCTGGGAGAGGTTGCGAAGCTGGATAAGGCGATAAAAAAGAATCTGGAGGGATTGGGGTATGTGTCTTCAAATGAGCCCGAATGATATAGAGAGCAAAATCAAAGAATGCTTACAAAAGTTGTACGAAAGAGACTCCATCTTATTCGTAAGAAATAATGGTAAGGGTTTATGTGAACGTTGTATAGTCTTTCGATTTGCTTTATATTTGCAGGAAACATTTTCAGGTTATTTTGTCGATTGTGACTTTAACAGCGCTTTGGTGAATGGACAACAGGTAAGCGGAAAACCTATTACCCAACCAGATCGCAGAACATCAAGAAATCGACTCGTTGATATTATCGTTCATAACAGAACTTTGCGACAAGGCAACGATTTTATATGTTTTGAAATCAAGAAGTGGAATAACTACGATAAAAACGCAAGCGACAAAGATAAAAATAACTTGAAAGTTCTAACAAGGGAATACGGCTATCGATATGGATTCTATCTGATTTTTGGAAAAACAAGGCAAAAAACGCAATGGATCATTTTTCAAAATGGCCAACCGTTAAATAACGAGGCACTCGTTTTTCATGAATAACTGGAAAGAAACAACGTTGGGAGAAGTGGCGGAGGTCGCTTCAAGCAAAAGGATTTTCGCTGAAGAATATCTGACCGAAGGAATCCCATTTTATGGCGGCAAAGGAATGAGATGCAAAAGGACATAATTGTTAAACTTCATAGGAATTTTGAACAGAGCGTTTATAAGGACCAGGAAAGCGGCCTGGAATTTTGGCTTGCAAGGGAATTACAGAATTTGCTTGGTTACGCACAATGGCGAAGTTTTGAGGCAGTTATAGAAAAAGCAAAGACCGCTTGTAAGAATTCAGGCCATAATCCCCCAGACCATTTTGCGCAAACGCGCAAAATGGTTGACATCGGCTCTGATGCAAAACGTGAAATTGATGATATTGCCCTTACCCGCTATGCCTGTTATCTGATCGCTCAAAACGGGGACCCGTCAAAAGACCAGATTGCTTTCGCCCAGACATATTTCGCCGTTCAGACCAGAAAACAGGAAATTATTGAAAAGAGAATAACTGAAATTGAACGGCTAAATGCCCGGCGGAAATTAAGTCTGTCTGAAAAGGAACTGTCCGGGATAATATACGAAAGATTATCCGATGAAAAATCCTTCGCACGTATTCGAAGTAAAGGCGATATAGCCTTATTCAGAAAGACTACCGACGAGATGAAACAAAAACTAAATATACCCAAATCCAGGGCTTTGGCTGATTTTCTGCCGACAATTACAATCAAGGCCAAAGACTTCGCCAATGAGATAACCAATTTCAACATTAAGCGGGACGACCTGCGGACTGAAACCGGTATTACCAAAGAGCACGTAAAAACTAATCAGGAAGTGCGCAAGCTTCTTGTTAGAAGAAACATCAAACCGGAAGAACTGCCTCCGGCAGAAGATTTGAAAAAGATGGAAAGAAAATTTGCCTCTGAACAGAAGAAACTTATAGCGAAAGCAGAACCTTTGGATACAACGCAGGATAAATCGCAAAATAAGCAATGAAATCACAGTTCGACGCCAATCCCCCGACTACGACATTCGGGGGCAGGCAGGATTTTCGGTGTAGGAAGAATCAGTGTTAATCCGTATCTGAAAAAATAAACTCTGTGTTCTCGCTGGCCAGATAAGCGCAAAAGGAAGGGCCGACACCTTTTTAGTGTCGGCCCTTATAAATCCTGGCAATCACCTACTCTCGCCCAAAAGACTACCATCGGCCGCACGGGCTTAGCTTCTGAGTTCGGAATGGGATCAGGCGTTTCCCCGCACGTAAGGTCACCAGGAAGCTCGTTTTATCAGGCTGACGCCTGATAAATTCAAAAATCAAAAGTTAAAAATCAAAATTGCGGAATGATTTGCTGAGTTTTGCACTTTGAATTTTAACTTTTCAAATGCGGATGCAATATGAACACTCACTTATGCTCTTTGCACTCAACCAAGGATTGATATGGTCAAGTAATCGAGCGTTAGTACCGGTTAGCTCAACGCATTTCTGCGCTTACACACCCGGCCTATCAACCTGGTGGTCTTCCAGGGCTCTTCATCGGCCCGAAGGCCGAATGGAATCCTTATCTTGGAGGGGGCTTCCCACTTAGATGCTTTCAGCGGTTATCCTTTCCCGACTTAGCTACCCGGCCGTGCCCCTAGCGGGACAACCGGTACACCAGCGGTCAGTGCTTGCTAATCCTCTCGTACTAAGCAACCATTTCCTCAAGATTCCTGCGCCCACGGCAGATAGGGACCGACCTGGCTCGCGCCGGTCTGAACCCAGCTCGCGTACCACTTTAATGGGCGAACAGCCCAACCCTTGGGACCGCCTACAGCCCCAGGATGTGATGAGCCGACATCGAGGTGCCAAACCTCC
>DATKVV010000079.1:0-14644 GCA_035529895.1 Sedimentisphaerales bacterium
GGTAGGCGGAGTCCCGCACGTTTTCGTATCAGCAGATACACGCCACAATAAGTTCAAAGTCAAAGGAGATTACGAACTGTGAACAACGAACTACGAACCTTGTTTCGCAAGATGCGATTTCCAGCGACGAGCGACCAGCGACGAGCGACCAGCGACGGGCGACGAGCGACGGATATGCCCTCTACACTTGTCGAGAATCCTCTACAAATTCGCCCTTTTTATGCAAAACAAACCCAATCTTGTCCGCCTCCGGCGGATTCAAAACCTTATTTGACAAAGGATTACGGAAATGAACCACGACTCCAGACTCCGGCAAAACAAACCCAATTTATGCCATAGGTATCAAACCCAATTTCAAACACAAAAAACGCTGCTGCGTCCCCTGGAGGCTGGCAGGCCACCTTCAAAGCACGAAATTCGAAAGCAGATTCTTGACTTTGTTCACGGTGATTGTTGATAAGTGATTATTGATTATTTCGGCGGTGAGCCACAAGCGGGTTTTTGATTATTGATTTGCTCGTAGTTGACTATCGAGGTTTTGGGGCGTAATATTGCCCCAGTGGCGTATGCAGCAAATCTGACCCGGGTGATATGGTGAAGAAGAAGTTTTCATACAGGCGTATATGGCAGGCGGAACTGTTGAGCAGGAAGGTCAGAAAAGGCGCGATACCGATAGATATGAGTCTGTTCAGGAGGATTAAGGGGAATATAAGATTGCACGGGTACAGAAGGGCCAGAAAAGAAGACAGAGAGAATGTCAGGGCGTACAGGAAGGATTCGCACGGGACAGTATTAATGTTTATTAATCTGGAAAAAAGCGCGGTTGAGGCAAGGACGGAGACGTGGGGCGGATTAATGAGCGTGTGCAGCGATTTTGGGCTTAGCTCGTATAAGCGCGTTTGAATTAAATGAGTTCAGGGGGTTTGTTAGTGAATAAACTGGGGGGCCCACGGGCGGCCAGCTGGCGAAGTGGACCGGGGCGTGCGCCGGAATGAGAAAGACCGGCGTTGATTTAAGGTGCTTTCAGGGCGCCAGCGAGGGGGCGATGACGATGGTGTATTCGCCCTTTGGTTTTTCGGCAATGTCGGCCAGGAGCTTGGAGAGTGTGGCGCGTTTGACGGATTCGAAGATTTTGGTCAGTTCCTTTGCGACGGCGGCCCGGCGGTCGCCGAGGACGTCTAAGGCGTCTTGAAGAAAGGCGCGGAGGCGGTAGGGACTTTCGTAGTAGATGAGGGTGTGGGGTGAATCTTTGTCGGCGGCGAGGAAGCGGCGGCGCTGGCCGCTTTTGCGGGGCGGGAAGCCGCGAAAGGTGAAACTGTGGACCGGCAGGCCCGACAGGACCACGGCCATAACAAAAGCCGCGGGGCCGGGTATCATGGTTACTTCTATGCCGGCCTCGATGGCGCCGCGGACCAGGGTAAAGCCGGGGTCGCAGATGCCGGGGGTGCCGCCGTTGGTTACCAGTGCGACGGAACGGCCCTGCTCGAGCAAAGTGATAATCCTGGGCGCGGCTTTGTGCTCGTTGTGCTCGTGGAAGGAGATTTGCCTTTTTTTGGGGATGTCGAAGTGCTTTAGAAGCAGGCCTGTTTTGCGGGTATCTTCGGCGGCGACATAATCGACTTTACGCAGCGTTTCCAGCGCGCGCAGGCTGATGTCGGACAGGTTGCCAACGGGTGTTGCGACTAAATAGAGCATAATCGTACCTTAACAAGGCAAGGGCTGGTAAGATGATACAGGCGGTCAGGATGTTTATCAAGGACCGAGTGGCGGCTGAATGGGGTGATTGGGGGCGGACGAATATCGCCCCGCTGCGCGGGTGCGGCAAATTGGCTGCCACGGTTCGGAAAGGGCATTGGTCGGCCCACAAGTTTTTTGGTTCCGATTGGGGAAAATCGGGCCTGTCGGCCAAAGGCGTTTATCTTTTTGTCGGGTTGGGGCTGATTTAAGCCTTTTGGGCTGAAGGATTTAGAAGCGGCAAGTGTGCTTTTGGGGAGAAAATGGGATTTTTCCGGTTTTTTATAAAATTTACTGTAACAAATCGGCGGGTATGACGTCTATTCACTTTGGTGGACAACATTTATGATTGACGAGCAGGCATGGATTGAACTGGTGAGGCTGGCCCAGCAGGGCCAGGAAGAGTCGAAGAACAGACTGGCCCGGGAAGCGCAAGCGAGGGTGCGCGCGTACGTTTATCGCGTGACTCTCGATTATGACCTGGCACAGGACCTATCACAGGAGACGCTATTGGAAATGGTTAGATCGCTTGAGAGGTTAAGAGATGCGGGACGTTTTTGGCCCTGGCTTTATCGGCTTGCTCACAGCAAGATACAAGAGTACTACAAATACAGACAGAAAAAGGCGGCGGTTTCCGCGTCGGTTTTTTATGAGGATTTTCTGTCACAGCAGGCGGGGCATTCGGAAGATGACGGATTGCGTCATTTGCTTCGAGAGGAGTTGTCCAAGACGGTGATGACGGCGATGAAGGGGGTCAACCAGCGGTACCGGGCGGTGCTGTCGCTGCGTTGTCTGGAGCAGTTGTCGTATCCGGATATTGCTCTGGCGATGCAGTGCAGCGAGATAAGGGCGCGGGTGCTGTTCTTCCGAGCGAAACAGGCGCTTAAGAGGCAATTGGCCGGCCGGGGACTTAGCAAGGGGCTGCTTGTTATGGCCCTGGGTCTGTTCGGGAAGGTTACGGCGCCTGCGGAGGGGGCCTCGACGGTGACGGTTCTGCCCGGCTCGACGAAGGTTGGTCTGACGGCGGCGGCTCTGGGCGCCGTGGGCACGAAGGTGGGCGTGGTTGCCGTTGCGGCGGCGGCCATCGGCCTGGCGGCGCTGGCAAGCGTGTCGGTCGTGTCAAAATCGGAGCCGTTGCTGCCCCAGAGGGCCGGGGTCAAGAGTTTTCATTACACGATACAGTTGCGCGACAGCAGTCCCGGGGCAGTGGCGAGTTTGAGTAAAGGCGCCTACGAGCAGTCGTATTATTTCCCGGAGGGGGTTGACGGCCCTGTATTTACGCGGATGCAGCGGCGGGACCCGCGGCAGACGCGCCAGTTGTGCGCGTGGCTTCAGAATGGAGAGGGCAGCTATTATTACCATGCGGGCGAGAAACAGGTTTATATGAACAACTACCGTCTTTACTGGAGCAGTCTGAAGGTCCAGCGTTTGCCGAGCGACCCGCCCGAATTGACGCGTTTTCTATCGGAGGTCGAAGGCGATATGAGGGGCGTGGAATACAGCCGGGACCGCAAAACGGGACTGCTGCGTACCGCCGTTGACCGTCGGTTTGTTGACGCCCCTAATTTCAGGACTAATTATGAGTATAATTCTCTGGGCGAGGAGCAGTTCCGGTACGATTGGCCCGCGGATGTTGCGGTAGTCGACCAGCGGGACCAGATGCACGTCAGAGGGTGGACATATTTTCGGATAGAGGGTCGGGCGGGCAATCGGACCATTTCCGGGCGTGGGCGAGTGCCGTTTGTGTATGAGGCGTTCAAAGAAAAGGCGCCGTGGCTTACGGCGGACGTTGGGGACGGGCTGCGGATAATCGACTGCAGCGAAGGGGCCTGCATCGTCCGCCCGGACGGCAGCGTCGCGGCTGCTTATCCGCCGGGCGCTTTTTTCAAAGGATTGGCAAGGCCCTGGATGGGGATGCACACCATTGATATTGTTCGTCGGGACGCCGCGGCCGCGGGGATATGGTTCGACACCTCGCCGGCCAAAAATGAAAAAGAGGTAAACGTTACACTGCTGGACGAGCACGAGGAAGGCAACGTCGAGCTGGTTTATACGGTTGATTTGGAAGACGATATTGTCAAAGTCATAAAGTATCGGCTTGGCCGGCAGGACGGAGGTTCGCTCACGTTTACGTACCTGCAGGATATTGAGCAGGCCGGAAGCGAGTTTGTCGAGCCTGCCTTGCCCGACGAGGCGAAGGGCCGCGGAGAAAAGGAACGTGGAATATTGTGGCTGGTTGATTTGGCCTGCGGCAGGCTCGGATAGGCGGGTCCTGCAACAGGCGCGCAGCGTCCGGCGAGCGCGTCAGGGTGTTTCATAAGAATTTAACTGAACTCCTCTTTTGCCCCCGGTTTCGGCCGGGGGCTTTTCTTTTGTGTGCATGGCGAGCACGCGGCCGACAGAAAAGTTGCGCCCGCCAATCAGGCAATTGCTGCCCTGTTTTTAAGGGTTTTCCTTATGGAGAAAACGGGGCGACCCCTATTTAAAAAACAAGGCAAACCAATAATCTTTGTTTGTCGTAGTTATTATAAAAGGAACGATTGATAACAGATTGGAAAGATAAGAGTAAAGGGGGCGAAAAATGAAGTCTGAAGGTTTGAAAATGGTTGATTGTGTCGTGGGAGCGCTTGTGCTGATTGGGGCGCTCAACTGGGGTTTGGTCGGCTTGTTCGATTTTGACGTCGTAGCGCGGATATTTGGTCCTATGACGGCGGCGTCGAGATTGGTTTACACGGTGGTTGGCTTGGCGGCCTTGTACGACATTTTGACTATAAAAGCCATCTGGCACAGGTGGGACATACACTTCCGCAGGCCGGTGCAAGCCTAAACCCTCGCCGAGGACGTACACATAATATTCCGGGCCGCAGATTAACGCGGCGGAACATTATTAACCAGATAAAGCCCCGGCCGAAAGGCCGGGGTTTTCTATTGGCGCGCTGAAAAAGAAGGTTGGCGACTGCGCCGAGAAGGTCGGGTTTCGCCGGGTGCTGGTGGTCCATCCTTTTCCAACGCCGGATTTTCGGTATAATACCCGCACCGAGAAGGAGCCGCAGACATGGAGCAGAATGAGACCGGCACACAAAAGAAGCCGTCATACAAAAAAGTAATGGTGCGGTCGTTCGTGTTTATTGTGGCGGGGACAGTCTGCATGTTCTTATTGGCCGGGCGGCTGAGCTACTGGCAGGGGTGGGTGCTGGGCGGGACGTACTTTGTCATTTTTGTGGTTGTGCTCATACTGTTCGCCCACAAGGGGGACCTTTTAGCCGAACGCGTCAAACCCGGTCCAGGCGTCAAAGGCTGGGACCGGATATTTTTTTCCCTTTATGCGCCGTGCAGTCTTGGGGTGTATGTGGTCGCGTGCCTGGACGGGGGCCGTTTCGGGTGGACGGGGCCGCTGCCTGTCGGCCTCTATGTAGCGAGCTACATCGTGCTGGTTCTTTCGGTTTGGGGGATTTTCTGGGCGATGTGGACGAACAAGTTCTTCTCGCGCGTGGTGCGGATACAGACCGAGCGTGGGCATTATGTGGTGCAGGATGGGCCGTACCGGTATGTGCGTCATCCGGGGTATCTGGCCGGCAGCTTCACGCTGCCCGCCATGGCCCTTGTCGCGGGTTCGCTCTGGGCCTTGATTCCCGCGGGGGCGGCGGTGGTTCTGTTGATTGGCCGGACGTATCTGGAGGACAGGACTTTGCGGAAGGAGCTTGCCGGCTACGCCGAGTACGCGGAAAAAGTCAGGTTCCGCCTCCTGCCGGGGCTGTGGTAGCTCGTGGTTCGTCGCGCGTCGCGCGTCGTGCGTCGCTCGGCGCCCGTTGTTCGTCGTTCGTCGCTCGTCGTTTGTATCTCGTATCTCGCCATTTGACAAATAACAGCTCACCAATTACCAGCCTGCAAAATGCTACTTATAGTCTCGTAGACTATCCGTAGCGGTCTGATCAATAATCCTCCTTATGAGAAATGACCCTATACTCAAAATGTTTGCGCAGAATGTCAAGTCTCTGCGCAGCAAAAAAGGGTGGACCCAGGAAGAACTCGCACGGCGAGCCGAGCTGCACAGGACATACATAGGCAGTATAGAGCGGCACGAGCGTAACGTGACTCTCCTTAACGTCGCGAGCATTGCGAAAGCGTTAGGCGTTAAAGCCAGAGAGCTTATCTGATGGTACAAACCCTTATCGGAGCTAAAGCCAAGCCTTTCTTGAAGTGGGCCGGCGGAAAGACACAACTACTTGACCAAATAGATAAGCGCCTGCCGAAAGAGGATTTTGCAAACGGGCGGATTGATACTTACGTCGAACCCTTCCTCGGGGGAGGCGCAGTTTTCTTTCATATCGCGCAAAGGTATGCAAGTTTTAGGCGGTTCTACCTGTCAGATATCAATGAGGACTTGGTCAGGTCATTTGAGGCGGTAAAGGAAAATGTGGAGGCGGTCATAGCTGAGTTGGAGGTTCTCCAGGGGGCATTCTACCGAAAGCGGACAGGCGAAACGCGAAGGCAGCTTTACCTTGACGTAAGGAGGGAGTTCAACCTTGAAAAAGGGAGCCACTTTGGGTTTGCAACAGCGGCTAAGTTGGTCTTTCTTAACAAGACATGCTACAACGGGCTTTTTCGTGTGAACCAGCGAGGATTGTTCAATGTACCGTTCGGTGATTACAAGAAGCCGACGATATGTAATGCACAGAATTTACGGGCGGCGGCTGAGGTACTTCGAAAAGCGCAGGTGGGGTGTGCTGGTTTCCAGCAAAGCGGCAGATATGTCAGCAATAGGTCTTTTGTTTACCTCGACCCACCCTATAGGCCCATAAGTCGCACAGCAGGGTTTACGTCCTACTCAAGGGAAGACTTCAACGAAAAGGAGCAGGTTAAACTCGCTGCTTTTTGTAGGGATGTTGAGCAAAGTGGGGCGAAGTTCTTGTTGAGCAATTCCGACCCGAAGAACCAAGACCCTAACGACAATTTCTTTGAGGAGAAATACAAGGGATTCAGGATCGAGAGAGTCAAAGCAAGCAGAGCGATAAACTGCAAAGGTGGCCGCAGGGGACAAATTAACGAGTTGATAATAAGAAATTATTGAGGGAGAAAGATGAGATACAGTGAGATATTCCAAAATCGGATCGGTTGCTCTGATTCAGATCAAGTGTTTAGCTATTTGATGAGCACTTTGAAGAGTACGATCACAAGTTGGGACTACTTCGTTAATTGGACAAAGGTATTCTATAATGTCAAGGATGTTGAGATAGACTTGAACATATTGAATTACCTTATTGGCAAGGAGAACATTGAACAAGAGTTTGCCATCCTCCTAGACAAGCATCCTTCGATTGGCCGCTTAGTTCCAGTTCTAATTGCCTGCCGCGAGGAGAAGTTTCACATACTCAAAGAGTATGATAGGGATAGGTTTATTTACGAAACCTATGACTTTGGAAGAGATGCCTCAATAGAGAAATCCAAAATGGTTGAATTTGCGGAGCGCTGTGGCTTCCTTCATCTTCTCCAAACCAAACGAATCAAAAGCATTGTGGATTACGTTATTGGCGTTGAGGTTGGCCTTGATTCTAACGGCAGAAAAAATCGTGGCGGCACATGTATGGAGGGAATCGTTGAATTCTTTATTAAGGACCTATGTCAGAGACGAAATTTTGACTACATTAAGCAAGCTTCACCTAAGAACGTATTTGAAAGATGGGGATTGAGCCTGAAAGTTGACAAGTCCTCCCGCCGTGTGGATTTTGCCATCAATAACAACGGGCAACTCTTCTTAATAGAGACCAACTTTTACGGTGGTGGGGGCTCCAAATTGAAGTCAACGGCTGGCGAGTACAAAGGTATGTTTGATTTTTGGAAAGCCGATGGCCACGGCTTCATTTGGGTTACTGATGGTTATGGTTGGCAGAAGACCCGGTTGCCATTACGCGAAACATTCAACTATACAGACTATGTGCTGAATCTTGAAATGGTCGCCAAGGCCTTGCTTGAAGATATAGTCGCACAGGTCTAACAGTGGCTGCAGGAAAAACACCGCTCATGGAATATAAACCCGAGTTTACTACTGTTTGGTCGTTTCCTGAGCGGGGGAATTGGGCGACGCATAATGCGGGGTATCGGGGGAATTTTGCGCCGCAGATAGCGCGGAATATAATCGAGATGTACAGTGAAAAGGGAGAATCGGTGCTTGACCCGATGGTCGGGGCGGGGACCACACTGATTGAGGCGAAACTGCTGGCGCGGAATGCGCTGGGGATGGATATAAACCCGGAAGCGGTTGCGCTTGCGGAGGCGGGGCTGCGCTTCAAGCATGACCCGCCAAGCAGACAAGAGGTACAGGTGGGCGATGCGCGGGATTTGTCCTTCTTAAAGGATGAATCGTTCGATTTGGTCCTGACGCATCCGCCCTATATGAATATCATCAAATACTCGGACGGCAGGATACCGAGGGACCTCTCGAACATAAGCAGTCTGCCGAAGTTCTGCGATGAGATTGAGAAAATCGCGGGAGAATTATTGCGGGTTCTTAAGCGGGACAGGTACTGCGCGATACTGATTGGCGATACGCGGAGGGGCAGGCATTTTGTGCCGCTTGCTTTTAGCGTGATGCAGCGGTTTCTTAAGGTCGGGTTCGTATTGAAAGAGGACATAATCAAGGTGCAGCACAACTGCAAATACACCGAGCGGTGGCGGCCGAAGGCGCAGCGCGACAAGTTTTACCTGATAATGCACGAGCATTTGTTTGTTTTTCGCAAGCCGAGAGCGGGGGAGGATTTGTCGCGGGTCAGGGACAGCCTGAACCGCCAGGGCAAATCCTAAACTCTAAGCTCTAAACCCCAAACAAATTCAAATGTTCAAGCGACTAAGTCCGAAACAAATAGGAATGACGAAATGATAATTGGTAATTGATGATTGATTAATGGGGACAATTAGCGTGTAGCGCGGAGGGGGGAGCGGGTATGGATTGTTCGGCTCAGAATGAGCGAGGCTCAGGCGGGAGGTCGCGGGTGGTGCGTATTATTCGGATAGTTGGCCGAAGAGGGTGAGCGGTGCGGTTTTTGTTATTTTTACGTTTGCGAACCGGCCCGTTAGGCAAGCGGGGCCGTTGAAGACGACTATGTAATCGGTGGAGGTGCGGCCGACCAGCTGCGGGCGGTCGGCGGCTTCGGCGGCGTTTAAGTGCGGCTTTTTGCTGGGTCCCTCGACGAGAATCTTTACGGTTTTGCCGAGAAAGGCCCGGCTAAGCTCGTCGCTGATTTTTTCCTGTACGGCGAGCAATTCGATATTTCGCCTTTTCTTTACTTCGGCGGGGACATTATCCCCCAGGCTTTTGTCGGCGGCGGTGCCGGGGCGGGGCGAGTATTTGAAAATAAAGCAGTTTTTATATCCGGCTTTTTTGACCAGATCGACCGTGGCCTCAAAATCTTCGTCGGTTTCGCCGGGGAAGCCGACTATGAAGTCGCCTGAGAGGGCGATATCGGGCACGGCGGCTTTGGCTTTGTCGAGCAGCTCGAGATATTGGGCGGCGGTGTGGCGGCGGTTCATTGCGCGGAGGATTTTGTCCGAGCCGGTCTGTGCGGGCATGTGCAGGTATCTGCAGACCCTGGGCAAGGAGGCCATCGCGTGCAGAATCTCATCGAAGAACTCGTTCGAAGGGTAGCTGGTGACGAATTTGAGCCATTCGATTCCTTCGATGTCGCTTGCCATCGCAAGCAGGTCGGCGAGGCAGCAGGTTTTTTGGCCGGCCGTGTACCTGTATGAGTTCACGGTCTGGCCGAGGAGTGTAACCTGCCTGACGCCGTGGTCGGCGAGTTTTTTTATCTGCTCGATTATGGCGCGGGGCGGGCGGGAGACTTCGGGGCCGCGCACGTAGGGCACGACGCAGTAGGTGCAGAACTTATTGCAGCCGTGCATGGCGCGAACGAAGGCCTGGCCCGGCGTTTGTGCGTCCTCGGCGCCGTATATTGATTCAAATTGTTCGAGGGCGTCGGCCTGGCCGTCGGGGGCGGGTCGGCGAATATTCTGCGTTACCGCGAGGGTTTTTTTCTTTTGTTCGAGGGCCTTGTTTACAAGGTCGGTTATTTTCGCTATCTGCGCGGGGCCGCAGACGATATCGACGGGGTCGTGTTCGAGCAGTCTGCCGGCGAGCCGCTGGGCCATGCAGCCGATTACGCCAACGACCAAATCAGGGCGGCTTTCCTTAATGTGTTTGAGATGGCCGAGGTGCGAAAGGACGCGCTGTTCGGCGTGGTCGCGGACGGAGCAGGTGTTTATCAGGACAACGTCGGCGTCTTTGACGCTGTCGGTGAGGCTGAAACCTGCTTTTTTTAGTGCGGAGGTCACCAGGGCCGTGTCCAGCTTGTTCATCTGGCAGCCAAAGCTTTTAATGTGGATGGTTCCAGTGCTCATAAGTGGCCGATTATACGGAATTTCGGGCCATGAATCAATGGCGGGGAGGGAATCGACGGGTTTGGCGGCGGCCCCAGGGCGTTATTGGGCCACCGTGGCGCGACGGTCATTGATGGGTTTTTATTTCGCCGGCTTTTTTGAGGGCGGTTTCTGCGGATATTGGTCCGATCAGCTCGTGGATGACGGTCGCTCCGAGTATGACGCTGATAATGATGTCGCTTATATGGTCGAATTGGTGGTTCTGCTTAATGATGAGTGCGAGGCCGACGACGATTCCGCCCTGTGGGATGAGTCCTCCGGCGACGTATTTTTTTACGTTGGCCGAAGCTTTGGAGAGGGCGGCCCCGGTTATGGCGCCGGATATTTTGCCGGCGGTTCTGAGCAATATGAAGAATACGACCAGCGGCAGGTAGTGCAGCAGGACTGAAAAATCGAGCTGCATGCCGCTGAGTGTGAAGAACAGTACGAAAATAAGCTCTTCGGTATAGCGTTCGATGATTCTGAAGATTTTGTCCCTTTTGGGGTTGTAGTTGACGACGATGATTCCCATTGTCATTGTTGCGAGGAGTTCGTCGATGCCGAGGATGGTGGCGCAGCCGAAGCAGAGGGCCAGCAGTGCGGTAATCGCCACAATGAAGGCGCCTTCGGTCTCCTTTTCCATGTATTTTGTGAGCAGGTTCAGCAGGAGGCCGAAGATGGCGCCGAGTGCGATTCCGCCGAAGATGACGGCTGCGGGTTTCAACAGTGAGGATGAGAGGTCGAGCTTTTTGTGTGTGACGAGCGCCTGTGCGAGTGCGACGGCGAGACTGTAGTTGATGATTCCGAGGACGTCGTCAAAGGCGGCGACGCCCATGATGGTGGAAGTGACGGGGCCTTTTGCCTTGTACTCGTGTGCGACGGCGAGTGTGGCGGAGGGGTCTGTGGGTGATGCGAGACAGCCGACAAGCAGAGCGACGGGTATGAAGGTGGTGGTCCAGGTTGCGTCGGGGGCGTGAATGAGCAGGGGGGCGGCGGCAATAATTCCTGCGACCACTGCGAAAAAGGCAAATTCCGCCTCACAGAGGGTGATGTAGATTATTGTTCTGCCGAGCTTTTTGATTCGTGAGTAGAGGAGGGTGCCGCCGACGGAGAACGTGATGAAACTGAGAGCGATGTTTGTCACGATGTCGGTGTGTTGAGTGAAGTTCTGTGGTATGATATTGAACAGGCCCGGGTTGAGGAGTATGCCGGCGAGGATGTAGCCGGTGACTTTGGGGAGTTTTACTTTTTTTGCGGCCTCACCACAAACGAACCCGGCGAAGATAATAATCCCAACGAGCGCGATTGACGGCATCTGATTATCCTTAATATCGATGAACAGTATATAGGGTTATGCGTGAAAGGCAAGGGTCGGATGGGCTGTGGGGAATCGGCTACGTCGGGGTCAGGGAGCGATTGAGTTTTCGCTGGAGGTCTTTGAGGCGGTTGGTTTCGTCGAAGCCCATCAGGATGATTGGAAAGGCGGTCTTGTTGTGGAAGAGAGGCTCGGCCATATCGACCCACTGCGAGCAGCGGTCGCCGTCGGGTGTGCCGGGGATGGGGGAAAAATCGGCCAGGGTGCCTCGTATGCCGAGGCTGTTGGCGAAGCGCATCGTATCTTCAATCTCGCGGGCGTCGGCGTCCGGATGGCCGAGAAGCTGATAGGCGGCGATGTTTGCCGGCCGGGCGCCCGCGGCGGTCAGGTGCCGGACGGCCTGCGTCAGCTCGTCGGAGGAGACTTTTGAGCCGGTGCGGCGCTGCCATTGCGAAGATGCGCTTTCGAAGCCCAGATAAAAAGTCTTGAAGCCCGCGCGCAGCATAAGCTCGGCCAGCTCCTTGGTGACAAAGCGCGCGTTGAGGGCGTTCGGGCTGTGGAAGTTGACGTTGATGCTGCGTTTTATGACTTCTTCGAGGAAGGGGACAAGGACCTTTTGGGCGTCGAAGAGCAGGGCGTCGTCGTAGAAGGCGATATTTTCGACCCCACATCTTACCAACAACTCAAGCTCGGCCAGGGAGCGTTCCATCGGGCGGGGCTTGAATTTGCCGTAAATCCTGGGGACGGAGCAGTAGGTACAATTGAAGGGGCAGCCGTCGGCGAGTTTCAGGACGCCGACTGTGAGCTTATCATAGGCCTCCCACAGCGCCGGCTGCTTCGGGTCGCCCGGCAGATTCAGATATTGCCACAGCGGCTGGAGGTCCGTGCCTGTCGCGAGGAAATCGGCCCCTAATCCCTGCGCGTGGCCGGTGCAAAGTGTCACGTAGTTGCCGCCCAAGATGATTTTTGCCTGGGGGCATATTTTGCGAATGTCCTCTACGACTTCCTGTACGCCCGGGTACCAGTAGGTCATAACCGTTTGGATGAGGGCAAAATCGCACGGCCCTTGCTCTTTGAGAAAAAGCTCGAACATGCGGCGAGGCAGGCCGAACCGGCGAAAGTACCGCGGAATCCCGGACAAACAGGGAGGTGGCGGGATTATTTCTTCCTGGAATCGCCCGCGTCCCCACCGGTCGGATTCAAGCCCCCGTCTGCGGGGCATGAACGGATGAAGGCGGTGGAGGTAATCGAACAGCCTGAAGTCGGCCCTGCCGCGAAGTTGGCCGGCAACGCTCAGCAGGCCGTAGGGTTTCAGCCAGAAATCGTATGCGGCAAAGTCGTGGATGGGCGGATTTACAAGCAGGATTCTTGCCATCATATTGTTACAGGCCCATTGCCCGGCCAGCCGGGTTCGCGCTCAATCGTGAGCCTGCGTTTGCGCTCAAGAGCGTCGCTGTCGCCGCTCTCATAAGACTCGTGTTCCTCTCAGCGCCTCGAGGCAGTCCGGGCAAAAGACCTGGCCCGAATCGATTCTGACCGACCGATTTTCCGGAACCTCATTTCTGCCGCAGCAGTCGCAAGTTATAGTTTTAGCCGGAATGCCGACAATTTCGATTCGTTGTGCGCCGGCCCTGGCCCTTTCTTCGGCCTGGGCTTTTGCTTTTTCTGCGGCTTTGGCCTTTTCTTCGGCTTTGATTCTTAACTGGGCTTCCAAACTCGCTTTTTGCTCGGCCCTGGCTCTCGCTTGTGCTTCAGCTTCTGCCTTGGCCTGTGCCTCGGCCCTTGCTCTTGCCTCGTCTTTTGCTTTTTCTTCAGCCTTGCCTCTGGCCTCGGCTTCGGCGTCGGCCTTTTCCTCGGCTTTAGCTCTGGCCTGCGCTTCCGCTCTTGCGGCTTCCTTCGCTCTGGCTGTTTCTTCGGCATAGGCTTTGAGCGTATCTTCTGCTTTGGCTTTCGCTTCGGTCTGCGCTCTTGCCAGTGCTTCGGCCTTGGCTCTTGCTTCCGTCTCTGCCTTAGCCTTTTCCTCGGCCTTGGCCATTCGCTCAGCAATCGCCCGCAGCTTTTCTTCGGTTTGAACCTCAGCTTCTTTTTGGGCGTCCATTCGTGCCTGAGCTTCCTCTCTGGCTCTGTGCTCCGCTTCGGCTGTCGCGGCTTCCTTGATTCTGGCTATTTCCTCAGCATAGGCCTTGGCTTTTTCTTCAGCTTTCGCTCTTGCCTCTGCTTCCGCTCTTGCGGCCTCTTTGGCTCTGGCTGTTTCTTCCGCGTACGCTTTGGCCGTATCGTCTGCTTTGGCCCTGGCCTCGCTTTCTGCCTTTAACGCCGCCTCAACTCCTGCTCTTGCCTCGGTCTCAGTTCTTGCTCTTTCTCTGGCTTTGGTTATTTCCTGGGCATAGGCTATGGCTTTTTCTTCAGCCTTGGCTCGCGCATCTGCTTCTGCCTTTGCCAAGGCTTCAGCCTTTGCCCTGGCTTGCGCTTCCGCTCTTGCGGCCTCCTTGGCTCTGGCTATTTCTTCGGCGTACGCTTTGACCATATCGTCTGCTTTGGCCCTCGCCTCGCTTTCTGCCTTTAACGCCGCCTCAACTCCTGCTCTTGCCTCGGTCTCAGTTCTTGCTTTTTCTCTGGCTCTGGTTATCTCCTCAGCATAAGTCTTGGCTTTTTCTTCAGTCTCCGCCTTTGCTCTTTGTTCGGCCTTTGCCATTCGCTCAGCAATCGCCCGCAGCTTTTCTTCGGTTTGAACTTCAGCTTCTTTTTGGGCGTGCATTCGTGCCTGAGCTTCCGCCCTGGCTCTTTGCTCGGCTTCGGCTCTCGCCTTCGCCTGCGCCAGTGCCTTCGCTTCGGCTTTAACTCTTTCGGTCTCTTCTGTTCTTGCCTTTTCCTCAGCCTTGCTTCTGGCCTCCGCCTCTGCGTCGGCCTTTTCTTCGGCCTTAGCCCTGGCTTGTGCTTCTGCCCTTGCGGCTTCTTTGGCTCTGGTTATTTCTTCGGCATAGGCTTTGGCAGTATCTTCCGCCTTGGCTTTCGCTTCGGTCTGCGCTCTCGCCAAGGCTTCGGCTTTAGCTCTGGCTTGCGCTTCCGCTCTTGCGGCCTCCTTGGCTCTGGCTATTTCTTCGGCGTACGCTTTGACCATATCGTCTGCTTTGGCCCTCGCCTCGCTTTCTGCCTTTAACGCCGCCTCAACTCCTGCTCTTGCCT
>DATKVV010000080.1:0-95782 GCA_035529895.1 Sedimentisphaerales bacterium
GCAGTCGACCGCAAGGGGACTGCTGTGGCGTTTAAGGTATAATGGGCTGCAGAAGGGCGGCCTGAAAGGCCGCCCTTCTGCAGCCGGCGGTTATCAACATTCATATCAGGGCTGATAAAATGATAGAAACGGCGGGGGCTAAAGTCCACTCTACCTTAACTCAGTGTCGTTTTTTCATGTCGGATGGGGGAGGGTAGAGCCAGTCTTTTGACAGGGCGAGGACTTTGAGTCGATTGAGGCCGCCGACCTGTTTGTCGCCGGCACAATAGGACAAGAGGGCGCGATTGTCAACGAAGCTCATCGAGGTGTAGCAAAACCAGCCGTTGGGGTCTGCTTCTATTATGCGGGATTTGCTCCAGGTGCGGCCGTCATCTTTACTGATAGCTACACACAAGGGTGTGCGTTTTCCTTTTTGGAAGGGGTGGGCGCCGGAATGGTCGTTCCAGACACACAGCAGGTCGTCGCTCCAGGGGATGCGCTCGATGGTGGCGGGACTGCAGGGCGAAGCAAGACTTGTCGGCGTGGGTTCGGACCAGGTTATGCCGCCATCGCTGGAGTAACAGCCATACTGGAAGCCGTGTGTGGTGCGCATGAACATCCAGAGCCGGCCGTCCCTGATCTCGACAACTCCGGGTTCCTGTAAGACGCTTTTTCGTTCGGAAACAGGGGTAATGGCAGTGTTGGACTTATGCCAGGAGCGGCCGTCGTCATCGGAATAATAGACTATGGGAATTCCCATGCTGCTAAAGTCTGTAACTTTTGTCCCCGTTTCGTCGAAGCCGGTGTGCAGGGCGGCAGGGACAATCAAACGTCCTGTGGACAATTGAACTGCACGGTCGTTGTTGACGACATGATAACCTTCCAGCAGTGTGACGCGCACGGGTGGGCTGAGGGTTTCGAATTCATCCGTCGAGCGGCGGACATACGTGCTGCAGGAGCGGAGCCTTGCTTCTTTGCGCAGGTAAAAGAGAAGCAGTTCGCCGTTCTTTAGGCGCAGGATGCTGACGGACATGACGTTGCATTTACCCTCGTTGGGAACGAGTATTTTGTCGTTGGTCCAGGTCTTGCCGTTATCGCTGGAGGTGCGCATGGCCAGGTCGGCGGTGGAATGGTCTCTCGTACCCCCCGTGAAACGGGAATAGACCAGGCACAGCCGGCCGTCTTTCAATTGGACAATATCACCCTCGGAGTTTCTCGGCTGTTGGCTGGTCGGCTCTATCACCAGCAGCGTCTGCGTGTCCGCAGTCGCAGCCGAGTGAAGGTATGCCGTCAGGATTATGGTCGCGAGCGTGCAAGTAGTTCTGATTAACGCTTGGCAGTCCTGGATCAGTCCCATTTGACCAGCGATTTCGCACCTAATGTTGTTTCAGCCGTGTTTCCGGGCCTCTGTGTTATAAAGATACCGGATGGGCATGAAAAAGACAAGTCTCGGTGGGTTCTGAGGCATATGCTTTCTGCGTTTTGGGCCGGTGTGGTAATCTTTGGATGGCGGAACGGCAGGTTTTCGTATTTCGCAGGCGATTTGGGCCGAAAAAAGCGTTTTTGCTATACGCTTGCATATCGTGGCTTGACAGTTCGGGAAAAGTTATCGTATTATGTGAATTGGTAGTTAACGTGGTCAAGGGAGGGTCTGCGAAAGGGAGACTGTGGGCTGAAAGCGAGAGAAGAAAGTGTGGCCTTGCGAATATATTTTATTCATTGCGTGTGAGATTCATCCTGGCGAAAAGTCCGCAAGCGATAATTTCTGAACAGCTGATAGAAAGATAGTATCTGTTTTACTTTTTTAGAGGTGTTTTTGTCCCGCCGAGGCGGGCAAGTGCCGGGTTTTATGGCCAAACGCATTGCGATTTTGGGTTCGACCGGTTCGATAGGCAAGAGTGCTCTTCGAGTAGTTGATGCGCTGGGGCCGGGGTACGAAATTGTTGCGCTGACGGCTCACAGCAGCGCGGGTTTGCTTGCTGAACAGGCGAGGCGATACAGGCCGAAATACATCGCACTTACAAATGCGATTTACTATGAGCAGCTCGGCGAGGCTGTCGGCGATTTGGATGTTGAGGTTCTGGGGGGGCCTGAAGGCCTGGTGGAGATTGCGGAGCTTGAGGGGGTTGATATTGTCCTGACGGCGGTGGTTGGAGCGGCGGGTCTGCCTGCCGTTCTTGCGGCTGCGGAAAAGGGCAGGATACTTGCGATTGCGAACAAGGAGCCGTTTGTTATTGCGGGCGAGCTGCTGATGAAGGCCGCCAGAGAAAACGGCGGCACTGTTCTGCCTGTGGATAGCGAACACTCGGCGATTTTTCAGGCGATGCGGGCGGGGGCCCGCCATGAGGTTCGCAAAATCATTCTGACCTCTTCGGGTGGGCCGTTCAGGGGGGCAGGCATTGACGAGATTCAGGATGTAACGCCGGAGGAAGCGCTTTCGCATCCGGTCTGGGATATGGGGCCGAAAATCACCATTGATTCGGCCACTATGATGAACAAGGCGCTGGAGATTATCGAGGCGCATTGGCTTTTCGATATGCCGGTTGACCGAATCGAGATTCTGATTCATCCGGAGTCAATAGTCCATTCGCTTGTGGAATTTGTTGACGGGTCGGTGGTGGCACAACTGAGCGAGCCTGATATGTGCCTGCCGATTCAGTATGCTTTGACGTATCCGGCCCGCGTGGCGGGGCCGGCCAGGCGCCTGAGGCTTGAAGAAACAGGCACGCTTACGTTCGAGAGGCCCAATCTGGAAACGTTTCGGGCGCTGTCGCTGGGTTTTGAGGTCGCACGGACGGGCGGTACCGCGGCGGCTGTTTTCAACGCCGCAAATGAAGCGGCGGTGCAGGAATTCCTGGCGGGAAGGATTAAATTCGCTAATATAGTCGAACTTGTCGAGCACTGCCTGAATAAACATAATGTCAAGACGAATGTTTCGCTCGAGCAACTGCTTGAAGCCGATGGCTGGGCGAGAAGAGAGGTTATTGAATGTCTGAATCAGAAAGTTCGCTGAACGAAAACACATTTTGTGAAAAGAGCCCGGGAAGCGGATTTGGCAGGCGTTTCAGCGGTGTTCTGCTGCTGATTGTCATTGCGGCGGTTATTTCTTTACTTATACGAAATCTGGATGTATTCGGCAATATACTAAAAGTAATAATCGGATTTGGGGGGGTGATTCTGGTTCACGAATTCGGTCATTTCGTTGTTGCCAAGCTTTCGGGTATGAAGGTGGAGGCCTTTTCCATCGGCTTCTCGCCCGTTTTGGCGGGCATCCTCAGGACTGAGCGGGGCTATCGCATCCGGATATTGCCGAGTTTTTTCCCAAAAGAGAACGATGACTCGGACGAAGGTCGGCTGAGTTTTACTATCGGCAGGAAAGGCAAACCCGGCGAGACGGAATATCGTATAGGGCTTATCCCATTCGGGGGCTTCAACAAGATACTCGGTCAGGAAGACACCAAAGCGGCCAAGGCGGGCGACGACCCGCGTTCGTATATCAATAAGCCTATTATTGTTCGCATGGCGGTTATAGCGGCAGGAGTTGTTTTTAACGCTCTCAGTGCGATTTTAGTTTTCATGATTGTTTATCTTGTGGGCATTAATCTTGTGCCGCCGGTGGTCGGCGGGGTGGCGCCGAATTCGCCGGCTGCTCGTGCGGGACTGCGAGCGGGCGACGAGATAATAGAGATAGCGGGCAAAAAGGACAATCTTGACTTTCGCAATATTATAATCGCGGCAATCTTGTCGGGCAGGGACGAGAAGGTTCCGCTGAGGGTCAGGCACACCGACAACACGGAGGAGGACCTGGCGATTGCGGCCAAGCGAATGTCGACGCTAAACGGAGAAATGAGAGCTTTTGGTATTGAGTGGCCGACGAGCCTGACCATCGCCAATGTTTCGGATGCCGCAGGCTTATACAAAAGGACAGGGCTAAAACCCGGCGACCGGATAAAGTCCGTTAACGGAAAGCAAGTCCGCGCCTACTGGGAGCTGGAGGACATAATTGCAGAGGCCTTTGTTCCGGCGGTGACGGTTGTGGCTGAAAGGACCGACCCTGTTTCGAAGAAATCTGAGGCCGTTGAGTCACAGCTTCGGCTGGAATGGTTGTATGCCGGCAGTCTGGAAGTTGAATCCGACTCTGAGCTTTCCCATGTCTATAGCATGGTGCCGCGTTTGCGGGTCACGGATGTTTCAAAAGAAGGGGACGCCAATGATGTCGCACACGCTCTGCGGCGCGGCGATATCATTCTTGCGGTGGGCAATATCGAGAATCCCACCTATAAGGAGCTGCGTGACCTTACCGAAGAATACGAGTCAAAAGCACTGCCCATAAAGGCATTGCGTTTGGACGGCGGAGGGGCTGAAGAGGTCCTTACGGTCACGGTTACGCCCAAATGGTCGCGGGACGTGGATCGCGTAGTGATTGGTATTAACGTCGAGCTTGACACAGAGCATCCGGTTGTGGCCAAGACCATTACGGCTGAAGGCGGACCGGCGGCACTGGCCATCCCTCGCGGGGCGACGATAACGGCGGTTGACGGAGTGAGCGTTTCGAGCTTCTACGATATCGTCAGGGAAATCCGCAGGAATTCCGGTCAGCGCATCACGATAGACTATCGGCTCAGTAACGAAATTGCCGGCGATGTTGTCCTGCAGGCAGGAGCCACAGAAAAACCTATCTCTGTCAAAGTAGTATTTGCCGAATTCGTTCCATTTAAACTTCTGCAGAGACTTTACAAGGCCGGCGGTCCGGGCGAGGCGATTACGATTGGATTGAAAAAGACCAGTGTCCTTATCGTCGACACCTGTTTGAGCATAAGGCGCATGATTCAGGGGCTTGTCAGCAGGAAGGAGTTTTCGGGGCCTGTCGGCCTTATAAAGGTCAGTTATGATATTGCCGCGGAGCGGCCCCTGGTTGAATTCATTCATTTTCTTGGCCTGATAAGCGTTCTTCTTGCCGTGTTCAACCTCTTGCCCATTCCGCCTTTTGACGGCGGGTGGCTCGTGCTGCTCGCGGTTGAGAAAGTCAGGGGGTCGGCGCTAAGTGAGCGGGCGCAGGGGGCGGTAGCTTATGCCGGGGTGGTGTTTGTGATAGCGCTTTTTCTTTATTTGACATTTAATGATATTGTTAATATTTTTTCTCGTTAGCCGGTCAGGTCGCCGGTTCGAGGTCGACAGCGTTCACCTGGAAAGAGTCGTATAAAGGACTGTGGGGGATATGGAGCAAGGATGTTTTTGCTGAGTAAGGAAAGGATTCGAAGGTTTGAAAACGTTATTGGATAAGCGTCGGGGCCAACAGTACCATGCGGGCCTGACCGATGCTCTAAAACAAGCCGATGCGGAAGTTTGCCGATTAATAAAAAAAGAGTACGAGCGGCTTGAAAACACGCTGCAACTGGTTGCGGCGGAGAATCGGTGCTCCAGCGCGGTTCTGGCGGCCCTCGGCTCTGTGGTCCAGAACAAGACCGCGGAGGGCTTCCCCGGGGCAAGGATGCACGGGGGCTGCGAGGTAGTCGATGAGATAGAGAGACTTGCCGCCGACCGGGCGAAAGAGGCTTTCGGCGCGAAATATGCGAATGTTCAGCCGCATTCGGGAACGAGCGCGAATCAAATTGTCATTGCCGCAGTTTCGGAAAGGGAAGATAGGATATTAAGTCTGGCCTTGGAGCAGGGGGGACACTATTCGCACGGCTCGAGCGATTCGGTCACCGGTAAGTTCTTCAGTATAGAAAATTATTATCTTGATAAGGCGAGCTTTCTTCTGGATTACGGGTCAATCAGACAGCAGGCGCTCAGAGTCAGGCCGAAACTTATTGTATGCGGGGCCAGCGCCTATACGAGGACCATAGATTTTCCGAAGTTCAGAGAAATTGCGGACGAGGCGGGGGCGTATCTTCTGGCGGACGTCTCGCACATATCGGGACTGGTGATTGCCGGCGCCCATCCTTCGCCGATAAACCACGCGCACTTTACGACGACAAGCACCTACAAACCCGGCGGGCCCCGGGGCGGACTGATATTAATGGGCAAAGATTACGACCAGAGAATAGTGACAGCGGGCAGAGAGATGGCCTTGTGGCAGCGCATTGAACAGGCGACGTTTCCCGGCGTGCAGGGGACGCCTTACTTCAATCATATAGCGGCCAAGGCCGTCTTCTTCAAAGAGACGCTTTCCGACGAATACAAGGCCAGACAGTTCAAAATCATAGAAAATGCAAAAAGGCTGGCAAATAATCTGCTTGATTCGGGATACGACGTGGTGACGGGCGGGACGGACAACCACATGGTTCTGGTGAACGTGGCCGACTCCGGAGTGGGCCTGACAGGCGTAGCGGCACAAAGGTGTCTGGAAGAGTGCGGCATAGTTGTTGACAAGGTCGGTGTGCCTTACGATACGAGGCCGGCTGCGATTGCGAGCGGCATCAGATTGGGCACGCCCATTGTTACGAGAAGCGGGATGGGTGAGAAGGAAATGGACGAGGTATCGGGAATGATCGATTCGGTCTTGAGGCAGGTAAAGACGGCAGGCCAGACCGATTACGAAATAGACGAGTCATTCAAGCAGGCAAAACAAGACCAGGTCCGGGATTTATGCAGCAGATTTCCTTTCTGTTAAGCGGTATTTTTGCGGAAGGCCGATGTTCTCGAACACTATGCTGCAAAGAATAAAACAAGAGCTTGAACAGGGCAAAACGCTGCTGCAATTCGGATTCTTAAATGCCACGGGTCAGGTTCTTGGAATGATTGCGCCTCTGGTTATCGCGGAGTATTTTTCGAGGTTCTCGAAAGAGTCGGCAGAGGGGATGTTTACCAGCTACTATCTGGCCAAGATGGTAGTGTTCTTTTTCGCGACGCTGCTGATCGCCGCGGCACAGACGCCTTTTATCGTCTTCGCAAACCAGGAAAAGGCGGGAACCGGCAGGATAAACAAAGCGTTCTCCGTGCAATTGACTTTCTTGCTTTTCAGCCTGGCTGTATTTCCGGCGATAACGCTTCCGCTTAACAAATATATATTCGGAATGTTTGCGAGAATAACCGGCGGGGATTTGTTGTTTATCGAACTGGCCTTTGTCGGAATTGCGTTGAAAAGTTTTCTTTCCAATCTGTTTATGGCGATGAACCAGAGGATAAAGAATTCCCTTGTCGAGCTGGTTTTCGGCTTCTTCATGCTTGCTATCGTTTTGCTGTTGTACTGGACCGACAGAATCAATCTGAGAACGGTTTTTCTTGTCTATTTTATTTCTGCCGTTTTTGTGGCGATTATATTCATCAAGACCATCGACTTCGGGCAGTTGCGGCCCTTCAACATCGATAGACGGCTTTTGAAAGACATGTTCAGTTTTACAGCGTGGGTGATGTTCGGGTCCGCGGCCGTGTACTTCATAGATTGGGGTGACAGCCTCGTTTTGAGGTTGCTGCGCCCGTTTGGAGATACGGGCACTTACGGTCTGGGCTATCAGGTCTTCAAAGGCGTAGCCGCGTTGACGTTTATCGCAAGTGCTTATTTTATGCCCTTTGTCAGTCAGCATGTTGCCGACAGTGCCAAAATGAGAGACTACCTGTTTAACAAGAGGCCAAAGGTGTTCCTGCTGGGTCTTGTTGCGATAGGCTTGCTCTTCCTGGTTACCCCCCAGGTTTTCAAACTGGTTTACGGCGATGTCTTCCGTGGCTCTATCGCCGTCTTGAAAGTCTTGTTCATCGGCTCAGTACTGATACTGTATTCCATTTTTTACGACCCGATTCTTCATTCGCTAAAGAAGTTCAAATTCACACAAACGGTCAATGTTGTCCAGGTTTTGCTGAATCTGCTGCTGGATTTCTGGTTTGTAAGTCGAATGGGTATGATTGGCGCTGCGGTTGCAACTGTGTTGGCGTATTTTTTTCGGGCCGCGGCCATGGAGATATATTTCTGGGTTAAGCTGAGAAAGCTGCTGAACCTGTGATTAGTGCGGTTATTGCCGCAGAGAACTAAACGGTATGGCTGAACAAAATAACAATGTCTCCGGCAGGCCGGCAACGTATTATAAGCAGCGCAAGCAGAACATGCTCAAATATGTACCGCCAAATGCGAAAAGAACGCTCGAGTTGGGCTGCGCCGAGGGCAACTTTTCCGAACTTGTCAAAACCAGTTTTGGCGCAGAGTGCTGGGGCATCGAGATAAACCCCGAAGTTGCGCAAGTCGCGGCGGCAAAGCTTGACAGAGTGATAAATGGTGATGCAAGCGGGTGTCTGCATGAGGTCCCCGATAATTACTTTGACTGCGTAATATGCAATGATGTTCTCGAACACCTTGCCGACCCCTACACGCTGCTGGTCAGTCTCAAGGAGAAACTGACTGCCGAAGGTGTTGTTGTTGCGTCTTTCCCGAATGTCAGATATTGCCGCAATCTTTTCGAACTGGTTGTGCGCGGAAACTGGGACTACAAAGACGACGGAATACTCGATAGAACGCACCTGAGGTTTTTTACCTGTAAAAGTCTGGTAAAGATGTTTCCGCAGTTGGGGTATGAGCTGCTGACCATAGAAGGCCTGCAGTCCGAGCACAATATAAAGACGGCGGCCGTCAGGATTCTGACCCTGTTGTTTTTCAATATCTTCGAAGACATAAGGTACGACCACTTTGCCTGCGTTGCCAGACCGGTATCTTAGGGGGTATTGAAAGCCCACAAAATCTTCGTTAGAATTCTTCTATTTCCGGAGCATGCTGACTTTGCGTTGGAGCCACAGGGTTGGAAAAAGGAGATGGTTATGATTAGCGTAGTTATACCGTCCTTTAACGCGGGAGGATTCATCAAACGAACAATAGATAGCGTTTTAGAGCAGATTTACTGCGATTATGAGCTTATCGTGGTTGACGACGGCTCTACCGATAACACGGCAGAGGTGGTCAAAAGTTACGGCGCGAAAGTTCGCTATATCTACCAGCAAAATGCGGGCGACGGCCCGGCACGAAATGCCGGCATCAAGGCGGCCAAAGGCGAGTGGATAGCTTTTCTCGACCATGATGACGAGTGGCTGCCGGAAAAGCTGCAGCTTCAGATGGAACTGCTCGGCCGACACCCGGACTTGCGCTGGTGTGGGTCAAACCGGTATCAGTCCGATGGCGCGCGCCGCACGGTGGTCGCTGATGTTGAGGCGGTCAGGACAGCCTTGACCGAAGGTGATTATTTTGAAGATTACTTCAAGGCCGCTGCCAAAGGCGCATGTCCTGTCATTACCTCGACAATGGTGGTTCACAGAGAGGCTTTTGAGCTGGCCGGCGTTTTTGATTCCTGCTGGCCGAGGGCCGCCGACCTCGACATGTGGTGGCGGATTGCCTACCATTTTCCGAAGATGGGTTGCCTGCCCCAGCCGTTGGTCGTTGTACATAGCGGCCTTCAAGACCGACGTTCTACGGCCCTTCGATTGGAGAGCAAGCGGGGCGAAGAAGCCAGAAGACTGATCGCCCGACATCTGGAGCTGGCGAAGGAACACGGAAGGCTTGAGGAATTCAAGCCCTTGGCCGGAAGAGAGCTGCGAATAACCCTCATTACGACTGTGTACCACGGCTTCAAGGCCGATGCTCGAGCAACCGTTCGACAGTTCCGCGATTTTTTCCCCTGGTACTGGCGCGCAGCGACATACCTGCTGACCATCTTTCCAGAAGTTACCTCGGCCGCGGCAAAGACCGTCGCGTACCTGCGGTATAAACTCGGGTTGGAACGTGAGATTTCGCGTCGATGGGTCCGGTCAGAACAAGCCCCCGGGGAAGGAAAGACGTGACAGGCCGCAGCTTTATTGGGTGAATCGGCTGGGTTGCGCATGATGTTGCCGGCGAAATAGCACCGGAGATAACTTGTATTGGTCGGCCGGATTTCGTACTATCATTGAATTACGAGATTTAGCGGTCCTCGTGTGCGGCCTGGACGTAACGCATTGGGAGTGTGGTTGTGAAACTGGTTGAAGTTAAAACACTGCGGCTTTCAGCGATAAAAGTGATTAGATTTGCCCGTTTCTGCGACCACAGGGGATATTTCACGGAACATTACCGAAAAAGCGACTTCGCCAATCATCCGGAAATGGGTTTTATGAAAAACGTGGAATTCGTCCAGTGTAACGAGAGTTACTCCCATAAAGGGACGGTTCGCGGTCTGCATTTTCAGTGGAACCCTTATATGGGCAAATTGGTGCGTACCTTGTCGGGCAGAATGATTGACATGGTTATGGATATAAGGAAGGGTTCGCCGACTTTTGGCAGGATTATCCTCTACGATATGCCTGCCGACAACAAAGTCGATTACCACGAGTGGATTTGGGTGCCCCCCGGTTTTGCGCACGGCAACTTTTTCCCGGAAGAGACCACCATCGAGTATTTCTGTTCCGGCCAGTACAGTCCAGGCAGCGAGGCCGGTATATCACCTCTGGCCGATGACATTGACTGGACCCTGTGCGATTCGGCGCTGAAAAAGTTGTTTGACAAAATCGCACATTCAAAGGTCCTGATAACCGACAAGGACAGAAACGGATTCTCTGTTACCGGCTGGAAAAACGATGAGCGGTCCGACAATTTTATTTACGGACAATTGTAACGTTCTAATTTTCGTCACGAGCGACGATTGGCAAGTGAACCCAGAGTCAATTATCCTGCAATTGGTGTGTACGGCGCCGCATCTGGCGATTCCGCGGCGGGCCGCCTCGAAAATATGGTAAACTATGAGACGGGAAATTGACCCGTAAACAAGTCGGCATACTATTAATGATATTGATGATTTGCGACATTGCAAAGTCGGGATAGCCAGGGCGAAAACCTTTTTGGGTTTTCAGCCGCAATATACGATAACGAGCATTATAGAAGATTTATATGAAAATCGGTCGTACTTTGATGATTACGACCGGGACGAGTTTTACAATATTCGAGTTTTCAGGAAAATAAGCCCGTAAGAAAGCCCTGAAAAGATTCTTTTTATTACTTGTTTGCTGTAGACTCTCTCACAAAGACGTGTCCTCCAAAAGTCCCCGCAGCCTATCGTGGTTCTTCTTTACGTTTAGGCCATCCATCTCTTGTACCACATATTAAACATCATGATGCTCCAGAAGAGCCGGGAATAGTCTGCGTGTCCTTTTTGGTGCGTCTGCCACAAGTTCTTCACGGAGTTCTTGTCGTAATAATCAAACTCCTGCGAGTCAAAAATCTCTTTATAAGCGAGGTCCCTTAATTCGTTTCTCAAATAGTGTACCAGAGGCACTGCAAAGCCGCGTTTTCTCCGGTACAGAATCTTTCTTGGCAAAACATTAGAAAAGGCTTTTTTTAGTATATGCTTCTTGTCCGTTCCCTTTATTTTGAGCCGCGGCGGAATTGTTGCGGCAAATTCTATAAGTGTATGGTCCAAAAAAGGTACTCGTACCTCCAAACTGACGGCCATCGAGGCCCTGTCTTCCTTTGTCAGCAGGCAGTCCGGCAGATATTCGTTTATATCGAAATTCAGTGCATTCGTGGTGTCGTCTTCGTATTTGAAGTGTTTTCTGAGGTATTCAAATTCAGCCATGTTTTCCGTTTGCTCCTGTCTGCTGCGAAACATGTAGCTGAACAGCTTAAAATACAGTACCCATGCTTCTTCGCGGCCGCCCATAAAGGTTTGCAGTTTGTTGAGCTTGTCATTTCGCAATAACACATTTAGCGTCCGAACCGCGATACTTAACGCTTTTTTGGGGATGGCGGGGAGTTGATTCAGCCGTTTTAGAATCATAAATTCGATATACCGATGGTAGCCGCCAAACAGCTCATCACCGCCCGTACCCGAAAGAGATACGGTTACATATCTTTTAGCTACGCGAGAGACAAGACAGGTCGGTATCATAGACGGATCGGCAAAAGGTTCGTCATAGTAGTAAGGTAATTCGGAGATTAGATTCCTTACGCTCTCGGCGTTGAACTCAATCTCATGGTGCTGAGTTTGGAATTTATCTGAAACTATTGCCGCATACTTCGATTCGTTATAGCCCGGCCGGTCAAACTTTATCGAAAAGGTATTCAAATCTTTGACATACTTTCTCATGAGGGCGACAATTATGGAACTATCCACCCCTCCGGAAAGGAAAGCACCAAGGGGAACATCTGAAATGAGCTGCATCCTTACGCTTCTATCGAGTCTTTGCAGAATCTCCCTCATGACTTCGCTTGTGGACATGGACGGGTCTTCAGAAAACGAGAGAGTCCAGTACCGTACGTATTCTTTTATCTTTAGAGAAGTGAGGTCGTAAATGATGTATGAACCGGGCAATAGCTTTTCAACATTTTCTAAAATGGATTGCCGCGATGGGGTATTGCCAAAAAGCAGGTAATAGTCCAGCGCTTTTCGGCTTATTCGTTTTTCAATATCACTTTTCAAGAACACCTTTAATTCTGAGCCGAAAATAAAACTTCCGTCCTTTTGATAGTAATAGAGTGGTTTTATGCCGACGTGGTCGCGAGCCAGAAAGAATATGTTTTTTTTCTTGTCGAAGATACAAAAAGCGAACTGGCCGTTCACTCTTTTGAGCAGGTCTATTCCCCACTGCTCATAGCCGTGTACTAACACCTCTGTGTCTGTTCTGGAGACGAATTGATGACCCGCCTGTTCAAGAGTCTGGCGCAGGCTTTCGAAATTGAAAATCTCGCCGTTGTAGGATATGCAAATGGTTTCATCTTCGTTATAGAGAGGCTGTCTGGCTTTTTCAGATAAATCAAGTATGCGCAGCCTCTTATGACCGATTGAGACGCCGTCGCCGATGTGATATCCTTCCTGCTCAGGGCCTCGGTGCTCGAGCAAGCAGGCCAGTAGTTTTATTTTTTTTTCGTCTTCCCAGTTGAAGCCGACTATGCCGCACATCTATGCTTCTTTCTCAAAAACGAATTCGTTGCATCCTGTGAATCCTCTGGTTCTTGTCAGTTTTCTGAGTCTGAATCCATGCGTCTGGAAGAAATTTACAACTTCGTCCACAGAGGCGTACTCATACGGATATCCCCCGACCCAATCCACAATGTCAGTGTAGTAACGCATGCCGCGCTTTCTCTTTAGTGGATTCTGACGCGAGATTATAAAAGATGCGAGGAACTTCACTGCGAAGACAAGACAAACGAGAATCTTCCTCACAAAATTGGGGCTTTTTACGTAGGTGTACTTTATCGCCTTCCAAATAGGAGAAGTGAAATGCTTGTTGTAGATTGCAATTACCAAGATACCGTTGTCCGCAACCAAATTCTTGACCGCATCAAACGACTTGTACATACTGCCGGTGTGGTGCAGTACACCCCAACTATAGACGACGTCGTACTGCTCAGGGTCAGCGTTTTCATTTAATATGGATTCGACCCTAAAATCAATGTCATCTTTTCTCACATCGGGGTCCCACACGGAGATTTTTTCGATGAGGCTTTTTGATGTTGCCACGGCTTCGGCGTCAACGTCGAAACCTCGAACCTGCTTTGCACCGAGAGCACTTGCCGCGATAGAGAATAATCCACTGCCGCTGCCGACGTCCAGGAAAGCCTTGTCTTTCAAAGTAGGCACCAGCTTCTTTAGAGACTCCTTGGCCTTTTGATAATCCTCGCGTTGCAGCCGTTCGGAAAAGTTTCTCCAGTTCTCTCCAAAAGCGAATCTTTCCATTGTTCTAAATTATCCAAAGCGTGAGCATCAGACTACTGTATTTCGCACAGCAGGTGTTTATACTTTTCAGCTATAGCAGCGATATCGTGGTTTTGCTCGGCATACTCTCTTGCTTTCCTGCCGAAGTCAATATATCTATTTTCCTGAAGCAGGAACCTCAGTAAATCAATTAGCTGCCGGGAGTCCCCTTTACAGCAAAAACCGCAGCCATACTTGTCCAGGAATCCGTCGGGATTAACGTTCAATGACAGAATCGGCGTCGCACACATGCACGCCTGAATAAACGTATTCGGAAATCCTTCCCATTCGCTCGTGTTGACAAACACCAGCGCCCGCTCGAAATATCTTTCAATCCGGTCGAACGGCACGTGCGATATAAACTGCAAATTCTTGACCTCGGCGGCCTCGGCCATCAGGTCTGCGTAATTGCGGTCGTGGTTCAGCGATTGGCAAATCATGGTGAACTGCCGGTCGGGCATTTTTCGAGCAAGCTCCAAAAACCGTCGGGGCCTCTTGACCTCGGCGTCCCGCCCGACCCACAGTATCGTGTCGCGCTTTTGTTGATTCAATGGGGGCAGGGGGTGTCCATTGGGGATGGTGTGCGCGTGCAGCCCCATGCCGGCCGAGAGGTTTTCCGCATCGACGGCGTTTTGAGTAAAGAGTATTTTAGCCTGCCGCAAAGACCAGGCAAACGCCGGCCCCAATAGCCGGTGCTTTCTGATATACGTGCCGTCGCACTCCTGACTGCTGGCGGCCCGGTATCCGTACAGCCTCTTATGCACCTTGCAGAACAAAGCAATCAGCGGCCCTCCCGGCGAGGCGGTTTTGAATAGATATATATCGGCATCCGCCCTCGCCAGCCCCTTCCAGACGCGCCACGCGCCGCCCACAGGGCTTTTTGTAAAGTCGACCGTCCTTATTACCGTGACGCCTTCCCAAATCTCCACCGCCGGCTGGCCGTAATCGGCCACGATAAAGCTGACCTGGAAATCCTTGTCCTTTGCCAGCTCGATTGCAAGGTAATACAAATCCACTTCCGCCCCTCCGAAGTAGTCCCCCACTTGCGGATTGAATATGGGGTACGCCTTTGGCGCGACGCAGCATACCTTGACGGGTTTTGACTTGTCCGGCTCGGTCATTCCGCAATCACCATATAAGCCCACGGAATATGCAGCCACGAATTCAGCGCTATAATCTCGATTTTGGCGAGCCCTGCATCCTTGAGCATCCTGATAATCTGCTTCCTGCCGTAATTGTATTTATCTATTCCTCTCAGGAGCTTTGCCGCGGCAATATAGATATACCCGAATCCGTATCTGGATATTACGGTTGTCATCAGTCTGCCGGTATCGTTGAGTATCTTTTTTGACTCTGCGAAAAAGCCGCTTAGCTGTTCCTGGTCAAGATATTCGGTCATCCACATTGACACAACCATATCGAATTTTTCCCCCTGCACAAGCCTGGTAAGCTCGGTCGCATCGCCCTTGTATACTTTAATCGGCAGCTTACAGAGGTGGGGATTACGGTCGAGCCCAACGACCGAGTTGTTCTTCGCCAGTATTCTGCTGTAGCAGCCGGTTCCCAGGCCCACATCCAGGATTCTCTTATCTTTTATTTCGGAAAGCAGGGGAATTATTTTTCTGTCCGAAGGGACCCTGCAGAAGTAAGACATTACGGTTTTTTTGTCGTATTCTTCAGCGGTCGTTTTGCGATACCTGTCGTAATTTCTCATCGTAGAGTTCCCTGAGTGTTTTGCTCTTGAACCCTGCTTCTTTCAGGTATCTTATTATCTTTTCGAGCCTGCTCAAATACATTTTTTGCCCGATTGCCGTCCTGACAAAAGGAGTCTTTCTCGGTATGACCTCCATAGAGTGGAACATCATATTCAGCACAGGGCTCCCGTAGTTTCTTGTGAATTCGTTCACAAGAATCTTCATTTCAGTGAATGTCATATGCGTCGGCCTCAGCCACCGGTAAAAAAACCATCTGTCGGGCAGAATGGGGAATCTCTTTTTTGAGATGGTTATGGGGACCTCCAATATTTTCGAGCCGCCTGCGGCGTAATAGTTGTCCCCAGAGATGAAATACGGCTGCTGGGGCGCCTTCGAATGGTCGGCCCCGCCCATGTACGACCAGTCTATTTCCGGCGTAACCGAGCTGTCGACCTTGTAGTCCAGCTTTTCCAGACATTTTATTGTGTCCAAATCGGCGCCGTATCTGGCGGCCCGATAGGATACGGGTAAAACGCCCAGTTTCTCTTTAATCAGGTCGGTCAGGTTCTTGATCTTGGCGCACTCGACTTCCACGTTGTAGGCGCAGCACGGAAATTCTCTGCTGGCCGTTCCGGCCGGCTTGTCGTATTTCTTCTTGGGCCCTATGTATTCGGAGTGCAAATGCGTCCCCATTTCTGCCCCGAGCCGGACTTCCTTCTTCAGGACTTCACAGCAATCGTTGTTTTGCAGCACCGCCGGCGAGACAAAGTACACAGGTTTAATAGCGTATCTGTCCCATATGGGCCGCAGAATCAGGCGGATGCCGGATAAGACCGATTCGAAAGTCAGCGGGTCGGAGCGATTCCAATTGGTATCACAATCGGCTTCGGTGTCTATTGTTATACAAAGTGTTTTGTCCATTCCTGCACCTTATTGTTTGGCAAAATCCCGTTCAACAGACGGCTCCACATCTTGCCGTCCGGCAGGGGTAATAATATTATTACGCGAATCCTGAACAGTAGTTCTCCGGCCGCGTCTGCGAACCTGTAGTAGTAATCGGCGGTCTATAACTTGCACCCGCCGAGGTTTCTGTTCCACCAGTAATTAAACACAAAAACAAGCCACAAGTGCCTTGCATAATCCTCCTTATTGTTTATATGAAACCCGAACAGCCGTTGAACATAACCATAGTCCAGCAGATTGTGCTCGTAATACCTGCGATTAACGATAAACTCCCGAATCAGATTGCTTTTCCTGACCCATCTGGAAATCGGCACGGTAAAGCCCTTTTTGGGCCTGTGGACTATCTCTTTTGGCAGGTAGCCGGAAGCAATTCTTTTCAGGAGCCATTTTGTCGTCAGGCAGTGGATTTTGTACTTTTCCGGCAAAGACAAGACCAGAGGGACCAGTCGATGGTCGAGGTAGGGCACTCTTACTTCGAGAGAATTGAGCATCGAGGCCATATCCACCTTCTTTAGAATGTCCTCGGCAAGATAATTGTGAACGTCATTTAACTGTATCGAAAGAAGGCTTTTTTCCGAGCCCCAGCGGATAAAATGTTCGGCGCTTACAAAATGTTCGTTCAGCAGTTTTTGCCTTTGGAACTTGTTGAAAGTGGCCATCCAGTTCAGGTGTCTCTTGTTCACATTGACGTCGAAGTTTCTTACGTATCTTCTCATCTTGAAGCCGAGACTCATTTTTTTGTCCGATACCGGCAACTGGTCGATTAACAGCTTCGACAACCTGATCGCGGACGCGGGTACGTGCTTGCTGAACATATAAGCCCTGTATGTGTCGTAGCCGCCGAAGATTTCGTCCGCCGCGTCGCCGGACAGCGATGCGGTAACAAGGCGGCGCGTTATCTTCGACAGCAGATAGGTCGGCAGCAGTGAAGAATCCCCGAAGGGTTCGTCCATTTTTCCCAGGACGAACTTTATGGTATCTTCGCTAACCTCCATATAGTCGTAATAATGCCTGGTTTTGATGTGTTCCGAGACCAGTTTCGAGTATTTCAGCTCGTCATAGGATTTGTCCTCTTTAAAGCCGATAGAAAAGGTGTCGAAGTTCTTGTGTTTCCTGCTGATGACGGCGGAAATCAGAGACGAGTCCACCCCACCGGAGAGAAAGCTGCCTATAGGCACGTCGGCGACAAGTCTCTTCTCAACTGCGTCCACAATTATGTCTTCAACGGACTGGAGCCTTTCCGTCAGGGGGACGTTTTGATTTTCGGATATTTCATGCTCGAGGTCGTAGTATTTCGTTCGCGTGAGTCTTTTATTCGTCAGGTCGAATACAATGCTCTCGGCCGGCCTCAGTTTGTAGCAGTTGTTGAATATGGTCAGGTCGTTCCCGATATACTTTTGGTAAAAGAAGAAGTTTACGGCCGGCAGGCTTACAGCCAAATCCAGGCTGTGCTGCCTTATCGCCTTAAGCTCGGAAGCAAAAATGAATTTGTCATCGGCGAAATAGTAATATAGGGGTTTTATTCCGAACCGGTCTCTTGACAGAAACAGCAGATTCTCTTTCTTGTCATAAATGCAGAAGGCCCACATCCCGTTGAATCTCTCTACACAGGATGGCCCCCATTTGTGGTAGCTGTGGAGCACGACCTCGGTGTCGGTGTCTGAGCTGAAGTGATGGCCTTCGCCCCTTAGCTCTTCCCTGAGCTGCTTGAAGCCGTATATTTCGCCGTTGTAAACGATGACCAGGTGTTCGAATTCCATAGGCATGTGGCCTTTTTCGGAGGGGTCCATAACGGCCAGACGCGTGCTGCCCAAAGACACATTATTGTCCAGATAAAATCCCTCGTCATCAGGACCCCTGTGTCGCAGCGTCCTGGTCATCTTTTCAAGGACGGATTGGTCTTTCCGGTTGAAACCGGTTATTCCACACATATATTCCTTTACGGCAGGGCGCGTTTTTCACTTTACAAAATTTTCTGGTAACACCGGATATACTGGCCTGCCACAAAGGACCAGGCGAACAAACCTGCCTGTTTTCTTGAAGCAGCAGACATTTGTTTGCAGGTTTCCCGGTCATCAGCCAGTTTCTTTATCGCCTCGGCGATTTTTTCAGCTTGTGCCTCTTCGACTACAATGCCGTTGTCCTTTATTAGTTCCTCTACTCCCTCGCAGCGTGTAGTGACAATCGGCAGGCCGGACGCCATTGCTTCGAGCATCGCGTTGCTCATGCCCTCCTGCATGGTTGCGCTTATAAAGATATTGTTTTGGCGGTACAGGTCGGGCATTTTGTCCGAGTCGATTCTGCCGGTCATCTCAATGACGCCGGTGAGGTTTCGTTCCGAAACAATTCGTCTTAGCTCCTGTTCCAGTCCGCCGCCCCCGACTATGGCCAGACGAACACTGCGGCCGGCTTTGTGCAGAATCTCAACCGCGTCGATGAGCATTTCCACTCTCTTGGTAACCGATAGCCTTCCGACCGTCAGAAGCTTCAGTACCCCGCTCTCTTTGCCGGTCTCGGCCGGATAGAAGCGCTCAAGTTCGACGCCGTTCGGTATCACATCAATTGAGACAGAAGGTAAGAATCGCAGGGCACGGTTCTTCAGCCCTTCACTGCACGCTACCAGACCGGCGGCCTTCTTCCAAATCCCCCTGAACACCCCGCCGAGAATCTTATAGTCCAGTTGCAGCCGCCCGTGTTTGCCCGGCACGTCGGAACCCCGCAGCGAAATTATGTAGGGCAGCCTGCTTGCGGTTCGGTAGCACAGCCAGCCTGTGGGAAATCCGAAGAAGGCGTGCGCCAGGTCATACTCGTTTTCCCGCAGCAGCCCGCGGTAATAAAATCGGGCTTTGGCGAGCCATTCAATTACCTCTGCCTTCCGCCAGAAGTGCAGGCTCTTCTTGTGTATGCCAACTTTGTAAACGGTGATATTATCAGAGAACTTTTCCGTAACAAAACCGGGCCTCGGCGCCGAGGTCAGGACGTCCACCTTTAAGTCGCTCATTTGTGCGTATTGTTTGAGGATGCAAAGATGGGCTTTTCCGGCGCCGCCGCCTATTGGCGGAAATTCATAATTGAGCATGAGCAAGCGTAGTCTCGGCACAGCTACCGCAGCTCCTTACTCATCGCTGAATCCTTCAACCTGAACAAAACATACCTGTCGAACATCCGGTGAACAAGCCACGGCCAGCCCTCCCACGCGACATATTGGCCCGGTTCCACAAGCTCGTAGTTGTCCATAACGAACTTCCGAAAGGGCGCCAGTGCTATATATCGGTCGGCCTCCTCGTCGCCGAAACGCTTTCGCAGGTCGGCGCTCCACCACTGGTCATACCTGGCTACGACACTGTCATTTGGGGGCAGGAACCAGGTCCTGTTCATCCCTGCGAACAATCCTTTTGGCGCTATCGGCCATAACTCGTATGGGGGGCGGTTCGTCGGTATGTGGAGCTTGCGTGAATCAACGATGAATTTTGGGGGCTCCCTCTTAAATTCGGCGAGCAGTTCCGCAACACTGTCGGCGAGCTGCTGCGGCGTCGGCCGAGGCATCATAACCGCCTTGGAAGACGAGCTGTATCTGTGGGCGCTCAGGTATATGCCGGGTTCCCAGCCCCAAACGTAAATCTTATCAGTCGGCTGAGAATGTAATCTGATGTATTCGCCCGTATTCTCCCAAGACATTTTGCCCTTTTGCCTTCGTCGCAGGGAAATGTCGTCCCACCTTTGTGCGTAGCCGTGCTTCTTCTGACCATATTTTGCGCCTGTATGCGCGCTCTTTTCTACGCCGAAAAATATATGCCAGGACATAATTGTCATTAGCACCAGACCGACAAGTCCCGTTACTATCCACCTGCCTTTGTAAACAGCGGCACTTACTTTGTCCCGGTAAAGAGCTATACCATACCCGCCCAGCATTGCGGCCGATGCGTTCAAAGGCAGGTAATACTGCTCGTATGACGCGGGACTAATCCACACGAACGCCATATCAAGAAGCCACCAAACCCCGAACAGCAGCACGAATCGGTCATAAACCTTCGGGTTTGTTTTTGCCGGCGCTGCTGCCGAGAAAATCATCCGCAGAATTCTCGCCGCAATTGCTCCTGCCGCCAGCGCGACCGGCAATATGAGCAAGCCGTAAAATCGCAATACCCTGGGCCATTGTTCTGAAAAGGGTACGAGTTTTCGGCCCGCGGAGATGTAATCCGAAGCCGGTTTTGCCTGACCTGCCGCTCCGCCTGCCGGCAGCATCTTTGCCAGGGTGGACCACACAAATGAATACGGCAAACCCACGTGTACGTTCCAGCCAAGTATCCACACGTACAGGGGGCCAATCGCCGCCACCGCGCCTGCCAGCAGCAGCAGGATATCAATCCCCGTCTGCTTCCAGGTCTTGTGTTTGAACAGGGGCTGGGCGATTACAAACAGGCCAATTCCTCCGATTACCGACGAGCCGGTTTCCTTAAACAGCGGCGCCCAGCTCACAAACGCCCCGGCCAATACCGCCCACCACCACTTGCCGTTTAGTTGCCGCAGCACAAAGCAGCTTACTCCAATCACCATGCAGGCAATCATATATTGTTCTTTTACATTTCCGAATTTGGCAATTAACGGCGCAGACAGGTACACAGAGGCGATAATAACCCCCACCGCCGCCGCCAGTAGTCCAAAGAGTTTGCGCATGGAAACAAACATAAGCACCAGTGCCGCGGCCTGAAAAATCCCCTGAATAAGCTTGGGCCCGGTCTCGCTGTAGCCGAATAGCCATACGCCAAGCACATTCATCAGCAGCGTTCCCAGCGCCGCGCTTGGCTTTTCATCGATGCCTATTCGCGCGCCATCCAGCACGCGCTTGGCAGAGTAAACGTTAAGGGCGCTGTCGTAGGGGTCGGGAAAGTTCAGCTCGAAGTACTTTCCCAATACGAAAGGAATTCCGGCCAGAACCGTTATTATGACAAGAACCGCCGCTTTTTTGAACCCGCTTGTGGCGACAGGGGCTGTCTTGTGTTTTTGTGGTCCGGCGTGCCTCCGCGGCAGCCTGCTGCCTGGACTGGCCTTGCTCATTCTTCATCTCCTCTGTCGCCGGGCGATTCGAGGATTTCCTTTATGACGTAAGTGGGGCGGTCCTGCGATTCGTGATATGTGCGGACCAGAAGCTCGGCCAGCAGACCCATCAGAATAAACTGGATGGTGGCGGTGACTAACATGGCGGTCAGGACCAGCAGCGGATTTCTGTTCATAGGCAGATGCGAGGCAGAGATGAGTTTCTGATAGAGCACAGCCAGGCCCGAAAGCACCGCTCCAAGCCCGCATATAATTCCGAGCCCTCCGAAAATATAGATTGGTTTGGTGGAGAACGAGCCGAGGAACTTTACGGTGATAAGGTCCAGTATCACTTTCAACGTTCGTCCGAGGCCGTATTTTGCCGTGCCGGAAGTTCTTGGCCTGTGATGGACCGCCATTTCGGCGATTCTGGCCCCGCTCCAGCTTGCCAGAGCGGGGATGAATCGATGCATCTCCCCATACAGTTTTGTTTCAGCCAGGACCTCTCTGCGATATGCCTTAAGCGTGCACCCAAAATCGTGTAGCTTCACGCCTGTAATCTCGGCGATGAGCCAATTTGCGATTTTAGAAGGCAAAAGCCTTGTGACGGCGTTATCGTGCCTTTTTTTTCTCCAGCCGCTGACAACGTCGAATCCTTCATTGAGTTTAGCAATCATTGCGGGGATATCCGCGGGGTCGTTTTGCAAATCGGCGTCGAGGGCAACGATGATTTCGCCTTTTGCGTGGGCGAAGCCGGCGCTTAACGCGGCGGTCTGGCCAAAGTTTTTTCGAAGCCGTATGACCCGAACTCTGGCGTCGGTCTTTTGCAGCCCGGTTAATATGGTGAAGCTGTTGTCGCTGCTGCCGTCGTCGACGAATATTATTTCATAATTGTATTTGTCGGCCAGGGCTTGAGTGATTTGCTCATAAAGCGGCTTGATGTTGTCCTGCTCATTTAACAGCGGGACCACCACCGAGACCTCAGCGCTTTGTCTATCCATAATCTGCTCCCTACAAACCAGCTCGCAGCAATATATTAATGGTTGGGCGCCCACTCTGCAAGATTTCCCGTCTTGCGGCAGAGGCCGCCAAATCGCGCCTTGCCAGAGGTACAATAGGACCCCTTAGAATATCGGCAGCGAGCACGTCTGCGGTCAGTCAAAACCTTGGAACAGCTATCTATTCTGTGCGGAAGTTCGTGTTTGACGTCTATCTGTAAAATGGCCGTCAGTTGACTCGGCAGAGGACAGGCGGCAAGTGGGTGGCCCTAATAGCTTGCAAATAAAGAGCTTACGCGTTTCAGGCAAGCATCTTGCAGCCTTGCAGCCGGATTGTCGGCGAACAAACCAATCGGTGCTTTTGGGGTGCATTAAGCTGTTTCTGGCAGTTGTATGCGGGGCAGGCAGGCGGTTTAGTCCGCCCGTTCACTGATGCCTCAATCACCGCATTTTATCAGAAAACCTCTTGCTTATTGACCGGATTTTTGTTATAAATAAGAGTTTCAACTTAATCAAAGATTCGTTCGTAGATTTGTTTGGAGATAAGATTATGGAACGCAGTTGGTTGATTCTTGCTTTTGTGCTCGTCGCTTGTGTTTTGCTTTTGCAGACCGGCTGTCAAAAGCAAACCGCGAGCGTCGAAGAGCTTGAGACTAAGCCGGCCGCGACCGCGCCGGTTGTCACGCCGCCCATCGTTGCACCACAGCCCCCGCCGCAGATACCCCCGGTAGCCAAACCTGAACCGGCTGAGCCTGGACCGAAAATTACGTTTCAAAGCGTCGTTCATGATTTTGGCGAGATTGGACCGAGGACGAAGAATACCTGTGAGTTTAAATTCACGAACGCGGGCAATGCCCTGCTCAAGATAAACGAGGTAAGCAGAACTTGCGGCTGTACGGCATCCGCGCTGGCGAAGAAGGAATACGCGGCCGCCGAAAGCGGGGCTGTAACAGTAACTTATAATGCAGGTCCGACGCCCGGTGTGACATCAAGAAATCTGTATGTAAGCAGTAATGACAAGAAAAATCCGAAGGTTGCATTGACCGTGAAGGCCAAGGTTGTGCTGAAGGTCACTCACGAGCCGGAGAAACTGAATCTTCTGCTTAAGGATGAAAATGCCGGTCTTCCGAATATTACACTTGCCAGCATCGACGGCCAGGCATTTGCGGTTAAGAGCGTGACGGTGCAGGACAATTGTATAACTGTGCCTTTTGACTCGTCAGTAAAAGCTACGAAGTTTGTTCTCACCCCCAAAGCGGATATGGAGAAGCTCAAAAGGAACCTCAGGGGGAATATCAGAATCGGCCTGACTCACCCGCAGTGTGATATGGTCAATATTCCCTTCGATGTTCTTCCGAGGTTAACGCTTACCCCGGCCTCCCTCGTAATTCGCGATGCTGAACCTCAAAGAACTATAAGAAGAGAAGTATGGGTGCTCAATAACTATGGCGAAGATTTCGAGGTCGAATCGGCGTCTTCGCAGAAAGGTGTTATAAACGTCCTGGGTAAGGAAAAGATTGACAATCGTTATAAGATTGAGCTTGAGATAACGCCGCCGGCAGATGCAAGCAGGAGGTTCTTCGCAGATACGCTTGATATAAATATAAAAGACGGTGAGAAGCTGAGCGTAAACTGTCGGGGCTTCTATTCGGTAAAGTCGAGGAAACCTTCAGGGCGATAGAACTTTAACCTTTTTGGAAACATTGTTGCGTCCGGGTTCTCTTTTTATGAGGCTCTGCGATAAGAGTTTGCAAAACCGGCCGCCTCAAGATTGGACAACGGGACGCAAATCCCGCCGGACCGAGACGTCCATCGTTAATTCAGTAATTCAGTTTGGAGATGAAGTATGAAACGCAATTGGTTGCTCATCACTCTTGTTGCTAATTGTATTGTGCTTTTGCACAATGGCTGCCAGGAGCAGGAAAGGGCGGCAGAAAAGCCGAAAACCGGATTGACGGAGAGCAAGCCGGCAATTGTTTCAAAGGCCCGTACGGTGGAAGCGACAACCGAAGCCGAGCCAAATAAGCCGGGACCGAGGATTACTTTTGAGAAGGTAACCCATGATTTCGGGGATGTCGGTCCGGGAACGCAGCACACTTGTGAGTTCGGATTTACAAACACCGGCGTCGCCTCGTTGAAAATCAGTGAAATCCAGACCTGTTGCGGCATCAAGGCCGAGTTAAAGAATGACAAGCAGGAGTACCGGCCCGGTGAAAGCGGGGCCGTGGTACTGACATATATAGTCAGGGGGGCTCCCGGCCCGGTGAAAAAACGTATCTTTGCAGCAAGCAATGACACGGTACAGCCCAGTGTTCAGCTTACCATAACCGGCACGATTGCGATCAAAGTCCGTCATGAGCCGGATAAGCTGGCCCTTTTGCTTAAGGGTGAAGACGGGGGCTGCCCGGAGATTACTCTGACCAGCGTCGATGGTGAGCCGTTTTCCATAAAGAGTTTCGAAGCGCCCGGCAATTGTATGACCGCCGCTTTTGATTCTTCAGTGAAAGATACTAAACTTGTTCTTGCGCCGAAGGTTGATATGGGGCAACTGAAAAGCAATTTGAGGGGGTATGTGAGGATTGGCCTGACACATCCAAAATGCGATACCGTCCTGGTTCCCTTTGAGGTGCTGCGGAGGTTTGATGTTACTCCCAATTCGATTTTGCTTCGAGAGGCCGAAGCTGAAAAGCCGGTCAGACGCGAGCTTTGGGTGCTTAACAATTACGGCGAGCAGTTCGAGATTGGGTCGGTCTCGTCCAAGAACGGCGCCGTCAAGGTTTTGAGTCAGCAAAAGGTTGACAATCGTTATAAGTTCGAGCTTGAGATAACCCCGCCGCCCGCGGGGGGTAAAACCTTTTTCTCCGACATATTTTCTGTCAATATCAAAGACGGCGAGGAGCTGAAAATTAACTGTCGGGGGTTCTATCCAAGAACCAGGCGTCGTTGAGTTAGCATGGGGGAACCAGGTTGTAATGCGATTACTGAGCTGCGTTTGTTTGTTTACGGCGGGGTCTTTGTGTGCATTTGCAATGTCTGCGAAACCTTCGGAAAAAGCGGTTTCAAAGGACGGCCCGCCATCCTGCAGTACCAAACAACATCAAGAGTCGGCCGATGTGCTTACCGTTTTTCTGACCGGCAACGAGCTCGGGGAGTTGAAACCGTGCGGCTGTTCGGGCGGACAGCTTGGCGGTCTTGACAGACGCGCGGCGATTTTTAACGGCGTCCCCGCCTTGAAACGAATGATTATCAGCACCGGCTCATTTGTAAAAAGCAATGGCGACCAGGACCAAATCAAGTTCGACATAATGATTCAAGCTCACGACCTGCTCGGTTATGACCTTCTGAATCTTACCGAAAGAGACATTGAAATAGCCAGGAATCTCGGCTTGCTGGCCGGTTTGCATAACGTTATAAGTTCTCATAAACCCGCCGATGTGAATATTCCGGCAAAATTCACAAAGCAACTGTCTTTGAAAAAAGCAGTTGTGGCAGTAACAGTCGCGGCTCTTGACACGGAGTCCGGCAAAATCGAGCACGTCAGGGAGCTTTTTGACTCCCCGCGCGGCGTGCAAACGGTGAACATTCTCATTGTCAACCATTGTGATGAGCGTATCGTTGGCCCTATCGCGGAAATGGCGATTGTTGATTGCCTGGTTTGCCCGGCTGAATCCGATGAGGCGATGGTCAGTGACTACCTGAACAAGAGGCCTTTGGTGGTCTCCGTGGGGCGTTTCGGCAGATATGTGGGCAGATTGCAGATAAGCGCCGCCGAGGGCGAGGATAGGCTGAAACTCAGCTTTTTACCGGTGCCCCTGACCGAAGATTTGCCGCGGGAGAAATCCCTCGTCGAGTTGTACAAGACCTATCAGCAGATTGTCAAAATGGAGAATCTGCTGGAGAAGCAGCCGCGTTTTATCCTGCCGGACGGTTTGGAATATGCCGGCTCGGAATCCTGCAAGGCCTGCCACGAGTACGCATACGAGAAATGGAGCACCAAAGCCCATGCCCGCGCATACGCTACGCTTGAGAAGGAGGGCACGCAGTACGACCCTGAGTGTATTGTCTGTCATGTCGTTGGGTATACGTATCAAAGCGGTTTTGTCTCGGAGGACAAAACGGGCCACTTGAAGAACGTCGGCTGTGAAAACTGCCACGGTCCCGGCTCAAAACACAACCAATATCCGCTGCTGGAGAAAACCACTGAGCCAAAGTCAAAGTGCACCGACTGCCACACGCCCGAACACAGCGCCAATTATGCAGGCAACGAGAAAAGTTATTTGGAAAAAATAGTGCATTGGAGGGAACCAAAAGCCGCCAGCAATGTCAAATAAGGAGGTAGATTCGGAATCCTGATATGATAAAGACGTTGCGAATAACAAGCATTATAGCGGCGATAGTGGGGGCCGGTCTTTTGATTTTTCCTGCGGTTTTTGGTTTTCGCGGCGACGAAGAGATTGAGCGGTTCTTGAGTTCTCCCGGCGCATTGGAGAGGTTTAAGCAGGCCGAGGGCGGCAGGTCCAGGGCGGGCGAGAACCAGATTTCGCCGCTGGTAAAGCAGGCAGAGGCATTTGCGCTGTATTTGAATCCGCCCAAGGTCGAGCGGGCCGAGCAGCGGGGGTCTGCGCGGCCGGCTCAAAGGCCCCGGGAAGTAATACCCGCCCCGACTATATCCACGGCCAAGTTTACGGTTGTCGCCACCAGTTTTCATGAGTCGGTTCCGGAATTGTCATTGGCATTAATTGATGAGCCAGGCAGCGGGCGGCACTGGGTGAGGCAATCCAGCGTGATAAATCATTTGACTGTCGAGCAGATAAAGGACGGCGTAGTCGTTCTTAAGGGTCCTCAGGGGCCTATCGAGATGGCCGTTGAGCCCAGACCGGTAAGAAGAAGTCTTCTGGCAGGCTCTGCCCCCCTTTCTATGGGCACGGCCGGCCAAGCGGTTCCTACATACGCCCCCGATGCGGGTTCTATCCGGGCAACTGCCGCTGCCGCCGACGGTACGCAGCCGCAAGAGGACCAAGCCGACGCGGATGCAGTGGCCCAGAAAGTCTTTGCTGAGCTTATGGCTACTGCCGCCGCCGAGTCCGGCGGGGCCGATTCGACACAGCCGGCTGAGCAGGAGCTTCAACAGACGGATAAACCTGTTCCGGACGTTGAATCGGGGCGCATAACCGGCGAAGAGGCGGATAAACTCGACCGCCTGGGCCGTGAGCTCCAGAACGTCGGGCAGGATGAGCGGCTGGCGAAAATCCGCGCAGACCGCCAATACCGGCAGGTACGCACAGACAGGACTGCTGCGGCGCAAGGGACCGGCAGTAAAGATGCTCGCGCGGAGCGAAGGGCTCGGATGGCAAAAGAACGAATGGAGAGGGCAAGAGCGTTGGCTGAACGGGCCAGGGCAAACCGGGCCAAGGCCGGCGCTGAAAAGGAAAACCAGGACAAGTAGCGAGTGAGTCAGGGATTGTCCTGATAGTCTGAGATTCCGTCCTGAGTATCAATTCAATTATCGGAATACTTCAGCCATTTTAACGGGGTTGCGGTGCACACATTCTCATTTTGGATGCCGGCTGGTTTTCGTGCCTTCACGGCTGCAAATTCCCGTTTTTTTTGCCTGAGAACGGGAACTTTTGGCCTTTTTTTGTGTCTGATTAAGTACCGGGTATCGAGGGGGTTGGATGATACCTATTGTTTTTTTGGAGAGCCAGTCAGGTAAGGTCAGTAGAAGGAAGGCTTATGCGGCGGCTTTTAGCGCAAAAAGCCGCTTTCACAGTTTAACGTTAAGATGTCCGAGAAGTGCAGAATTGCGTTAGTACGTATTCCTAATGAGTCCGGGGGGCTGTTTCGCGGGGTCCCGGATGCGTGGAAAGACGCGTTTGGGGTCGCCGCACAATTGAATAAAGGCAAGAGCAAGATTCGTCAGGAGGAGTGTTTATGACGGGCAGATTTAGTTACGCCCTGCCGCAGGTTTCCAGTTGGTGGGGTCATACCAGGAGCCGATGCTGCGCCAGGCCACGGTCTATCGTTATGGTTCTGGCGGCAACCCTTTTTTTGAGCGGCACTTATGTTTCGGCCGGCGAGATTAAGAACGACTCCGCATCGGCACGATACAGGGTTTTTGGGCTGAGGAACATATCGGCCGACAAAGGCAAAGAGTATCTGTCTGAACTCAAAATCGGCACAGTTTCTAAGCTTCCCGGCGCCAATATGCTTTTGGTGACGGCTCAGCCGGCAGATTTGGTCAAGGCAAGCGCCATCCTGGGGCTTGTTGACAGCAAGGAAGAGTTCGTCATAAAGACAGTCGCGCTGGCCTCGGATTTTCCCCCGGATGACCGGATTGCAGCCAAACTCAGCGATATGGAGGTCGGGACTTTCTTCAATCCGCCGCTGAGCAAAGTACAGCCCAAAGCGATTATAGACGTTCATAATGATGCCGTCATAGCTGTTGTTCCTGCAAAGCAGCTCGAAAGAATTATCTCTGCGGTCGAAGAATTGCAGAATAATAAAGGTAAGCAGGAGGGCACGCGACCGGCTGAACGGGGCAAGTCAGCCGCGCCTGACCGCGCAAAGAGTTCGGAGGCAAAGGCGGCGCCAAAGCCCGAGCCTGAGGTGGTTGAGCCTTCCGGTCCTGCAAAAAGTCCGAAAAAGGCGATGCCCCCGGATACAGCCCCTTCCAGTTGGTTTGGCGATAAACCCGATAAACCCGATAGGGCCGATACACGCCAGTCCGGAACTGATGACCTCTTCAACGGTCTTCTGGAGTCCCTTGCCGAGGCCGAGAAGAGAGCTGCCGAAAAGGCCCAACCGACTCAAGAGCCGGATAAGGGGCAAATTGGTGCAGCCATCGAAAAAAAGCAGGTCCCGACCGAACCTTCCGGCATTTCGGAATCCGGCCAGGTGAGGGCCGAAGGGCCGCAGGAGCTTGACGTTACCGACATTCTTGGAGGGCTTGAGGCCGGCGTCAAAGCCGGGCTTGAACCCAAGCCTGAGCCTCAGGCAGAGAAAGTCGCGGCCGTGACCAAAGAGCCGAGCGAGGCTGCTCGGGCGGTTGCGAAAACAGCTTACGAGCCGCGGTCCGTACCCGATGGCGAAGAGGTCGTTGAGGTCTTCTTGCCTGAAAAGCTTCCCATCACCGATTTTCTGGACTTCGCCGGCAGGTATCTAAAGCTGGACTTTTTGTACGACCCGACCCAGGTCAAAGGGAACGTGGCGCTGAGGATTAACGGCGAGCTTCGAGGATGCATCAAGGCAAAGGAATTGTACGCGATGACCGAATCGGTGCTGCAGTTCCACGGCTATGCGATGACGCGCAAGGGCAATCTTGTAACCGTGCGTCCGATAGTTGACACAAAACCTTCTGCCGTTTCTGAATCCCGAACGGTAGAGACCAGAGAACCGCAGAAGCTTGATGTTGCCGCCATTCTCGAAAAACCTCAGGCCCTTGTCCAGGCGGGTCCCGAACCGAAACCTGAACCTGCTGCAGAGGCCGAGAAAACTGCGGCGAGAATTAAGGAGCTAAATCAGGTTGCTGAGCCTCCAAAAGAGGAAGCAGCGGCAAAACCTAAAGAACCGAACCAGGCTGCCGAGCCTGCCAAGGAGGAGGTTGCAGCTAAGATTGAGAGGCCGAGCGAGGTTGCGACCCTCGCAAAAGAGGAGGCAGCGGCAAAACCTAAAGAACCGAACGAAGCGGCTGAGCCTGCTAAAAAGGATGTTGCGGCTAAGATTGAGGAGCCCAACCAGGTTGCGGCGGCTACAAAGGAGGAAGCGGCGGCAAAGCCTGAGGAACCGAACGAAGTAGCTGAGCCTGCTAAGAAGGATGTTGCAGCTAAGATTGACAGGCCGAGCGAGGTTGCGGCCCCCGCAAAAGAGGAGGGAGCGGCCAAGACCAAAGAGCCGAACGAAGTTGCCAGGCCGGTCTCGAAAGGCCGATATGAGCCGGAGGCCATTCCCAATGCCGAAGCCGTTCTTGACGTGGACCTGCCGGAGAAGCTTCTGCTCACTGAGTTTTTGGACTTTGTAGGTAAGTATCTGAAGCTGGACTTCTTGTACGACCCGAAGCAGTTGCCCGGCGAAGTGAATCTGAGGATTAACGGCGAGCTTCGAGGACGCGTCACGGTCAAGGAGTTGTACGCCATGATGGAATCCGTGCTGCAGTTCTACGGGTTTGCGATGACGCGCAAGGGCAATCTTGTAACCGTGCGCACGATGGCCGATGCGTCCTTTATCGACCCTCCCCTTGTGCGTGCGGACGTAGATAAGGTCGAGGCGGGCAACATTCTTATTACCCGTGTTTTTGAGCTGCAGCATGTAGACACGGCCACCGCCCAGAACCTCTTGACTAATATGAAACTGGGCGTGTCAATTACGCCCATCCCTGAGGCGGGTACGCTTATCGTGACTGGTTACGCTTACCGTATGGGGCGCATAGAGGAGCTCCTGGATTTGATCGACAAACCCGGCGAGCCCAAGCAGTTCAGATTCCGCCCGTTAAAATACACGATGGCCAAGACGCTCGCTCCCAAAGTCAAGACATTAGTCGAGCAGTTGGGTGGAATATCGATTACGGTTGCGGCGACTGTGGAGGCTCAGCCGAAGCAGCCTCCCGGCAGACCCATAAGGGGCAGGCTTGTACGGCCGCCGGTGCGACCCACCCCGACGCCTGCTCAGCCAACTCCGGCGCAGCCACAACCCACCGTGTACCTCGATTTCGATGAAAGAACAAACCGCGTCCTGATGATAGGCCTCAAAAGCGACCTTGATGTCGTCGAGGAGCTGATAAGTTCTCTCGACGTGGAGCAGCAGGACCTGCGCAGTCTGCGATTGTACGAAATCCAGCACGTTGACGCCGAAGAGGTCAGAAAAAAGCTCGAAGAGATGGGCATAATTGGCGTCAGCACGACCACTGAGACAAGGATTACCGCCGCCCAAAGAGGCCGGGGCCGAATCCAGCCCGCCCCTCAGACCGGCCAGCCTGCTGCGGCTGCAGCCGCCAGTGCCCTCGGAACGACAGAGGAGCCTCTGGCAGAAGAGCCGCAGGTTGTAATAATTGAGTCGGTTAACGCACTTCTGGTTAATGCAACGCCTGAGCAGCACATCCGCATTGCCATGATTATCGGTTACGTGGACAGCGTACCGGAGGAAAGCGTCATTCCCTACGTTGTTTACGCACTCGAAAACCAGGACCCCGCCGAGCTGGCCACCGTGCTGAATCAGCTTATTCAGGAAACCACCACAAAGCAGGAAAAGGACGCCAAAATCGTAACGACGACAACAACAAAAAGGACGGAGGAAGACATTATCATTATCCCCGACCCGAAAACGTATTCGCTCATCGTCTACGCCAGCAAGAAAAACCAGCAGTGGATCAAATCTCTTGTTGAACAGCTCGATCAATACCGCCCACAGGTCCTGCTCGACGCGACTCTGGTTGAAATCACCAAGAATGACAGGTTCCAATTGGACCTGGACTTGGTCTCCAAGTTTCCGGAAGCACTTGCAAACGCGCAAACTCCGGAAAAGGTGGCGTTTTTCGCGGGACGAATGCTGGAATTATCATCTACGAAAGGTGTGGGCGACGGCTTCTATGCGGACGAGCATGTCCAGGTTATTCTGCAAGCCATTCAGACAAAAGGATATGGTCGGATACTGGCAAGGCCAAAGCTGCTCGTTAGAGACAATGAGGAAGGGACTATTAAGGCGGAAAAGCAAACCACGATTGTCTCACCCAAGTCGCAAATCGTACCAGGCCAAGCTGTGGGCGCTGTGTCGACCACGGCTACGTCCGTCGAGCTTCAAAATTATGTTTCCGGCATTACGCTTACGATTACGCCTCATATAAGCAGAGGCGAACAGCTTCAGCTCAAAATCGCTTTGAACCGTACTGATTTTGGCAAATTCGAAAACTATACCATAACTACCGGGGACGATGGCAAGATAGAAGGTCCAAAACCACCCGACCTTCTCACCAGCGACGTTACTACAGTCGTTACTGTTCCTGATAACCACACCATAATACTTGGGGGGTTGGAGAAGCTTAACCAGTCAAAGGGTGGAACCAAGGTTCCGTTACTTGGTGATATCCCCCTCCTCGGAGGTCTGTTCAGGAGCACACTTAATGTGGAAGACCAGAGCAGGCTCTACGTCTTCGTTAAGGCCCACATCGTCAGGCCCGGCGAACCACTTGACGGGACCTCCAGGATAGAAGTAGTATCAAGAAAGAACCGGGATACCTTCGAGCAGTATGAGAAGGAAATGCAGAAGTACGAGGATTGGCCCGGCATAAGACCTAAGCCGATGGATCCCGTGCGTGTTCTGGACAATGATTAGTCTCAAGTTAGCCGTTCAATAGTAGTGCAATATGAAAGAATTATTGATACAGACTGCCAAGCGGACGGGCGTGGTTGATGTTGAGCAACTGGTGAAGTTTTTCGAGAGCAACGAAGACAAAGACCGGCTGGACGAAGCCCTGCTTCGCTGCCCGTACTTCACCGAAGAGTCGGTCCTGAAGCTCTTTGCCGCTGCTTTGGGTCAGGAGTTTCTGCCCGAGGTATCCCCGAAGGCCGTGCCCGCCGAATTCATAGAGGCGGTCCCGGCGACCTACGCTCAGCATCATTATCTTATCGGCATCAAAATCGAAGGCGATAACGGCGAACTAACGGTCGTCTTGTCCAAGCCGCTCGATACCAACGCCCTCGATAATGTCTCGAAGATGACCGGTATGCCCGTCAAGGCGGCGCTGTCGACACGCGCGGCCATTACCGCGGCGATAGACGTGGCCTACGAACAGAGGACAACGGTCATCGAGGAGGTGGTCGAAGAGATTGATTCACAGCAGAACCTCGACCAGCTCGTTGACGAGGCGTCCTCTTCGGATGACCTGCTCGACGTCGTCAATCGCCCGCCGGTTATCAGACTGGTCAATGATATTCTTTTCCGGGCCTTGCAGTTGAGGGCCAGCGATATTCATGTTCATCCTTATGAGTCGAAGATTCAGATTCGCTACCGCGTTGACGGCATCCTGTATGATGTTCTGAGTCTGAACAGGAACGTTTTGCCCTTGATTATCTCTCGTATCAAGGTGATGGCCGGTATGGACATTGCCGAGCGCCGTATGCCGCAGGACGGCCGATGCAGCGTCCGCCTCGGCCAGCGCGAAATCGACCTGCGTATCAGCACCGTCCCGACCAGCTACGGCGAGCGCAGCGTTCTGCGACTGCTGGACAAAAGCACCGGCCTTTTCAAGCTGGACGAGCTCGGCCTGTGGGCGGATGATTTGAGCAGGTTCGATTCGCTCCTGAACCGCGCGCACGGCGTTATTTTCGTCACAGGCCCCACCGGCAGCGGAAAAAGCACCACTCTTTACGCGTCTCTGAACCGGATTAACGCGGCAGAAAAGAACGTTATGAGCATAGAGGACCCCATCGAATACCAGCTCGAAGGAATAAGCCAGATGCAGGTCGCCTCCAAGAAAGGCGTAACATTTGCAAACGCCCTCCGGCACGTCCTCCGACAGGACCCGGATGTTATAATGGTTGGCGAGGTCCGGGATGTTGAAACCGCCCGTATGGTGATACAATCTTCGCTTACCGGCCATCTGGTTTTCAGCACCCTGCATACGAACGACTCGGCGGGGGCGGTGACGAGGCTTCTGGACCTGGGCGTTGAGCCTTATCTGGTTAGTTCGTCCCTGATTGCTATTATGGCCCAAAGACTGGTGCGAAGAATCTGCCCGGATTGCAGGAAGGTATACGAGCCTACGGCACGTGAGTTGAGGGAGCTCGGTGTGCTCTCGACGGAAGCCCAGACGCCCGGGGCCGGCGCAGACGCTAAGTTTTTTGTCGGCGCAGGATGCGACAAGTGCTTTCAGACCGGCTATCGAGGCCGAACGGGCATCTACGAGCTGATGCCGATTAACGAAGGAATCCAGGAGCTGATATACAAAAGAGAAAGCGCCGGTACAATTAAAAGAGCTGCTCTTGAAGCCGGCTTGCAGACGTTGCGAATGGACGGTGCACGCAAGGTCCTGGCCGGGATAACGACCATTGCAGAAGTATTGAGGGTTACGCAGGCGGACGTACTGTAAGGGGGACGATGCCTTTATGCCGAGATACCACTATGTAGCCATAGCAGCCGACGGCAGGAAAGTCAAAGGCGCAATTGCCGCGGAGAATCCCTATGCCGCCCGCAAGCAGCTCCGGGGCCGCAGTATTCACCCTACGTCAATCACGGAGGTCGGTTCCCGCAGGGAAGGCAGGCCCGCACTGCTTTCGGTCTTCGGCAAGGGCAGCAAGACGCAGACAATCGATTTCACCAAACAAATGGCCACGATGCTCAATTCGGGAATCAAGCTGACCGAGGCGCTTTCGGTGCTTGTTTTGCAGGCCTCCGATGTCCGATTAAAAAACGCCATTGCCGATATCCGCGACCGCGTTATCACGGGCGAATCTTTTACCGACGGCTTGAAAGATTACAGTGATTATTTTGACGTCATATACGTAAGTATGGTTCACGTCGGCGAGGTTACCGGCACGCTCGGAAAGAGCCTCGCGATTATCAGCGGCTTTATGGAGAAACGCCAGCGCGTAGAGTCGAAGGTGATGACCGCGATGATATATCCTGTCGTGCTTGTTTGTTTTTGCATGGCTGCAATTCTGATTTTGACAACCAAAGTCATCCCGAAGATAGGCGAACAGATCGCAAGAACGGGTCAGCAGCTGCCCTGGATTACAAGACAGTTGATGAACGTAAAGTACGTGCTGACCAGTTGGTGGCTGTTTGTGCTTATCGGCGTGATTGCCGGGATTGTCTGGGGTATGAGGCGCTTTCTAAGGACGCCGCGAGGCTCGTATTTGCGCGACAGGCTGATGCTTTCCCTGCCGCTGTTTGGCCCTCTTATAAGGCAGCGTGTCGTGGCGCGTTTTGCCTCCACCCTCTCGACGCTTCTCGGTTCCGGACTTTCAATGGCTGAGTCTCTTCGCGTCGTGGGGGAAGTTACCGGCAACAGCCTCATGAAAAAAGCCATCGAACAGGCGCGGGAAAGGATTCTTGCCGGCGCCGATATTGCGACGCCGCTGAGGGACAGCGGCGTTATCGACCCCGCCATCGCTCATATGGTCGCCGTCGGCGAAAAAAGCGGCGAGCTGGAGACAATGCTCAGGAATATCAGCGAAAACCTCGAATCTTCGACCGACGTAGTTATAGAGAGGCTCAGTGCCGCCGTCGAGCCGCTTATTATAATTGTTATGGCTGCGATAATTGGTATAATTGCCTATGCAACAATATTGCCGATTTTGGAAGTTTCAGCGGGTAAATTCTGAGCAACCGGTTTTTTTAGGAGGCCGACAAAAAATGAAAAGGAAAAAAAGAACCACAAGAAAAGGTTTTACGATGGTCGAGCTTATGGCCATGCTGATTATCATCGGGCTGCTTGCCACGCTGGTCGTTACAAAGGTGGTGGACCAGATAGACAAAGCCAGAGCTACCACCACAAAGGCCAACCTTAAGTCTCTCCATGCAAAAGTAAACGAATTCAAGATGGACACCGGCCGGTATCCGACTGAGGAAGAAGGACTTTCAGCCCTTCTTGAGCAGCCCAGCGATGTTGTCAATTATCCGGAGGGAGGCTATCTGGAAACCACGGAAGTACCCAAGGATGCCTGGGGATACGATTTCATTTACGAGCTTTATCCGGAAGGCGGCAAGGCCTTTGCAATCAGAAGTTCCGGCCCCGACGGCGAAGAGGGCACAGAAGATGACCTGCTCAGCACCGATGCGTTCTAAGGGCAAAGCCGGCCGATGGTGTTCGGCCTTTACCCTGACCGAGCTGATAATTGTGGTCGTTATAGTTTCGCTGTTTCTGCTGCTGGCGCTGCCGAATGTTTTCGCACTGCTGACAAAGAACACCTTTAAGGCGCAGATTCAGGATTTTGTTTCGACCATGCAAATGGCCGCGCGCGCCGCCGCCGAGAGCAACCGAAGATACGAGGTCGTCATTGATTTGACCGAGCAAAGCTATTTGCTTCGCGAGATTACTTCGCCCGATTTGTCCGAGGTTCTGGAAGAAGAGATTATTGTTGAAAATGACTTCGGCGATACCTGCCAGGTGTCTTACGTCTTGTTCGACGATGTGGATTTTTCTTTGGATGAAAGCGTCTCCTACACCAACGAAGGCAAGGCGATGTTTCGGGCCGGCCATGCGGGCTGGCACTATGGCGGCAAAATCGTCCTGCTCGACAGGGACGGCAAGTCATATTCGGTCATTGTTAATCGTATCAACAGAATGGTCACGTTGCAGGAAGGTGATATCGAGATTTTAAAGCCGAGGGCTTTCGATGATGTGGTGTTCTAAGAAAAATCCGTCCCCTGCCTCACGCAGGTCTGCAGGCTTCACCCTGCCGGAGGTCATGGCGGCCCTGACGATACTGGCTTTTGTCAGCGCCAGCGTGGTAGTTGTTATCAGCCGGTGCATGGCCTCGGCCGCAGACACCGCCCTGCGCATGCAGGCTCTTGAGGTCGCACGAGATAATATGGAGAAGCTTCTTGCCACTGATGCGCTCGAATCGAAGACCGAGTATGGCAGCAGCGAGAAGTACCCCGAAATACAGTGGCAGACCGTTGTTGAGCCATTTTATGAGCCGGTAACCTCACGGATGTGGGTTCAGGCGACCTGCTCAGCCGAGTATACCGATGTGGAAGATGAAACACAGAAGGTCGAGCTGACCCACTGGCTGACCAACTTGACAAAGCAGGAAGTGCAAAGATTGCTTGAAGAGGAGGCAAAAGCACAGGAGCAGTTGGCCGAGCAGGTCCTCGAAACCATCCAGGAGGCTGCCGAGTATGCCGGTGTTGACGAGCAGACCATCCAGCAATGGGTTCAAAACGGTATGCCCAGGACCAAAGAAGGCTACTACATTATGCCTTATATTGCTTTATATCAGGAGTACGACGGCAATCCGCCCCCTGAGGCCAGGACCGAGGTGGCGCAGGCTTTTGGTCCCTTAACGCTGGGCAGTCGCGGGACAGGTCCGCAGCCCGGCGGACCAGCGGGGCCTGGGGCCTCGGCAGGGCCTGAAGGTCCGGCGGGGCCAGGGGGGCCCTCTCCGACGGGCCAGGAGAACCCATGGAAGGATGTACCACAGGACATGCGCAACGACCCTTTCTGGTTCAAGATTCTTACAGAGTTGTTGGGTCCCCCACCGGAATAGCCTTAATCAGTATGCAGGGTGATATGAAAAAGACGCTTGCAACATCTCGGCTGCGAGGTTTCTCGCTGGCGGAAGTGATCGCTGCGGTGACGATAGGAGCGATGGTCCTGGTAGCGATGCTCGGCATCTATCAGCGCGCCCAAAGCAGCGCCGCCGCAATCACGCAAAAGCTTGACAGCTCTCAATTGCCCTTTGAGGTTTTGCAGCGCATCGCCGAAGACCTCGACAGGGTGATCTCCTCCAGGTCCAATATGAAATTCACCATTGAGAACAAATTTGTGAAAGGCTATCCGGCCGCCCGAATGACAATTGTGAAAACTTATACGCCGAGCAAAGGCGGCCAGGCCGAATTTGAGAAAATCATTTGGCAGAGCGCCTATGACTATGACGCCAACGGCCTTGTTCTATACCGAAGCCACAGCGGAGTGGTCTTGGAAGACAAACTGCTGGACGAAAAAAGGGCGGACCTCGAAAGGTATTATCCTTTGGTCCCCATCTGCAGCGGCGTGACCTACTTCAGGATTGAGATTCCCAAGGGCGAGGACTTCCTCGATAAATGGGATGGTTTTGTGCCCCCTTATGGCATTGTCGTGACTATTTCTTTCGCCGAGCCTTTTGAGACGGTGCAGGGCACACTCGACGTGCCCGAGGAGGACAAAATCACCCGCGTTATGGCTATAGACAGAACCAGAAAAATCAGGTTCGTAATTGTCGAAAGAAAGTTCGACGAGGAAGGATTGAGTCTGTCGGACCAGGAGGAAGACAAGCAGGCTGAGGAAGCGACTGGTGAGGAAGCGACTGCGGAGGAGGAAACAATCGCTGACGAGGGGGAAAAAGCTCCCGCGGAAGTACCGAGGGGGCCGGGCACTCAGCCGAGAGACAAGAAACCCCCAGTAAGGACGCCCGATGAGAAACCGATGTCCAGAAATCGTTAGCAACCGGCGGCGCCGTCCGGGCGTTATTCTGCTGGTGACGCTGGTGTTATTGGTGGTGCTCGCCACGCTGGGGTATACCCTGACCAGTCACGTCAGCGCGCAGCGCCGTCGTTGCCTGTATGCCGTGGACTATCAGGCCGCCCGCTACGGTTGTGATTCGGCGGTCAAATACGCCCTTGCCACATTGGAAGATATTTCGCCCCAGTTGATCAGCCGGCCCAACGAGCCGGATTTCTCCGACTTGTTTCACCTCAGCGAGCAGGAATACCAGGAGCTTTTGGATGAGGCCGCGAGGATTGCCTACGAGAAGAGCGGGGCTAATGACGTCAATGTCGCCGAAAGTAACATCAGTATGGAAGATATCTATAATATTCTTGGTATTAATTATGTCGACGATGCCAACTATGCCGGCCGTATCAATGATGTCAATTATATGGCCGATTTCAACGAGCCGGGCGACGTCTGTACGCCGGAAATACGCGGCCCGTACGGTCCGCCCTGGCCGCTTGTCTCCAGACCGGCTGAGTTCGAGATTGGTTCGGCTAAAGTCAGAATCGAAATTGAAGATGAGAATGCAAAATACCCGATAAGTTGGATGCTCCTCGATGACAAAGAAGTTGAACGTGAAGTCGCGGCAGGCTTCGAGACTTTCTGCGAGTGGATGGACGTAAACCAGGTCCAGATTGAAACGCTGAAAGAGCAGATGAAGGAAATAGGCAAGATTAAACCGTTCAAGCTCGAATTCAAGCAGGTGACTACGAGAACCCCGGTGGCCGAAACAAGAGAAAGCACAAAAAGTGCCGGCAGAAGCAGTAGCAGGAGTAGAAGGAGGCCTACAAGATATAAGACAACCACGATTTCTGTTTCGGAACAGGTTGTCCAGCAGGCCGCCGAATTCTCAAGACTCTTCCACAGCTCACTGCTTGATACCGAGCTGCTGACCAGGCCGACTATAATCACCGAAAGCAGAAAAGAATCGCCCCTGATGTATATGGGGCTTTGGGGTTCCGGAAAGGTCAATATAAATACCGCGCCCCGGCAGGTGCTCGAGGCCGCCTTCGTCTTCGGAGGCGACTCCGCTGAAATCGCGCAGGAGATTATCCGGCGAAGGCGTGAAAAGCCTTTTGCCGATATAGGCGCTTTGAAGGAAGCGTTATTCAGCTACTCGGATTCGGTCACCAAGTGCGAGAACTATATCACGACCACAAGTAATTTTTTCACAATCAGGGTGACCGCGGTAAGCGGAGTGGCACAGGCATCCGCGGTTATAGCTATAAGCAAAGAGGATGGAACGACAAAAAAAATTGCTGTAATCTCCGGCTGACAGGCCGGCTTTTAGGAGTTTGCTCGAAGTGGAAGGTCAGAACTACCTCGGAATCCATATTAGCGATAGCAGCGCCACCGTCGTTTGCACAGACTCGCAAAGCCGGGGCAAAAATGTTGTCGGCTGCTTCAGTGTCTCTGTCGAAGGCCGGCAGGAACAAAGCGACAATGCCGTCATGTCGGAGCTGGCCCGTCTTATCGCCGAAGGTTGTGCGCAGAGGAAATTTGGGTTCTCCGAGGTCGCGGTGGCTCTGGATTGTACGATGTTCATGCAGCATACCGTCCACAGCGAGTTCAAGGAGCCCAGGCAAATAGCTCAGACCGTCAGGTTCGACACTGAGGAAGCTCTTTCCACCGACGTAGCCGATGTTGCGATAGCTTTTAGAATAGCCTCAATCGACGAGACCGGCTCGAAACTCCGCGTTTTCACCGCCCGGCGGGAAAAGTTGTCGAATATCCTGCTCTCATTGCAGAGTCACAATTTCGACCCGATGACCGTGGAGCCGGACGTTGACTGTCTGTCAAGGTTTGTCTCGCGAAATGTGTCCTTGCCCGAAGATTCAAGCTCTTTGTTCGGTATGCTTTCGCGGCGCACAGGTTATCTTGTCGGCTTCAGAAATCCGCAGGAAACACCGGTGGTGCGAACGTTTCTGGTTGGCAAGGTGCAGAACAGAGCGGACCTGCTCGCACGGCAGATACCGGTAACCGCGGCGATGCTTGGAGGCGACGGGCGCGCGAGCTGTCTTAAGGTTTTCGACTCGACCGGCTCGGTAAACCATCAGCAGCTAAGCGAGAAGCTCGGCGCTGCAGTCGCCGGCCTCGACCTGACCGAATCTGTCGTAACCGATTCCGATGCCCTGGTCGATTGCGCCGACACCGTGGATTTCGCGATTGCCTGTGGAGCCGCTTTGGCCCATACCGAGAAAATCCAGGGCGCCAACTTCCGCGACGATTTTATGCCGTATCAGGGCAAAAAGATGCGGCTGCAAAAAACGGTCAAGTTCCTCAGTGTGTCGTTGAGCATTCTAATCATTGCTCTCGGAATATACGTTACATCGCAATTGCTTCAAAAAAATCAGTACCTGAATCGCTTGCGCGCCAAGTTCCAGCCTGACTACTCGGCTGTCATGTCCGGACAGAAGCTTCGGGGTTCGATGAAGGAGGCTGTAAGAAAACTTGAGAGTGTATCAAGGCGAATCAAAAGCGAGAAAGAGGGACTTATCAGCGAGGAGGACCTGTCGGCAAGATTGAGACTTGTGCTCGAGGCCTTCAACAAGTGCGCCGAACAGACAAGATTGAATATCGACAGTATCTCCATCACGTCCAAAACCGTCCGTATATCCGGCGATACGTCCAGCCGAAGGAATACGCTGACGCTGCGCAGAGCGCTGGCCGAAACTAAACTCGGAAGCCTGCACGAAAACTTTGAACGAACGAAGGGCGGGCGTGAAGGTTTCAAGATAACAATTGAACTGGGCAAATAGTGGAGTAAGAACTTGATGAAGGATGCATACAAGAATCCAATGCTGTATTACGTACTCGTTCCGGTTTTGTTAGCCCTGTGGCCGATATTGGTCTGGGCGGTGTATCTGCCAAAGGCGGAGGCCGGATTCAAGGACGATAAAGGCCAGTACGAAAAGGCCGAGAAAACGATTACCGAGATTCTGACTCTTGCGCCTGACCGCCTGGTTTCCGTCGATGCAAAGGGGGCTGCCGCGCAATTCGAGTATGCCGCTGAGGTCGACAAGGTTGCCCGTTTGTGCAACATATCGTCCGGCGTTGAACTCAGCTCGAAGCCTATCAGAGTTACCAAGGGGCAAAAAAGCCAGAACTGTCATGTCGTTCTAAAGGAAATTGAAATAGCAACATTTGCAAAATTCCTCTCCACGCTCCAGCTTCGCTGGCCAAATCTGCAGTGTGAGACTATGACGCTCACCAAGAAGAAAGGCCTGCCCGATGCGTGGAAGGTGGATCTCGACTTCAAGTATTACTATTGACAAGACCCGCAGCAGTGTTGACCTGCCGCCGATAATACCCTTGAGTATTTCCCTTTTTGTAATTTGGAAAAATTCCGGGCATCACTATATATTGTATATTACCCAAATTGCCCAGACGGACCGATGTGAGCAGTCTTTCTTGCCAACAGAGGCATTTCTGCATCGTGGTTCTTAGCACTAATAGGCCCTATTCGACCTCCAGGCGGACCTAACTTTAGTTTTTGAAGCAGCTAAGATAAAACCCGAACTTTTCTAAAGTTTTTAAGTCTTTTCTGTCGATACCAACACTGTGAAGCTGTTTCGGGCCTCAGAAGGGATTTAGGGGGCATACAATATATAGTGCCTGTGGCTTTCGGACGGGAATATGGATATTTTCGCTCGTGGCTGGTCCAACAAGGTAGTTGAGATGTCAAATCTTGATTCCGACAGCCGTCTTGAAGGTTGTAATAGAAGGGGGGAACCTATAAATCAGAACCAGGCATCAGATGAGGATTTGCTTATGGAGCAAATCCTCGAGAATATCAATACCACGCCTATAGGCCAGGTGTTAAAGAGGATTGCTTCACTGCCGGAGGTCCGTAAGGAGAAAGTCCTGGACGTTCGCCGCCGGCTTACTGAGGGCAATTACAATCTTAATGAGCGATTGGATATTGCTCTCGATAGAGTTCTTGAAGACCTTACTGCGTAAGGACGCAAAAAGACCTGTTAACCATCAGGATGGTGCGTTTTTCCCCTGCGCCGCTCGATACATATCCGGCGCCGGCAGTTTAGCTTTGGCCAAAACCGATTGCGGGCACGGTCGTTTCCCCGCGGGTTTTGCATCCGGATTGATTTTTGGGGCGCCCGTTTTGACTTTTCACAGGAAGCCCCGGAGAATGCCTTTTGGCGGACCCGAAAAACCGTCTTCGTTACGAGACTATATCAGGAACGTCATCGTCCGGCTCATCCATCTCTATCGGCTTATAACCGGGCTGTTTTGACTTTTCCAACTCGTCTTTGAAGGCCGTAATAACTTTTTCCTGAATCCTCCGCCTGCATTCTGCGTTGATTGGATGGGCGATGTCGGCATGCAGCTTCATTCTGCCTTTGAAGTCTTTCTTCGCCCGGTTCTCTGAAAGGGCTGCTCCGCAATTATTGCAGTATTTTGCCCTCAGATGGTTCTTGCCTCCGCATTTGTCGCAATGGTCGCTCATTTTCCTGGAGGGCATTGCAACAAAATAACCGCCCGTGCCTTCGATCACCTTGATGTCGCGAACCACAAACTCGTTGTCCATCGTTATTGAGCAGAAAGCCTTCAACCTGTCATCTTTGTTGTTTACTAATTTGACTCTAACCTCACTGATTTCCATATTCTTTGCCTCGCTTAAAAGTTCACCATCTATTGTTGCTCACAATAACGCTCTTGCAATCGACCTTTTCCTCAAGTTTGCGCCTGTTTTCTTCAGCGTTTTGTCTGTCGGATACGTCTGCAAGCCAAAACAAAGTTGAACCGCTACCGCTCAGGCATACCGGCCTGATACCTAACGATTCAATTCTATCCTTGAACTCACCAAGCTCTTTATAAAATCCGAAACAACTTGTTTCGAGCATATTTGCGCACATTCCACAGACTAAATCAATTCTGTTTTTTTCCATAAGATTCTTTATTTTGGCGCTGAGCCGCTCATAGATGGTCCAATCATGCTTGTAGTTAGCGTAAACCTTTTTTGTAGAAACACTTACGTCCGGCATAATCAATAGGGCGCAAAAATTAAAATTTTCACCCAATTTCTCAATTCTTTCGCCTCGGCCGGTGCAAAAGGCCAACGGCCCATTCATAAAGAACGCCGCATCGCTGCCTAACCCGGCTGCCAGTCTGCTGAGCGTCTCGCTGTCAATGGCTAATTGCAGGAATCTGTTTACCCCCATAAGGGCTGCCGCTGCATCGCTGCTCGCCGAGCCTAATCCCGAGCCGGCCGGAATGTTCTTTGTCAGAGTAATCTTTATATCGGCCCGTGACCCGCAGTGGTCCAGGAGCATTTCACAGGCTTTGTAAACAAGATTATTTTTCCCGTCGGGAGCCCAGCACGGCCCCCTGCAGGCAAGTTCAATGCCGGGCCTTCGGCCCTGCTCAATGAGAATTTCATCGAACAAATCCACCTTGGCCATTATCGTTTCCAATTCATGGAAACCATCCTCGCGTTTGCCCGCTATAAGCAGACTCAGGTTTATCTTGGCAGGGGCTCGTACCAACAATCCATCACCAACGGCACTGAACTGTTCTTTCTGAACCATCGCGACTTTTCGGCGCTACCTCTCTTGATGTATAAGCACCACTGCACGGATTTGTCCATTGACATTATAACACATTGTCCTTACCCTGATTACAAAAATTATTCTGGTGACCTAATGGATAATACTTCCGCGCAACCACCTCAACCCGCGCAGGTTGCCTGGTGGCACTGGCACAGGCGCCTGTATAATTGGGTTATTCATTTTGCCGATACGGGGCACGGCGCGACAGCTCTTTTTTGTTTGAGTTTTGCCGAATCCAGTTTTTTCCCTGTACCGCCGGACGTATTGCTTGGACCGCTCGCACTTGGGGCGCCAAGAAAATGGTTTAGGTTCGCTTTTGCCTGTTCAATAGCGTCGGTACTCGGTGGGATTCTCGGTTACTGTATCGGCGTGTTTCTCTGGCAGTCGATAGGACAGTGGGTTTTTGCTCATTTTGCCTGGGCCAAAATAACCCCTGAGAATTTCGCGAAGTTCCGGCTCTGGTACGACAAATGGGATTTTTGGGTGGTCTTCGTTTGTGGATTCACCCCTTTGCCATATAAGGTTTGTACAATCTCGGCGGGCGTGGCCAGAATCAGTTTTATTGGCTTTCTCATAGCCTCGACTGTTAGTCGGTCGGCAAGGTTTTTCATGGTGGCCGGCCTTATGGGCTGGAAAGGCGAAAAAATCAGACCCGTGATTGAGAAATACTTCAACTGGTTTTCGCTGGCTTTTGCCGCGCTCTTGATTGGCGGTTTTCTTGTGATAAAATGGATCCGTTGAATGTCGGCGGGGAGTGCTTATGGACGATAAACAAAAACAAACGCTTCTCAAGATGGCCCGCGACACGGTTGAGGCGGTTGTCACCGGAGGTTCGAGTCCAGGGCCCCAATCAGATGATCCTGAGCTGAATGCGCATTGTGGCTGCTTCGTCACATTGAAGAATCACGGCCGATTGCGGGGTTGCATCGGTCAATTTACCTCCGACCTGCCCTTGATTGGTCTGATTGTTGAAATGGCAAAGGCCTCCACCGCCGGCGACCCGCGTTTCCTCGGCGACCCGATAACCGTCAGGGAGTTAAAGCAGTTGGATATCGAGATATCTGTGCTCTCGCCGCTGAAGCGCACGAATGACCCGTTGAGTCTGCGCCTCGGAGTCGACGGCATCTACATAAAGAGGGGCTGTACGGCGGGTTGTTTTCTGCCTCAGGTTGCAACCGAGACCGGCTGGAGCAAAGAGCAATTTCTTTCTTACTGCTGCGCCCACAAGGCGGGTCTGCCTGCTGACGCCTGGAAAGACCCCGAAACCGAGGTCTATCTTTTCACTGCCGAGGTATTCGGTTCACCGTTCAAAGATATTTAAGCAGCCGGTGAACTCTTTCCTGTTTTGTCCTTAGCGCATCCGAATCACAAAGGACTCATCTTGGGCGGTATTTTCCAACATCCGCAGAAAATCTGTATTTGGGCGCGTTAAAAAACTTTTTGCAGCCTGTTTTGCTCTTCTTCAATTGGGGCATTCCCTGATAGCAAAAGTAGGTTAAATTCCTACAAAAGAAACAGGCTCAGTCCCGATTGACCGGACCTGCCTTTGGAAATAGCCTTTTAGCAGTATGGCCTTGTAACTTGCGACTGAAGCTTAAGTCACAAATATGTGATTGTGACTGATTTTAACGGATTCGTGTTGAAAGGGCGGGTATGGAGAAATTATGGAAGTGTGAGTGGCGCGGTTGTTCAAAAGAAGGCTTTTTGGGTGATTCAAAGAGAAAGGAGCACAGCAAGATGAATAAAAGGTTGCTTTTTATACTACTATTTGGGCTCGGTTTGTGTCTGTCAGGGTGCAGTTGTCACACGTGGACGAGTTTTTGGGGGGGAGACCCTGAAAAGGAATGTATGGACCATTGGCATTGGGGACAGAAAACGGCGGCTGCGCCGGCTCCGGTCAGGCCCGTGGCCGTCAATCCTTGCGCGGCGCCCACAATGTTGAAGAGCACACAGACGGCGGAAATGGGGGCAAGTGCCGTTCGTTTGGAGAAAATGGTGCCTGAAGAAGTTCGAGTTGGCGAGGCGTTTGACTATGGCATTAAAGTTACAAATTTGACCGACACGGCGCTGGCCAATGTGATGGTTAAAGATTGCGTGCCTGAGAATCTGAAAATCAGAAGCTCAATGCCGCAAATCACCGAGATGAAAGGCGGCGATGTCCACTGGGCGCTTGGCACGCTCGAGCCGCGGGGGTCCAAGATGATTACTGTCAACGCTGTCGCCGAGGGAAAAGGTTCTATCTCCAGTTGTGCCGAGGTATTCTATGAGAGTCCTATCTGTGCCAGGATTAATATTGTGGAGCCGCAGCTGCAGTTGGCCAAGTATGCTCCCGCCGATACGCTCGCGTGCGAACGGATACCTGTCAGGTATGTTCTGACCAATACGGGCACCGGTTATGCGTGCGATATTACAGTGAAGGATAAGTTACAGGAAGGACTTATGACTGCTGAGGGAAAGTCTGAGTTGATGTTCACACTCGATTCCCTCGGTCCCGGCCAATCGCGCGAGTTTGAAGCAATGCTTGACGCCCGCAAGTGCGGCAAGTATGCGAGCAAAGCAATTGCGACTTCTCGCAGCGGCGGTCAGGTGGAATCCGACTTAAGGACAACGAATGTGCGCGAACCGGTGCTGGCAATAAACCAAAGCTGTCCTGCCGACCAGTACATCGGGCGGCCGTTGACCTATGATATCACGGTTACCAACAAAGGCGATGCAGTTGCCAAAGACACCATCATACAGGCAAGTGTCCCGGAAGGCATCAAATTCCACAGCGCCACCGCCGGCGGCCAGTTTTCAAGTGCTTCGCCTGGCAAAGTTGTCTGGAATGTAGGCTCGCTTGAGCCGAGTGCATCAATGAAAGTGAGTATGACTTTCATGGGCGACCGGGCCGGCAGCATCCAAACCACAGCGATGGCGAAAGCATACTGCGCGGATGACGCTTCCACCTCATGTCGGACCATGGTTTCGGGTATCCCGGCCATATTGCTGGAGGTTATCGACGTTTCCGACCCAATTGAGGTTGGGCAAAGTGAAATGTATATTATCACTGTAACCAACCAGGGTTCCGCGCCCGACACGAACATCCGGGTGAGCTGTATGCTGGAGGAGAACATGCAGTATGTCTCTTCGAGCGGTCCGACTACTGGCTTGGTGGAGGGCAACAAGGTTACTTTTGGCGCGCTGGCTTCTCTTGCGCCAAAGGCTCAGGCAAAGTGGCAGGTAAACGTAAAGGCCCTTCGGTCCGGCGATGTTCGTTTCAAGACCGTCATTACCAGCGACCAGCTCAGCCGAACGGTCGAAGAAACCGAATCCACAAATTTCTACGAATAAGAAATAGGGGTGTGGTCATGTTATTGAGAGTCGCCGAACCCGGCTTCAGATAGCCGCCGACAGGCGGTTTTCGTCACCCTGGAGAGGACAGAGTTTAACGCAGCAGCGGCAGGGAGAATTTCAAGCTCCTCAAAGGGCCAAAATTATGCGTCTGCCCTTTATTCTTTAGTGTGACGTAACTCTCGGTCAGCTAAGGTGTTAGGTTTTAGGCAAGTAGTCAAGGGCTGTGGCGGAGGGGAGAGTTTCTTGCTTTCACCTGCCTGATTTGTTATCCTGACCTCGTATTAGAAAAATTAACACGAGGTAGGGTGTAACGCCGATTAGTCGTACATGAAAGCAAGAAGTTTTGTCGTTCTCCTGGGGGTTGCGTTGCTTTGCAGCATTTGCTCGGCCCGTATCCCGCCGGAAAAGCATCCACTGGATTTCACGATTCGAGAGTGGGTTACTGCGAACCCGCCGGACGTAAAAAATCTGGCGGGCAGAGTGTATGTTGTAGAATTCTGGGCAACATGGTGTCGTCCCTGTATTCAAAATATTCCCCACCTTATCGCACTTACGGACAAGTACCGCGACAAAGGTTTGGAATTGATTGCGCTTTCGCAGGATAAATCGGTCGAGGAGGTCCGGCGCTGCGTCCGCCAGAAAAAAATAAACTATCACGTAGCGGTCGATAGCGGCACGGCCAACTGGTACGGCATAACCAGCTACCCGACTTTGCTTGTGGTCGACCATCGGGGCAAGGTCGTATGGGAGGGTTACCCCTGGGACGGCGAGTTTGAGAAGGCAATTGACCGGGCAATCACGGCTGCACCGCCACCATTGTTGGCCGGCGTTGATTTGGGTCCTTTTGACCATCTGCGAAAGTATCTTTTCGGAGGCAGCGGGTTTGCCAGGGCCTATCTTGAAATCCAGACCTGCGCAGCCGACCGGAAAGAACAGCCCAAGTGTGCGATTGCGGAAAAGATAGTACAGACAATTGATCGCAGGATTTCCGAAAAGATCGCTCAAGCTGATAAACTGCGCAATACGGACCTCCTGGCAGCTTACAACATCTACGCGGATATTGTCAGCAGATATGACGGCATAAAGGTGGTGGAGCCGGCCAAGGCGGCCTATCTCGAGCTAAAGGAGCACAAGGGATTGAAAAACCTGCTGCTTGCGGCAACCAGAACACCAAAGACCCTTAACTAACCTGCGTCGAATCTTCGGCGTCCTGACTGTTCCGGCCGGAGGTTTCCGATAGGCAGGCATACCCTATAGACAACAATTCATTGCGCGGCAACCTTTTTTCTTGTCTTAGTATCTTCAGACAACTTGTTTGACAGAATTGTTCGTTTCTGGTCTAAATACGCCCGGTCTTTGGGCAGAGTGAACTGATGTGCCGAATAAAAAAGCTCGTGTTGGTTTCGACAGTGACTGTGGTCTCTCTCGCCGGGTGTTCGGCGAGCGGGCCGGCAAAAGTAGGCGACGATGCGCAAATAGTTGACGCCGTTGACGGTATGATTGAGCATTTGCAGCGGCAGAATCTGCCTGCTCTGAAAGCCGTCGAGACTTGGCGGAACGACTACGGGCCGGGGCTGAAGCTGACTACCGAACACTACCAGGTTTACACGACGCTGTTGGACCCGTTGATGCTTTCGCAGGTTCCGGGGTTTCTGGAGTCGGCCTATCGTGGGTACAACGACCAGATGCCCGAACGTATCGAAACACAAACGCGATTTCCGGTTTACCTTTTTGCGGACCGGCAGCAATGGGATGCTTTCACGAAGACGTTTGCCGGCCCGCAAGCCCCGACGTACAGCAGAATAAAGGCAGGTGCGTATTCTCTCAAAGGCGCCTGCGTGGCGTACAATATCGGCAGAGAGCGGACTTTTTCCGTTCTCGGACATGAGGGCTGGCATCAATTCAGCAGCAGGCATTTCAAGTTCCGGCTGCCGAGCTGGCTGGACGAGGGAATCGCAATGCTCTTTGAGGTCAGCAGATATGAGAACGGCCTGTTCTATTTTGAGCCGGGGCGAAATATATATCGACTCGGCGACCTGAAAAGGACGCTGACGGAAAAGAGAATGATACCGCTGAGAGATTTGATAGCGATGAATCCCGGGGAAGTGCTTGCCGCGAATGAGACCATGGCCGTAACGGGCTTTTACAGTCAGGCGTATGCGCTGGTGCGGTTTTTGCGAGAGGAGGGCTACGGCAAGCGGCTGGGCAATTACCGCCGTCTGCTTTTGGACGGGCTGGCAGGAGAGTGGCCGCTCACTGAGGCGGGCAGGAGGATTGCCGGCGATAGAAACATTCCGCTGACGGTCCAGTGGAACAGGGCCGTTGCGCCGAGATTGTTCGAGCATTATTTTGGCATTGACGCAGGCGAAATTGAACAAGAGTATCTGGCGTTTTGCGGCAAGATAGTTTACCACGTGCACTTTAGGTGAGCGGGCGTTTGGGATTATGGCTGAAGGGTCGGTATCTATCATTTTGGCCTCAGCTTCGCCCCGGCGGAGGCAGTTGTTGGCCGAGGCCGGGTACAAGTTCGAGGTTTTTCCGCCGAATATCGACGAAACGGGTTTGCCGGGCGAAGGACTCGGCCCGTGTGAGTATGCCGAGCGGCTGGCGGCGGCGAAGGCGCGAAATGTTGCCGAGAAGCTCCCGGACTGTTTGGTTATCGGGGCCGATACGGTGGTCGATTTTGATGGTCAGATAATCGGCAAGCCCGCTGACGCCGAGGATGCCGAGCGGATTACCAGAAAGCTGTTTAGCGCCCCTCACAGGGTAATAACAGCGGTAGCGATTGTTCGGCTGAGTGACGGCATCGAGATAGTCGAAAGCGACAGCACGACCGTTTATCCGAGGAAGATGAGCGAGGAGCAGTTGGCTGCGCACATTAAAGGCGGCGCCTGGCGGGACAAGGCGGGCGCTTACGCGATACAGGAGGGGGGCGATGAGTTTGTTGAGAGAATAGAGGGGAGTCTGACCAACGTAATGGGCCTGCCGATGGAGCTTTTGGGCAGGCTGCTGGGGCGGGTTGGTCGTTAGTAGCCGGCATTCAGTATTTAGAGGGGCAGTATAGCGGGGGGTTGAAATAGGTTCGATGGACTCACTGCAAATTGGGTTTGATCCGGCTTCGCCAGCCCGGCTTCGTATGGGACTTGGCCGTGGCAAGCAGGCTACGCCGCGATAAATTGGGTTTGTTTGGGTTTGTTTTTCGGCAGGCCGAAGTCGTAGTTCATTTTCATAAGCCTTTTTGTTAATGGAGGTTAGGCTCGTTATTGCCACGAGGAAATTGGGTTTGTTTTGCATAAAAGGGCGAATTTGTAGAGGATTCTCGACAAATGTAGAGGGCAACTTCGTGAAGCGTGAAGCGTATCTCGATACGAAAAACACGAAATACGAAGTCCGAAATTCGAAACAATATCAAAATCGAAATTACCCAAATTCAAAACTTTGCCTTTCTTGCCAAATAATGGTTTATGGGCGTGTATCTGCTGATACGAAAACGTGCGGGTCTCCGCCTACCCGCCAAGAGGCACGGCGGGCAAGTCTGCCGCCTTCGGGCGGGTTATGTTTGCCTTCTGGCAAACAAGTAGGTATTTTAACGGACTTTCAAACAAAAGTCAAGAAGAAAAACCGGCGAAAGAAGCGTTCTTTTGACCGGTTGGCGGGGTGGGACTGTTTTTTGGGGCTTCTTCGATAAGATGTTAAGGCGATTATTACAACAGATTTGTTGCCAACAAGAATGTTGGCGATAGAATGGCCCTGTCGGTCATGCGGACGGCGGCGCGTGGGGACGTGCGGGCGATAGGGTCAGATTGCACGAAAGGGCAGCGAATTCGGCTGCAAAAACGGCAATTGCGAGGCAGAAGTGTGGCGAAACGGGGTGAGCGAAGCGGTTTGAGGAAGTAGGGAACTTCTTGGGGCGTAGTATCGCAAGGGTGGCGTTGGAGGCGTATCAGGCTTACAGAGAGAAGGCATAATTGTGGGAGGATGCAACGGCAGCTCTCGGCCAGTATTGAAGGGGCTGGAATTGGCAGAGAAGAGATTATATACTGCGAGAGAATGAACAAAGGGATTTGGGCGAAGCCGAGGATCAAGGAATCGGGCGTTACATTGCCGATATATTATGAGTCGATGTAGATAAGACTTGTACCGGTGGAGACTTTGCTTTGGTCGCACAAGACAAGATAATAGCCGAAATTGAGACAAAGCTTCAAGGGTGTGGTTATACCAACAGCCTGCTGGAACGTGAGTATTTCTACGAAGACGGTATGGGAAAACACATCGTACCGGTAGCAGGATTTGCCAGTCCTGTGCATGACTCACGTACATCCTGTATTTCCGTGATCGGCTGTGAGGGTCTTGGGGATGTAACGCCTGAGTACGTGAATCAATACCGGGGGCTTGGGGCGCCGGTCGTTTTCGTATGCTGCGATGGAACAGTGCAGTGGTGGAGCGTACAGACGGGGGGGGCTGAACATGAGAGAACGATTCTAAAGAAAGAACTCGAAGGCTTCTTCGAATCACAAAAAGAAAAGTTTGCCCCTGAACGGATATGGCGTGCCAAGAACCTGGGACGGTTAGATAAGGATCAACAGTTAGGTTTTGTTGATATTGGGTTGATGCCGCTTTTGGAGCATGAGATGGGGGAGCGGCTTGGGGGGCTGATGAACGGGGTTATTAGTCTCCTCAAAGGAGGATTTAGTGAAAAGCAACTGAAAGAAGCCGATAGTCAACGCTGGATTTTTCAGGCGGGGTTCTGGGTTCTTTGTGCGAAGATTCTTAAAGACAAGGGTGTCAGGAACTTCGTTCGCTTGCGAATTGATGACATCAATGCTGTTCTTGAGGCTGTAAAGCGTCACTACGGGTCACAGGAAGAGGTGCAAATTGAGAATGTGAAGGAAAGAAAAGCACTTGAAAGAGCAGCAGACAATATCAACAAGTTTGCCAGTTTGTCCAATCTGACAACGGAAGCTTTTGGTTACATGTATGAGGACGTGCTTGTTGACAAAGATTTGAGGCGTGCTCTCGGTATTCATGCGACGCCTTCCTATCTTGTGGATTACATTGTGTGGCAACTTTGGCCGTGGGTTAAGGAGATTCCCGAAGATAAACGAGTTATCCTTGAGCCTGCGTGCGGGCATGCACCGTTTCTTACAGCAGCGATGAGGTTGCTCAGATTTCTTTACACCGGTCGTGAAGAGGACTTTCATAGATATGCCAAGAACAGCATGATTGGAATCGAACTGGATTCTTTTGCGCGGGAGATTGCAAGGCCGTCCCTGACAATGGCGGATGTTCCGAATCCCAATGGATGGAAGATTGTAGGAGGTGATGTTTATCGGGGTGATGTGTTAAGTAGAAGTGCAAGAAACGCAATGATTCTATTATGCAATCCGCCTTTCGAAGATTTCACTCCCGCGGAGCAGGAAGTTTACAGGAGAGACGGACAGCAGCTTAGATGTTTCAACAAGGCCGGTGAAATGCTGTGGAGGACGCTGCCTTATATGCCGGAAGGGTCTGTATTCGGGGTAATACTTCCACGGGGCTTTGTGAACAGGACGGACCTAGCTGAGTTGAGGGGGATGATCCTGAGCGATTTTGAGGTGCAGCAAATATGTTGTTTGCCCAAGAAGGTGTTTCGTCACGCAAAGCATGAGTCCGTCGTATTGTCAGGTCGCAAAAAGACAGGCCGGGCACAAAGAGATAGCATTGGGGAGAAGAAGGTTCTTTACAGGCAGGTTCTGAAGGAAGGGCTTGAGAGGTTTCAAGAGAAATACGAAGGTAGAGACGAGTATGTCCTTCAGTCGAAGTTTGTTGAAGGGGGTACATTTGACTTTAGGGTCAGAGAGCTTGACGATGTTTGGGATTATTGTGAAAGGAATCTCCCAAAATTAGGGTCAATAAGCGAAGGCGGACAAGGATTGACCTATAAAGGCAGGGATCTTCCGGAAGGGGCAAAGACGTTTGACAAAGAGAAGTTTACCGGAGCTGTCGAAGGGTATGCACGGTTTGATAAGGACGTTCAGTTGCACGAGTTGCCGAGGAGGTATTGGATGAGCCTTGCCCCGGAGGTCATCCGGCGGCCAATGTGGGGTAAGGAAATAGGCAGGTCTCAGATTGTAATGAACTACGCACCGGTTGACCCGGGCCCGTGGAGATTGAAAGCTCTCCTTGACAGGAAAGGCCGACCTGTTAGGGACCGGTTTCTGGTGTTTCGAGTCAAGAGCAGTGAGTGGTCTCTTAATGCTTTATGGGGGATACTGAATAGTGCATTAGCAAATGCATTCATCTATGCGCATACAACAGACAGAGATATATCAGCAGGAACTGCGAGAAAGATTCCTGTTCCGGCGTGTTCGAGACAATCTCTGGAGAAACTTGAACGGCTGGTTTCAGAGTATTTTACGTTGATGGAGAAGAGAAACTTGCAGTTTGGGATTGACGTTGGCGACGCGGCCAAGCATTTACTTCTATGGATCGATGCGGAAGTGATGCGATTGTATGATTTGCCGCCGAAGATGGAGAAGCGGATTCTGGATTTGTTCCAGGGGGTGCAGAGGAAAGGTGTTGATTTCTCATTTACGGGTTATTATCCGGAGGGTTTTGAATCTGCGATTCCTTTGCATGAGTATTTGTCGGAGGAGTATCAGCGGTCGACGGTGGCATTCGCAGACGAGTGGGTGAAAAAACACCGGTCTGCTGAAATGAATGCCATTCTGAGAAATGCTGTGGAGGCCTTCGAAGAGGACTGAGCGGATGCGGGATTTCCTCATAGACACGAACATCTGGGAATACTGGTTTAACGAGGCGAGAGAGCCGCAACATAGTAATGTTTTGAAACGTGTTTCCGAGCTGAGGAAAGAGTGTGAAAAGGCGGATGCTCCTCTTCGAGTATGGATATCATCTGTGACCTGGGGAGAGGTGGAATATGGTTACGAGGTGCAGACAGACAAAGAGGGTTCTTTGGAAGCGGCGTTCAGGGAGTTCATTCATGCCATTTCTCCGATGGAGTTTGTTATTAATAAGCATGTGACGGGGGATTATGGAAGGATACGAGCAAGGTTGTTTGAAAAATATGGGCCGAAGGACAAGAGGAAGAGGGGTCTCAGGCCTGAACAACTGATTGATCCGGTTACGTCGCTTGAACTGAAGATTCAGGAGAATGACCTTTGGATTGTTTCCCAGGCTGTAATGAAGGATTTAACTCTTGTAACGAACGACAGAAAATCCTTGCAGCCGCTTTTGGAGGTGTTAGGGAGCGAATTGCACATCGAGAACTGGGCGACGGATGTGAAGTCGGCGGCGGAGATAATGGAGGTGGGCAAGGACGTTGTGAAACGGATGGAGCAGCGGCGCAAGGAAATGAAGTCTGAGGGTGGGGCTACGGCGGGAAGGATTGATTATTTGGGTTGAGATTGCCGCGCTGCGCTCGCAACGACAGAAAAGATAGCTTGGAGCGGGAAGCGTACAAAGACCGTGTGGGCTAAAGCCCATCCTACGATAAGGGAGCGACGCTTTGCGGCGCGTTATTTTAATAGATTCCTCGGCGTTGGTCGGAATGACGGCGAGGCCCTACAGCGTGGTTTGGCCTGGGTCAGGTTGCCTTCATGGCGTCGATGAAGGCGCTGGGATTGTTGGCCCATTTCTGTGCTTCGAGCAGGTTCACCTGGTCTGCTTTTACGAGTCTGGCCAGGTGGCTTTCCATCGTTATCATCTTTTCCTCGGGCCTGTTTTTGGTCTTTGTCTGGAGCTGGGAATACATCTGCTCTATTTTGCCGGTGCGTATGAGGTTTGCGCAGGCGTAGTTGTTATTGAGTATTTCCATTGCGACGATTCTGCCGGTTTGGTCTTTTTTGGGGACGAGCTTCTGGCAGATGATATACCGCAGGCCGAGGGAGAGCTGGTTTCTCACTTCGCTTTGTCTGCCCGGCGGAAAATAGTCGAGGATGCGCGTGATGGTGCCGGTGGCGTCTCTGGTGTGGAGAGTGGAGAAGACCAGATGGCCGGTTTCGGCGGCCATAAGCGTCATCGCAATGGTTTCGGGGTCCCGCATCTCTCCGACAAATATTACGTCGGGGTCCTCTCGGAGCATCGACCTCAAGCCGTCGATGAAGGATTTTACGTCTCTTCCGACCTCCCGCTGGGAGATAACGGAGGATTTTTGCTGGAAGATGTATTCGATGGGGTCTTCGACGGTTATGATTCGGCAGGCGTTTTTCTCGCAGATTCGGTCGATGAGCGAGGCGATTGTGGTGGATTTGCCGGCACCGGTGATGCCGGTTACGAGGACAAGGCCCTGTTTGCGCCCGACGATGTCTTCCCAGGCGTCGTTGGCAAAGCCGATTGATTCGACCTTCGGGATTTCGAGGGATAATGCGCGGATGGCGGCACACACTCCGTCGTTTTCCTGAAAGACATTTATTCGAAACTGCAGCGAGCTGACTCTGTAGGAGCAGTCGACGCTGTATTGGGCGCGCAGTTTTCGCAGGTTTTCGTCGCTCAGGAGCGGATAAATAAGCTGCTTTGCCACTTCGGGTGTGACATTCAGGCCTTTTAGTTTTACGAGGTCGCCGTCGATGCGGTAGGCGGGTGCGGCGCCGATTTTGATATGCAAATCGGAGACCCGCATCGCACCCTGCTCCTCGAAGTAGGCCAGCATATCAAGGATGCTCATTTTGCCGAGATTTTCCGTGGGGTAGACTTTTGCCGTGCCTGGATAACCTTCAGCCATATCAGCCTCTGCTTGAAGTACAGGTTCGGGTTTGGCGGTTGCCTCCTGGCTCCTGTACGACAGGCAGTATACCATCGCGGCTACCGGATAGGAAAGGCTAAAATTGGTTATTCGACGCCGGCGAAGCCTGGAGACGTTAGTTCGCTTTTGTATTCTGAGGCGCTTGCTATTGACGTAATTACTGGAAAAAAAGCAAAACTTCTTCTTTTTTTGGGGCTGCTTTGAGGCCCGAAAGCAAAGGAAGGACGGAGCAGGCGGCATTGTTTATTTTTTGTCAGTGAGCCAGTCCTGGAGGTTTTTGGCCAATATCTCGACGCTTCTTTTTTGCATTATGTGCTCCATGATTGCGGGCGGGACTTTGAGATTTGCCATAGCCTTCTGCACTCTTTGCCAGAGCCTGTTGCGCCTGGCCGGTGTGTCGGCCAGATATAGCTCGGTTACCAGCTCGCTGAGTTTCTGGAGCATTATCGCGTCAAGGTTATCATAATACCTTGATACTATTTTGTCCTGGTATTCTGAACGCTCGTTCCCGGTCATATAAGATACGCGTTTTTTCGAATTTTGATTGTTACCGAAGGCGGTTTTACACCATTGTTACAGATAAATCAAGCTATCAGTGTTATTAGGGGGATTTTTACTGGCTTTGCCGAAACAAGCGGATATAATTCCTGAACCATGGAGCGGTACCCGTGGCTCGAACCGCAAGATGCGAGATTGTGTATGCGAAACAGGATAGTCGTTGGTATGGTCATTTCGGTTTTGCTGCCGGCAGGCCCCCGCTTCTGCATGTGTACGGGGTCGGCTGTGGAAAATCGAACCGACCGTCAGGAAAGGGAGTCTTTTGTCATTCAGGATTTGCATCTGGCGGGGCGTGAGGTAATAAGCCATCAATTCAGTACTGACAGAGGACCTGAACATATCCTGGTTTTCGAGGATGGATTTTCAATGTCTATCGGGGCCGACCGGTTTTCGAGCGATAAGGCCGTGCTGTGGCTTGAAATGGAGCGCGGCGAATCTGGCGGCCGTGCTGGCGCCCGTTACAAGGCCGAGGCGTATTTGGAGGGCGGTATATCGGTCGAGAAAATCCGGGGGGTTGGCGCTGTGGAAATCAGCCGGACGGTGATTAAGAAGGGTGAGTCAATGGTTGTTCGATTTGATGTGACCGGCGGGATTTTCGTAACGGCAGACAAAAGGGAGATTGCCGACCCCCGCGGGTCGGAGCTTTATAGAAAGGCACTGGCAGCGGTATCGGCGGTTAAGCCTCAGCCGGCTGCGCCTGGGTTACCCGCAGAGAGAGCCGTGGAAAAGCCGGGTGAAAAGGTTGCCGCGAAGCGGGCGGTGGAATTTAGATATCCGGTTAGTATCTCGCAGGCGGGTGATGTGCCGCTGAAAGTGGAGCGAACGCAGGCGCCGGATGGAACATACGTCGTGACGTTTATTGGAAGGCTTTACGTCTGGCAAAAACAGGATGAGAAGGGCGGCTTGCTGGAGCTGCAGGCGGATAGCGCGGTCATATTCTATTCTGAGGAGCCTTCGGGGGCGGGTGAAAAAGGGCGTGAGGGCGGCAGGGTCGAGGACTTTCTGGCCGGTGGGGCGGTCAGAGCAGTTTATATGTCCGGGGATGTCTTGATGACCGAGGGGCAGCGGACGGTTCGGGCGGACGAAATATACTACGATTTCGAGGAGAAAAAGGCCCTTGCGGTAAATGCGGTGATGAGGAATTTCGATGCGAAGCGGGGGATTCCGATTTATGTGAGGGCGGCGAAGCTGCGGCAGTTGGCGGAAAATAAATTTGCGGGGGAAAATATCACGCTGACAAGCAGCGAGTTTTACCTTCCTCAGATTTCCGTCAATGCTTCGAGCATCATTATCACCGATACCACGCCCGACGACGAACAAGAGGGAAGGGTTTCAAACAGCAGCTATGACGTCGAGATGCGTGACGTGCGCTTTAAGATGGGTGAGAAGACGTTTTTCAGCTGGCCGTTTATTCGTGCCAATCTGGAAAGACCTGACATTCCGCTCAAGAGTCTGCATGCCGGTTATGACAGCGATTGGGGGGCGCTGGTTGAGACGCGATGGTATCTGTTGCGACTGTTGGGATTAGAGGAGCCGGAAGGGACAGAGAGCACTTTCGCATTGGATTATTACGGCAAACGGGGTGTGGGCAGCGGTGTGGAGATTGCATACGCGAAAGAGAACTGTTTTGGCAGGCTCCTCGGATACATCATAAAGGATACCGGGGAGGATGACCTGGGCAGGGCCGGCAGCCGGAGGAACCTTGAGCCGCCCCGTGAGCTTCGCGGGCGGTTCCAGTGGCAGCACAGGCATTTCCTGCCTTACAACTGGCAGCTTACCGCGGAGGTGGGCTATTTGTCCGACGAGAATTTCCTGGAAGGCTTTTATCGCAGCGAGTTCAACGTAGCCAAGGAGCAGGAGACGCTGGTACATTTGAAGCGCATCGAGGACAACTGGGGCCTTTCTATTCTGGGCAAGGGGCGCATAAACGATTTTGTAAACCAGCTGGAAGAACTGCCGAGCCTTGAATATCATTTGACGGGCCAGTCGCTTTTCGACGACAAGTTTACGCTTTACAGTGACAGCGAGGTGGGGCGATTCCGTCAGCGTTTGGCATCCGGTTCTCCGACGATATCGGAGGATTTTTACTCTTTTATGTCTGAAAGGGCCGAGCTCGACATGCCGGTGCGGGTGGGCAATATGAAGGTGGTGCCGTTTGTGGCCGGGACATTGGCGTATGACGACGGCGCCGGGTTCCACACGAACCTCGACGGGCAGACAGTTCCGAGCGAGCAGAGTGTTTGGACGGGTGAGGCCGGCGCCCGCGTGTCCACTCAGTACTGGAAGGTATATCCGAACGTTAAATCGCGTATCTGGGACCTGAACCAGCTTCGACATATTGTAAGGCCGTACGCGACGGTGGTTGGTTATGCTGAAAGCGACACGGTTGCCAGGCAGCGTGATACGTTGAACGCAGGTATTTCGCAGCGTTTTCAAACCAGGAGAGGGCCTGTCGGCAATCAGCGGACGGTTGACTGGATGCGGCTGGATACGGAGATTACATGGGTGAACGATTCGGGAGACACATCCGGGGGGCCGGATAGGTTCATCTGGAACAAGCCTTTTATTCCGCTGCTGGATACTTTTAGCAGGACCGTGCCGCAACAGGACAGGCGCAGCAGCGACGTATTCGGGCCGAGGCGCAATTACTTCGGGGCCGACTACATCTGGCGCCTGAGCGATACGACCGCGATATTGAGCGACATGAATTTTGACCTTCAGAGCGGCGTGGTGCAGCAGCTTAATATCGGTTTTTCGCGTTTGGTGTGGCCCAATTTGAGTTATTACGTTGGCAGCAGATATTTGCGGCGGCTCGACAACGGTCTTGGCGAAAAAGGCTCGAACGCGTTTACGTTTGCGGCAACTTATGTGCTGGACCCGCGATATACGGTGGTATTCTCGCAGCAGTTCGATTTTGACTACGGCGCGAACATACGGAGCGATATAGCCCTCATAAGGCGGTATCACAGGGTATATTGGGGTCTTACGTACAGCGCGGACGAATCGCTGAAGAAACAGGCGGTTGTATTCAGTATATGGCCTCAGGGTGTGCCGGAGCTTGGGATTGGGCCGCGGCGGTATATGAGGCTGGGACAGTCAGCAAATTATTGATATAATAACTGGTCTGCGGCCGGTTATTTGCCGATAGAAATTCCGGACTATTGTTTGATGGTTTAAGGAGAGCGCTATGGCATTGGTCGATACGAAAAAGATGTTCACAATGGCTTACAGGAACGGTTATGCGATTGGGGCGTTCAATGTAAATAATATGGAGATTACACAGGGTATTATCGCCGCGGTGGCCGAAGAAAAGGCTCCTCTGATTCTGCAGGTATCCCGAGGGGCGCGGGATTATGCGAATATCGATTACCTGAAGGCGATAATTAACGCGGCGGTTGAGGAGAACCCGAGTATTCCTATCGCCATACATCTGGACCACGGGGATAATTTTGAGACCTGCAAACAGTTTGTTGACGACGGTTTTACCTCGGTGATGATTGATGCTTCCAAGCTGGCGTTTGACCAGAACGTCAGGGTCACGCAGCAGGTTGTCGAATATGCGCACGACCGAGGAGTGGTTGTCGAGGCGGAGCTGGGCCAGCTTGGGGGTATCGAGGAAGAGGTAGTGGGGGTGGACGCCGATGACATCAGCAAGCACCTGACGGACCCGGACCAGGCGGTGGAGTTTGTCGAGAAAACGGGTTGTGATTCGCTGGCGGTGGCCTGCGGAACAAGCCACGGCGCTTACAAGTTCAAGAGCGAACCGAAGCTTGCTTTCGACGTAATAGAAAAGATAGGCAAGAGACTGCCGGGCTTTCCGCTGGTTATGCACGGCTCGAGCAGCGTGCTGAAGGAGTTCAAGGACCTTATTAATAAGTATGGGGGGAACATGCCCGATGCGATGGGAGTGCCTGAAGAAGCTATCAGCAAAGCGGCGAAGATGGCCATCTGCAAGGTCAATATAGATACGGACCTGCGAATGGCCCTTACCGCAAAAATCAGGCAGGTTTTTGCGGAAAAACCCGGCGAGTTCGACCCCCGCAAGTATCTCGGTCCGGGGCGTGAGGCTATCAAAGAGATGGTTAAACACAAACTGCACGTGTTAGGTTGTGCCGGCAGGGCCGCCGAGTGCGCGTAAAAGGGTTTATCGCTAAATCGCGAACGGCAAATTGTTCAAATCGCGAATTAGACACACATAGCAAGAGATAGAGAATAATGGATAAAACATACGATATACGAAGGCATTTAATCGGCATAGTCTGGGTATTACTGGTTGTTTTCTGTTCGAGCGGTTACGGCCTTGCGGCCAAGCCAAAGCCTGTTGAACCTCTTGAAGCCGAATCCGCGGAACCGGACGTTGTTGAATCAGCTTGCGAGCTGATCTGCGAGGGGCAGTTTGACGGCGCCGGCAAACTCATAGAAAAGGCTCGGTCGCCGTATAATACAGCTCTTTACAGTTTGTCGAAGATTGTTCACGAGTATCAGGCCATAAGTCAGGCGAGGCAGGCGGCGCGAGAGGCTGCATACCTCAGTCAGTTGGCTGAACTGGAGAAGCTGCGAATTGCGCCGCCCCGCAACGATGCAAACGATGCGAACGCCCTGAGCGAGATGACCAAAGTACTTTCCGTCATTGCCAAGGCGAGTGAGTTTGCCAACGAGAAACAGAAAAGCGAGCTTCTGTCGGACCCGTTCGTCAAGCGGGTCTTTCAGGAAGCCAAGAGCAAGGCCGCTGAGTTCGAGTCGAAAGGGAAATGGCTTGACGCGTATGTAGTCTGCTATAGCTGGCTGCAGGCGATTGAGCCCGATAACAAGCAATACGAAGATTACGCCGAGCAGCTTGTGGAAAAGGCCAACATCGGAAGCTCTTTTCAGGATAACAGTTGTGAAAGTCGGCAGGAGCGTTATGAGAAAGTGGAGCCGGAGATGTTTATCCGGGCGATTGAGGCGCTGAATTTCAGTTACGTCAACATTATCGACTATCGCCAGATGGCCGTCAAAGCTATCCGGCGGTGTCAGTCGCTGGAAGAGGTGATTGATTCGTCGTCGGTTGTGCGTGATGCGCTTTGGGAAAAGGGCAGTCAACATGGCAGGAGGGCTGCGGCGTGGTCGGCGGCCCTGGAAATGATTTTGGATGAGATAAACAGGCCCGCCACGGGGCTGAATAAGAGCAAGTTTATAGATATTTTCCAGAAGGTTCTGGCGCTCAACGCGACAACTCTCGAATTGCCGCGCGAGCTGTTGATTTCGCACTTTGCGGAGGCGGCGTTTTCGGCCCTGGATCCTTATACAGTTATGGTCTGGCCGCGGCAGGTTCAGGATTTTGAAAAGACAATGACCAATGAGTTTACGGGCATCGGGATAGAGATCACAAAGCAGAAAGGGCTATTGACCGTAGCGAGTCTTTTGCCTGATACGCCGGCATACAACTCGGGCCTCGACGCCGGGGACGTTATCGAAAAGGTCGACGATGCTGAGACCAAGGATATGTCTCTAACCTGCGCGGTTCGCAAGATTACCGGTCCGGCAGGGACGACGGTTACGCTGATGATAAGACGTCCCGGTGAGGACAAGACAAGGGACATATCTATTACGAGGGCCAAGATAGTTGTTCCGACAATCCGGGGCTGGCGAAGAGCCGAAACAGGCAAGTGGCTGTATATGATTGATGATGAGAGCAAGACCGGTTACGTCCGTCTGACTAATTTTTCGGGAACGACCTCTTCGGATTTGGAAAAAGTTTTGAAGGAGCTTGAGGCGGAGGGGCTGAGGGGATTGATTCTGGATTTGCGGTTCAATACGGGCGGGCTTTTGGACAGTGCGGTCGCTATCGCCGACAAATTCCTGACCGAAGGCTTGATAGTCCGCACACAGCCGAGGTGGGGTACGCCCACTTACGCGCCCGCACACAAGGACAATACCCACCCCGACTATCCGCTGGTTATACTTGTAAACCGTGCTTCGGCGAGCGCTTCGGAAATTGTCGCAGGAGCGTTGCAGGACAGGGCGTACAGGCGGGCGGTTATCGTAGGTGAAAGAACGGTCGGGAAAGGGCTGGTCCAGGGTATAACGTCGTATCCCGGCGGAGGCGCGCAGTTGAAATATACGATGGCGTATTATCATTTACCCTCGGGCCAGAGGGTTGAGAGCCAGGAGGAGATGAAGAAGCAGGGCAGGAAAGATTGGGGCATTGGGCCGGATATTGAGATGGAATTGACAGGCGATGAACTCAAAGAACTGATTGATGTGCAGAGGGACAACGATGTTTTGGTTCAGGCCAACCATGACAAGGGCGCCCCGTTGAAGAGGCATACGCTGGAGGAAACCCTTAAGTCCGACCCGCAGTTGGCGGTGGGCATTCTGGTTGCAAAGAGCAAGTTGATTCGGCAGGAGGCAAGAGGCGCCAATCGCAGAGCCGCGAAGCTTTAGTTTCAACAGCTTTTAGTCCTTCAGCTTTAGAGGTAGGTGGATTTGACCAGCACAGAGGAAAAAGCCAGGTTCGAACGGCAGAGACAGGAGAAACTGGCCCGGATTAAGGAATTGGGTATTGAGCCTTACGGGGGCAGATACGACGGCGCAGAGGCGGCCGAAGCCGTAAAGAGCAGATTCAAGGAAGGCGACCAGACACAGCAGGCAAAATGCGCCGGGCGGATTGTGCTGTTAAGGGACATCGGGAAGCTGATTTTTATTACCCTTCGTGATTGGAGCGGGACCATCCAGATTGGCCTGAGCAAGAGCCTTTTGGGTGCGCGGTGGGAACTTGCCAAACTGCTCGAACTTGGCGATATAATCGGCGCCTCCGGGCAGTTGGGTAAGACCAAGACGGGCGAGATTACCATTTGGGCCGATACTGTTTCCATTCTTAGCAAGTGTCTTGAGCAGCCGCCGGAGAAGTTTCACGGCCTTGCGGATATCGACCTGCGGTATCGGCGCAGATACATTGATTTGTGGGCCAACCCCGAAGTGATGGAAAGGTTCAAGAAGCGCAGTGACATCATTGCGACGATTCGTGAGTTTCTGCGGGGCCGCGGTTTTCTCGAAGTTGAGACGCCGATGATGCAGACCATAGTCGGCGGCGCTGCCGCGAAGCCTTTTGTGACCCACCATAACAGCTTTGATTTGGACCTGTTTTTACGAATTGCGCCGGAGCTGTTTCTGAAAAGGCTGCTGGTCGGGGGGATGGAAAAGGTCTTTGAGATAAACCGGAATTTTCGCAACGAGGGACTGAGCAGGCAGCACAACCCGGAATTCACGATGCTCGAATTATACCAGGCATACGCCGATTACAATGTGATGATGGATTTGACCGAGGAGATAATCTCCGTGTGTGTTGAGAAATATTGCACCGGCAGGCAGGTTCAATTCGACGAAAAAACCGTTGATTTTGCGAATCCCTGGCGGCGCGTGCGGTATGCGGACCTGCTTAAGGAACACGGGGGCTGCGATATAGGCGATATCGGCGGTATAAGGGCAAAGGCAAGGCAGCTCGGGCTGGACGAGGCGGATATGGACGATGCGGTGGTTGTTAATAAGGTGTTCGAGGCCACTGTTGAGGGGGGTCTGGTTAACCCGACTTTTGTTATGGATTATCCGGCTGAGCTTTGTCCGCTGGCCAGGCGCAAGAAAGATGAACCCAGGTACGCGGAGCGGTTCGAGCTGTATGTTGGCGGGATGGAGCTGGCCAACGCATATACGGAGTTGAACGACCCGGCTGTACAGCAAGAGAACTTCAAGATTCAGCTTCGGGGCCAGGAAGAGTCGATAGCGACAATGGACGCAGATTATATAATGGCGTTGAAATACGGCATGCCGCCGGCTGGTGGACTGGGCATTGGTATTGACCGATTGGTAATGGTCCTGACCTCCGCAGCGAGTATCCGGGATGTGGTGCTCTTTCCACTTCTAAAGCCTGTCAGAGAATAAATCGATTGGGCCGGACATGTTGAAACTGTTTCTGTGGTTTCGATACCTGCGTAAGAAAAAAATCGTATTGTTGAGCATCACCGCGGTTGCTCTGTCCACGGCACTGCTGATAGTCGTGTCCAGCCTGTTCACCAGCTTTATCAGGGCTTTCGAGCAGGCGGCGGTGGAGGCAGTAGGCGACGTGGTGCTTACCCCACCCATCAGAGTCGGCGGATACCCCCTGTTTATCGAAAGGCTGGAGAAAATGGGTGCGGTGGAAACGGCAACGGCGACGCTGTCGGGGCAGGGGCTATTGCATTTGGGCAGGGGTAACGTGCGTGCGGTGAAGATTTGGGGCATCGAGCCTGGAGAACGGGCGAAGGTAACCGGTTTGAAAGAATCCCTGCGAAGACAAAGCCGATTACCCGGTGAGCCATCGTTCGAAGTGCCCGGCTCGCCGGAAAAGGTCGGCGGCTATGTGGGCATCGGCGTAGTCGGGGCGCCCGACGAGAAGACCGATGAGTATGACTTCGGTGCGATTGAAAACGATATGATTGGGCGGGACGTAGTTCTGGTGACAGGGACCGAGATAGAGTCAGGAGGCCCAGAGGGTGCGTCGGAGAGTTCGTCATCTGACAGTGCCGCCGGGGGCGGCAAAAAGTTCAGGCGGAAAAACATACCATTTGCGATTTCAGACATTGTTTTCACGGGGGTTTATCCCCTTGACAAAGATTATGTGTATCTGCCGATAGCGGAACTGCAAAAAAGGTTATACCCCGACGAGGCCCGGCCGGTCGCCGACCAAATTCAAATAAAACTGGCTGCCGGTGTTCGGACGGATGCGGCGCTTGCCGAGATTCGAGGTGTGTGGGCGGATTTTGCCGAGAAACAGCTTGGTTGGGGCTCCCACCTGATAGCGTACACCGATATCGAGACGGCCAGGGAAATGCAGGAACGGTATGTGGCCGAGCTTCTGAAACAAATGTGGGTGCTGTTATTCATATTCGGTGTGGTAAGTTTCGGCGTGGTCCTTCTGGTTTTTTGCATATTTTACATGATTGTGGGACTCAAGCGCAAGGATATTGCGATAGTAAAAAGTTGTGGGGCGACAAGCAGTACGGTGGCGTTGATTTTCGTGGGTTTCGGCGCCTGTGTGGGGATAATCGGCTCGGCGGCCGGCACGGTTGTCGCATATATTGTCACAAAAAATATAAATGCGATTGAGCAGTGGATCAGGATAATCTTCGGGTTGAAACTCTGGAAGAGCAGCGTGTATATGTTCAGTAAGATACCCAATGCGGTTAATTGGGACTCGGCTTTGCTTATTGTGTTGTCGGCGGTCATAGCCGTAACCGTCGGGGCGCTGATACCGGCGCTTATTGCCGCCGGGAGCACGCCGGTCAATATTCTAAGGTACGAATGAGCGGCGATAGATGTATAAGGTTATTCTGTCATTTCGTTACCTGTTCAAAAGGCGCATAAGTTATCTGGCGTTCTTGTCGGTGGCGCTTTGCGTCTTTATTGTTGTTGTGGTGATGACCGTGATGAGGGGGCTGGTGACTGATTTCAGGCAGAAGAACCACAGCTTCGTGGGGGACTGTGTGGTCGGAACCGAATCACTGGTGGGCTTCGCCTACTATGAGGATTTTATGAGGCTTCTGGACGCGGAAGGATTTGTTGAGGGCGTCTCACCTGTCATCAAGAGCTACGCACTGGTAACTTTTGGCGACTCAGAGCGAAGTGCCGGTGTTGAAATTATGGGCATTGAACCGGCCAAGCACAACAGGGCTACCGGTTTTGGCAGCACGCTGTATTACCACAAAGGAAATCCTGCAAAGGCATTTGAGCCGGGTCGTGATGCGAATCTGCCGGGTTTTGTGGCGGGGATTGACGTGTGGCTGCAGCGTGATGCTGACGGCCGATATACCCATGAAGCGGCTCCAGCCCAGACAGCTCGTACCGTCAGTTGCTTTCCACTTACGGCCAAGGGCGCGTTGGCCAAGGCCGGAGCGGGGGTCGTCAATACGAAAACTTTCTACTATAGCGACACTTCCCAGAGCGGTCTGGCACGGGTGGACAGTTCAACGCTTTACCTGCCTTTTGACCAGGCACAACTGCTTTGCGGGATGGCCGGACCTGACAAAAGGGCCTCCTGGCTCTGCGTAAAATTCAAGCCGAATATCAAGCTTGAGGCCGGATGTGAAAAAGTCGCATCGCTGTGGAGAAAGTTCGCGGAAGAAAGACGCGGCCGGGAGCTGTCAAATCTGCTGGAAACGGTGACCGTGCAAAGCTGGAAAGACAACAGGCGCGAATTTATTGCGGCAATGGAAAAGGAACAAACAATGATGATAGTGTTGTTTGCTCTTGTGGGGGTCACCACGGTTTTCATTATTTTCGTTGTCTTTTATATGATTGTAAGTCACAAGAGCAAGGACATCGGCATATTGAAAAGCGTGGGCGTTTCGAACGCCGGTGTAATCGGACTGTATTTGGGATTTTCGTTCCTGGTCGGTATTCTCGGCTCTTTTGTCGGGGTTCTGGGGGGATGGGTGTTCTTGCTTAAGATAAATGGCATAGAAGACTGGCTTTTTGAGCATTTTGAGTTTCAGTTGTGGGACAGGACGATTTATGCCATAGGGGATATTCCCAACCAAATGGATTTGGGGGTTTTGGGGATAATTGTCGTTTCGGCGGTAATTGCGTGCCTGGCCGGCGCGTTTGTTCCGAGCCGGCAGGCGGCAAGATTAAGGCCGGTGGAGGCCTTGCAGGTGAGCCAGTTATGAGCAAGAACGATTATATATTGAAGGCTGAAGGGGTCTATAAATCTTACAGGCTGGGCGCTGCAGAGGTCAAGGTGCTCAAAGGCGTGGATCTGGCCGTAAAGCACGGCGAATTCCTGGCAATCGTCGGGGCGTCCGGCAGCGGAAAAAGTACGCTTTTGCACATTTTGGGTGCGTTGGATGGACCGGACAAAGGCATTGTAAGGGTTGAGGGACGGGATTTGAGCAGGCTTCGTGCAAGGCAGTTGAATGAATTTCGCAACAAAAAGGTTGGGTTTGTATTTCAGTTTTATCATTTATTGGACGAATTAAATGTACTGGAAAATGTTTTTCTGCCGGCGATGGCCTCGCGGAGTATATTGGGCTGGCTTATGAGCCGGCGGCGGGCAAAAAAGCGGGCCGAGGAATTGCTGGTAAGACTTGGTTTGGGGGAAAGGGCCCGGCATAAACCGTATCAGTTGTCCGGTGGGGAGAGGCAGAGGGTGGCTATCGGGAGGGCTTTGATGAATGAGCCGAAGCTGCTTTTGGTGGATGAGCCGACAGGAAATCTTGACTCGGCGACGGGAGATGGTATCTTAAGCATCTTTGAAGAATTGAATAGAGCCGGTCAAACGGTTGTGATGGTTACCCATGACCAGAGAATCGCTCAAAGGGCCGGGCGGATAATAACCCTGGCCGACGGTAAAATAGCGCATTAGGACATAAGTACATAATCACATAATCATTCAACCCGAGTGGTGGCTGGAGATTGTATGGCACTAAAGATATGGCTTGATGACAAGCTTGTGGATGAGGCGGATGCGCATATATCGGTTTTTGACCACGGCCTGCTTTACGGCGACGGGGTTTTTGAGGGCATTCGTGTTTACAACGGCAGAGTATTCGAGTTGAAGGCCCACATTGAGCGGCTTTTCAATTCGGCCAAGGTAATCAGGCTTGATATGCCTATGAGCCGGAGCGCACTTGTCAAAGCGGTGGAAAAGACGGTGGAAGCAAACGGGGTGGTCGACGGGTATATTCGGCTGGTGGTAACCCGCGGCGTGGGAACGTTGGGACTGAATCCGTTTGTGTGCGAGGAATCGAGACTGTTCATCATTGCGGATAATATTCAGCTTTATCCGGAGGAGCTTTACGAAAAGGGGATGAAGGTAATCAGCGCGACGACGGTTCGAAACCATCCTCTGTCGATACCGCCGCAGGTCAAGAGCCTGAACTATCTGAATAACATTCTGGCCAAGATCGAGGCGCTGGACAGCAATGTGCCCGAGGCGATTATGTATAACCACGAAGGTTACGTTGCCGAAGCCACCGGCGACAACGTTTTTATCGTGCGGGGGGGTGTGATTTATACGCCGCCGGTTGAGGCCGGCGCTCTGGAAGGGATAACGCGAGGGATTGTTATCAGGCTGGCGGGGGAGGAAAACCTTGAGGTGGTTGAGAAGAATTTGACAAGATTTGATTTGTATATCTGCGATGAGTTTTTCCTGACCGGCACGGCCGCCGAGGTCATCGGCATTGTAGACATTGACGGCAGGGTTATCGGTGACGGTCAGCCCGGCCCGGTCACGAAACTTCTTAGGAAGAAGTTCTACAAGTACGCTCACGGAAAGGAGATTTAGCGGAAAGCGCATAGATGCCGTGGAGGCGCTGAAGCCTTATTCCCGAAAGAGAGCAGCAATGGAATAAAAGGAAGCGAGGCACTATACGCTGAACGCTGTTGCTTTATGCGGTTACGGGCGAGTGACATATCCGGAAACTCTACGCTAAACAAGGTTCCTCCTTTCAGGCTTATCGATGACGAACTGGGCCGAGTGAGAGAACTGATTAACGGGCAGTTGGGCGGCGGCGACAAAACAGACGTCAGTCGGTTGCTCGGAGACTTTAACAGCTCCAGCGGCAAGATGCTTCGGCCCGGCCTGGTTTTGCTTGCCGGCGCCGCTTGTGGTAAGATCACCGATAAGCACATCGGTGTTGCGGCGATTGCCGAGGTAATCCACAATGCAACGCTGCTGCACGATGACGTCATAGACGACGGGCAGAAACGGAGAGGCCGGCCCACGGTGAATAGCTTGTGGGGCAACGAGCGCGCCGTTCTTCTGGGGGACTTCCTGCTCAGCAGAGTTTTTCAGATGTGTGCCGATTTGGAGCCGGAAATTATCAGGGCAATTGCGGCCGCGACTGTTCGAATTTGCGAAGGCGAATTGAGGCAGACAATTCAGGGACGGAACCGGCAGTTGAGCGAGTCGGAGTATATTGACATAATCACCGACAAGAGTGCGGCTCTTTTTAGCTGTTGTTGTTATCTTGGCGGTCTCTTGGCCGGCGCCGGGGAAAAACGCGCCCGATGCCTCGCCGATTTTGGGCTGAATCTGGGCATTGCATTTCAAATCACCGATGATTTGCTCGACATAATCGGCGATGAAGGCAAAACGGGTAAAACGCTTGGAAGCGACGTCGATAAAAACAAGTTGACGCTGGCACTGATACATCTTCTGCGAGTGATGGAGGCAAATGACAAGAGCGTCCTTAAGGTTAAGTTGGATGCCGCCGGGGAAAGTAAGGAGGCTCTGGCGGAGATGCTGAGGGGCTATGGCAGTTTGGAATATGCGCACAGCCGGGCGGAGGAATTTGTTATAAAAGCGATTGCGGGACTGGCGGAGCTGGAAGAAAGCGATGCCAAAGACGCTTTGATTGAGACAGCCGGATATATTGGGCGGCGCGGCCGTTAGATACTTGCAGTCTGCGGGTTGTTGCGCAGCGGGTCAAATAAGAAGGCCGGTTTCCAGGAAACCGGCCTTTTATGCTCACGGGGAAATTGTCCCGCTGTTTTAGAATTTGTACTTAAAGCCCAGGGTTAGCCATGTTTCATCCTTGTCATCGTTAACAGAGCTATCCATTGTTACCTGATAAAAAAGCCCCGGGGTGAAAACAAAGTTCTTGCTGAGCTCGAAGTCTGTTGAAACGCCCAAGACAGCGTTTGACCAATCATGGTCTGCCGGTCCTCGAGCACCGCCACCATCAGGGGCGACACCGTCGTTGTAGACCAGCTCCGAATGCAAATTCAGGACCTGTTCCGGCGTTTCGGGCAAGAAGCCGGGGACTGTTAACGGATAGTCAAGCATGAAGATATGTGCCCAGCCCGATGCGGTTCCGCCTGAGGGAGATCTGCTTCCCACTATCGTACCACTGTTTGACGGCCAGAGTTTAACCAGACAGTAGGTGGGAACCAGACCTTTTACAGGTAAAATATTCGGCCATGAGAAGACCATATGAAATTCCTGAAGGTCGATACTGCTCCTGGTGTGACTGCTGTTATCCGGATAGTTATAGTACCTGTAACCAATCATATAGTTGGTGGCATAGGTTTCATCTTTACATACAGCATTCCGGTAAAAAATAGTGTAGTCCCAGCGTTCACTGTTTTCGAATCCGGACGAGTTGGCCCTGTGCATCGCAATGTCGACGCCGAAGCCTGTCCCGTAGAGGTCCAGATTAAGGCTCGGTTGAATTGCGCTCTTGTCTGCGTAAACGTCGAAGCCGCGCCAGATGTACTTACTCTGCCATGTCAAGTCAATGTAGCCATGCAGTTCCCCTTCCTGGGCCTGAGCGAAACCCACAGCACTCAGCAAGACCACGGTTGTAAATAGAATTCCCTTTTTCATACTCATCTCCTTAAACAACGTTTACCTTATTTTTCCTAACGCTTTTATCTGGAATAAGTTAGCAGTATCCTGCCAACGGTCTTAGAAGTTTATCGGTATATACCTGTAAGTCAAATAAAATTTTTTGTTTTTTCTTTCGGCCGTCCGAGGAAAATCAGAGGCGAGCCTGTTTTTATCGGGCCTTTACGCAATAACCATTCTCTAAACTATAAGCCTCGCGCCCGGCGCAGATTACCATTTCCCGGTTTTCCTCGCTTCCGCTTTGGGCAGATTCTTTAACGGCACGGTATACTTTTCCAGGTCTGCGTCGGGAAGTTCGTAATCGGTAAGCTTTCCCGAGAGGTAGGCGTCGTAGCCCGTAAGGTCCATAAGGCCGTGCCCGCTATAGTTAAGCAGTATCACCTTCTCTTTGCCTTCTTCTGTGGCTTTTATCGCTTCATCAATGACGGCAGCGACTGCGTGGCTGGTCTCAGGAGCACAAATAGCTCCTTCGGTCTGGGCCCAGAGCATTGCAGATTCATAACATTTTAACTGGTGATATGCCTTTGGTTCGAGAAGACCTTCGACAATAGCCTGGCAAACCAGAGGCGCCATACCATGATATCGCAAGCCGCCGGCATGGATTGGAGGCGGAATAAAGGCGTGGCCAAGCGTGTACATTGCCAGCAGGGGCGTTGTGCAGGCGGTATCTCCGAAGTCGTAGGCGAAGGGCGCCCGTGTCATGGTGGGACAGGCCGTCGGTTCGATAGGCATGATTTTTATGTCGGCGCCGTTGACTTTGTCGGCCACGAAGGGGAAGGACAGGCCGGCAAAATTGCTTCCGCCTCCCGCGCAGCCAATGACGATATCAGGCAGCTTCTCGCCTGCAAGCTGCAACTGCTTCTTGGCCTCAAGCCCGATTATGGTCTGATGAAGCAGCACGTGATTCAACACGCTTCCCAATGAGTAACGTGTTTTGCCCGACGGGTCTGTTACCGCTGCCTCGATAGCCTCGCTGATGGCGATTCCGAGGCTGCCTGGCGTATCGGGCATTTCCTGCAGTATTTTACGGCCCGCGTTGGTTTCATTGCTTGGGCTTGCGACGCAATTGGCGCCCCAAACCTGCATCATAATCTTGCGAAACGGTTTCTGGTCGAAACTGATTCTGACCATGAAAACTTTACATTCGAGGCCCAGCAGCTTACAGCCGAAAGCCAGGGCGCTGCCCCACTGGCCGGCGCCGGTCTCAGTTGTCAGTCTTTTAATCCCGAACTGCTTGTTATACCAGGCCTGAGCGACAGAAGTATTGGGCTTGTGGCTTCCCGGAGGGCTCAAACTTTCATCTTTGTAGTAGATGCGGGCCGGCGTTTTCAGATGCTTCTCAAGATAAACCGCTCTTTTCAAAGGCGTGGGCCTCCACCGGTATAAAATCCCCAGGACCTCCTCCGGGATGTTAATCCAGCGGTCCTGGCTGACTTCCTGCTCTATCAGATTCATCGGGAATACCGGCGCGAGCATATCGGGCGAGATAGGTTTTCCATCGGGTCCGAGCGGCGGAAGCAGCGGCGTGGGCAAATCGGCTGCCAGGTTGTACCACTGTCGCGGCATGTCACTTTCTTTTAGCTGTACCTTTATTTCCATAATTCTTCTCCAACTTAATCAAGTTTTCTAAAGTTAAACTGGCGTATGAAAATGCAACTTGTAAAGCGTCCGAGCCTGCGTGTCAAGCAAAATGACTCGAAATATTTTCATAAACGGCCTTTCTTATGGTTCGCAAGCCTCACTTGGGGCATTGGTATTGGCGCACGAGGGTTCAAGAATAAGGTTTGGGCCGGATTGGTTGTAGCATATAATATGCCTTATGCACAGGAATACGGGTGATACGACGCTGTTTGGCGGGTCTGAGAAAGCCAATATTGCCTCGGCGGCACCGCTGGCGGTTCGGATGAGGCCTGGAAAGCTCGAAGAGTTCGTCGGCCAAAGGCATTTTATCGGGCCTGACAAGCTGCTTACAAGGATGCTTGAGGCCGACAAGCTGAGCAGTCTCATATTCTACGGCCCGCCCGGAGTTGGCAAGACATCGCTGGCAACAGTGATTGCCAACCACACAAAGGCCCAATTCCACTATTTGAGGGCCCCTGCTGCCACCGTCAAGGACATACGCGAGGTAATCGCCGCTGCCAGAGACAGGCTGGCTGTCAGCCGGCAAAGAACCGTGCTTTTTATCGATGAAATCCACCGTTTCAGCCGGGCACAGCAGGATGTTCTGCTGGATGATGTTGAGGAGGGCGTCCTGATTCTTATAGGCGCGACCACGGAAAATCCGTTTTTTTCGGTTAATTCGCCGCTGATTTCCCGCAGCACGGTTTTCTATTTTGAGCCGCTCAGTGAAGACGACATTCTGCAGTTGCTCAGGGCGGCTGTTCGTGATTCCGAACGCGGGCTGGGTCAATTTGACATAAAGGCGGACGAAAATGCGCTGAAATTCCTGGCTGTGATGTGCGAGGGGGATGCCCGAAGGGCCCTTACGGCACTCGAGGTGGGGGTACTATCGCAGGCGGCGCGTGAGGGTGGAAAAGAAATAAAATTTAATTTGGCAGTTGCCAAAGAGTCGATACAACAAAAAGCGATAGAATATGACGGTACGGGCGATACGCACTACGACCTTGCGAGTGCTTTACAGAAGAGTATGCGCGGCTCCGACCCGGATGCTACGGTGTACTGGCTTGCCCGGATGATAGCGGGCGGCGAGGATGTTCGCTTTATTGCCAGGCGAATCGCAGTTTGCGCGGCGGAGGATGTGGGAAACGCCGACCCGATGGCGACGGTGTTGGCGGCTGCTGCCGTACAGATATCGGAGTTCGTGGGCTTGCCGGAAGCGCAGCTCGCCCTGGCGCAGGCGGCACTGTATGTGGCTTGTGCGCCAAAATCGAATGCTGCCGCTTCGGCTATATGGAAGGCGATGGCCGACGTGAAAGAAAAGCCCACGATAGCTGTGCCGAAGCATCTGAAAGACAGCCATTATCCCGGTGCAAAAAAAGCCGGTTTTGGTGAGGATTACGTTTATCCGCACAATTTTAAGGGCGGGTTCGTGGCCCAGGAGTACCTTCCCGCGGCTATGAGGAAGAAATATTACACGCCCAGGGAAATTGGGCATGAAAAACGGATTAGTCGCTATTTACAAAAGTTGCAAGCCTTGATACAAGATAGCAAACTGGATAATATGGGGAAGAGGGGTGGTTAGATGGATAAGATGCAATTGCGCCGGAAACTGCAGAATTGCCTGCTTGAAATGAGCAAAGAGCAGAGGAGTGAAAAAAGCAGAAGCGCCTGCCGGAATCTGGTCTCAACGCCCCAGTTTCAAAATGCATCGGCGATAATGCTGTACTTATCCCTTCCGCACGAGGTGGATACTTCTGAGGCTATACTCTGCGCCTGGCAGCTTGGCAAGACGGTGGCGGTGCCGAAGGTTTCCTGGCAGCAAAGGCGGATGATACCGGTGCAGATAACCTCTCTGGAGACAGGTGTTTCGACCAGCCCTTCAGGATTGCGGAATCCTGTAACCGGACTGCCGATGCCGATAGAGGAGCTTGATTTGGTGGTTACCCCCGGGTTGGGATTCGATGAAAAAGGTAACAGACTTGGTCGTGGCGGGTCGTACTACGACAGGTTTTTTAGTAACGCCGAACTTAAGGCCTTAAGGTGCGGATTTGCTTTCGCCGAGCAGCGGATTGACTCGGTGCCGGTTACAGAGCATGATGAGCCGGTTGATTTTTTGGTGACCGATAAGGAAGTAATATACTTTAGTCCCGATATAGGCCGCCGGGAGCAAGGAGAGTAAGATGGCTCGTTATCCTTCCAGCCTGTACAGTAAGCGAAGAAACCAGACCAGAAAAAGTATATATATCATTTCCGCGGTACTGATTGCCGCTGCAGTGATTGCCTTTATTTATGGCAGCCATCCTTTCGGCAGGAACAAAGACCAGCCTGTCGATAATGAAACCGAAACGAACATAACTGATGTACAAGAGGAAAAAGGCGGGTCGCCGGCGGTAGAGGAGGAATCAAAGCTGAAACCGGAACCTGAGCCGGCGCCGAAACCGGAAGCCAAGCCAGAGGCTAAGCCGGAGTTGAAGCCGGAGGCCAAACCGGAGGTTCCGACCGGATCGGATTCATCCACAATAACGCCGGCGTCAAATGCCCAGATGAACGCCCAGGCGGCAAAGCTTATTGATGAGGCGCTGGCGCTGCTTAATGCGAATCCTCCGGGGATTATAAAATCGCGTAACTTACTGAACGACGTACTGCCTATGCCTATGAGCGGTCAGCAGCGCGAATTTGTGAAAAAGCAGCTTTCCTGGCTTGCGGACAAGTGGTTATTCAGCAGAAGTGTTTTTCCGGAGGACATGCTTTGCGGCACTTATAAGGTCCAGCCGGGCGACCAGCTCAGGGCAGTCGGTGTGCAGTCTAAGGTGCCTTACGAAATACTGATGCGGATAAATAACATTGCCCGCCCGGAGGCTCTGCAAGCGGGCGAAGCGATAAAGGTCATCAACGGGCCGTTCAACGTCAGGGTATATCGGTCAACTTTCACGATGGATTTGTATCTTCAGGACGCCTTCGTGAGGAGTTATACCGTGGGTCTTGGCAAGCCCGGTATGGAAACGCCGACAGGGCTTTGGCTGGTCAAACCCGGCGGCAAACTGATAAAACCCCCCTGGACAGACCCAATTACGGGCAAAACCTATCATCCCGATGCCCCTGATTATCCTTTGGGTTCGAGATGGATAGGGCTGGAGGGTATCGAGGGAGAGGCTAAGGGCAGGACGGGTTTTGCCATCCACGGCACCAAGAAGCCCGAAGAAATCGGCACGGCGGGTTCGCAGGGATGTATTCGTATGTACAACGGGGAGGTGGAGCTGATGTATGATTTGCTGATGCCGGGCTTTTCGCACGTTCAGGTTGTGGAATAGGAAGTTTTCGCGGCCCATCTCGAAATGCGGGCCCGGGTAATAACGGAGTATTTCTTGGCCGTGCGCACCACTCAAAGGATGGTTTATGCAAAAACCGGATTTGCCGGGCATCGCAAATCGCGGCTCGACACCAGGTTGGGGGCGGGTATGGCTTCGGTTGCGGTGCATCTTATAGTGCTGACGCTTTTTGGGATTGCCGGCTTTTCTCAGTACAGTACCGAAGGGTCGCGGCGGCCCACCCCAACAGCCGCAATAAGCCGGATAAGGGAACTTGTACAGGCCGCCCCGGTAATTCCCAAGCCGAAGGTAAAAAGAGCTTCCGTACAGCATTTTGCCGGGAGCAGTGAAAGTGTGTTGGCGGCAGGTCGGCTCTTTGGCGCGGTCAGGCCTGTCTCGCACAATATCCAAAGTTTGGCAGGGTCTTTACCATCTCGGAGCACCCTTATGTTGCCGGGGGGGCGAGCGTCTCCACACAAGGTCGAATTCTTCGGCAGTTCCACTGAGCACCGCAAGGTCTGCTATGTGGTGGATTGTTCGGGAAGTATGCGGGGGATGTTCAGTAAGCTTCGACAAAGGCTCAAAGCCTCAATCGGGGACATGCTGCCGGACCAGTATTTTTACATCATCTTTTTTGGTGATGGCAGGCTGTTCGAATTCGGCGGGGGTCGGCTGGTACGAGCGACGCAGGAAGGCAGGTCAGCGGCATACGATTTTATTGATTCGGTCCGGCCGGCAGGACAAACCAACGCCGTTGCGGCCCTCGAAAGGGCGCTGCAAATTCGTGACGGGCAGGGGGACAGTCCCTCGGTTATTTACTTTCTCACCGATGGCTTTGAGCTGGCAGCCGAGGACCAACAGAGGTTTTCGCAGACAATTGCAGCGTTACAGAGGCAATTTGCACCTGCGACGATAATCAATACGATAGGGTTCTGGCCTCAAAGCCGGGACCGTAACATGCTGGAGACGATAGCGAGCCAGACCGGCGGGGAATTTGTTTTTGTTGCGGACGATGAGATTGACAGGCCCGGGTTATTGGGTGCTTTGGAGGAGGGGAGTTTTCAATGAAAGAGCGGCGGTTGTTAATGCAGAGGGGTTTTTTGCTGAAAACGCTCGCCCCGGTGATTGCACTGGCGGCAGTGTTAGCCATTGTGGTTACGACGATGCGCGGCGACTTTGGAGCCGCGGCGGGGCGTGGCGTGCAGTCGCAAACATTCCTCGAACAATTTGTTGTTGCCGGCGGTCCTATTGTCTGGTTTGTGCTTTTGCCTATGTCGCTTGTAACAGTTTATTTGGCTGCTGAATATGCTTTTACCATCCGCCGCAAGAGCCTTGTTCCGGATGGGGTGGGCCGGAGGATTGTCGAGATAGTACAAGACCACGGCCCCGGACAATTGGAGGCCCGACTCGGCGACAGTGATGATTTTGTCAGCAGCGCGGTTGTCCGCGCGGTTACACAGGGCAGGGAGGATTGGTTTCGGGTTCGGAACCTTCTGTTCGAGTCTCTGGAGGAGCAGGCATTGGGGCTTATGCGCAAAATCGAGTGGGTCAACCTGATTGGCAATGTTTCGCCGATGGTAGGGCTGTTCGGGACGGTCTTCGGGATGATAAAGCTGTTCAACGCCATTGTATCGGCCGGCGGGCAGCCTCAGCCGGCACAACTGGCTGACGGCATTTCAGTTGCGCTGGTGACAACGTTTTGGGGATTGGTGATAGCGATACCGGCGCTGGCGGTACACGGTGTGTTCCGGAACCGAATCGAGGCGCTGGTAAGCGCCGCGACCGCCGAAGCGGAAAATATCCTGCCGGAGATAATGGTCGGTTTGAAAAGAACTGGAACTTCAGCGCCGGCAGCACAGAAGCAGCCGGTTGCCAGACCGGGGATTCGCGAACTTGCCGGCAAGTCGCCGGCTTCGCTGCGGCAGGCGTCTCCGCAATCCCGATAACAGGATAAGAATAAGATGGCTATGTTTTTGAAATCGGCCGGTCGCCGGTCCTTCGGATTTCCGCTTTACAGCACGTCACAAGGCGGGGGCCTTAACATGACGCCGGTCATAGATATTGTATTTTTGCTTATTATATTTTTTCTGGTGGTTTGCCGGTTTATCGAAGCTGAGAATTTTCCGGTTTGCGTTCCCGACAACTGCGGATTTGCCCGCCGGGACGCCGAACCCGGTGCGCAAATGACCACGGTAACCGTTACGAAGGCGGGCGGAGAAAGCGTAACCTTTGCTGTTGGTTCGCAGAAAATTTCGACGTCGCGCAGCGCAGATAATGTGGTTGAAGAACTTAGTCGATTGATAGATGCGCGATTGCGTGATTTGCCTGCCGAGCGCAGGGTCGTTACCTTGCGCGTGGACAGGGATGTCTGCTTTGCCGAAGCTCAATATGCGCTGGCCGGCGTTGCCGCCAGCAGCGCAACCGACATTCAATTGGCGACGCTCAGGGACAAAAGGACCACTCTGCCTTGACTTTGCGGATGGATTCCCAGCGGACGAAAAACGGGCCTTATCCTATGCCGATTCTTTCTTGGCCTTTTGCTTTGCCGTAAACAGGTCTGCTTTGCCTTCGACGATGTCGCGGGTAATTAGATATTTTGCGCCGTTTGTCTCTTCGGGCAGGCGGTACATCAGGTCAAGCATCAGCTCCTCGGTGATTGCCCGCAGCGCTCTTGCTCCTGTGTCACGCTTGAGAGCCTTTTGCGCCAGGGCGCACAAGGCGCCGTCCGTAAATTCAAGCTCGGCGTTTTCCATCTCAAAGAATTTCTGATACTGCCTGATGAGCGCGTTTTTGGGCTTGGTTAAAATGTCGATAAGGGCGCTTTCGTCAAGCCCCGACAGCGTTGCAATTAACGGCACCCTTCCGACAAATTCGGGAATCATCCCGAACTCGATAATATCTTCCGGTATGACCTGGGTTATTATCTCGCTGTATTCAGCTTTTGTATCGGCGCGTCCGGCCAATTCCGAACCAAAGCCTATCATTTTCCTGCCGATGCGCTTCTTGATAATGTTGTCCAGACCCACAAAAGTCCCTCCGCAAATGAAAAGTATTTGCGTGGTGTCCATCTGTATGTAAGACTGTTCGGGATGTTTTCTTCCGCCCTGCGGCGGGATGTTGGCGGTGGTTCCCTCGAGCATTTTCAGCAAGGCCTGCTGGACCCCTTCGCCGGAGACGTCGCGGGTAATGGAGATATTCTGATATGTTTTTCCGATTTTATCGATTTCGTCTATGTATACTATGCCTCTTTGCGCAGCCTCAAGGTCGTAGTCGGCGTTTTGGAGCAGTCGCAGCAGGAAGTTTTCCACATCTTCACCCACGTACCCGGCCTCGGTAACGGTGGTTGCATCGCATATCGCGAAAGGCACCTTCAGGTATCTGGCCAGCGTTCGGGCCAGCAGCGTTTTGCCCGAGCCGGTCGGGCCAATCAGCAGGACATTCGATTTGTCTATTTCGATGTCGGCGCTCTCGCTGTCGGTGTGCAGCAGCCTTTTATAGTGGTTGTATACCGCCACCGAAAGATATTTCTTGGCCGGCTCCTGGCCGATTACGTACTGGTCGAGATATTCCTTTATTTCTTTGGGCCTGGGCATCTCCTTCAGGCTGAACGTGGACCTGCTGACCCGCTTGCGGTTATGCTGGATGATGTCGTGGCATAAATCGACGCATTCCGGACAGATGAAGACCCTGCTGGGGCCCTCTATAAAGGTGTCGGCCTGGTTTGACGACCGCCCGCAAAAACTGCAGATTGCCCTGTTTCGTCTGTTGTCTGATTGCTTGGCCATTGTTATCTTCCCAAATCTTGTGTCAGGCCCGGTTTCTTCACCGTCTTACATATTCTACTTCGGCAAAGAGGCTGAGGCAAGTTAATTATTGCTCAACCTTAGGGGTTTTACCATAAGCTTTTGCGCAGTAAATCCTTGTGAAGCCAGAAACAGGTATTTGCTGCTTGGGTCAGCCCGGTCAACAATAGTACGCAAGAAAGTCGGGATTATCCGGTAACGGCTGGCTCAAATATACTAAGCAATCGCAAATACCTGGATGCTCTTCCACAATCCAGCCCAAACAGATGATTACCAACACACTCAACAAAACCAGTCGACAAATCGCGGCCCAGCGAAATGTTCGTATCTTTTCAAGATTAACCTGACTCTTGAGAAAGCGAATTCCCTCCTCGCATTCCCATCTGCGTATGTACAGACGCAGTATGCGCTTTGCGTCCTTAGGATGCTCCACAGGCAAATTCGTCAGCAGCATCATTGGCTTATCCACTCCGGCGAGTCGAGAAACAACCAGTGCCCAATCCTCATCTTGACCAGGCAGACGAACGTTCACCCAACCTATTTTCGTAATACGAAGCGAGGGTTTGCCGTAACGTTTAACGAGTTTGTCGAAGCGATGGACAGTCGGAGTTTGCTCGGCAAGCAGACCGGCCCGAATAGGTATCCGCTGTCCAGAACTATCGCAAACCCGCATCAAATGACGGCTTCCTACAAGTCTCGTTATAAAACGATACTTTTTGTCCAGCCAATCTTCAAACATTACCCATCCACCGAATCCACGATCTGCGACCAGTACGCCACGGTTATTTGTGAGCTTAAAGATTTTATCAACAGCAGCCAGCACAACATGATTTTGTCCAGAACTGTAAGGTTCCTCATGGCTGAAAGGTTCCAGCAGTACAAGGACCGGGTTCTTGCGACTCACAGAAGCACATAATTCGACCAGCCAGTAACCGTTCACCAATTCACCGGTGCTTCCGCCGAGGGAATCATCCCCCAAAATGCTTTTCAAAAAAACCCTAAGTTTGAGTTTTTTCCTCAAACCTGTAACCGGTCAGTTATGGGTGGGTCGCTCGGTTTGTCGTTCTGAACCCTAACGGGTTCAAAGAGTCTGTTTCTCAGTACAAGAACGCGGTTTTGCTTTCTACCCGATAGCTATTGAGTGCAATGTTCAAGTGGGCGGATTCTTTTGAAAATATTTCTTCGCTGTGTTTTGAAACAGTTTTTTCTCAGGTTTTCCTGGTCTCAGGGTCTTATTCCGCGTTGCGCTTCTTCTGAGAATCATGAGCAAGGCAAAACCGCGGTGTTTTGAGCAGTGTGGCGGCAAGAGCTGCACGAAACGACCCAAATCCTTGCAAATTTGAGAGGGATTTGCTAACGTATGACAGTCGGAAGGCTTAGCGATGTTATTGAGACATGCATATTGGAAGTCCCAGTATAAAATTGTTCCGAATGGTATTTCTCGAACTATTGGCCTAAGTTGTGCTTTGTTAGCTTACGGTGGAGGGACAACCATGGCAAGCTTACCTTCAGGGTCCAACTCCACTTCCTTCAAAGGAGCCTTGCTTTCAAACTTAAGGTCGTTCGTCTTGAGTGCGGCTCACTCTTGACGGCGAAGTGAAACATTTGGTATGGAGAAGCACAGGATGAATAGAAGACAATTCCTTGCGGCCATGGGCCTGGCGGGGTCGGCTGTGACTCTGCCGGGGTGCCTGTCCGCGCTGGTACAGCAGGGCAAGTCGTCGCCGAATATTATCTTTATCATGGCCGATGACCTTGGCTATCACGACCTGGGCTGCTACGGCTCTGGCGAGATACCGACGCCCAATTGCAATCGTCTGGCTAATGAGGGAATGAAGTTCACGGATGCTCACAGTCCTTCGGCGGTGTGTACACCTACGCGGTACGGAGTTCTCACGGGACGATATTGTTGGCGAACGTGGCTGAAGGATTGGGTCATAAATGACCGGATGCCGCTGGTGATAGAACAAGGGCGGCTCACCGTGCCGGCAATGTTGAAACGCCGCGGCTATACGACCGGGTGTATTGGCAAATGGCACCTCGGATGGGGCAGACGTAATGATGCTTACCAGAAAGGAATCCTGCAGCCCGGCCCGCTGGAAGTCGGCTTTGATTCCTTCTTCGGGGTGCCGTTCAGTCATAACTCGCCTCCGGCATCCGAGGTCTTTGTAAGAGGTCGCAGTATCGTTGGAATGAAGGACGGCGAAAGTATAATGGATAAGGCGGTGCTCAATCGCTGTCGCCGCAGGCTTGCGGACACTGCGATAGAGCTCTCCGCAGAAGCCGTTCGATTCATTGAAAACAACAAGGACAGGCCTTTCTTTCTGTATTACCCCACGACGAACGTTCACTTACCCATTACGCCGAACAAGAGATTTCGCGGCAAGAGCGGCCTGGGGGAGTACGGCGATTTCGTGGTCGAGTTTGATTGGGCTGTCGGCGAAGTGCTGAATGCTCTGGACCGCCTGAATCTTGCGAACAATACGCTCATTATTGTGACCAGCGACAATGGGTCCAGGCACAACGGTTCCAATCTGCCCTGGCGGGGGGCGAAGGCCCAGATTTACGAAGGGGGACATCGTGTGCCTTTTGTCGCGCGCTGGCCGGGCAAAATCAGAGGTGCCTCCACGTGCGATGAGACTATTTGCCTGACCGACCTGATGGCAACCTGTGCGGAACTGATGGTCCTGGCGTTGCCGCACAATGCCGGAGAAGACAGCGAGAGCTTCCTGCCCGCATTGTACGGGAAAAAGCTGCCTCGCCGACGTGAGGCTATAGTCCATCACTCCGTGTGCGGCATGTTCGCAATCCGACAGGGAAAATGGAAACTCATTGAAGGGCTTGGCCACGGTGGTGACTTCAATTTCGGCGTCAAGCTTTACGACTGTCCCGGGCTGCCCCGGATTGATGAAAAGACCGGCAAAATCCATGATTTGAGCTTCGAACCAAAACCGTTCCCACAACCCGCCCCCGGCCAGCCGCCTGGACAGCTCTATGACCTCGATGCCGACCCGGGCGAGACGAAGAACGTATGGCAGCAGCACCCTGAGGTCGTCAGGCGCATGCAGAAGCTGCTGGACCAATATCGCACATCCGGACGCAGCCGCGCATAGAGTGTGTTGGCGGCGGGGCTTCAGAAGAGATGAGCATAGCTACGCTGTTTGGCTTCTCTGCGGAATATTGAACGCGGTGTCGACTCCTATCCGCGGACGCTGCTGAAAACTACGTTACGGTCCTGATAATGGAGAGCTTCTGATTTAAGGAATTTCTCATAGATATTCGTAAGTGCTTTCTATATTTGGGTGGATGTGTTTGATAAGAGAAGGCCTCGAGAAATGGCCATATCTTCTTCCCTCTTAACAGTCTCATTTTGCGCGAGGTTCTATAAGCGCTTGGGCCTTCAGCCGCACCGGCCCCAACAGCCCCGAATCCATCAAAGGCCAGCCGGAGGCATCAAACTTCTGATAGTTGATGTTAACGAAGTTGATTTCGTAAAACTTCTTCCAGTTTACTTTGCGCCGGTCCAGGTCCGCTATCCGATTGGCAGAAAGGTTCGTTACCTCCACCTCAAGCTCATTTTCCCCCTCACGAAGGAATTCGCCCACCGGCATCTCAAAAGGGATACTCCACAATGTCCCCGCGTACCGCCCGTTGACTCTGACGCGTGCGCTTTCGCAGACACGGCCCAGGTCAAGAACCCAATCATCCGCCCGCACCGCCGGTTTCTCGAAAGTAATCCTGTAAAGTCCTGTCCCCGCAAACCGCTTCGCCTCTTCGTCGCCAAGCTCGGTCCACGAAGCCAATCTGTCGGTCCTGAAGCTGCCCGGCAGCTCCGGGCCCCCATCAATAAAACTAACCTCCCACGTCCCCTTTATCTCATAATCCTCGCCGGTCGCCTTCAAATAGCGCCTCTCAGGCCCACCAACTTTCTTCGACGAAAACGTCCGCAGAATGCACGACTGCCCCGGCTCCAATTGCAGATAAACCTGTGCCTTCCCGTCTTCGCCCTTTCGCACTGCCGCCAACCCCCGCCGTCCCGTCAGCCCATCAAATATCACCACCGACTCTGCCTCCACCTCCAAGCGTACCCAATCATCCAGATTCCGGCTCCCCAGATTCGCCAGAAAATAATGGTGACCCTCCGAATGCCTCCGACGAATAAACTCTATCCCATTATCAACCACGGACTCACGGACTACCCCGGCCCGGCCCAGTGCCGCTTCGAGATCACGGCTTATCAGAAACCGCCCCGTGCCGTATCCAACCTCTTGTACGGTTGAATATGTAGAGCTAAACTTCACCAAAAGCGGCTGCGCAATCTTATTAAACTGTTCTCGCCGACTCTCAAGCTCGCCCAGCCCCGGAACGTCCCTCGGAACATCACCGTAAAACAAAACCGTTGCCCCTTTCTCTGCAAGCTCAATCAGTTGCTTCAGCGTCCGCACGGGCATAAACCGGCACTTCGGCACAACAACCGTACGATATTCCGCATCCCCCACCCGGACTTTACCCGACGATACCTTCGCATCGCCCAACTGCCGGTCCGAAACATAATCAAAAGCATATCCCCGGTCCCACAGGGTTTTGGCGGTCTTGTGAAACTCGCCGCCGCCAAGCCAGCCGCCTATGCCGTGAACCGATAGCCCCATCAACATCCCGCCTTTATTGTGCCAAATATCATACACCGGCCAGTAGAGCAGAATATCGTTATCCGGCTTGCCCGACTGCAGCACCGACTGGCACCTTGTGATGTACCCATTAAGTTCAGGAAAATCCCGCCAGAAACTGTTCGACGGGGCAAAATTCACCGACGCATAAAAAAGCCACCCTGGCCACGCCTCGTCGAAAGGAGAATACGCCATCCCATGATAGAACACATGATTGATACCCGAGATAAAAAGCTGGTCGACCTCAGGCTTGGCCTGCGAAAGAGAAACCTTGAAATGCTCGCCCAGCCAGGTACACGTTTCCGACGACGCGAGCTTGCTGCCAGCCACGTGAGCCGCCGACGAAGCGAACTTCAGCATCAGAGCATCATTGAGCGCAGCGTGAAAGTTAAAATCCGGGTCCATGCGCAGCCCCGGTATCTTGAAACCGCTCGGCCCGAAAATTTCCGTCTCCGGAATATCCGCCGCCGCATACGTATCGAGCAGGTTGCTCGGGCTGCCGTGGGCCTGGTTCCGGGTCAGACTTGCCTTGCCATGGGCCCACTTCACCCACGGCATAATGTAGCTTTCAAGATGCAAGTCAGCTATCGTCTGGCGGTAATCACACTTCACCCGCGCCACCACATCCTCCGGCCCCTCTCCAAACAGTGCCGGCAAAGCCGTGCGCAAATCATAGCCCCGCCGCTTCTCGAACTGCTCAAATAAATCGTCGGTCCAGGTGGCCCTGCCGTATTCATACGAATCGTGATAATGCGCCCGCGGCATTGCCCCCTTGTAATCCGAAAAAGCCTTATCGAACCGACTCAGGTACGTCAGTAATGACCGGCGCGAAAACGGGTCTATTATGTATCCCGCCCCGCCCGGAGCCGCCCGCTCCACTTTCTTTCCGCCCAATCCCTGAAATACCGCGTACAGTCTCCATCTCCCCGCCGGCGCCGTCCAGTCAAGCTTGCCGTCGCCGTCCACCTTCGCCGTCAGGTCCGCTATTTCGGCTTTGTCGGAAAAACCCATCAGCGCCTGCAGAACTGCCGGCCTCTTTCTCTTCTCATCCTCGACCTTTACCGGCTCGCTGACAATGTCACCGCCGTTGACATCGTAGGTTTTCAAGATCACCGCCGCTGTCGCGTCTTCGGCGCTCACGTCCGGCCCGCCGAAAGGCCACCCCGTCCCCGTCGACATGTCAACTCCCATACCCAGCCGCTTCGCCTCCGCCGTCGTATGGGCCAGCATCTCCATCCATCTCGGCGACAGATACTCAATAAACCGCTCCTCGGCCCCTTTGACGCCGTAAATCGGTATAATATGCACGCCTCCTAACCCGGCCTTATGGTAAGCCTCCAGGTGCTCGGTCAGCCCCTTCTTGTCAACCGCGCTGCCCGGCCACCACCAGTACGTCCACGGTTTACTCTCCTTCGTCGCTTCCGGCCAGGTCGGCTCCGATGTCCCCTGCCCATAAGCGCTCACCAAAAACACAAACATAAAAATCAGTACGGACAGCCTGACCAAGACCTTCATATCTTCCTTCCCGCGTCCCTGTGTCAATTCTCCACCCTTTCAATTGTTCGGCATGAACACGTGTTTCAGATACACTGGCAAAAAACGCTCGCGAATTTGCCGGGTCGGTCCCCCGACCCGGCACTGGCGCCCATCGTCTAAATGTCTTCTACGCACGCCCCCTATAACGGCACCGAAATCTTCTCTTTGCGCTTATTCAGCGCCCGGAACCGACGCGGCGGCATCCCCACAAGCTCCTTAAACGTCCGCGTAAAATAACTCTGATTGTTGTACCCTATCTGAAAGCAAATCTCCGTGCAGCTCTGGTTAGTAGCCAGCAGCAGTTGTTTCGCCCGCTCTATCCGCACGCTCGTCAGGTACTCTATGACGGTTATCCCCATATGGTCTTTGAATACGTGCGCCAGCCGGGAACTGCTCAGGTGCGAAACCTTTGCAACCTCGTCCAGCGTTATCAGCTTATCGTAGTTGGCGTCGATATAGTTTATCACCGGCGTTATCTGCGTCACCTTCCTGGCGTCCTGCGAAGTATAAACCAGTTCGATAAACTCGTTCAGCGCCGTGCTGATCCACGCGCACAAATCCTCCTGGTTGCCGATCTGCATCACCTTATTTACATAACCCAGATTCTTCTCAAGCATAACATCCACGGCCACCCCCCCCTCCACCGCCGACCGGCTCAGAATGGTCAACAGCTCCAGCAGCCTCACCTTAAGGACCCCCAAATCCCCGGGATTGTGAAACAGTATCGTGCCCAGTATCGAGTTCAGTATCTCTTTGGCCCCCGTCCTGTCCCCGATTTTCACCTTGCCCATCAGCTCACGTTCACTCTCCAGCGGATAATGCCACGGAGTACCCAGTTTCTTTCTCTCCTGGATAAACTCTCCTATTTGCGCTTGCTGCTCCGACCGCTGCCGCCGCCACCGTATCACCCGCGAATCGAACCCCCCTACCTCGTAGAGCAAATCAAACAAAAACTCCGACGCCCGGTGGATTTTCCGCCCCTGTATGACCGGCAGCTTCCGCATCGCCGGCGCCAGTTTCTTCCTTTCTATGCCCAGCCCTTTCAATCGCTTTTCGACATCCCTGACCAGTGTCGGCGTCACCGGCTCCCAAAGGCACCTGCCGAAAAACATCCCTCCCAGCGCTGTATCCTTGTCCAAAACCGGCACGCAAACCATAACTATCCCCGCGTGGCACAGCGAAATATATGACTGTCCCGTATCGGCCGCGATCTCAAGGCTGCGCTTGCGCTCCTTATTGCACCTTCTAAGCCCCTCGGGCGTGCTCCTGACCAGGTCACAGAACTTCCGCTGACAATCGGCGCTGCACATCCGGCCTATTTCTCTGCCGCTGACGCTCGTCGTTTCGAGGCAGAGCTGGAAATGTTGACGAAAAACGCTTTCAATTTTCTCGAACTTTTCTTTCGTGAGAAACTTTACCAATTGTGCTTGTGTCGGCATCGGCACTTTCCCGCAATACATAATACGCGTGAAGCAATGCAAAACGGCAAGATAATGCTATTATAGCAGACAGCAAAATAATGACAAAACAAATTTACCCCGCCCCGGCCAATAAATCTTGCCCCGAATAATCAATCGCAAGGCCGCCCGACCGAAGCATCCAAAATCGGCCCAAAGCGCGGCTACCTGCCGCCAAAAACCCGAAGTTTTCAAAAAATTTTTACTCCTTGTCAGATAACAACTTAGCGCCACGCGCCCCGGCCGGCACGCCCGATTTTTCGCATCAAATGCGCAAGTTGCTCAAATTATGGAGGGAGGCAAAAAAGTTAATAGCGTCGACCTGTGAATACTGACCACCCGCGACTAACACTCACGGCGGAGGCAATCATCAGGGTTTCTTTTGACATTCCAGACTGGCTCGAGGGCCCCTTGGTCCCGCTCGCCCTTTTATATCGCCGGATACGCTACGGCTATCCCTTTCGCCGGATACCACTGGCGCAGGGCAAGTACGCCATAGTGGACCCCGACGATTACGAGCGATTAAGCAGGCACAAATGGCAGCTCCAGAGAACAAGACATATGTTATACGCAACCCGCAGAGCCAAGGGCCGGGAAGGTACCAGGGGACAAATAGTATGGATGCACAGATATATATTCCCCTCACCGGAAGGTATGTGCGTTGACCATATCAACAATAAAGCCCTGGATAACAGAAAGGCAAACCTCCGACTCGCAACTCCGGCCCAGAACGCAAGAAACAGAAGAAAAATGGCCGCTAAAACCTCTTCAAGGTACAAAGGGGTCTCTTACCACGCAGGCCAGAGAAAATGGTGCGCAGCCATTCGCGTCAATGGCCAATACAAATATTTCGGCCTCTTTCACGATGAGGTTGCTGCGGCTAAAGGCTATGACAAGGCAGCAAAGAAATATCACAAAGAATTCGCCGTGTTGAACTTCCCACCCTGATTACCTCCATCCTCCGCACGAAAAAGCTCCAGTTTTTTTGTTATCTGGCCGAAAAATATGATATACTGGCACATGAATCTTCTGGTTTAGGTTTGGCTTTATGTCGAGACAATTATTTACAGTCGGGTACGAGGGGAAGGATATTAACACCTTCCTAAACAATTTGCGAAGCAATGCCATAGACTGCGTCCTTGACATAAGACAACAGGCCTTGTCAAGAAAACCGGGCTTTTCCAAAACACAGCTCGCGCGAAGACTCAACCGTGTAAGAATTCAGTACGTTCATCTGCCTGATCTCGGAACTCCGAAACCGCTCAGAGAATATCTCAAATCAACCGGCAATTACTCAATCTTCTTCCAAAAGATGGACAACCACCTCGCCAATAAGAAAGACGCGCTGGAGACAGCCTGCAGCTATGTCACAAATCACACATGTTGTCTTATGTGCTTCGAGCGTCTCCCCGCTGCCTGTCACCGTAAGCTGGTCGCCCGAAGAATCAAGGTCCGGGATGGTAACGGCCTGCAAATAAAACATCTTTAGTCTGGCTCACGCATCAACATGCCCACACCCGAAACAAAAACAGTGCTCATTACCGTCAAAGCTCCTCCTAATCCCTCGGAACAACACCAGGAAATAAACTGCTGTGCCGGAATCGACCTAAGCACCGGAACATGGATAAGATTGTACCCAATCCCATTCAGGCTTCTCGATGATGACAAAAAGTTTCCCAAATACAGTATCATCTCTGTAAATTGCCAAAGGCCCCTGAGAGATAAGCGCATTGAAAGTTATAAAGTCGATCAGGACAGCATAAAAATACTAAGGCATGTCGGCACTCAAAACAAATGGGCTGAAAGGAAAAAGATTGTTTTGCCGGCTTTATCGCCATCGTTTTGTACCATACTTGACGAAGTGGCCGGTAATAAATCGCTGGGAATCTTCAAGCCCACTGATATAGAGTTCGAGATTAAAAAAGCGGTCCCAAAAGACGAAAAGAAACGCCGGGCTGCTTACGACCAATATCGTCTTTTCGACAAGGGATTAAAGCCAGTTGAACAGATACCTCTGAGTTTCTGCTATAGGTTCAAGTGCCACAACTCCCCCAAGTGTCCCCGGCATAAACTAATGATACATGATTGGGAACTCACCGAAACATACAGGCGTTGGCGTCACAAGTACACTGCTCAAGCTCTTCTCTTCAAAATAAGGGAGAAATGGTTTGATGACCTCTGCGGGTCCACCAAGGACGCCTACTTTTACGTTGGCAATATGTGGCAGCGTCCTAAACAGTTCATGGTCTTAGGCGTATTCTATCCCCCGAAGTCTCCACCGTCTCTATTCAAAGACGAAATTTGAAATTATCCCAAAACCCGTAATCCCCACCAGCCAATTTCGTCGGTCGTCGCCGGTATCTCGTATCTCGCCTTGATTCCGCAACAAATGCGGAATGACCAAGAGGCCGTTCGCTGAAGTTTTCCGCTCAAGGGTGCGATTCTCAGGCTAAAACTCAAAATCATAAATCGGCCGGCGGCCGCACGAGTGCTGCCCCCCGCATCACTCGCCCACAATCTTGAGCCCGATTCACCCAATAGTCAACAAAAATTTTCTATCCCCTATCTGCCCAAGCCTGTCCTGAAAAAAACCACCGCCTCCACCCACTTTGCTTACGGCCCACGGGTCACGGGCCCCGGCTTTAAGCCGCGGACACTTTCCACGTCTTCCCTCCCTACTATCAGCCGCCGCCCCATCAAATGTTGACAAGAATTTTAGAAAATTTCTCGAATTCCCGCAAAAATGCCCGTCAACCCCTCAAATCCGCGAAATCTGCGATAAAAATTTTCTTGCAAAATCTCCCATCGCCCGTTAGAATTAGTTGTATGATGGCTAACCATCCAACACGTTTCTATTTTGCCGGCCTTTTCGGCCTGAGCGGACTGCTCCTGCGCCGCAAGGCGCAGTAAACCCCTACCAATAAAAAGCTTTCTAAATCTTTGTTTTTTTCGTAAAATCCCGGCAATTTAACCCTGCTCGGCGCTTACCTGGCCCGAACAGGAGTAGAAATTTGGAGAAAAAACCGATGTCAGAAGAAAAAATCTTAATTTTCGACACCACCCTGCGGGACGGCGAGCAATCGCCCGGCGCTTCGCTTTCCATTACGGAAAAGCTCGAAATCGCCCAGCAATTAGCCGTTTTGGGCGTGGACATTATCGAAGCGGGCTTTCCGATTTCCTCCCCGGCCCAGTTCGAGGCCACTCAGCGTATCGCCGAGATGGTAAGCGGCCCGGTCATAGCGGCCCTTGCCCGCTCGCATCCGGACGACATTGAGGCGGCAGGCAAAGCCCTTACGCCGGCTCAAAAGAAGCGCATCCACACGTTCATAGCGACCTCGCCGATTCACATGAAACACAAGCTCAAAAAAAGCAGCGATGAAGTGCTCAAGATGGCGGTCGAGGCGGTCAGGCAGGCCAGGAGCTTCACCGATGACGTGGAATTTTCGCCCGAGGACGCCTGTCGAAGCGAAATGCCGTTCCTGATTGAAATTTTAGCCGCTGTTATCGAAGCCGGCGCAACAACATTGAACATCCCCGACACGGTTGGGTACATCCTGCCGTACGAGTACGGCCGAATCATCGCGCAGCTTAAATCCGATGTCCCCGGCATAGACAAATGCATAATAAGCACGCACTGCCACAATGACCTCGGCATGGCGGTGGCGAATTCCCTGGCCGGCGTGCGAAACGGCGCCAGACAGGTCGAGTGCACCGTTAACGGCCTCGGCGAGCGCGCGGGAAACGCCGCACTCGAAGAAATCGTTATGGCCATTCAGACCAGAGCGGACTTCTTCGGAACTGCAAAAACCGGCATTAACACCAAAGAAATACACCGCACGAGCCAGCTGGTGTCGCGACTGACGGGGTTTGTCATTCAGCCGAACAAGGCCATCGTCGGCGCCAATGCCTTCGCGCACGAGGCGGGCGTTCACGTTGACGGCGTACTGAAAGAGCGCACCACCTACGAGATAATGACGCCCGAGAGCATCGGCCTGGGCGGCTCGCGAATGGTCCTCGGAAGACACACGGGCAGGCACGGCTTTTCCGACAGATGCAGGCAGCTCGGCTTCAAATTGACGGAGGCCGAGCTGGAGCAGGCATACCAAAGATTCCTAGAGATCGCAGACAAGAAGAAGGAAATCTTCGAAGAAGACTTAGTGGTGATAATCAACGACGAAATCCGCGTCGTGGAGAAAGTTTACGAGCTGCTGTATCTGCACGTCGCATGCGGGACCGGCACACTGCCGACGGCGAGCGTGAAGATAAAGGTCAAGGATGAAGTAAAGCAGGCGGCGGCCTGCGGCGACGGGCCGGTGGACGCGGCTTACGAAGCGATAAGGGAAGCGACCGGGTTATCGCCGAAACTGGAAAACTACTCAATCAGAGCCGTCACCGGCGGCAAGGAGGCCCTTGGGGAAGCGACGGTAAGCATCACCGAAAACGGCCGGAGCTATATCGGGCGGGGCATCTCCACCGACATTATCGAGGCCAGTGCCCGGGCCTATCTTGACGCTATCAACCGGATGGTCTCGACGAAGGACAAAGGTGTGCCGCCCGAAGTAAAAGCGGAACTCTGAGTCGATTGAGGAGACTTGTTAGAGCTATGGGTATGACCCTCCGCTGCCCTGCGGGCTATGGAGGGCGGGCAATATAGTGTGAGGATAAACTTTATGGGTGTGACGATAACTGAAAAGATTTTGGCGAAGGCGGCGGGCAAGAATAAGGTTAGGCCGGGGGAGCTTGTCGACGCGAAGATTGACGTGGTTATGTGCGTTGATGTTACTACGCCGCCGGCGATATCGATGCTGGTTGAAAAGGGCATTGACAGGGTGTTCGACCGCGAGAAGATTGTTGTCACGCCGGACCATTTTCAGCCGGCCAAGGACATCAAGAGCGCCGAGCTTCACAAGCGCCTCGATGAGTGGGCGCGGCGGCATAACATAAAATACTACTACAGGCTTGGAAGGGCTGGCGTATGTCATGCGCTGCTGCCCGAACAGGGTCATATTCGCCCCGGGGAAGTTATCATCGGGCCCGACTCACACACGTGCACTTACGGAGCATTCGCAGCGTTCGGTACCGGCGTCGGCTCGACAGACCTGGCGGCCGCGATCGCCACCGGCGAGCTATGGTTCAAGGTACCGGCATCGATGAAGTTCGTTCTCAACGGCTCGCTCGGTCCGGGCGTGTACAGCAAGGATGTAATCCTTGCGGTGATAGCACGCATCGGAGTGGACGGTGCGTTGTACAAGGCAATGGAGTTTGTCGGCCCGGCACTGGCCGAGATGTCGATGGAAGCAAGAATGACCATCACGAATATGGCCATCGAAGCCGGCGCAAAAAACGGCATCATCGGCTTCGATGATGTGACAAAACAGTATCTGGATGAGCACCTCAAGGACAAGAAGTATTACACTGTTTTTGAGTCCGATGAGGATGCCGAGTACCTTAGCGTGGAAGAATTCGACTGTGCGAAAATCGAGCCGATGGTTGCCTTGCCGCATCTGCCGAGCGGGGGTGTCCCCATCGGCGAATGTGCCGGCAAGGCTATGGACCAGGCATATATCGGGAGCTGTACTAACGGGCGCATTGAGGATTTGCGAATCGCGGCGGAAATACTGAAAGGAAAACAGGTCGCTATCCGGACAATCATTGTGCCAGCGACGCCGACCATCTGGAAGCAGGCCAAGGACGAAGGTCTGTTCGATATATTTTATGACGCCGGCTGCGTAATCGCTGCGCCAACTTGCGGGGCATGCTTAGGCGGATTTATGGGCGTGCTGGCGGCCGGTGAGAAGTGCGTGAGCACAACCAACAGGAACTTTGTCGGGCGGATGGGACACCCCGAAAGCGAAGTCTACCTGGCCAGCCCGGCGACGGCAGCAGCCAGCGCCATAGAAGGAAAATTAGCAGATTGCAGGGAGTATATGTAATCGCAGATTACGCAGATTAAACGGATATTTTTAAGGAAGTAATGCATTGGTTTTCGTAGAAAATAGCTATTCAGCCAGTGGATTGACCGGAGAGATTATAGGGGCGGCGATGGAGGTGCATAACCAACTTGGCCCCGGGTTTCTTGAGAGTGTATATGAAGGGGCTCTGACAGTTGAATTAGAACTTAGAGGTATTAAGTTTCAAAAACAAACAGAGCTGCCTGTTTTCTATAAAGCCAGAAATGTAAAGCAGTTTGTATGTGATTTCATTGTTGAAGATAAAATTATTGTAGAATTAAAGGCTATTAAGCAAATCGGAGAGATAGAAAAGCTGCAGGTAATAAATTACCTCAAGGCAAGCGGTTATGAAATTGGGCTTTTATTCAATTTTGGGAATAAATCCTTGGAATGGAAGAGGCTGATAAACACAAGAGCAATTCAAGAGAATTTGAACGCAAATGACAATACAAATACATGACATAAATCAGTGAATCAGTGTAATCGGCGATTAAATAAAAAAGGGAAAAATAGATGTCTAAGGCGCATGTTTACAAGAGAGACCATATAAATACGGATGAGATTATACCGGCGAGGTATTTGAATACCGATGACGAAGCCGAATTGGCCAGTCATTGTCTGGAAGATTTGGACAAGGACTTTGTCAGGAAGGTGCAGGCGGGGGACATTATTGTTGCGGGTGAGGATTTCGGCTGCGGCTCGTCCCGCGAACATGCTGTATGGGCCATCCGCGGGGCAAAAGTGCAGACGGTTATAGCGAAATCATTTGCGCGAATCTTCTATCGAAACGCCATCAACGGCGGCTTTTATCTGATTGAGTCGGCCGATGCGCTGGATAAAATCGGTGATGGCGACGAGGTGGAAGTCAATTACAAGAATGGATTGATTAAGAATAAAACAGCTGGTGTTGAGATTGAATTTGTCCCGCTGCCGAACTTTGCGCTTGAGATAATCAATAATGGCGGATTGTTGGAACATATTAAGAGGAAAATGTAGGATGGACCAATCTGTTGGATGGATACTCAAAAAAGAAAACATATGAAATTATTTACGCGGATCACGGCTATATTGTCTCTTGTTATTTTAGTGGGCTTTACCGGTATTGGAATATACGTTTGGATGCAAGGTGACAATGGTGAGGCATCAGAAGTGCTTGCGTGGTCGGGTGGATTTATTATCTTTGCCGGTATCCTTTGTTTCATAGGTACGTGGATACTCTATGGCTCTATTCGCTGGATACAGATTCCTGCCTGGCGGTGGATGGCCGGTGGATTCAAAGGTACTCCCGAAACTCCTTTGACGCGTTTCGTTATGACAAGAGAGCAGATCGCTGAAGCGAAGAAGGAAATGAGCAGATTGCAGCGTATCTGGATGTGGGTCGGCAACGTTTGTGCGTCATTGGGTGTGATTTTTTTGTTGGTTGCAGTCACGTGGCGCCTCGTATTGGATGTAACAGGTGAGCGGACTACCGGCAGTACTGCCAATATGATATTTGTGGTTGGTGTTCTGACATTTTTTTTGGGTGTGTTAATCGTCAGGATGAGTATGAAAAGAGGTGCTAAGAATCGATACAGTGAGGACTTGAACAAGGATTTTGGGAAAGGTTGAATTGCTCGGCGCGATCGAGGTTATCAACTGCGGCGGGCTGCTGGAGCATATTAAGAGGGGTCAGGCCAGGGGGATATCAAAAATCAAAGATTAGAAAGCAAAATTACAGAGCAAAAGTCAAAAAGTATTAAGCTTTGACTGTTGGGGGACTGCACTTCTGTCAGCGTTTTCTATTGTGTTTGGGGAGGGTAGCGGGCATAATAGGACGCGAGATAAGAGATATGAAAAATGAACGGAAGCAACGATCCAATTGTTGGGTTAGAAGTTCGCCGAATGGATGGCAGATAAAGCGGCCAGACGGCCGGCCGACGAGTGTTGTATATTATTGTGTTAGGCGCAGAAGGAAGGCGCTAATGGCGGATTCATACAGAAAAGAGAAGCTGTATGACCTGGGCAGGAGAGCGATTGGAAAACTGGCCAAGCGGGAAATCCCTGGTTACGTTTGCCCAATATGCTTGCGCGTCTTCGAGTGTCTGGACGAACTCACTGAGGAGCATGTTCCTCCCGCGTCTGTCGGCGGCAAAGTGCTGTGTCTCACGTGCCGAGAATGCAACTGCGGGGCCGGCCATAGTGTTGATGCGCAGGTCCACCGGGAGAAACTCTCTCGCTGCTTCCTCGGTGCTGATGGTGGGACTAAGAGCCTATCCTAATAACCCTTGAATGGCCGATATAATCAAAGGCGATGATGCCTTTGAAAGGATTCAGGGATGAAAAAACGGAAAGCAAAGAATAGATACAGGATTTCAGACGAATTATGGGAAAAGATCGAGCC
>DATKVV010000081.1:0-10491 GCA_035529895.1 Sedimentisphaerales bacterium
CCATCTGCCGTATGGCAAGAACAACTATCGTGTTGCGATCCCTGACTTGACGATCCTGAAAGCCAACTGGAATATTCCTAATGGTCCCGATCCCAACTGCTTTGCGGGCTATTGAGATTAAGCTTCAAGTACCGGTTTGAAGGTTTGTGGTTTAGAAAAAGGCCGTAAGTGACTGCCGCTCACAGCCTTTTTATTTGGTTTGGCGGGCAGGGCACACCCGCTTGGAGCGGGGATGCTGGCTGGGAAGTTAAGGTCAAGTTCTTTGAGGGCCTGACAGGGGGAACCGTTAGTCGCACCGCAAGGGTTTCAGCCGCGAGGCTGAATCTGAAGGAAGCCGCAGGTAAAACGCCATCCCGACAAACAGCAATCGCATAAGAGGCTTATCTTCGCGCCCATTGGCCGCCTATCAAACAGCAACTGTTGTCAGGTCGGTATACTCCGAGTCCAGTCCGGCGAGTGGAGACGCTCAAGCCGGACGGCAAAGGGATGCGACAATTGGCCATTCCCACGGTAGTTGACCGGCTCATCCAACAGGCGTTGCATCAAGGTCAACCAGGCCAAGAGCGTGGTTTCGAGGCCTTGGCATCGACCATTCCTCGGCTACATTATGACGTTTCACAAACAGCCACGCCTCAAAGTAGCCTCTGCGAGCGTCAAACGCCTCAAGGCAAGCTCAGGGATTTGTTCCGAAGGGGTCGAGGTAGTAATTTGGCAAGGTTTATCGCGGAGTTGACGCCGATTCTGCGAGGCTGGATTCACTATTTCCGGCTGGCGGAAGTTAAGCGTGTTTTCGAAGAGTTTGACGGCCGGCTGCGGCGTAAATTGCGTTGTATGCTTTGGCGTCAATGGAAACGCACCTACACTCGCGCCAAGAACCTGATAAAACGCGGCTTGGACAAGGAGCACGCGTTAAAATCGGCCATGAATGGTCGCGAACCCTGGCGGAATTCCGGGGCCTCGAATATGCACGCATGTTTTCCCAAGCGTTACTTGGTCTTGTCTCGCTGCTGGATTATCTGCATCGTCTGCAGCGCGCTATATGAACCGCCATGGTACGGACCCGTATGCCAGGTGGTGTGGGGGACGGCGGGAGCAATCCCGCCTCCTACCCGATCCGAGCATGTTCGATAACTTGGATGTGAGACTTCCACTGAACAGACAGAATAGTTTTTTAAAATTGACACGGAAGTTCGGGCAGTCTATAATTTTGTGAAACAGCGGGTCTTTTTTCGAAAGGGCTTATCATGGATTTCGACCAGAACAACAGTCTTTCGGGGCCGGGGCCGCAGGAAGGGCCGGAAGAACTACGGCCGGAGGCGGTACAGCCAATCCCTGCCGGGCCTGACATGACGCGCCCGCAGGTGAACAAGCTCAAAAAGCGAAGCGGCTGGCGGATCTTCTGGGGCATCATCTTGGCCCTGTCCATCCTCGCAAATATCGTGCTGTTCCTGATGGTAATCGCGATGGGCACCTTTTTTGTTATAGGGCAGGAGGGCGTCTTCACCGAAGAAGTGATACGAGATGGGCCTCGAACGACAAAAATTGCCGTGGTCAGGCTCCAGGGCATAATAGATGACGACCAGGCCCGCGATGTTTACAGGCAGTTGAAACGTGCGCGCCAGGACGACCGGGTTAAAGGGATAATTCTTCGCGTCAATTCGCCGGGCGGGACGGTTTCCGGCAGCGACCGCATATATAACGAGATTCAGCACAAAACCGACAAGCCCGTCGTTGCGTTTATGCAGGGCGTCGCTGCTTCGGGCGGCTACTATGCGTCTGTCGCATGCGATAAAATTGTTGCTGAGCCGACTACTATTACCGGCTCGGTCGGCGTAATTGCGGGCTACATGGTTCTGCAGGAGTTTCTCGAAGAGAAGCTCGGCATTCAGCCTGTTATTGTCAAGTCAGGCAAGAAAAAAGATTGGCCAAGCTCTTTCAGGGTTCCGAGCGAGGAGGAAAAGCAGTACGTCTATGAAAAACTCATTACGCCGGCGTACGAGAGATTCCTCGCGGTTGTTGCCGAAGGCAGACAGTCGGTCCTGACGTTGGACGACATCAGACCGCTGGCTGATGGCAGTATATACGGCGCCAAGGAGGCGCAGGATGAGAAGCTGATAGACAAGATTGGCTATCTTGATGATGCGATAGACCAGGTTAAATCACTGGCCGAAATTGAGAAGGCCCAGGTAGTAGAGTACCGCAAGCCTTTTTCTTTCACCGACCTTTTAGAGGCACAAGGCAGGAGCATCCCGAAAATCGACAAGAGGACGCTTTTCGAGCTCAGGACGCCCGAGTTGCTTTATCTTTGGACTATGTGGGATTGAACAGCGTGCTGTCATCGTTGTTGCAGGTCGGGTTGGAGGGGACGCAAGAATAGCGTGCCCACAGAGAGGCTGGATTTCTTTCGCAAACCAGAAGGGTCGCAATCCTTGCGGCTTTTCGCAATGGTACAGCCAGGCGCGAAAACTGCCTCGGCAGCTTGTCAAACCGCAATCTTTTATCAAAATCGCCAGTGATGCATAGAGGTTTACTGCTTCAGGTATGCCGGCCGCCCCCAAGACGGCTTGTCCGGACGGTGGATAAAAAACCGGATTGCTTTACAACGGCCACTCGTTTGGGCAGTAATCGAGCCAGAAATCGGCAAGAACAGCGTAGTCGGCGAAATCAACGTCGTTGCTGTCGTCCAGGTCAAAGCCGAGGTCGCCTCCCTCCTGAAGCCATTCGAGCGCGAACGCGGCAAGGTCATCGAAGCCCACCATGCAGACGGGGATGGTGAAACCGGCCGTGCCTGCCATCGCGCCCGCCCAGCAGCCGCCATATTGGACCGAACAACTATGGAAACTTTCTTCCGTGAGCACAAACTGTGCCTCGTAGCCGCCCGCCGGCAACATCACCCCGCCCACCGGCAAACGCTCCCACTCACCGAAGATTTGCACTGTGGCCGGACCGTAGTTGGCGTCATATGCGGCAGAGCAGGGGTCAGGGTCGAACGTAGCGCTCCTGACGGGGCCGTCATACAACGTGGGTGCACGCTGCGATGTCTTCCAGAGCACGTGGTAGCTGCTGTCCGCCCGAAAGTCGAATACCGCGCTGCCGTCGTTATCGGTAATAAAGTAATCAAACAGCAGATAGCCCGTGTACTTATAATGCTTGCCTGTCGGGCTGGTCGTGTCGTTGATGTCACACCGCTCAAAATACACGTAATCATTGGGATTGGGCGAATTGCCGTCCCCCTTGTTGTTAAGGTTCTGCCCGTTGACCCACGCCGTGCCGTTCCATTCCTCCTGCCACCAGCGACCCGTAAGACCAATGTTCTCGTTGCCAGGCATGCCGGAAGTACCGGCAAGTTTCAACTGATAAGCAAAGTTCGGCTTAAGATTGAAAGCCGTCAGTGTGCCGTACAGCGTATTGGCGTCGGTTGAGTAGTTCACCTCTGCCGCCGCCTGCGTGTAGTTGTAGCTGTTTCGATAGCTCTCGGCGTAGTTCTGGTCGGCCGCATCCCTCCAGCGGTACTGTCCCGTGGGACTGGCTGTGCCCGAATCGATGTCCTCCAGTGCCACCGTGCTGTAGCCGCCGGCAAGCGGGGGCGTAACCATCAGCGCTGTCCCAAAAAGCAAGCCAGACCAAAGTACTTTGACTTTTGTCTTCATACCATTCATTCGGCAAAAACAGGCCCCCGCATCTTCCCCCGATTAACCGCTGTCAGGATGCAGGGGCCACAGAGAATTATGCTTTAATTATGGCCGGTCGGGCAATTATGTCAAGACATGAAAATGACCGATAATGAGGCAGTGAACGACCAGAAAATAAAAGCGGTGCTGCCGAGAGCACCGCTTCAAGAGGTAGGTTTGCGACCGATTGCTGCGTCTAACGGCTGCGCAGCACCGTTTCGTTGGCGTCGTTGTTAATAGCGACCGGCAGATGCGCCGAATGGTCTCCTTCAAGGTCGACGTTCAGATTTCCACTGCCGTTTTTTCTTGTGGTGAACATGCCGATGGAGTGGAAACCTTCGGGCGCTTTCAGATGCGCCGTGTAGTTCATATCAGCTTTCAGACCCCAGCAGTTTATCTCAACCATCGTCTTGTCCCGGCCTTGGGCATAGTTCAGAATCGCGTGCCCGGATGCGTTTGGCTCAATAGGATTTTCTGCCGGGCAGGGCAGCAATTCTACCTTCACTGCCGCAGCCAGCGCAACCGCAGCCGCAAGCAAAACAACCGACACAACACAAATCAATCCGACTTTCTTTCCTGACATTGCTTTTCTCCTGTTTGAATTTTGCAAACCTGTTTTCGCTTCATAAAACACGCTACAGCTCACGGACAGTTCTTACATAGCCCTCCTTTCTGCCCCCTTTCACGAGCCAAATCCACTAAGTCGCGCTGCACGCGTTATCATTCCTCGATGCAGTGACTATCGCTGACCATTTAACCAAAGGGCCAGACACTGTAAATCAGTGCAAATGCTGTTTTTGCCGCCGGCACAAGTCCCCTTATTGGCTATGGGACTCTAACCTATACCCAAAGTAGTAAACAATAAATGTGCTTTTCGAATGCCAATGATATGACCGGCAAAAATACAATATGCGGGGCGCCAAAGCAGTCATCCCCATTGTCCGGATGTGCCTTCTTTTTGTCGGCTGTCCCCCCTCCGCTAACTTGTGCCTTGGTAAAACCTTTCTATGTCCCTCGCCACAATCTCCGCGAGAATTTTATCGCCCTCCGATTGTGCCGGCATAAATCGCTCGACAGCCTGACCGCCCGGCTCAGCTTCCGACTCCGTAGCGGTAGTACCCTTTCGTTCGCTTGGCCCCCTCCTTCTGACCGCGGTGATTTTGCGATGCTCGGCCATAATCTCTTCAGCCAGATCGAATCTCGGTATATCGCTTCTTTCCCGCTGCTCGCCCGCAGACTCAGCCGGAGCTTCCGCAGCATCTTTTCCGGGTGCTCTTGCCGCTTCGCGTGATTTTTCAGTCGAAGCACTCACGGCGCCTGCGTCCTCGCTCCCCTCTTGCGACTTAGCCTCTCGCTGCGTCTCTTGCCTGTACGGCGGTACTATGTCCGCAGCGCGAAGAATATCCGCCTTGCACTGCAAGATGTCATCGTCAATTTGTTCGTTCCTATCGGCCTCGTTCACCCGCAGCCTCCTCGAAAAACGGCTCTTGACTACGCATAGTCTAACAAAATTGTCTGCATTAATCAATAATATAGCTCCTGCCGTATATTCTTGGCCTGCTTTTTTTCTCGATATGCGCCACGGATGGTATATAATCAAATTACTTTTGGGGTATTTTCAGAGCACAGTTATTCATTTGACCTGACTCGAATGATTCAGCCGGAACGACTAAAAACCTTGAACCACAAGCCGCTTCGCGACAGAAAGTACGTTCTCTATTGGATGCAGGCCGCCCAGCGCTCCGAATATAACCACGCCCTCGAGTACGCCATTCAAACCGCCAACAAGCTCAACAAGCCTCCTGTCGTCGTATTCGGCTTGACCGACGATTACCCCGAAGCAAACCTCCGGCATTATTACTTCATGCTCCAGGGACTCCGCGAGGTCCGCACCGCCCTCGAAGCCAAAGGAATACAAATGGTAATTCGGCGCGGGACGCCCGATTTGAGCGCTGTGGAGTTATCCCGACAGGCGGCCCTGGTTATCGTCGATGCCGGCCACTTGCGCATTCAAAGACAATGGCGAAAAAAGGCCGCAGCGCAAATTGACTGTCCCTTATATGAGATTCAGACCAATCTTATTGTCCCCGTCGAAGAAGCGTCGGTCAAAGAGGAGTTTTCCGCAGGAACCTTCAGACCCAGGATAACAAAAAAACTTGACCGGTATCTAATCCCGCTCAAACACAGAAAGCCCAAACTCGACTCGCTTGCCTTGAAATTCGACAGCTTTGATATAGGCGACATTGACAAGGCCGTCGCAGCCCTCAATATCGACCGCAGCGTTGGAAAGGTAAATGCCTTCCACGGAGGCGCCAGCGAAGCCAAACGACGTCTGCGGGACTTTTTGAAAAATAAGCTCGACAGCTATGCAGAGCTTCGAAACGACCCGACCCTCGATTACCTTTCCGGTATGAGCCCTTATCTTCACTTCGGCCAAATCTCGCCGCTCTACATCGCCCTCGAAGTTATGAAAACCGACAGCCCCGGCAAAGACGCGTACCTCGAAGAGCTTATCGTGCGAAGAGAGCTAAGTCATAATTTCGTCTTCTACAACGATAAATACGATAGCTTCGAAGGCCTGCCGCCCTGGGCAAAGGCAACCCTCAATTTCCACCGCCGCGACAAAAGGCAGTACCTCTATTCGCTCGACCAATTCGAACAAGCCAAAACGCATGACCCCTACTGGAACGCCGCCCAGAAAGAAATGGTCCTCACAGGCAGGATGCACAGCTACATGAGAATGTACTGGGGCAAAAAAATTCTCGAATGGAGCAGAAACCCACAGGTCGGATTCAAAATCGCGCTGTATCTTAATAACAAGTATGAGCTGGATGGGAGAGACCCAAACGGCTTTACGGGCGTCGCCTGGTGCTTCGGAAAGCACGACCGCGCCTGGGCCGAAAGGCCCGTTCTCGGAAAAATCCGCTACATGAACGCGGCCGGACTCGAAAGAAAATTCAACGCCGATCAATATGTGAAAAAAATCGAATGTCTCGAAAGTGCCCAATAAAGGCGCGACTATGCGAGTGGTAATCACCGGAGCAACAGGCTTCATAGGAAGTGCACTGTGCAGAGAGCTTCACAAACAGTACGAAGTAGTTGCGCTCTCGCGCGACCCAACCAAAGCTCAACAATCCATCGGCCCTCTAACAACAATCGTGCAATGGGACGCAAAAACCCTCGATGCCTGGGAAAAGACGGTTGACGGCGCCCTCGCTGTAATAAACCTCGCCGGAGAAAACATCGCCTCTGGTCGCTGGAACCACGCAACGAAAAACAGAATCCTTCACAGCAGACTCAATGCAGCCGAAGCCATCGTAAAAGCAGTAAAACACGTCGAGCACAAACCCGGCATAGTCATTCAGGCCTCAGCAACCGGCTATTACGGCAGCCGCGGCGACCAGATACTCGACGAGAGCTCCTCCGGCGGGACCGGCTTCCTCGCCGATGTCTGCAAACAGTGGGAGCAGGCAATCCGCCCGCTTGAAGACTTGCCTGTCAGACTGCTAATCATCCGACTCGGTCCCGTCCTCGGCGCCGAAGGCGGCATGATACCAAAGCTCTTGCCCGCCTTTCGCTTCTTCCTCGGTGGCCATCCCGGCCACGGCAGCCAGTACCTTTCATGGATCCATATCGATGATGTCACCGCCGCCGTTCGCTTTCTACTCGAAACTGCCGCTTCGCAGGGCCTCTTCAACTTGACCGCCCCCACCCCTGTCCCGGCTAAGGATTTCTATAACCTCCTGGCAAAGACCCTCCATCGCCCCGCCGTCTTTCCTTTGCCCGCTTCCATGTTGAAACTGCTGATGGGCCAAATGGCGGACGAACTGCTCCTTTCCAGCCAAAGGGTAATGCCCGCCAAACTCCTGCTCGCAGGCTACAAATTCAGGTACGTCGACCCAAAGTCGGCGATTGAGAGCATAATCGGAAAACACGATAATTTAAGGAGTGATTAACAATGAACCTGCACGATTATTTCGAGAACACTCAAGGTCTGGGCGTTTTAGCCACGGCCGATTCCGACGGAAAAGTCGACCTCGCCGTTTATGCCAGACCCCACGTCACCGATGAAAACACCGTCGCATTTATCATGGCCGAACACCTGACTCACCAGAATCTCGAATCAAACCCGCACGCCGCCTACCTTTTCGTCGAGAAAGGCCCGGGCTACCTCGGCAAGAGACTCTATCTTACCAGACTCCGCGAGGAAACGGACCGCTCGCTCATCGAATCCTTCAGAAGAAGGACGCCCAAAATCTGTGCCGCCGAGACCTTGAAGGAATACCTCGTGTACTTTCGAATAGACAACATTCGCCCCCTCGTCGGCGGCCAGGCCGACCAATAAAGCCGCCCGATTCAATAAGCGCCAAACGCGGCTGCTTTGGTACGCGCCCTTTTATTCGAAAGCCTGCTTGTGCCGCGCCGCTCGCCCGCATTTGGCCCTTATCGCCCACCTGCCCGCGGCTCTGCCCGCATGTCCTGATGTTGCGCAAAAACACCCAACTAACCTCCCGTTTTGCTTGGAATTGCCCGTCGGTTACGCTATCATTACAATAAGAAAAATCGCTCGTTTGCAGGAACGCCACGAAATAAGTTGGCCGGAAACTAAGATTTCAGGAAAGTTCGCCAATGTCACAACACAAACCCATCAATCGCCGCCGCTTCCTCAAAAAAGCAGCGCACATCGCCACAGCCACGGCAGCATTTCCATATTTTGTACCTGCGTCCGTTCTCGGCAAATCCGGCACTGTCGCACCCGCCAATCGCATCACAATCGGCTGCATCGGCACCGGCGGACGGGGCCGGTTGAACATGAGAACATTTATGGCCGAACCAGATGTGCAGGTGCTCGCCGTTTGCGACGTTGACGCCCCCCACCGCGAAAAGGCACGAATAGCCGCCGGCCTCCCCCCAAAATCAGCCTGTCCCGACTTCCGCGACCTGCTCGCCCGCACCGACATAGACGCCGTCGTAATATCCACCCCCGACCACTGGCATGTACCCATCGCCGTCGCAGCCGTTAAGGCCGGAAAGGACGTGTTCTGCGAAAAGCCGCTCTCGCTCACCATAGCCGAGGGACGCTCCCTTTGCGACGCCGTAAAATGCTACGGCGCCGTATTTCAAACCGGCTCCCAGCAGCGCTCCGACAGCAGGTTTCAGTATGCCTGCGAATTGGTCCGCACCGGCCGCCTCGGCAAAATCAACATAATAAACGTGGGCCTTCCAGGCTCAAGAAGCATCGGCCCCCAGCCCATCATGCCCGTCCCCGACGGCTTCGACTATAATATGTGGCTCGGCCCCGCCCCCTGGAAACCCTACACAAAGGCACGCTGTCACGGCGCCTTTCGTCACATCTTCGACTACTCCGGCGGAAAATTCATCGACTGGGGAGCACATCATCTCGACATCGTCCAGTTCGCCCTCCGAGCCGACGACTCCGGCCCCGTCCGCATTGCCGGCCGCGGCCAATTCCCAAATGAAGGCATCTACAATACCGCACTCGAATACGACATCGACTTCGCTTACGCCGACGGCACAAAAGTAAACGCCTCCACCGAACACCCCGGCGGCATACGCTTCGAAGGCGCCGACGGATGGGTTTTCGTCAACCGTGGCGTCATTGAGGCCCATCCTGAATCGCTCATCGAAGCCACCGCCATAAACCGCTGCATAATGCCGCCCCACCACAGAAACTTTCTTGATTGTGTCAGGCTTCGCAAAGACCCCATCGCCCCCGCCGAAGTCGGGCACCGCAGCGCCTCTGTCTGTCACCTCGGCAATATCGCAATGCTCCTGGCCCGAACGCTCAACTGGGACCCCCAAACCGAGCGGCTCGCAAACGACCCTGAAGCCGCCCGTATGACCGCGCGCGCAATGCGTGCGCCCTGGCGCCTGTAGAAAAATCCCCCCGAAATCTTCACACCATCTGACAAAAACACCGTCATTGCGACCAAAACACCCTGTCCCCATCCGCCGCAAAGCCCGCCTTCAGCGACCTGTGGTGAGCAAACCCGAACCAAGCCGCAGGGCCGCCCTGCTCTCCTGCTCCACTGTTCTACTTTCTGCTCTTAGCACCCCCCCTGCTCTCCTGCTCCACTGTTCTACTTTCTGCTCTCAGCCCCCGCCCCCGGCGGATTACACACTTTTGAACTTTGAGCTTTAGTTTTGCATTTTACACTTTAATCCGCCTCAGGCGGATTAACTTTTAACTTCCCGCTCCCCCCGTCATCCCGACCGGAGTCCGCCGCAGGCGGACGAAGCGGAGGGATCTGGCCACCGCAAATGTTTCATGTTACAATCCTATTATGAAGACCTTCTACATCTATATAATGGCGAACAAATCCGGCACGCTATACGTCGGCATCACTTCCAACATCAAGAATAGGGTTTCTCAACACAAGAACAAACTCATTCCTGGCTTCACCGCAAAGTATAACATTACGCGCTTACTCTATTTCGAATCAATCCAGGACCCCGACTCTGCCATCGCACGCGAAAAGCAAATTAAACCTTGGAGACGTGCCAGGAAGCTCAACCTCATCAAATCACAGAATCCCGACCTCAGCGACCTCAGTGCAGACTGGTTCGACTAACACCTTTCGCCACCATCCCCACCGAGCCTGCCACCCCACGCTTGCCCCCGCACCTCTCTGGCGGGGCCCATCCTGACCGAGCGCAGCGCCCCCTTGTCATCCCGACCGAAGTCCGCCGTAGTCTTGACGCAGGCGGACGAAGCGGAGGGATCTGGCCCCCACATATAATCAACCGCCCGTCTATCATCCCGGCGAAGGCAGGAATGCACGCCTTGTCATCCCGACCG
>DATKVV010000082.1:0-7626 GCA_035529895.1 Sedimentisphaerales bacterium
GGGTGCACTTCACGTTTGTAGGTGGATTTTTCACGCAGCCAGTGGCTTTTGCCGCCATAGTTCGTCCCACCTGTTATTCAGCCAACAAACCCGTAAAGCTAATGTGGCCGACGAGCCGCGTCTGCTCCAGATCATCCCTGATTGCTTCAATCGCTTGCCAACCACGTTCTTACACGCACCTTCGACTGCACCGGAACCTATGTCATGACCTTTCGCTCTGAAAACGTCATAACGCATTTCTTCTTCATTGGTCGAAATATACCGAATCAACGTATCAATCGCCTCTCTCTTGGCAGCTCGATATTTCTTGAGATGCTCCTTCAGATCATCAAGCAGCTTTTTCGTCCGGCCATCCCACAGCCAATCCAGCCTCTTTTTCACCCAGTCTTCGGTTGGCTTTGTCCCCTCCCCAAGAAGCTTTTTGCCGCAATCCCACAGATATTCTGAGGCATGATACCAATCTATTATGAACGTCGCTTTGCCAAAATGTCTGTGGTACTCTGTGCGAATCCATGGTGCACCATCGCCAAGATAGATCACTTGCCCTGCCTGACGAAAACCACATTTACAAGCCTCAAGCCAGACATGCCAGCCAAAGGTCTCTGAGTTATCAAATCTGCCTATATAGCAACTTTTCCTTTGCTGTTGCTTATCTTCGAAATAAACCACAGCTACCTTGCACTCGTGCCAACCGTCCGTTTCGTGCACTGTAGTGCCATCTGTGGCCACGTACAACCTTTCGGGCATAGTCTGGGATTCAGGGATTTGTTTATCCTCCAAAAACCTTTGTAGCTGCCGATTCTGCTGTTCTTGCGTCACTGAACCGACCTGATAGACCACCCGCTCAATAGTATTGTCAGAGACCTTCTGTCCGGTCAACGCCTCTATCTTTCGTGACGACTGCTCAAAGCTGTCGTCAACCGCCAACAGGCAGCAAGCCTTTGCCAGACCGGGGCTTACCTGCTCAGAGCCTAATCCACTGGCAGCATCGTATGGAAACGAACTTTCACCGCAGTCAGAACAATGATAATAGGCCCGTTTGACTGTTATCCAGCCAAACAGAGTATGTATATCTTTGCTGCGGTGCTGCACAAATTTCATTGAACCGCCACATCTGCACGCCATCGAGCTGCCCTCATAACCATTACTGCCGTGATCGACCAACCGCTGCAAGAGCCCTTTTCCAACCACTTGCAGTTTCTCTCTCACCAAGCCCTCCAGCAAACCCAAGTCATTTCCGGCCAGCTTGATTTCTTCGGCAAAAGCCTCTTGCAACTGCTCCAGAATTTTGGTATCCATGATTGTGCCCTCCATAGCAAAATAGTATTTCGGTTTTTTTCTCTATTTTGCCCACTGGGAGGGCTTTTTTCTACCTACAAACATGAAGTGCACCCGTTCAACCGTCCGAGAAACTCGGTTTTCTATAAGCGTCGCACCTTTAAGCTAATACCAGGGCAAAGCACCGCCCCGACCGCCTGAGGTATCCGGTCAGACCGTGTTGGGGTAAACCCCAGTCCTCGGAGTCTGCGCCGCCGGCTATGCATAACCCTTGCGGATTTCCCTGAGACAATCGGCACAAAGAATCTGGCCGGAGTCTATTCTGGTGGCGTCACTTCGTGGAACCGGCTTGCCGCAAGCTTCGCAGGCCGCAACCTGTCCCGCACCGTCGCAAGCCAATTGTTCAATGACCGGCTGTTTTGGCGCTGAATAATCGGCAGACGCCGGCTGCTTATCGGAGGCGGACGTCGGGTCCGCACCCGGAGGCTTGACCATGCCTGTGCTTTTGGCGGCACGCTTATGAGTCTTGCTATTTGGTATGGCATACATGGCTGTTGTGGCCGGCCTTGCATGGCCGCCCTGCATCTGGACCAGTCGAAGGTCGCGCTCACGCTCGTAGAGTCTAACCAGATAGGTACGGCGCAGCATATACGGATGCAGCCGTTCGATTCCTGCCTTTTGTCCGATGTTCCTGACCTTGCTGTAGAGGCTAATGTAGATGAGCCGGTTGCCTCGTTCACTAATCAGCAAAGGTTCCTCCGGTTTGGCGCCTTTCCTGTAAAGTCTGACAAACCTGTCTATGGACCTGGCCGTTTCAGCGTCAACATCCACGGCCCTGGTGACATTTCCTTGCGAGTCGCGGACCCATATCGCATTCCGGCCGTGGCTTGTGGGCACATCTGCAATGTTCAGATTGCACAGTTCTCTCGCACGCAGGCCTGTGTTAACCAGCAGCAGAATAATCAGCTCGTCAAAAATCGCTCTTGTGGTTCCCTTTTTCCTTGCCAGCTCGGCCTTACCCTTTACGTACCCCAATAAGCTGTTTAGCTGAGCCTCTGACAAGTATTCAGCGGTGCTTGCGTCAGGCCTTTTGGTTTCCACTCCCTTCGCCATTACTCTACTCTCCAGTTGTGAGTTGCCGAACCAAACCTATAATGATACAGCTCATAACTTATTATTTGTCGGCATGGAACTTCTAATATTATAGGCGAAAAACTTCTCTTCTTGCAATCGAAAAACTTAAGGAAGTATAAAATAACTTTGGTAAGTTCCAGCCATAGCTTGTATAGCTTTTGTAGCGATTATGACGAATTCAAATGTAGCTCGTGCAGCGATATTATAGGACGCAGAATTCCCACTAATTGATTGCCGGCGTTGCGGCTGGGCAGCACTGTCTGTGGTTGCGAACAATGGCATAGCTGTTTACTTCAAATTCGCACAAGAAAAATGCAGCTTTTCTCATTTTTCCCTTTACATTTCACGTCTTTTTTGAGACAATATTAATTTAAGGCGAGATAAGATTGAGTTGCCAGCTTATGAGGCGGTAGCAGCTTCTTGTTTTTAGCGGTTTGGTTTTGCCAATTGTGAGCCTTGTGGACACGTTTATGCCTGAAAGTTTAGGGCGCCGCCGGGGTTTGGCAGCATCGTCACGGAGTTGGGGGTCGTGGTCACTAAGGATTAAGGAAAACGCTTATTTAAGTATTAAGGAGAAGACTTATGGATTTACAAGGACGATGGCCGGCGTTGTTGCTGACCCTGCTTTTCTTTTTTGCGTCTACCGGTTTTGGGCAGGAGGACGTGGAAGTGAGGAAGGAATTGAAGACCAAAAAGACAGATTTGGAGAGGGCGTTGGAGCGATTACAGGAGAGGATGGAGAGTGAAACATCTTTGGCCGGGTTTGCTTTTCCCGAGGATACGACTCAGCGTTTCCCGGTAAAGGAGCTGCGCATAAGCGGCAACAGCCTTATATCAACGGCTGAAATCATCGAAAAGCTGCCCGCCAGTTATACCGTCTCCGTACGGAAGGCCGAGACCACGGTTGAAGAGGTGTATGATTTTCGGGTGGTGCGTGACATAATACTTAATCCCGGAACAGCCCGTGAGGTCTCCCTGAGGACGATACAGGGTTTGACCAGGTATATTCTGTCACTGTATCAGGACAAAGGATACGCGGGCGTTTACGTTTATGTTCCGGCCGAGTCGGTCGCCGGCGCTGCCAAGCTCGTGGATGAAATCCTTGCAATTCAGGTCCTTGAAGGCGAGGTCGCCGATATTACGATTGACAGGTATGATTTTGACCGCAAGAAGCAGGAAAAAGGTTTCCTGAAAGACTCGGCTCTTAAATCGTGGTCGCCCATAAAGCAGGGGCAGGTCATCCAGAAGAAGAAGCTGGACGAATTCGTGGGCCTTCTCAATCTTAATCCGGACAGATATGTTTCCGCCGTTATTTCCAGAGGACGTGAGCCCAATGCTCTTAATCTGGGTTACGATGTTTACGAGGCAGACCCCTGGCACTGGTACCTGCAGGTGGATAACTCCGGCACAAAGGAAAGGCAGTGGTCTCCGAAAATCGGTGTTGTCAATACGAATCTTACGGGCATGGACGACAGGTTTTCCGCCATGTATCAGGCCCCATGGGAAAAAGGCATAGAAGACGAATACGCCCTGTATGGCAGTTATGATTTCCCTCTTTTCACGCCGTGGCTGCGCCTGAACCTTTACGGGGGCTACAGCCAGTTTGATATTACCACCAAGGGATTCAATTTCCTTGGAAACGGTTCCTTCTTTGGGGGCATCCTGAGCTACAATATCCTTCAGATAAACGACTGGTTTCTGGATGTCACCGGTTCTCTCAGCCATGAAAAGAGCAGGGTCACGCCTTCGCTCGGGATACAAACCGATGTTGATATGGACCTGTGGGGAATAGGCGCAAATCTTCACCATTCGGATGATATGTCCGATACCTCGCTTTCATTCAACCGGGTGGAGAATGTGAGCGGCTCAAACAGGGCCGATACGGAGGTGGAGTTGCGGCTGGAGGACGCCGATTTCACCATTTACACGCTCTTCGCCGCGCACAGCCAGTACCTCGACACGAACAAGGTCAACCGGCTCGGCGGCACCTTCCGCTGGATAGTGCCGGATGAGAGATTGGTGCCTGCAAAGATGACAACCTTTGGAGGACTCTACTCGGTCAGGGGATATAAGGAAGATGAGATTGTTGCCGACGGCGGCATAATTGCATCCGGTCAATATGAATTCGACCTGGTCAAGTACGGCAGCTCGAAAGAGAAGGAGCAAACAGGGGCAAAGGACAAGCCGGAGAAGAAACCCTGGCTCAGAAAGTTGGCCCCGCTGGCGTTTGTTGATTACGGCCGGGCCAAGATAAAAAGTCCGACGGCGGGCGACATAGAGATTCGTAAACTCGCCTCGGTAGGCACAGGATTGCTTGTCGAACTCGGGGACAGCTTCAGTGCGGGCATATATTACGGGCTGCCGCTTCGGTCAACCGATGATACGGACCGGGGTGACGGCCGATTTAGCTTCAGCTTCTTATACAGATTTTGAGTTTGCTGAAAAAAACTTATAAAATCAGGACGGTGTATGGTGGGAAGGACAAAACTTGTAATTGTGGACACTCCGATTAGAGAGGAGAAAAAAATGTGGGGTTTAAGAAGATTTTCAAGGAAAAACAGTTTTAGACACGCGGTTGCATGGTTTTTGATGGGCTGTATTCTATTTAACACCTGGCCTTCTGTGGCGCTGGCCGGACCCGAAAACCCGCAGGTTGTCAACGGGCAGGTCTCGTTCGAGCAGAGCGGTTACAATACGACCATAACCGCTTCGGACAAATCCATAATCAACTATAGCGGCTTTGACATTGCGCGCCCGGAGATTGTCCGGTTTATACAGCCCGGCAGCCAGGCTTCGGTGCTGAACAGGATACTTTCGGCAAATCCCACCCACATCGACGGCACGCTGCTGGCCAACGGCCGGGTATTCTTCATTAACCCGGCGGGCGTCTATTTCGGCAGTACGGCATTAGTCAATGTCAACCAGCTCGTCGCTTCGGCGCTGGACATTTCAAACTCGGACTTTGTAAACGGAAGACTGAATTTTATCGGCGGTAAAGGCTCGGTCGTAAACGCCGGCACCATATTCGCCGAAAAAGTCTCCCTCATCGGTAAGCAGATTGCCAACTCCGGCAGCATAAATTGTGCTGCCGGTTATGTCGTGCTGGCCGCCGGAGACAGGGTTTTTCTCGGCGAGGTCGGCAGCAACGTGGTGCTTGAGATAGATGCGCCGTCGTTGTCTGAGCCGGCTGCGCCGGTGGATCCGGGGCCGGGCGTTCTCAATGAGGGCACAATCGAAGCCCCGGGCGGCAAGATAGTCCTCGCCGCCGCAGGCGATATTTACTCTCAGGCCATTTCAAATGTCGGCACGCTGTCGGCTTCGGTCCAGACGGGCGATGCCGGAGAAGTGAAACTTGTCGCCACAGAAGGAACGGTTACCAACAGCGGCAGAATCGAGGCGACAAGCAATGACGGAAAAGGCGGCACAGTTGAAGTGCTCGGCGACAGGGTGGGTCTGCTGGAGGCGGCCGAAATAGACGTATCAGGCTCGACCGGCGGCGGAGAAGTCCTCATCGGCGGCGACTATCAGGGCTCGGGAGATATTCCCACCGCCTCGCGGACTTACGTTAGCGCCGACTCAAGCATTAAAGCCGACGCTATCGACAACGGTGACGGCGGCAAGGTCATCGTCTGGGCGGACGATACTACAGCTTTCTATGGCAATATAAGCGCCCGCGGCGGAAGCGAAGGCGGCGACGGCGGTTTCGCCGAGGTATCAGGCCATAATCTTATCTATCGCGGCCATTCGGACCTCGGCGCCCCGGCCGGCAGCGCAGGAACTCTCCTGCTTGACCCCGACAAGATCACTATCCAGGGTGGAACCGCTGATGGAGATGATTCTGAGTCAGTTGTGCCTCCTGACCCAGCACTTTTGTTGGAGCATGATGGCACCGGCATCGTCTCATTTGCAGCCTCGCCTTCTGACTTTACCGTATATGAGTCGGAGATTGAGAACACCAATGCTAATATTGTTCTTGAGGCGGACAGCGGAATTAGCACAAGCGGCACTTTTGACTTTGACGCTGGTTCTGGTAGCGGCGTTTTGGAGCTCCTGACCGGTAACAGCCTTACTCTGAGCACGCAAAATCCCACCGGCGAGACCACAGGAATCGACCTGACGACAAGCACTGAGATGGCTGGTCTTGAGATCAAGACACAGGGCAGCGGTTCTATCACGATTGAAACCGGTGTGGCAGGGGTTGAGACAGCTCCGATAGCGTTGTGCAAGCTGACCGCTGGCGGCGGAATTACTATTGATGCAAAAAGCGCCACGGGTACTACGGATACCGTCGACATAGGCGGCGCGATGAACGCCGGAGGCCCCATTCAGATAACCGGCTCTGCCATAACTGCCAGCGTGGATATCACCGGCAATGGTATTACCCTTACCGGGCCTGTTACCGCGGATAAGGCCGACCTGCAGACCATTAACGCCGGAGCCGGAACACTGCAAGCTAACGGAACAATCGACAGAACAACAGCGGACGGGCTGGCACTGGCGGGCGGCAGCGTAAACCTGACTGACCAGGTTACGCTCAATGACAGCGCCTTTACGTCGACCGGCGGCACTTTCAACAACACCGGAGCAATAATCACCGGCGGGCCTATCGCCATAAACCATACGGGCACGGTCACGCTCGGTGCGGACCTGGATCCCGGCGTCGGAAACAGGCCGACCGGTAATTCCGGCTTGATTACCGTCGCCTCGAATGCCGCTCAGATTCAGGATGCCCTTGACATCGCCGTCGCCGGCGCGACGGTGACCGTTCAGGCCGACAGCTATGCTGAGGACGTTTCGGTTGATAAGAGCCTGACTCTGAGCGTTCCCAGCGGCACGGCGACAATGACCACTTTGACCTCCGACGCCGCCAAGACAACCGACCTGTCAGGCAGCTTCGCGGCAGATGGCACCACAGACCCGGTCTTCTGGTTCAAAGGAGCCGTAACACTTGCAGGCGATGTGTGGCTAACCTCAACCAACAACAAGAACATTACATTTGATTCGACCGTAAGCGGCACTTCCCTTCTTGATGTTACAACCGGGGGCATTACAAAGTTCGCAGATGTCGTCGGCGGAAGTGGCGCTGCTCTTACCAGTCTGACCACCGACAGTGTCGGCGATACGGAACTGTGGAACAATATAACTACCAGCGGCGCTCAGACCTACAATGATGATGTTGACCTGAAGGGCGATGTGATAGCGACCTCGACGGGC